>JAFTUD010000023.1 GCA_017466455.1 Clostridia bacterium
AGGCAAAAAAGACAGCCACTTCAGTGGCTGCCTGTAAAGATGATGCGATTGGCGAATCTTTCAATATGTCTTGAGACATCGCAAGTATTATGCCCTTATAGGGCTTGTGCATACCACTAGTTTACTAGTGGTTTTGATTTAGCTTACGCCATCTTGTTATACATAAGAGTGAAGGCGCTCTTCTTGTGTGCAGCG
This sequence comes from Clostridia bacterium, assembly GCA_017466455.1. Next base: position 196 of record JAFTUD010000023.1, read on the forward strand.
TTATTCTTGTGAAGAAGACCGTGAGCAACAGCTTGGTCAACCTTCTTAACAGCAGCTACATAAGCAACTTTTGCAGCCTCCTTGTCACCGCTTTCAACAGCAGCCTTAAACTTCTTAATGGTTGTGTTGAGCTGAGATTTGAGCATCTTGTTACGAAGAGTCTTGGTAGCAATAACCTTAACGCGCTTCTTAGCAGATTTGATGTTAGGCATGAATTGTATCCTCCTTTTTTAATCTAATCCAACAGATGCACTATCCGTTGCCTGAGAGGGTGCTCCGAATAAGGGTCTGTTCATTCGCTTACATATGATACCACAAACGATTTGCAAAATCAATACCTTTTTGAAATTTTCTTAAAATTTTTTTAATTTTCACGCGTGTGTAATGGGAGATAAGGATTACAAGGAACGCCAACCCTCTAAAAGTCCCGCAAAAAAAGTTCACAAAAATTTTACATTTAAACAAATTGTAAACTTTTTAATAATTTTTCGTAAACAAATACAAAAAATCCAAAAAAATGAAAAAAATATAAAATTTATACTTGACAAATCATATTTTAGGTGCTAAAATAATACTCCGTGCATTAGCGCTTAATATATATAATATAAAAAATAAAAAAATTAAAATATGGAGTGATTTAGTTTATGGTCAAAGAACAAAAGCTTGGCAAAAACACAAGAATGAGCTTCGCGAAAATCAACGAATTGATTGAAATGCCCAATCTTATTGATGTGCAGACAAAATCCTTCGACTGGTTTTTGAAGGAAGGACTTATGGAGGTCCTTCGCGAGTTTTCTCCAATTACGGACCATTCGGGAAATATCTCGATTGAATTCGTATCCTTTAGACTCGACACAACGAAGCCTAATCATCCGGTAGAGGAATGTAAGGTTAGAGACACTAACTACGCAGCGCCCCTATATGTTACCGTTCGCTTGATGGACAACAACACAGGCGAGGTTAAGGAAAATGATGTATTTATGGGTAACTTCCCACTCATGACCGACCACGGTACATTTGTAATCAATGGAGCAGAGCGTGTAGTTGTATCACAAATCGTTCGTTCTCCGGGAATGTATTACGACTCAACCATCGACAAAACAGGTATGCACAATTTCTCCGCATCCGTTATCCCTTACCGCGGAGCATGGCTTGAGTATGTAACCGACTCCCAAAATGTATTCTATGTAACTATCGACAAGAATAAGAAAATGCCTGTAACAATCCTTATCCGTGCGCTCGGCGTTGAAACCGAGGAGGACATTAAGGATATGTTTGGCGAGCTCTTTATGACTCCAACTCTTGCTAAGGACGATAGCGAAAAGCTCGCTATTGAAAACCTTACCTCAATCAGAGAGGAGGCTCTTAAGGAGATCTATAAAAGACACCGCCCGGGTGAGCCTGCGACTGCAGAAAGCGCTGAAGCCCTTATCAATAACACACTTTTCGATCCTAAGAGATATGACCTTTATCCCGTTGGACGCTATAAGTTTGATAAGAAGCTCTCCATCACCGAAAGAATTGTCGGCATGACCCTTACCCGTCCTGTTATCAGTAACAAGACAGGCGAAATCCTCTTTGAAAGCGGAATGGTAATTAAGAAGGCTGACGCTAAGGTTATCGAGGAGCACTGCGTAAACGAGGTTTATGTTCAGGTTCTTGAAAAGGAAAGCGGAAACATCGTTGAAATCAAGGTATTCGGCAACGGTACAGTTGACCCCGTTCACGCTCTTGGCTACGACCTTAAGGACTGTGGCGTAAACGAAAAGATCAATTACGAAAAGCTTATGCAAATCGTTCAGGACTGCGCTGGTGATGTTGACGCCATTAAGCTCGCAGTTAAGCGTAATATCGCTGACCTTTGTCCAAAGCACATTACAAGAGAGGATGTTCTCGCATCTATCAGCTATCTTGTATGCCTTGCTCACGGAATCGGAACAAAGGACGATATCGACCACTTGGGTAACAGAAGACTCCGTTGCGTTGGTGAGCTTCTTCAAAACCAGGTTCGTATCGGTATGTCAAGAATGGAGAAGATCGTAAAGGAGAGAATGAACTCCGCAAACGAGCCTGACGATCTTTCACCTAAGAACCTTATCAATATCAGACCAATCGTAACTGCAATCAGAGATTTCTTCGGTTCATCACCGCTTTCACAGTTCATGGACCAAAACAACCCTCTTGCAGAGCTTACACATAAGCGCCGTATTTCAGCCCTCGGTCCTGGAGGCTTGTCAAGAGACAGAGCCGCATTTGAGGTGCGTGATGTACACTATACCCACTACGGAAGAATGTGTCCTGTTGAAACACCTGAAGGACCAAACATCGGTCTTATCTCGTATCTTTCAACCTATGCAAAGATCAGCGACTACGGCTTTATCCAAGCTCCGTACCGCAAAATCGTTGACGGCGTTGTAACTGATGAGGTTGTATATATGACCGCCGATGAGGAGGACGGACATGTAATCGCTCAGGCTTACGAAAAGCTTGATAGCGAGGGCAGATTTATAAACAAGAAGATCATTGTTCGTGACAGAGCTGAAATCCTTGAGGTTGAGTCATCTAAGGCTGACTACATGGATGTTTCACCAAAGATGGTTGTATCCGTTGCAACAGCAATGATTCCGTTTATTGAAAACGATGACAACGCCCGTGCGCTCATGGGATCAAACATGCAGAAGCAGGCAGTTCCGCTTCTTACCTCTGACTCACCAATCGTTGGTACAGGTATGGAGTATAAGGCAGCTTGTGACTCTGGCGTTGTAGTTCTTGCAAAGAATTCCGGTGTAGTTGAAAGAGTAGATTCATCAACAATCACCATCCGTACAGACGACGGAAACACAGATAAATATGAGCTTCTCAAGTTCAAGCGCTCCAACCAAACCACCTGCGTAAACCAAAAGCCAATCGTAGTATTCGGCGAAAGAGTAGAAAAGGGTCAGGTTATCGCTGACGGTCCTGCTACCTCAAACGGTGAAATCGCACTCGGTAAGAACGCGCTTATCGGCTTTATGACTTGGGAGGGCTACAACTACGAGGACGCGGTTCTTCTTAATGAAAGACTCGTTCGCGACGATGTATATACCTCAATTCACATTGAGGAGCTTTGCCAAGAGGCAAGAGATACTAAGCTCGGTCCGGAGGAAATCACCCGTGAGGTTCCAAACGCAGGCGAGGATATGCTCAAGAACCTTGATGAGGACGGTATTGTAAGAATCGGTACAGAGGTTAAGGCTCACGACATTCTCGTTGGTAAGGTTACACCTAAGGGCGAAACAGAGGTTACCGCTGAGGAGAAGCTTCTCCGTGCAATCTTCGGCGAGAAGGCAAGAGATGTAAGAGATACATCACTCAGAGTTCATAACGGACAAAACGGTATTGTTATCGATGTTAAGATCCTCTCCCGTGAAAACGGTGATGAGCTTTCACCCGGAGTAAATAAGGTAGTTAAGGTTTATATCGCTCAAAAGAGAAAGATCTCCGTAGGAGATAAGATGGCGGGCCGTCACGGAAACAAGGGTGTTGTATCAAGAATACTCCCACCCGAGGATATGCCATTCTTGGCTGACGGAACACCGCTTGATATAGTTCTTAACCCACTCGGCGTTCCTTCCCGTATGAACATCGGTCAGGTTCTTGAGGTTCATCTTGGAATCGCAGCTAAGAAGCTCGGTTGGAAGATTATGACCCCTGTATTTGACGGTGCAAAGGAGCAGGACATCTTTGAATGCCTTAAGATGGCAGGACTTTGGAGAGATGTTCTTCCTAACGAAAATACCGACGGAAAGGACCTCTATGAGGAGGTTATAAGAGAAGACGGTAAGAAGGATATTCAGCGTCTTGATGATGAAACAAGAAACAACCCCGACGCTATCAAGGAGCTGCTTGATTCAGGCAAGCTTAAGATTTGCGACGGTAAGACAGTTCTCTACGACGGAAGAACAGGTGTACCGTTTGATAACCCTGTAACCGTAGGAATTATGTACTACCTCAAGCTTCACCACCTTGTTGACGATAAGATTCACGCTCGTTCAACAGGTCCTTACTCACTCGTAACTCAACAGCCTCTCGGAGGTAAAGCGCAGTTCGGTGGACAGCGTTTCGGAGAGATGGAGGTATGGGCACTCGAGGCTTACGGTGCTGCATACACGCTTCAAGAAATACTCACAGTTAAGAGTGACGATATTATCGGTAGAACAAAGGCATTTGAGGCAATTGTTAAGGGTGCAAATATCCCAACACCGGGTATTCCTGAGTCCTTTAAGGTTCTTGTTAAGGAGCTTCAGGCACTTTCACTTGATATTAAGATTCTCGATAAGGACGGCAACGAGATTGAATTGTCCGAAATCGGCGAGGAGGATATCGCTCCTATGAACATCGTTGCACCCGCACCGGATGAGGAGGGCGCAAATGATGAGGAATACTCAGATGAGGATTCCGATTACGATGAGGACGACTCCTACGGCGACGAGGATGAGGAATATCCCGACGATATTGAGAATAGAAAATTCGACGAGTTCGATGAAGACTAACAAAATTTACTAAAAGAAGGAAAATGCTGATGGAACATACATTTGATTCTATAAAAATTGGTCTTGCTTCTCCTGAAATGATTAGAAGTTGGTCTTGGGGCGAGGTAACAAAGCCCGAGACCATCAACTACCGTACTCAAAAGCCCGAAAAGGACGGTCTTTTCTGTGACAAAATCTTTGGCCCAACAAAGGACTGGGAGTGCGGATGCGGTAGATATAAGCGCTCTCGTCATAAGGGACACAAGTGCGAAAAGTGCGGCGTTGAGGTAACGACCAAAAAGGTTCGTCGTGAGAGAATGGGACATATTGAGCTTGCTTGTCCCGTTGCGCACATTTGGTATTCAAAGGCTAACCCGTCAAGAATGGCAACATTCCTTGATATTTCGCCAAAGGCAATGGAAAATGTTATCTACTTCGTACAAAGAATAGTAACTGATCCCGGTGATACACCGCTTTTGAAATATCAGGTGCTTACCGAGAACGAATACCAAGAAAATTACGAAAAATATGAAACCCGTTTTAAGGCTGAAATGGGCGCCGAGGCTATCAAAAAGCTTCTTGCTGAGATAGATGTTGAGGAGCTTTCAAAGCAGCTTAAGGAGGAGCTTGAGGCAGTAAGCGGAAGCTCACAAAAGAAGAATAAGCTCGTAAAGAGACTTAAAATAGTTGAGGAGTTTAGAAAGAGTGGAAATCGTCCTGAATGGATGGTTCTTGATGTGCTTCCGGTTCTCCCGCCTGAAATCCGTCCAATGGTTTCTCTTGACGGCGGAAGATACGCAGCATCTGATATCAACGATCTCTATCGTAGAGTTATCAACAGAAATAACCGCTTGAAGAAGCTTATTGAGCTTCGTACTCCCGATATGATTATCAAGAACGAGAAGAGAATGCTTCAAGAGGCAGTTGACGCTCTTATTGATAATAGCAAGGTTAAAAACCCTGTAACAGGTCCTAATAAGCGTCAGCTTAAATCACTATCCGAAATGCTCAGAGGTAAGCAGGGACGCTTCCGTCAAAACCTTCTCGGTAAGCGTGTTGACTACTCAGGTCGTAGCGTTATCGTAGTAGGACCTAACCTTAAGATTTATCAGTGCGGACTCCCACGCGAAATGGCACTTGAGCTGTTCAAGCCATTCGTTATGAAGCGCTTGACTGATACTCAAAAGGCAGCAAATATTAAGGAAGCAAAGAAGAAGGTAGAGCAGGTAGCTGATGAGGTTTGGGACGCACTCGAGGTAGTTATTAAGGACCACCCCGTGCTTCTTAACCGTGCGCCAACACTTCACCGTCTTTCAATTCAGGCATTTGAGCCTGTGCTTGTAGAGGGTAGAGCAATTAAGCTCCATCCACTCGTATGTAAGGCATTTAACGCCGACTTTGACGGTGACCAAATGCCTGTCCATGTACCGCTTTCAAACGAGGCTCAAGCCGAGGCAAGATTCCTTATGCTCTCTGCAAACAACCTCTTGAAGCCGGTTGACGGCAAGGCTATTGCAGTACCGTCACAGGATATGGTGCTTGGATCATATTACCTCACACTTGACCCAAGAGACGGAGAAAAGGGTGCAGGAAGCGTATATCGCAATATGGATGAAGCAATCATGGCGTATGAAAATGGCGACCTTGAGCTTCATGCTCCTATCAAAATAAGAGTTGAAAAGGAAATTGACGGCGAAAAGAAGACAAAGGTTATTGACGCAACACTCGGTAGACTTATCTTCAATAGCAACATTCCTCAGGACCTTGGCTATGTAAACAGAGCTGAGGAGCCATTCGCTCTTGAAATCAATTTCGTAGCAGGAAGTAAGCAGCTTTCCCAAATCGTTGACCGTACAATCAAGATTCACGGCTTCACAATGGCAGCCGAGGTTCTTGACAGCATCAAGGAAATGGGCTATAAGTATTCAACAAGAGCATCACTTTCAATCTCCGTTGCCGACATGGTAATTCCTGAAGAGAAATACCATATCGTAAAGGAGGCGGAGGCTCAGGTAGATGAAATCTTCAACTACTATAAAGAGGGTGAGCTTACCGATGTTGAAAGATATAACTGCGTAATTGATATCTGGAACAAGGCAACAAACGATGTTGTCGCTCAAATCCAACAAAAGTTCAATAAATATAACCCAATCAAGATGATGTCCGACTCCGGTGCCCGTGGTAGCATGACACAGATGCGTCAGCTCGCAGGTATGCGTGGACTTATGTTCTCCGCAACAGGTAAGACAATGGAAATTCCGATTAAGTCAAACTTCCGTGAGGGACTTACAATTCTTGAATATTTCGTAGCTGCAAGATCAGCTCGTAAATCACTTTCCGATACCGCGCTTAAGACCGCTGACTCAGGATACCTTACAAGAAGACTTGTTGATGTATCACACGGTGTAATCATTTGTGAGCATGACTGCGGAACAAGAGATTATATGGTGGCAAGCGACATTAAGGAAGGCAACGAGGTTGTTGAAAAGCTCGCTGACAGAATTCTCGGAAGATACACCGTTGAGGATGTAATTGATCCTACAACAGGTGAGGTAATCGTTAAGGAAAACGAGATGATTAGATCTGAGGCAGTTGATAAAATCGTTAAATCGGGCATTACCGAGGTTAAGGTTCGTTCGGTTCTCCGTTGCCAGACAAAGGGTGGCGTATGCGCTCATTGCTACGGTATGGACCTTGCAACATCTAAGCCTGTCAACATCGGTGAGGCAGTCGGCGTAATCGCAGCTCAGTCAATCGGTGAGCCTGGTACACAGCTTACGATGAGAACCTTCCATACAGGTGGTGTCGCATCAGCTAACATTACACAGGGTCTACCAAGAGTTGAGGAGCTATTTGAGGCAAGACGCCCGAAGAAGCCTGCAATCGCAAGCGAGGCAGTCGGTAATGTTGAAATCGTTCCCGACGGAAAGATTAATAAGCTTGTTATAACCGATGAGGAAACAGGCAAGGAATATAAGTACGATGTTCCATTTGGAACTACCATAATTGTTCATGACGGCGACCGCGTTGAAAGAGGTCAGGCACTCACAGAGGGCTATATGTATCCAAACGATATTCTCAATATCAACGGTATTGAGGCGGTATATGACTACATTGTACGCGAGGTACAAAAGGTTTACCGTTCACAAAATGTTGATGTTGATGATAAGCATGTCGAGGTTATCGCCCGTCAAATGACAAGAATGGTTAAAATTGAGGATAGCGGAGACGCAGACCTTATCGTCGGCACAAGCGTTGATAAGGATGAATTTAACCGCGCTAACGAGGAGGTTAGAGCAAGAATTGCAGCAGGTGAGGTTACACTTCGCGAGGCAGTTGGCTCTCCTGTTCTTCACGGTATTACAACCGCAGCATCCTCTACGGAATCCTTCCTATCCGCAGCATCCTTCCAGGAAACAACAAGGGCGCTCACCGATGCCGCAATCCGCGGTAAGGTTGACCACCTTCGCGGACTCAAGGAAAATGTTATTATCGGTAAGCTCATTCCTGCAGGAACAGGACTTGCAGAGTATAACAAGATCGGCGTAAAAAAGGCAGATAAATAAAATAAAAACCAAGCCATACACTTGTATGGCTTGATTTTTTAATAATAATTAACAATTTTAGACTCGAAATTTTGCGTTATATATTGAATTTAGGAGTAAATAGTTGTATAATTGATTATATTTTTGAAAAAGTCAAGGAGATGAAATTCAAAATTTCTAAGCTGATGAGAAATGAAGTATTTATTTTGTATACTAATAGGATATTTGCTTGGATGTCTTAGTCCGTCGGCGCTTGTTGCGAAAATAACGGGTACAGACCTAAGACGGAGTGGAACGAAAAATCTCGGCTCAACAAATGTTTCTCTTGTTATAGGTAAATGGTGGGGACTTTTTGTAATGGCTTTTGACATTATGAAATCGTATCTTGCGTGTAAAATTGCAACACATTTAGTTGAAATGCCGCATATAGGACTTGTGGTAGGCTTGTTTGCCGTTGCAGGACATGTTTTCCCCTTCTATATGAACTTTAAGGGCGGAAAGGGGCTTGCCCCCTATGCAGGACTTGTGCTTGCGTATAATCACTGGATTTTCTTGTTTTTGCTCGTTACATGCACAGCCCTTCTTATAATCCTAAATCACGGATATATAATGTCATACTCCGCCGCAATACTGTTTTGTATCATTTCAAGCGCATTGTCGCGAGATGTATGGGTGTTTATCCTTACAGCCCTTGCAGGCGCACTCATTATGTGGCGACACAGAGGTAATGTAAGACAAGCCCACGAGGGAACAGATATGAATGTAAGAGCATATGTGGCAAAACTATTCAAGCGACATAAAAAATCAAGCGATAGCTCCGATGACCAAAATAACAAATAAACAAAACCCCTAATGCAGTCGCATTAGGGGTTTGTTTTTTTAATTTGCAGGTGCTTCAGGAGTCAAATATGTTTCAATGTAATAATCATGTAGCCATTCGCACCTTGTTTGCCACCATGTGCGTAGGTAAATTACCGCATCGGAGTGTGTATTATCCTCGCAGAATACCATGCTGTTCGGGTGAGTAGCCGAGCCAAACGGACCGTCAGTGTAGTTCCTTGCAAGAGCCTCACCGGTCTTTTCACCGAACGCAAGCTCATCAATCAGGCATTTTACGCTTCTGCCCGTGTTAGGATCAATAAGGTTAGTGTCGTACATGCTCTTAAAGAGGTCATCGTTATCTCTTATATATTCAGCAACCAATACCATAAATTCATTTGAATATTCAACCATGTAGCTGAACCACCAACGCCTTTGACCGTTGGCTAAGCTTGGATTAGATGTTCCGTAACTTCTATCGTTTGCCCAGAATGCGTCAACCCAAGGACCGATAGCCGAGCCAAATTCACCAAGTGCGTTAAGCTCCGCACGGGTTACAATATCACCATAAATAATTTCTTGGTTCCAGTAGTGATAAGCGGAACGCTCGTCAAATCCGTTGCCGTTCGAGTCTCTTCTAATGTTACCTTGTGAAATGTCAAGGTCCCAAGCAGGTCCACCATGAATCTTTCCGTCTTCAATGTAGAAGCGCGTTGAGTCCCAAATCATATCCATATCCTTGACATATTCATGGAATAGGAAGTATGCAAGCATAGAATCTATATCCATAAATTTCGCCATTTCATCAATGTCACCACTAAGAATAGCGAAGTCAAGCTGATACATAATTCTCATCATTTGAGATCTTGTATAAGCGGTATATTCTTCGGGTTCTTCAAGACGCATAAGGTAAAGACCGAAAATAGGTGATGGGAATGCTGCGTCGTTTGAACCGTTAGATTTTGAAAGGTGGATAATTACATCTCTTTCTTCATCAATATCAACACTGTCAGGGCTAATGTCAATAGTAGAGGTGAGCATATAACAGCCCTTGAATACACCGTCAACATGAACATCTACAAATCTGTATTTGCATGTATATTCAAGACCGAGTTTTTGAGCAAATTCAAATGCAACCGCGTTTCTGAGCAGAGAGGTGTCAAGCGCATTCGCAAGCAAGCGGTATTTCTTACCGGGAGCAGTCTTTTCATCAGGCTTGTCGCCAAACATTCCAAAGAGGTCAACATCTCTTGAAAACTTGATGTTGAAAGGTTGCTTTGCACTGATACCTGCTGTTGAGTTACCTCTTATCTTCATTTGACCTTCTGAGTCGGTAAGTGTTTGAAGGTTTCCGTCATTGTCACGATAAGCAACAATGATGTTTGCGGGGGAGTATTCAGCGGTCAATTTACCTGCCATTTCAACATAAACGACAGGAACATCGTGTACCTTATACTGAAGGGTAGGAAGCGCTTGTCTTATATCCTCGATAAGCTTATCAACCTGCTCCTGAGTAAGCGCCTTTTCAGCGTTATCAACGATAGGCTTAAGTAGCGCCGCACTCTCAGCTGTGCAGTAGTGAGCATAATTTTTTGGAATTGTTTTGACAATCTCTTGAAGCACAGCACGGTTTACCTCTCTATGCTCAAGTGTGCCGCAAACCTTACAATAGCTGTATTCATACTCAAGCTCGTTATCACTAAGCATCCACCAGGATTGAGTATGAGGTAGAGAAGGAATTTCCTCCTCGCTTATATAATCGCAAACAGAGCAGTCGCGGGACAGCCTTCCCGCCTTGGAGCAGCTTGCCTGCTCAAGAACCGTATCAATGAAGATATGACCTCTTGATTCAGTATGCTCCTCATCAATCAAAGCACCGCAGTCAGCGCAGAATGAAATGTAAAGACCGCCGAAATCACAGTCCTCACGATAAACCGTTACAGTAGTAATATGAATATGGCTTGCACAGATATTTTCGTTCTTTTCAATCGTTTCTCCAAGCTCAGCAACATGTTGCTTAAGTAGGAGAAGGTCAAGCGCGTCAATCTTACCGTCGCCGTTTATATCGCAAGCGAATTTGTTAGCAGTAGAGGCGCTTCCGCTGATTATTCTTCCAAGAAGCCTTATATCCTTGGCATCGATTACGCCATCGTCATTTATATCACCGCCCGTGTAAGCAGAGGTAGAGAAGGCGTCAGACTTAACAAAGCCACAAGCTGTGCATTTTGAATATGAATAGGAATATTTGTCCTCTGTAACCTCTTGAACAGTAGTCAATGTGTGACCGGGAGCCGCAGCCGAGATAACCTCATTGTCAAGACCGCAGTTTATACATCTGATGGTAATTGACTCGTTTGTAGTGCAGGAAAGCTTTGAAACTCTGATGATTTGTCCTACATGTCCAAGCGGAGCAACCTCAACCTTAGTTCTGCAGAAGCAGCAAATGTTTTCACCGGGCTCATCACAGGTAGCAGGTGTATCAAGATATCCAAACTTGTGTCCGCCATAATGGTCATCACACAATCTTCCCTCAATGTAGTAGTTGAATTTTTCTCCGCCGGGGAATCCGCCTGAGTTAGTAAGCGTTGTGTCCTTATCACAAGCGGTAAATACATATTTGAGTGCGCTTAAATCGCCCTTAACAAAGTCACTTCTGAAAGATGTAACACCTTTTCCGAAAACAATCCATTCAAGCTTTTGACAGTCGTGGAATGCTGCACTACCAACAGATGTTACATTGTCAGGAACATACATTGTTATAATTCCGGTATTTCTAAACGCATTGTTACCAATGGACTTCAAACCTGAGCCCAACTTGATGCTTGTAAGAATTGTCGCACCATAAAACGCATCACCGCTTACAGTTTCAACAGAATCGGGAATAACATAAGATTTGGCAAGCTTTCCAAGAGGGAATTTGTAAAGGGTTTTCATGTCCTTGCTAAACAAAACACCATCGACAGAACAATACTTTGTATGTTCTTCGGAAATTATAAATGCTTTAAGTGCTTTGCAGTTTGAAAATACGCCTGTATCAAAATTACATGCTCCACCGATTTTAACACTTTCAATAAAGTAGCAGTTTTGGAATGCGCCACCGCCAATAGAGGTAGCCTTTGAAAGGTCGATGCTACCGGAAAGACAATAGCAGTTTTGGAACGCAGAGCCACCGATAGTCAAGGTTTCGGGGGAAATTTCAATGTAGAGAAGCGCTTCACAGCTTCTGAAGCAGTTAGCACCGTAATTTTTGATAACTCCCTCGGTTTCAAATTTAACAAGCGCCTTGCAGTTGTCAAAGCAACCTACAGGGATAGAATCCATAGTCTTGGAGTAATTAACAGTATCAAGGCCTACACAACCTCTAAATGCATATTCTCCAATCTTTGTAACACTTTCAGGAATGTCGAGCTCGCCGTAAATAGCGGAGTATTCAAAAGCATAGTTTCCAATCTCAACGACAGTATTCGGAATAGTAACATGACCGAAATACTTCTTTGCAAGATAGGTATCGCCCGACTTGTAGTCAGAACCGCACTTGAACGCACTTGCGCCAATTTTGGTAACTGTGTATTCCGTTTCGCCAACAAAAACCTTGGCGGGAATATTAAGCTCCGAAGTGCGCTCCTCTCCTGTTTTAAGATTTGCACCTGTAATTGTGGCGGTATGGTCCGTGTCATTCTTGGTAAATGTCCATGTCCTTCCTCCCTCATCGGTCCATGCTTCGGCACTGATGCTGATACATAGCGCCAGCGCGAAAATGAGAGTAAATATCAAAATGTGTAGAAATTTTCTCATAAAATGCTCCTTTATTGGTTATTTTGCACATATATATTGTATCACATAATTTTTTTCTTGTCAATAGAATATAAGTATATTAAAATAAATTGCGAATATTTTAAATAAATTGCGTGCGATACTTGAAAAATCCGTTTTCGTGTGGTATACTTTAGGGGATTTGATTGCTTATGATAAGGAAAGGAGATAAAAATGGCATCTTTTATTCCAAAGGATTATAAATCCTTACTCGGTGTTAAGGATACCGAGATCGCAATAAAAAAGGTTAAGGACTATTTTGAAAGGTCACTTGCCGAGGTACTGAACCTGACAAGAGTTTCTGCCCCCTTGTTCGTTGACTCCAAAAGCGGACTTAACGATGATCTGAACGGAGTAGAGCGCCCCGTTAGCTTTGACATTTTTTCGGGTGCAAGGCTTGAAATCGTTCATTCCCTTGCAAAGTGGAAGAGAATGGCGCTAAGAGATTACGGCTTTAGCGTTGGCGAGGGACTCTATACGGATATGATTGCTATCCGTCGCGATGAGGACACGGATAATATTCACTCAATGTATGTTGACCAATGGGACTGGGAAAAAATTATTTCTAAGGAACAACGCACCGAAAAAACGCTTAAAGAGGTTGTAAGGGCAATCTATTCCGCCCTTAAACGCACAGAGGACTATATTTCGGGTGAGTATGAGGCTATTGACAAAATGCTTCCCGATGAAATTACATTTGTCACCTCACAGGAGCTTGAGGATAAATATCCCACACTTAGCGCCAAGGAAAGAGAAAAGGCGATTGCTAAGGAATGTGGCGCAGTATTCATAATGCAAATCGGTGGCGCGCTTAACTCAGGTAAGCCCCACGACGGTAGAGCCCCCGATTACGATGACTGGACTCTTAACGGAGATATCATAGTGTACTATCCCGTGCTTGATATTCCGCTTGAGCTATCCTCAATGGGAATCAGAGTAGATGAGGACGCGCTCATGCGTCAGCTCAAGATCAAGGGATGCGAGGAAAGAAAGGAGCTGTCCTTCCACAAGGCACTTTTAAACAAGGAGCTGCCTTATACAATCGGCGGTGGAATAGGTCAGTCAAGAATGTGCATGTACTTCCTGCGCAAGGCGCATATCGGTGAGGTTCATTCCTCATACTGGGATGAAAAAACTGTTGCCCTGTGTAAGAAAAACGGGGTAGAGCTACTTTAAAATGTGGATTTTTCTCATTCTCTTATACGGTATATTTAAAGGGTTTAGAGAAGCACTTAAAAAGAAAGCAATGGAAACAAGGAGCGTAGCGGAGGTACTTTTCTTCTATACGCTCTTTGCTTTTGCTTTGGTTATTCCATTTTCAAGCGGAATATTCTCGCTCTCATGGCGCGCCCATATAATAATCTTTTTTAAGTCCTTCGCAATATTTATAGCATGGATATGCGCCCTTAACTCAATAAAAAAGCTCCCACTCAGCGTGTACTGTATCGCCGATATGGGAAGAATGGTCTTTTCAATCATCTTAGGCATCATCGTTTTGAATGAGGCTCTGTTTTGGACTGACCTCGTTGGAATTGCCCTCGTGCTAACGGGTATATTGCTCGTAAATGTTCACCTGAAAAAGAAAGCCCCCGCGGATAATACCCTAAGCGGTAAAATCCTCTTGCTCGTTCTTGGCTCGTGTATCCTGAACGCCGTGTCGGGAATTATTGATAAGTGGCTTTTATCGACACATAACGCGCCGAAATTCTTCTTGGGCGATGAAATTGTCACATCATCTCAAATGCAATTTTGGTATATGCTTTATCTTGTCACCCTCTACGGAATTTATCTCATTGCCAAACGCCAAAGGGTCAATTTCAAAGCAAATGTAAAATCCCCCGTAATTTGGACACTTAGCCTCTTGTTTATAATAGCGGACAGGGCGCTGTTTATCGCAAATGAGGACCCGAATAGCACCATTCTCGGTATGACCCTTCTGAAGCAGACATCTGTCATCGTCACAATCATCCTTGGGCGAGTCCTCTATAAGGAGAAGAACATCGTCTACCGTATACTGTGCGCAATTCTCATAATCTGCGGAATTGTCGTTGCAACAGTAAATTAGCATAACCTCACAGTAAATTAAAGACAAATCAAAAAGGCAACGCTATGCGTTGCCTTTACTGCTTCGTCACGAGATAAATAAAGCCTTCATTTGCGATATCCCCCGTGGCAATATACACACTGCTATATATGCTAAAGCGTGATAATTACGAGTGAAGCGAATAACAAGGCTCTAACCTCGAAAATGCTGCTTGATTTTCATAGCTACTGTGTAGCCTGTTCGCAAGAGCAGTCAGATTACATCGCTTTTTGGTGCGGTAAGTGATGACAAATCCGAACCAAATTTTTAATTTAAGAGTTGTGATGTTAAACCAACGGTTGACGAAAAAATCTTATATCCACTTGACAATTAGTTGAAAATATGCTACACTGTTAATATAATCAAATTTCAAATTGAGCCAAAGGAGGCGATTATTATGATGAACACTTATATTTATCGGATGTCATATGTATCGCCTGCAGTATGTTGAACGCAAGGCTTATATAGTATTTGATGCACATCCGATCTCGGGTGTGTTTTTTGTTTGCCTGAAACATCTTTCTTTGGCGAACATATAGCTTTATGCACCCGTAGGGGGTGCTTTTTGTTTTTCGTGGAAAGCCCTCAAATATGAGTCAAACGGAAAATCCAGCAAAACCGAAAGGAGAATTTTTTATGATGACCGCAATTATAACACTTTTGAAAAATGAAAGAAGGGATGCCCATGAAGAGATTAAAAGACAAAATATTATCTATGGAGCCTAACACGACCACATACAAGGCTATGTATGAAGGCAGCATGACTATTGTCGATCCTCTATCAACAATGCCGGCACATGTGGATTACAGCTCAACCTATTACAATGAAAGCATTGGATTCGATATATCTCCCACGCACAAGTTGGCGCAGGATAAGCCAACGGTGGTGATTAGTATTCCTTGTGCCACACTTGGAATTGATATTCCCGATAAATACATTGAGAGAGTAGAAGCAGATTTTTGCCTTCGCACTTTCAAAAAATACATTGATGAGCTCAATGCAGAATTAGATAACCGTAGCCGACCCGATAACGAAAACGGAAGGTATTATCTGTGTGCGCCGGGCGGAGAAATTATAACAAGAAACACGGCGTATTTTGCACTGTGTCCGCAGAAGGATTATACAAACGGTTCGGGTTCAACCGTCTATGTATTGAGTGACGGAGTATCGCGCCCACCGCAGATGTGTCTGTGTATCAGAATTCAAGTTCAGTTTCCGCTAAAGAAGCTTCGCAAAACCTTTCAAATGATGTGTCGCGATCTTCCTAATGCGGTTGATCGATTTGTCTTGGATTTTGATATTGAGGGATTGAAAAAAGCAACCGAGCTTGCCAAAAAGCAATCGGCTATCAGAAAATGGCTGGAAAATAGTGACTATTGCGCTTTTATTGCCAACGGCAGCATTCTTCCTCGTGCCAAAGGCACAGATTTGCCGATGCTTGATGCGATTCCGTTCAGATCTACTCGAGATGATGAGATTGAGATTTGTGGTGTACGCGGAATGGGAATCAAAAAAGGTGTTACCGTAATCACGGGTGGTGGTTATTCTGGTAAATCCACTTTGCTTGATGCAATATCCGCAGGTATCTATGACCACGCGCTCGGTGATGGGCGAGAGCTTTGTATCACAGATGAAAGCGCGGTTACCATATCCGCAGAGGATGGGAGAAGTGTGAAGCATGTCAATATTTCGCCCTTTATAAAATGGCTGCCGGGCGGCGATACAAGTGATTTCTCCACCAATCACGCTTCGGGTTCGACCTCGCAAGCAGCGAACATTATGGAGGCCGTAGATTGTGGGGCAAGACTATTGCTGATTGATGAGGACAGAAGTGCTACTAACTTTATGATCCGCGACCGTATGATGAAGGAACTGATTGAAAAAGAGCCGATTACGCCCTTTACCGACCGAGTCAATGAACTCCACAAGTCGCACGGCGTTTCTACCATTCTTGTTATTGGCGGAAGTGGTGAATATCTCTCTGTTGCAGATAAGATCTATATGATGGATGACTATCTGATTCACGATGTAACCGACAAGTCAAAGAACATCTGTAATTCCTATAACGTGACTACCGCATTACCTATGTCTGCGAATTGGCAACAATGCAGAACACTTTATTCTGACCATTTTTCCTCTTATCCCGAAGGTAGCGGTACCGAAAAGCTTGAGGTTTCGGATATGGGATTTGTTATTATCGGTGATGAGAAGATCGATGTGCGCGGCCTTCACGATATTGTTTCTCCCCGTCAGCTTGATACGCTTGGATTTATGCTACGTTATTTGGAAATATCAAACAACGGCAGGAAGATTGATATCAAAAAGAAGATCAATGATCTGTATGCACGGATTGATGAGGAAGGAATTGACTTTTTATATTCATCTTTCTTTACGACTTGCGAAAGATTCCTTGATCTGCCTCGCAAGCAGGAGCTGATGGCACTCATCAACCGAATGAGAAGGATCAATATGGAAAAAGGCGGTGATACGATATGACTATGCCCACCTATCATATAAAAATTGCGGACAAAATCAAGGCATACCGCTATGAAAACAATCTGTCGCTAAAGGAATTCGGTAAGCTGATCGGTGTATCTGCGCAAGCGGTATGTAAGTGGGAGCGGAAAATCTGTTATCCCGATATTATCTTTCTTACGCATCTTGCTCGAATTTTGGGATGTACAACAGACGATTTTTTTGAACAATATACAGTTTATAATAATAAATAGCTGTATCATTGAAAACTTAATGAAAAATAAAAAATCCGAACTTTTCGCCTATCGGCTTTGGGTTCGGATTTCTACTGTTTGGTGCGGGTGACAGGGGTTGAACCTGCACGTGTGAACACTAGATCCTAAGTCTAGCGCGTCTGCCAATTCCGCCACACCCGCATAAGCGCTGAATCTCATCAGCCACTATATAATACACTATTTTTTTTGCTTTGTCAAGAGAATTTTGAATAAAAATTTGCATGTATTGAAATATACCCTCTAAATAATCTAAATAAATTAAAAAGTCATCAAGACCTTGACAAATTACATAAAAGTAGTATAATAGATAAGTAACGGGCCAATTTTGAAGAACATTAAAATAAAGGAGAAGATCGTATGAATATAATCATCGTAGGATGCGGACGAGTTGGTGAAACTCTGGCAGAAAAGCTTAACGGCGACGGAAATAATGTCACAATAATTGATATGTCTGCAACTAAGGTTAAGAACATAGCCAATAAATACGATATTATGGGAATAGTAGGTAACGGAGCAACACATAGTGTTCAGCTCGAGGCAGGAATTGACACCGCCGACCTTCTGATCGCCGTTACTAATTCAGACGAGTTGAATCTTCTTTGTTGCATGGTTGCAAAAAAGACGGGTAACTGTCAAACAATAGCGAGAGTAAAAAATCCCGATTATAGCCTTGAAGCACCGTTTTTGAAGGATGAGCTTGGGCTCGCAATGGTAATCAATCCCGAGTATGTTTCCGCACAGGAAATTGCAAGAGTTCTGAAGTTCCCCTCGGCAATAAAGATTGAAACCTTCGCAAAGGGCAGAGTTGAGCTTATAAAATTCAAGCTCCCAAGGAATAGCCGTATTGTCGGCATGTCCGTTAAGGAGGTTATTATGAAGCTCAAGTGCGATGTCCTTGTTTGTACCATTGAGCGCGGAGATGAGGCTTATATCGCAAACGGTGATTTCGTATTCGAGGAAAAGGATATAATTTCAATAATCGCATCACATAAAAACGCAACCGATTTCTTTGATAAGATAGACTATAAGGGCAATACAATTAAAAATGTAATTGTCGCAGGCGGAAACCTTATTACCCATTATCTCTGTAACATTATGGAGCATTCGGGAATATCTATGAAAATCATAGAAAAGGACCGCGCGGTGTGCGAGGAGCTTTGTACTCAATGGAAAAATGTTGATGTCATAAATGGCGACACCGCAGATAAGGAGCTTCTCTTGGAGGAGGGAATTGCTAATACCGACGCTTTCGTGGCTCTTTCAAATTTTGATGAGGAGAACATTGTCCTTTCACTCTTTGCGCAAAGCGCGGAAACAGGCAAAATCATCACTAAAATAAATAGAATTGACTATGATAATGTGCTTGACCGCCTTGAGCTTGATACAATAATCTCTCCAAAAAATGTGACCTCTGATATGATTTTGAGATATGTAAGAGCAACGCAAAACACCATCGGAAGCAATGTTGAAACGCTCTATAATATCATTCGGGATGAGGTAGAGGCTGCCGAATTTATCGTAAAGGACGACTCCGAAATTACAAATATTCCGCTTTGTGAGCTAAAACTCAAATCAAATGTGCTTGTCGCTACGATTTTAAGAGACGGAAATGTAATTATCCCTCGCGGTAGCGATAAAATTCTCGTTGGAGACGCAGTCGTAATCGTATCAAAGCTTATGGCGCTCCACGACATAACCGATATTTTAAAATAATTTTTCAAGGGTGAAAAAATGAATTTTCAAATAATCAAGCGCACACTCGGTTGGATCTTGCTTTTTGAGGCGCTGTTCTTCTTAGTTCCGATAATCACCGCGCTCGTATACTGGGAAAAGGAAATATTTTCCTTCCTTGGAGTTATGCTTGTTTGCGTTGTTCTCGGAGTTCTATGCCTGCTCGGCAAGCCGAAAAACGAGTATATATACGCTAAAGAGGGCTTTGTAATCGTTGCTCTTAGCTGGATTGTAATAAGTATTTTTGGAGCGCTTCCGTTCGTTTTTTCGGGTGCAATTCCATCGTTTATTGACGCGCTCTTTGAAACCGTATCGGGCTTTACAACAACAGGCGCAACCATAATCCCAACAGGCGAAAAGATCGCGGCACTGCCAAAATGTATGCTCATTTGGCGTAGCTTTACCCACTGGGTAGGCGGTATGGGAGTTTTGGTTCTCTTGATGGCATTCTTACCGCTTAGCGGAGCGAGAAATATGCACATTATGAGGGCAGAGAGCCCGGGACCAACTGTTGACAAGCTTGTGCCAAGGGTAAAGACAACCGCAGTAGTTCTGTATTCCATTTATTTCGTAATGACACTGATTCAATTTCTTTTCCTTCTTTTCGGAGGAATATCCGCGTTTGAATCACTTAATATCGCGTTTTCTACCGCAGGCACGGGCGGATTTTCAATCAGAGCCGACGGCTTTGGAGGCTACTCCTCATATATACAAATTGTTACTACTGTATTTATGATATTGTTCTCAATAAACTTTAACTCCTATTATCTCCTTCTAAGAGGCAAAATAAAGGATGCCTTCAATAGCGAGGTTAAGGTGTTTCTTGCAATAGTTTTAATAGCAGTAGGCGCAATTACAGTAAATGTCCTTCTTACCCCCTCTGAGCTTTATGACTATTCGGTGGGCGAGGCAATAAAGCACTCCGCATTTAGCGTAGGCTCGGTAATTTCCACAACAGGCTTCGCAACTGAAAACTTTGATTTGTGGCCGGCGCTTTCCAAAACAATTCTCGTTGTTTTAATGTTTATAGGCGCATGCGCGGGCTCAACGGGTGGCGGAATTAAGGTGTCAAGAATATTAATACTGTTTAAGGGAATGCTTCACGAGCTTAAAATGATGCTGCACCCCAAGCAGGTAAGAAAAATATCAATAGATAAGCGCCCCGTTGAAAACGAAACGGTAAGGACCGTAACCTTCTATCTGATCGCGTATATAATGGTTTATATTGCATCGTTGCTTATAATATCCATAGATCATCCCGACCTTGAAACAAACTTTACGGCAGTTGCCGCAACGATAAATAATATAGGACCGGGGCTTGGCGCAGTAGGACCGGCGGGTAACTTCGCCTTTTACTCTCCTGTATCAAAAATAGTCTTTATTTTTGATATGCTTGTCGGTAGACTCGAGGTTTTCCCAATGCTCCTCTTGTTCACCCCCGCAACATGGAAAAAACAATAAAAACTCATAAAATAACAAAAAGCGGTTCATTGAACCGCTTTTTGATTTTAAAATAGAGAATTATTCACCTGTATATCCCCAAACAACCGTTGCATTGCAACCTTTTTTCCAACTGTAATCCCAACCAATCGGTTGGCTTTTTGCCTCACAGTTGATTTCTTTAAGCGCGGTGCAATTAGAGAATACCTCTCTACCTATCGATGTTACACTATTTGGTATGGTTATGCTTTCAAGTTTGGTGCAACCAAAGAACGCATCGTTACTTATCGAGGTCACGCTATCCCCAATTGTTACGCTTGTAAGCGAGGTGCAACCACGGAACGCATCGTCATCTATTGAGGTTACGCTATCTGGAATTACAAATGAAGCATCCTTTTTTCCAATTGCATATTGAATAAGAGTTTTTCCGTCTTTTGAATAAAGATTTCCGTCTATTGATTTATATTCTGTATTATTCTCGTCAACTTCTATGCTTGTAAGCGAGGTGCAACCCTCGAACGCACCGCCACTTATTGAGGTTACACTATCCCCAATTGTTACGCTCGTAAGCGAGGTGCAACCAGAGAACGCATAGGGACCTATTGAGGCCACGCTATTTGGTATGGTCACGCTCGTAAGCGAGGTGCAACCAGAGAACGCAGAGGGATCTATTGAGGTCACGCTATCTGGAATTACAAATGAAGCCTCTTTTTTTCCGATCGCATATTGAATAAGGATTTTTCCGTCTTTTGAATAAAGATTTCCGTTTATTGATTTATATGCTGTATTATTTTCATCAACCTCTATACTTGTAAGCGAGGTGCAACCATCAAACGCATCGAAACCTATCGAGGTCACACTTTTGTCGTTGTAAGTTGATGGAATTACTATCTTTATCGCTTCATTGTCACAGTCGCTGACGCGGTATGTATCTTCTACAAGAGTAAAAATGAGTGGATGATATGTGGTCTTTGCGTATATGGTTTTGTTTCCGTAAGATCCATTTTCAATTTTTGAAATTGATTTTGTAAGAGCCTCATCCTCGAACCAACCTGCAAATTCATAGTAGTTTTTTGCGTTTCCAACTGGTAAATCAAATAAGTCCTCTACCGTGTATTTGATAGACGAATTTGTGATATTTCCGACAAAGGTAATGGTATATTGAATAGGGGTTGTTTTTGCATATACAGTCTTGTCTCCAACGGAACCCTCATCAATTTTTGAGATAGGCTTTGTGAATTCCTCGTCCTCAAACCAACCATTAAATTCATAGCCTGTTTTTGTAAGACCTACGGGTAAGGTAACAGTATCTTCAACGGTATATTTTATACTGGAAGCAGTTGCACCTACAAAGGTAATTGTATATTCGATAATAGTCCATTTTGCATATACAGTCTTGTCTCCAACAGAACCCTTATCGATTTTTGAGATAGGCTTTGTGAATTCCTCGTCCTCAAACCAACCATTAAATTTATAACCTGTTTTTGTAAGACCTGCGGGTAAGGTGACAGTATCTTCAACGGTATATTTTATACTGGAAGCAGTTGCACCTACAAAAGCAATTGTATATTCAATAGGAGTCCATTTTGCGGTTAAGGTCATATCCTCTGTCACAATATAACCGACAAACGACCATTTTTCACCATCAACATACCAACCGTCAAAGATATAGCCGAATTTTTCGGGATCGCTTGGCTTTGACACCTTTTCTCCCTTTTCGGTTACGGCATCATCAATTGGCGTGCCACCTTGTGCATCAAATTTGACTGTCAAAGTGTTTTCGGGTTTTTGCGTTTCTGTTTCGGTCTGCGATTCGCTTTCTTTTTCGCTATCAAGTGCGCTTTCTTCGCTTGAAGATTCCGTTTTGCTCTCGCTTTGAGATTCACTCTCAACAGAGGAGTCGCTTTCACTCTGTGACTCGGATTCTGTTTGAAACTCGCTTTCCATCTGCGACTCTTGCTCGCTTTTACTGCTACTCGACTCCGTTCCGTCGTCACAAGCAACCAAAAGGCAAGAGAACACCGCCAAAATCAGCACAAGTATTAAAATTAGTATTTTTTTCATTATTTATCTCCTTCGACAAAAACCTATCTAATTATCACCATTCTATCACTCTTGGAAATTGATGTCAACAAATTCTTAAAAATTTGTATTTTCTTAGCATTTTTTATTGACAACAAAAAATCATTGTGATAAAATAAAAAGGTAATTTTAATTACGAATTTATTTAAGGAAGGTATTTTTGAAATGAGCTTTAAAAATCAATATCTAAATGAGCTCGTAGAGAGAGTAATCAAAAGAAACCCTAACGAGCCCGAATTTCACCAAACCGTAAAAGAGGTTTTGGAATCAATCGAGCCAGTAATTGAGGCACGCCCCGACTACATAACAAGCGGAGTGCTTGAAAGAATGGTTGAGCCTGAAAGAATTATCAAATTCCGCGTTCCGTGGGTTGATGACAAGGGCGTAGTGCAAGTAAACCGTGGTTATAGAATTCAATTCAATAGCGCAATCGGTCCGTACAAGGGAGGACTTCGCTTCCACCCATCAGTAAACGAGAGCATTATTAAGTTCCTTGGCTTTGAGCAAACCTTTAAAAACAGCCTTACATCACTTCCTATGGGCGGTGGTAAGGGTGGCTCCGACTTTGACCCACAGGGCAAGAGCGATGCTGAGGTTATGCGCTTCTGCCAGAGCTTTATGACTGAGCTTTCAAGACACATCGGCGCAGACCTTGATGTTCCAGCAGGAGACATCGGCGTTGGCGCAAGAGAGGTTGGCTATATGTTCGGCCAATATAAGAGACTTCGCAACGAATTTACAGGAGTTCTTACAGGAAAGGGTATTCCTTTCGGCGGATCTCTCATTCGTCCTGAGGCAACAGGCTATGGCGCAGTTTACTACACAGTAAATATGCTCAACTATTTCAAGGATGACATTAAGGGTAAGACCTTTGCAATCTCAGGCTTCGGTAATGTTGCTTGGGGTACTGTAAAGAAGGTTACCGAGCTTGGCGGTAAGGTAGTTACTATTTCAGGTCCTGACGGATATATCTATGATCCCGACGGAATTTGCACCGATGAAAAGATTGACTTTATGCTTGAAATGCGTGCATCCTGCCGTAACAGAGTTCAAGACTATGCTGACAAGTTCGGCGTTGAATTCTTCGCAGGTCAAAAGCCATGGGGCGTAAAGGCTGATATCCTTATGCCTTGCGCAACTCAAAATGAGGTTGGCATGAAGGAGGCAGAGCAAATCGTTGCTAATGGCGTTAAATACTATGTTGAGGTTTCTAATATGCCTACAACAAACGAGGCTGTTGCATACCTCAAGAAAAACGGCGTAATCGTTGCTCCTTCAAAGGCAGTAAACGCTGGTGGCGTTGCTGTTTCAGGTCTTGAAATGTCACAAAACTCCATGCGCTACAGCTGGAGCGCTGAAGAGGTTGATGAGAAGCTTAAGGGCATCATGAAGAACATTTTTGAAAACTCCATTAAGGCTTCAAATCAATACGGTCTTGGCGACGACCTTGTTGCAGGCGCAAACATCGCAGGCTTTATCAAGGTTGCAGAGGCTATGAAGGCTCAAGGCGTTGTTTAATTCGCAAAAACAATATAAAAATAAATGGAAAATTGCTTACTAAGGTAGGCAATTTTCTTTTTGTTAAAAGGAAAAATTGAATTTAATAAATTTTAAAATCTATAAATTTCAAAAACAACGAATTTAAAAATTTAAAAATTTTAAAAACGCAATTTAATTCTCCGAAAAGCCTCTGTCACCAAGCGGATTAAATCTCCTCTTGACATTCTCGCTTATAAATGCTATACTTAAAATGTATAACGACTTTTAAATTAACGCGAGGAAATAAATGAAAAAATTACTGTTAGTTTTCATATCATTACTGCTTGCCCTCTCAATGCTTTCCTGTGATATTCAGGGAGTTATAGACGGAATTATTGAAGACATTTCACCCTCTCAAACCGAAAAGCCAAGCACCGAGAGCGAGGAAAGCGAAGACGAAGAAGAGGACGATGAGGAAGAGGATGATGAGGAAGAGGACGATGAGGAAAGCTCCGAGCCATCAAGCGAAAGCTCCTCTCAAACGCCGGCACCCCCGCAATTTTCCTACGGACCCGATACAACCGTTTATTCAAACGAAGTTACCTCTGACGGTAAATGGATATACGGAAGCTATTCTTTAAAGGCGCCCGTTTTCTCAAATTACTATAACGGATATACATCAGCCCTCACCTTTACCTTTGACGACGGATATGATACAGGCACGGGCGAATTTGTAAATAGCATTTTTGAGCAGTATGGCTTCAGAGGCACAGCAATGCTTGGACCATGCTTCCTTAATGATACAAATATTCCGATATGGAACAAAATTCTTGCCAAGGGCTATCTTGATGTCGGATGCCACGGCTATGACCATGAAGAGCCGACAACCCTTGCGCAGTCAAAATATGAGCACGAAATTAAGGACGCAATCTATTTCTTAAGGGAAAAGTTCCCGACCCAAAGGGTCTTGACCTTCGCCACCCCCTATGCCCACATAAACGACTCCTATGAGGCGTATCTTGACGACTTCGTAATCTCCAACCGTCTTGAGCTTGGCGGAGAACTCGTTCAGGTTGGCGAGGACTATAATATTTACAGAGTTAAGTCCTATTCCTTCAATAGAGACGCAATCGTTGAAAACCATAACCAAATCATCGCAGGAAACCTCAAGAAAAATGGCGCTTGGGTCGTTGAGCTTGTTCACTGCGTGCTTGATGGTGCGTATAATAGCACCGATATTTCCAAGGAAAAGTTCGCTCAGCATTGTAGCTATCTTAACAGCACCTTCAAAAACACCGTTTGGTTTGCATCGTTTGAGGATGTTTCAATCTATCTGAAGCAGGTTGAAAACGCAAAAATCAATTATGTCGCCTCTGATAAAGAGTCAATGACAATAAATGTAACCTGCGACCTTGACAAGAATATTTATAACATTCCAATGACTGCAAAGCTCCAGATCCCCTTTACAATTAACTCTGCATACGCGGTAATTGACGGAGTAGAGTATGACCTCAGCGTTTCAAAGGGAAGCGGAGTTAATACAGTAACAGTAAGAGACCTTCCCGTAAACGGCTCTGATGTAAAAATTTACTTTGGCGGCAATGATGCGTGCGATAACGGCTGTGCCCATATGTATCAATATGGCGAAAATATAAGCGCAACCTGCCAAAGCCGAGGCTATACGGTTGGAACCTGTATTATTTGCGGTAACTCCTTCAAAACAAAATATACAAAGGTAAAGGAGCATGAGCTTTCAGATGAAAGAGTAGTTGAAAAGGAGCCAACCTCGACCGAAAACGGACTTATCACCATAAAATGCCTGAACTGTGATTATAAGAAGGAAATTATAACATCAATAGCCGACATCACAGAAAGCGGAACTCTTACCACAACCGACGGAATAAATCAGTGGGTATATCCAAGTGATATAATTGACGGAAATAAAGGCACCGCATGGGTTTGCGGAACAAATAATCCCGAAATTGTGCTTGCCTTTAATGAAAAGTATGTAACAAAAACAGAGATTACTCTAAAAAGGAGTCTTGGCGTAGCCCAAAAATTCACCGTATCTGCATATGACGGAGAGGCGTGGCACGAGATCGGCTCGTGGGACTATAATGAGGACACATCAACCGAAGATATTATCACACTTAGCTTTGATGTGAATATGAACGCAAAGCAAATCAAATACTACTTTGATTCATCAGCAAGTGGCTGTACCTCAATAAACGAAATCACCGTCTTGGCAATAAACGAGCAAGAAAAGAAATAATCTAAACAAAAAAGAAATAATCTAAACAAAAAATACCGAGCCATGCTCGGTATTTTTAATTGGAGTCTTTAGCGGAAATAAACCACCAGTTAAACTGGTGAGGGTAAAAAATCTTTAGATACAAGTAAAAAAAGAGACCTCCTATGATATAATGATAAAGGTTCGCCAACCGTATCAAAAAACATAGGAGGAATGTCAAA
>JAFTUD010000024.1 GCA_017466455.1 Clostridia bacterium
AATACTTAATTACTTGTTTGAGTTCTTTTTTCTCTAAAAGAATTTTAAGAGTTCCGTCTTTGTACTTAGTTATCTTAACTAATTTCTCTTCATTGTTCAATTTTCAAGGATCTTTTCTTCGCATCGCTTCTCTTAGCGTGCCTTAGTATTATATCACGCATTTCTTTTTTTGTCAATACCTTTTTTAAACTTTTTTTGAACTTTTTTCAAGTTTTTTTCAAGGTGTTGTGATTGGTTTTCCTGCGTGGGTCTTTATTTTATCATTATATTCTCTATTTGTCAATAGTTTAAAGGAAATTTCTGACATATTTTAGTTAATATTTAAGTATTTCGCACATTACTTATTATAATAATGAAGAAAAGGCGCCCGTTTGGGCGCCCCTTCCTCAAAGAAAGCTAAATCAATTATTTGATTGAATTCTCGTAGCTTTCAATCATCTTCTTAACCATCTGGCCACCGATAGAACCAGCTTGACGAGCTGTAAGGTCGCCGTTGTAACCGTTTTGGTTAAGAGTAACGCCTACTTCGCTTGCAGCCTGCATCTTGAACTTGTCAAGGGCAGCCTTAGCTTCAGGAACAGTAATCTTGTTACTAGCCATTTTAGTAAACTCCTATTAAATTTATCTATATTATCGAGCATAGGCGATTTGATAAATCGCCTAATCAGCAAGACAATTTAAACAAATCTCAAACGCTCTGATATTATTATGACGCATTGATACAAAAGTATTAATGGTATTTTTTGCAATTTTGTTGATAAATTTAACGGATCAATTTTCATTCTATATCGTACAGACGCAAGTATTCCAAAAATTTTTGATTCTCATCAAAGCTCTTAGATCTTTCCATAAAATCCTTTTGGGAATACGGTTCAAAAGTACATATTCTTAAAATTTCCAACTCCATAGCATCTATGTCATCAATTTCCACTACACTACCCGTCTTTTCATCTAAGATTTCTGGACTTCCGCCTGTTTTAAATGTTATAACAGGAGTTCCGCATGCGATTGATTCCATATTTACGGTAGGATAATTTTCTTCTCTCGTGGGATTGATAAGCACATTCGCTGATGAGTATATTTCCGCAAGCTCGCCTTGATTTTGAGTCCTATGGATAGAAATGATGTTATCAGGAAGCTTTTTATCAACTGCCTCATTTGTGCCCACAAGAACAATCTTATAATCATTGGGAAGTCTTTTTGAAAGTTCTATTACAACATCTAATCCCTTGCGAACACCCCAGTCAAACGCCACACCTAAAATGATTTTTTTATCTTCAAGATTATATTGCTTTCTAAAATCACTTTCGCTTGGCTTGAATACATTCAAGTTTATACCATTATTTATAACTTTTACAGGGCAGTCCTTTAAGAAGGATTGCTTAACCAAATCTCCAAGCCATTTTGACGGAGTTATTATAGTCATATCAAGTCCGCTAAAAAGCGATTTTTTTGTTTCATAAAGCGTTGTACTTTTATCAAAAAACCAACTATACGACTTCTTTTGCGGACAGTCTTTGCATTGCGTTTTCCATTTGTCGCATTTTATCATAAAGAAATGCGGACAATAGCCCGTAAACGCCCAGCAATCATGAAATGTCCAGAACAGCTTGATTTTTTTACTTTTAATGTAGTCAAAAAAGATTTTTAAATCAATATTATGTGAATGCAAATTGTGCAAGTGAATTATATCGGGAGAAATATCATTAAGCTTTGAAATTAAACGCTTTGTTGCTTTTTTAGTATTAAAGCCATAGTTGCCAAAAAGATGAGATTTTATTGCTTGAAGCTTAACCTCTTTATCCGTCATGTATTTTATCCCATTTTCATAGCTGCTTTGATAAGATGAATATAGGATATAATTTTCCACACCGTGTTCATTCAAAAGCTTACTAATAGCCACGCAAATTTTGCCCGTACTACCTGCACCACAGGTTACGTTTATTTGAACTATTTTCAATTCTCTTCACCTTTATTTTTTCATTAATATTAAATAAATCTTTTTTGCAAATGCCAACGCCACTGCCTCAGATTTGCAAACACACTTTTTTATCCAAAGAGAAAACGCCTTTGATGGTTTTATCTTCTTAGCATGAGCAAACGCACGCTTTCCTTCGGCGTATCTTGTTTTTTTATAAGCGTTTTTGCCATACAAGACAAAAAGCTCATAATTGTTCCCGTGGTTTTGAATTAGCCAATCAAGAGTTCTGTTCCAAAACATATCCTGCTCGGGATTATGATATGAGTAGCCGATTGAGGTTGACACTTGTGCCGAGTGCACCCTTCCCATAACCAACACTTCGGGAATATAATGCACTACACAGCCACCGACATAAAGGCGATACCATAAATCAAAATCGTTTAAAAGTCTGAGTTTCTCATCAAATGCACCGAGGCGCTCAAAAACAGATTTATGAACAAGGCACGAGCAACCATGAAAGTTGTTTTTTGTAGGTTCTGCCACCAAATATTCATTCCCGTTTACGCTGTTAACACGATTTGACCTTGCCTTAAGATCCTTTTCTTTCGGCTCGGTAAGAATTTTTCCATCCTTATTTATCAAGCGCGATCCTGTGAAAAAGATATGATTTGTGACATCCTCACCCGACTCATAAAGCTTATTAAGCTCCTCTACTTGACGTTCCACCTTTTTGGGCTCATAAAGGTCATCGTGTGAAAGCCACGAAAACCACTCGCCCTGCATTTCGGCAATTCCTCTATTGAGTGCCGAGGATGAGCCGCCGTTTTCCTTTTCAAAATAACGAATTTTGTCAATATATTTTTCCGCAACCGCTCTTGTTGCGCCATCATCAGGAGAGCCGTCATTAACAACGATTATTTCAATATTCTCATAGGTTTGCGCAAGAGCGCTCTCAATTGCCTCGGCAAGGTAATTTGATGCCTTGTACGCCGGAATTACTATTGACACCTTTGGGGAGTATTCGTACATAAAATCCTCATCAATTCAAAATAATATCACAAATTTGGTCTATTTCTTCATTAGTTAGATCAGCATATAACGGAAGTGTTAACACGCGATGAGCAATATGCTTTGCAACTGGAGTTTTATCCTCTCCTGCATTTGGAAAGTTCTTATAGCATGCGAAAGCATTTGTCAATGGATAGAAGTACTTTCTTGCTATAATATCCTTCTCTCTTAACATTGAAAAAACATCATCGCGAGTATATTTGTATCCGTCAAAAACAACCGGAAAATAAGCATAGTTTGAAACTACTCCATCCTGCTCGGGACAAAGCTTAATTCCGTCGACTCCGCTAAGGCGTGAACGATAATGCTCTACCGCGCGCTTGCGCTTTGCAAGCTCTTCATCAATGTGACGCAAATTGCAAATTCCCATAGATGCTTGAAATTCGTTCATTTTTGCGTTTCCGCCTATGTATTCAACATCCTCAGGACCGCGAATTCCGAAATTCTTAATGTCGTTAAGGATCTGAACTAAATTGTCATCTCCAAAGGTCACGGCTCCACCCTCTATGGTATTAAATACCTTTGTCGCATGGAAGCTAAACATTGATGCATCTCCAAACGATGCAGAGCTAACTCCGTTATATGTAACTCCAAAGGCATGAGCAGCATCATAAATTACCTTTAAATTGTGTTTTTTTGCAATTTTATCAATTTCTTCAACATTGCACATATTTCCATAAACATGAACAGGAAGGATCGCTACCGTTTTATCGGTAATTAGTGACTCTATCTTTGTCACATCCATTGTATAATCCTTGTCGTTTACATCGCAAAATACGGGTGTAAATCCACAGCGCACTATCGCATGAGTTGTAGATGCAAATGTAAACGGTGTGGTTATAATTTCTCCGCCTTTTTCAAGTCCAAGAGCAGCCAAAACATTTTCAAGTGCAAGATGTCCGTTTGTATATAAGGTAACATGAGGGACATTTAAATATTTTTCAAGCTCAGTTTGAAGCTGCTTGTGCTTTTTACCCATATTGGTTAGCCAGTGGCTATCCCAAAGCTCTTTTATTTCCTCGCAAAATTCCTCAAACAGAGGCATTGACGAGCGTGTTACATTTATTGGCATTGGTTTCTCCTTGTATTCTTATCTTTATTTATACCAGTGGAAATAAAAGCGGAACAACCCCTATTAAAATTGCAGTTGCAATAGCAGTAAAAGGTCCGCAGTACTTTAAATAATCGCTAAATTTATAATTAGCAACCATTGACATACCAATTGTTGTGTTCGCTAATGGTGTCGCTACAGCCATAGCTCCTGCAATAGTTAATCCAACGGCAAACGAATAAGTATTATATCCCATTTGCGTAGTTATTGAAAATACCACCGGCAACACAATGGTTAGAACGGTTGAATTTGACAGAAATTGAGTCAGTACTATTACAAGTATCAAAAAAGCTGCATACAGCCAAAACGCAGACACATTATCTCCAAACAATCCAACAAACCACCTTGCAAGAAGCTCTCCACCTCCGCTTGAGTTGAGACCTGCAGCAATACCTAAACAAGCGCAAAACCAAAGTGCAAGATTCCAATTTATACTTTTTATAGCATCCTTGTGGTTTATACAACCTGTTAACACACAAGCAAGAGCAGAAATCAATGCAACCGTTCCCACATTAAAGGCGGGGATGTATGGCTTTATCAAATCAACTAGCACGAATAGAACCAAAGTGAGCACGAATATTACAGCCATTATTATCATTTTGCTTTTTTTGTATTCTACACTTTCATTTGCCTTCTTATCAACCGGAACATCATCATAATCATCCCTGCTTGACCAAAGCTTTTTACCAAGAGGATATCCAACAAATCCCACATATAAAACCAACACTATGATAATTATAGCACCCGAAATTGAAAAGGTAAAAAAGTTAAATCCGTTTGATTCGCCCAAAAACTCCTTCAAGAGTCCATCGGCCGTTAATTGAGTTGTTGAGCCTACAAGAGTTGCCGCTCCGCCTATTACCGATGCCATAGAAACAGGTAAAATAACATTTTTAAATCTTACTTTATCATTAGTGGAAGATATACCCGTTAGAATAGATATCATTATTGCCAAGGTGGCGATATTGGAAAGAAAGGCAGAAATCACTGCAGTGATCGCCGTGCTTATCATAACGATAGCTCTTTCATTTCCCTTTGCTAGCGCTATCACCTTATTTCCAACAAGCTGAGCAAGTCCTGTGTTAAAAGTAGCCTGTCCAACCACCATCATAGCACAAATTAAAACTATTGTACTGCTACCGAAATTTTTAAATCCATTGCTAAACGAAACTACATTTGTGAGAAGCATTGCTACAAGGCCAAGCAATGCAACCACAGATGTTGGCAACCTATTCCATATAAACAAAGCAACGACTATTGCAAAAATAATTAAACTAATCACTGCCGGTGTCATGTCAAATCTCCTCTAAAATATTACTATCAAATTGAGAAACGAGCATGTTTTCGTTGTTTTCATCTAATACAACTAACTGTGATTGTATGAAATTGATTGTTGATTTTACATCTTTTCTATCAGCTAAAACAACTATCTCACAAATTCTCTGCTTCACATCTCCGGTTTGAGGTACCCTTTGTCCAACAAAATATCTTTGAGCAACAGTAACCACGTTCGGATTTTGAGATATTTCATCAAGACCGTCAAACCGTGATATTGTTCCGCCTCTTGCTGAAACTAACAATTGTACGGAAACCTTATTGTTTAAGTTATACGCGTTAGCCAACTCTCCGTTGTAATCATCAATTTCTCCGCCGAGTGACAACGCTATCATTTGTTTCATCAAATCAAATCCGGTTGCTTTCAAAAGTAATTTTTCATATTCAGCTCCAGGCAATCTTAAGCCTGGGTCATAAAACCTTACTGTATCTCAATCAATAAAGCCTTGCATAAATACAATTCCGTTTTTAATGCCAATTCCTTGCATTGCTTTAATTACTCTACAATGCACCTTTTCAAGATACATTTTTGTATATCTCGACGGTGATACAGAACAAATACATTGCTTTTGTAAGCCATCCTCTGCTCTACCTAAATATCTATCTGCTGTTCTCGTTAAATATGGATTTCCATTTTTGAAAACGTATGACATTGAAAAATCTTGTTTTCCTGCCATATATTTTTCAATAATAGCAAGACCATTTGTTGATTCCTTTTTAGCAATCGATAGTGCCTTTGTCAGTTCTTCGTAGCTATAACAAATCGCTTGCCCTCTTGACCCTCTACTATCTACAGGCTTTACAAGGACCGGAAATTCAACTTTATCGTTTTCAATGTCGCTCTCGTCATATTGCGGAATAACATCGACGCCATATTCTACGCACATTTTCTTAAAAGCGTTTTTATCAGTAAGCATAAAGTACTGCTCTCTTGTTCCATAAGAAGGCAATCCGAGCTTTTCACATATTTGTTGATGAGGTCTTTGCCCGATATCATTGCAAAAATTGATTACACCATCAATTTTATTTTTCTTGCAATATTCCACCAATGTATCTACATCTAAAACATTTATATAAAGCGCCTCGTCCGCTATTTGCTTAGCAGGAGCTTCCTCAAGAGGCAATCCATCAGTCACTATGGTATAAACGCCCATTTGTTTTGCCGCCTCAACCACCTTAACATGAACAATGTTTCCACAAAGAATAAGCAATTTCTTACCTTCAAAAGTCCTCATTCTACACCTCTGTTATAAAAATTTCCTTGTAAGCAACAATTCCCGCTTTTGCGATAAGCACTTCGTCAGAAACGATATTGCCGTTACACCAATCAACAATAGCCTTTGGCAAATTACAGCCCGCCATATGACTAAATGGATACCCACCACCAAAGCGAGCATTCATTTCCAAAACATACGGCTTACCGTCAACTAAAAACACATCAACATCCATATTGGCAATGTGTCCTGTAAGGTTACCAAGACGAGAGAGTTCTTTTGTTATTTCGGGAGAATCTACTATTTGCGCTATATCAGTTTCTCCTGCCCTCATTGCAATTTTCTTTTTAACAATAACACTTTGAAGCTTTCCGCTAAGATCATTTATAATATCAGCGCCATATTCCTGTCCGTCAAGATATTCTTGATATATTATTTTATCATCTACATTTTGGGATTCGTATTTCAAATATGACTTGTTTATAGTTCTTGTATTTCTCCTGAAATAATACAAAAGTGCCATCTCATCCTCAGCAATGGACATAGCGATTGAGCCACAGCCGAAACGAGGCTTTACAATTATCGGATAATTTATTTCTCCTCTATCAATCGCGTTTATCGTATCCTCTAATGTTAAATATGTTTTGGGAACATTAAATCCGTTTTTCTTGAGAAATTCATATGTTTTCCACTTGTCATTGCAAATTTCAACAATTTCCAAATCCGATACAATAACTTTTGTGCCAATTTGAGTGAATTTATCCTTGTTTCTTGACAAAATGGGCAAATCTATATCAAATAGCGAAAGCAAAATATCAATTTTATTTTCTTTGCAGTATCTTAAAAGAAACGGAATGTAATTATCATCATATATAAGAGGCGAAATTACAGCCTTATCGGAGTAGTGAAATGCCACTGTTTTATCATCAGAATTACAAGCATGCACTTCTCCGTTCCCGTCCAAGACATTCTTAAAGTATTTAACCATATAGGCTCGTCTTCCTACTGAGGTCAAAAGTATGTTCATTGTTTCTCTCCTATGTAATAAATTAAATGTAAATCATCTATTCTCGGCTCGTTAGGTATTTTCCATTCAATAAAGCCAAGCTTTCTATACATTTTTATTGCCACCACATTGGTTTTAGCGGTATAAAGGTGGATCGCATTTATTGTTTTTTCTTTGCAAATCTGTATGAATTTTTTGACCAGCGAGGAGGCATAGCCCCTTCCTTGAGTGTTCGGAAGACTTGCCACTATGGAGATGTATGCCATATTATCAACAATATCCTCAGTATATCCGGCAACCATTGAAACAATTTTATTATCCTCGCAAGCTGTACAAATTGTTGCTTTTTCGTTTAATTTTCGAGCAAAATCCTTTAAATTTTGCTTTTTTGATAACGGAACAGGAAAAAGCTTGTCCACACTTGTCAAAAACTCTTCTATTTTCTGTGTATCAATCATTGTTTATGTTCTTCCAATTTTTGTTTTTTCTTATCTAAAGAGGTTTTTATAGAAGTTTTCAAATAAATAAATCCTTTTACTCTAAACAGCGCAGATAACCCAAAATAAAGGATTATTCCTACTGGAATTTGGATAAGAAGTGTAACTATATTATTCAATTCAAGATAAATTATCGAATAAACTCCTACACCCATTAGACCCGCCACCAAAAGTGATGGGATAAGATCCTTAATTTGTTCAAAATAAGAATAATTTATGAGTTTTTTGTTTGGAAATGCATTTATGAATGAACTGATTATAGTTGTAAATGCTCCTGTCAAGGCTATTGCAAGCGGTGTTTCAAAGCAAAATACCGCTATGACAAGGGATGTAATTCCGATAATCTTTTTGATTATTTCAAGCTTTAAGAATATATCGCTTCGCCCCATTGCATTTATTGCCTGCAAATTACAGCTATGAATCGGACTAAACGCAAGTATGAAGCAATAAACCTGCAAATACGGCACACAAGGAAGCCATTTGTCTGTAAGCAAAAGACTAACCATAGGGGTAGCAACAACGGCAAGTCCCGCCATCATAGGAAACAGTATATATGAACTAAGAACGATCGATGTTCTCGTGAATTCCTTTACCTGTTCTTTATCATCCTGCTTTTTTGACATTGCAGGTAAAAGCACCGTTTGAACTGCTCCGTTTATTGCACCAATAAAGAACTGCGGAAACTGCTTTCCTCTATTGTAGTATCCAAGAGTTCCGCTATCGTATTTTTTGCCTATTACAAGGCTTCTTAAATCCTCATACAAAGTATTAAGAAGTCCGGACGCCAAAAGCTTCCATCCAAACGAAAACAACGCCCCTACTCTTTTGAAATCCATGATGAGTCTTGGGTACCATTTTACTGTAAATAACATTACAATAGAGGTTACAACCACATTTATTGTATGTTGCGCAACAAGCGCCCAAAGACCTCCGCCAAGATATGCTATGACAACGCCTGCAACACCCGAAATGATTATTCCAGCAATATTGCTTGTAAAAACCTTTTTAAAATTCATTTCGCGACTAACTACTGCAAGCTGAATTGAATTAAAGGCTCCGGGGATTAGCATAAGTCCAAGCACTCTGAACGGACCTACGATTTCCGGCATTTCGTAGAAATCTGCAATTAACGGTGCTGTAACGAAAATCACAGCATATAACACACCCGCAACCCCAAGGGATAGCCATAAAACAGATGAAAAATCTCTTTCATCCGCATTCTTTTTTTGAATCAAAGCAGTGTTAAATCCGCTTTGAATAAACACGGTTGCTAAATTCGTAAATATTATCATTATGGAAAGCGCTCCATAATGCTCGGGATCAAGCAATCTTGCAAGAATTATTTGCAAAACGAACTGCACTCCCTGCACTCCAAAGCGTTCAAGAAGCTTCCACGCAAGTGCTTTAGAGGTTGATTGTTCGCTCATAACGAACCTCTCTTTCTTTATCTTCTCAACAGTTTTTTTACGAAAGGAAAATTCTTCAAGATGAATTGCTTGAATTTAATTTCCCTATGCTTTTTCAAAAACGGCCTATATTCAGGCAGTTTCATTGATTTTTTATCGTTCGTAAGTACAAATATCTCAAATTGAGTTTGTTTGATTTTAAATTCAATAGGATCGTTAAACTTGCACTCATAATGCTCATTTACAGTAGCAAGCATTCTGATTAATTCCTTATGATGCGCCAAACGCTTCTCGGGGTTTTTCCAAACAGTCGCGGTCCATGATCCCTCATTTTCGCAATTGTATTGCGACATATTATCATACATACACCAAATTTTACCGCAAATTGCTGCATACATGAATCGTTGATAATCACCAAATCCATTTGCCTCAAAGCATTCGGGAGATGTAATGTAATCCTTTGCACGAGCCATAAGAGAATTAGTTGCGAAAATTCCGCCACCCTCGCGAATAATTTCATCGAGCGAAAATTCTCTACCCTCGCTAATACGCGGAAATTCGCTTTCTGTATTCGTCTTACTAAACTTCAAGGTTGCGCGATGAACGCAAGCGGAATATTCTGGGTTGTTATCTAAAAATTCCACTTGTTTTTTTAGTTTTAAAGGGTCTGTCCAAAAATCATCGCCCTCGCAAATTGCAACATATTCCCCCTTAACCTTGGGAAACAAAAATGTTTTTGAAATTTTTACTCCCTTGGAAAATTGATTTTCAGTTTGATATATGGGCTTTATTATGCTTGGATATTTTTGCTCGTATTCCTTAATGATTTTTGCCGAGTTGTCAGTAGAGGCATCATCGTGAATTAGAACCTCGTATTCAAACTCGCACTGTTGCATCACAAAGCCATCAAGGCATTTTCTTATGTATTTTTCGTGATTGAAGCACAAGCACAATATTGATACCTTTATATTCTCCATTTTTCCTCTTTATATATGATTTTTGTGAAGCCTATCGGAAATTTTTTTAATCGGTCGATAGGTTCTTGTTTTGAGCAAATAATACTTAATTTTATTTACTTTAGACAAGTAATGCTTAATTTTTGAAAGCTCCTTCAATTTTTCCTTAAATATAGATTTGAACTTTTTTCTTGCGCCCTTTGACGACTCATCAATCATAGTCAAAAACCAAAAGAGCTTAGTTGCGTAAAACACCTCTGCCTCGTATCGAAGCTCCGGATATTTTTCTATAACAAGATTTTTAATTTTAATTGCATTTTCCATGTAGATAAGCTTCCTCTCTGTAAAATCAGAGGTGCTTATACTACTCGCCCTATGAAAATAATTATATAAGGGCTTATTTACTAATGCAATACAAGTAGCTCCGCCAAGAAGATTGTAAAAAATCGCCTCATCCTCGTTAATTTGACCTATTGGAAAACGAATTTCATTAAACAGCGATCGCTTAAACAACTTGTCGCAAACTGAACAATCGCATTCAACCGATGCGAATAGCTTTTTTATCATTTCTATCCTTGAAATGCACTCGCTGTTTTTTGGGCACAATCCAACAATCGTGCTTTTGGGATAAACATCATATCGCCCGCCACACGAAATTTCAGCATTGTTCTCCTCGCAAGAATTATAGAGCGTTTCAAGCATATCCTGCTCTATCCAATCATCACTATCAACAAATGAAACATACTCTCCGTTTGCGTTGTCAAGTCCCACATTTCTTGCACTCGAAAGACCGCCGTTTTCCTTATGAATCACTCTTATTCGCGAATCCTTTTTCGCGTACTCATCACAAATTGATCCGCTATTATCAGTTGATCCGTCATTAACCAAAATTATCTCCAAATTCGTATAGGTTTGGTTAATGATTGAATCTATGCACTTTTCAAGATATTGCTCCGCATTGTAAATTGGAACGATAATGGAGATCAAATAATTTGTCATAAAACTCCTTTGAGCTATTTTTGCCGTTTAATAGCATATTTCAATTTTCGTAACAATCGTTGGATAAAAGGAGGAATCCCATTTACAAAATCCATTCTTTTCCTTGCCTTAAGAAACATTTTATATTCCGCCTTTTTATATTCTCGCCTATCATTTTTTAAATATGCGATATTAAATAATGAGGATGAAATAGCATGTTGAAAAGCATCATCATATTTAAAATTGTAATACTCATTTACTCTCTGCAGCATTTCTATTTTTCTTTCATTGTGACGAATACAATTTTCTTTATTTTTAGCCACTCTTTCTGTCCAAGAATTTTTAGTTCCATGATTATATTGAGACATAACATCTTTCAATACTCTAAATTTACCACATATAGCCCCATAAATATATAACTGTATGTCTCCAAATTCTTTTGCAGTGAAACACTTTGGCATGCCCAAATGTATACTTTTCCTAATCATAATGGAACTTAGTTGTACAAACGCACCGCTGCGAATAACTTCATCAACCGAATAATCTTTGTCTTCACATATAGACGGAATGTTCACTTTGCATTTTGTGTACAAATTATTGAAACACACTCTATGTGCGCAGATTGAATATTCCATATTGTTATCCAAAAACTCCACTTGTTTTTTGAGCTTCAAAAAATCAATCCAACAGTCATCACCCTCACACCATGCCAAATACTCGCCTTTGGCTCTTGGGTATTGATATGTGCTAGAAATTTTAACACCTTTTGAATATTGGTTTTCCCTTTGATAAATTGGCTTTATAATATTCGGATATTTTTGTTCATATTCCTTAATGATGCAGGCCGAATTATCCGTAGAAGCATCGTCATGAATTAACACCTCATATTCAAAATCGCACTCCTGCTTAACAAACCCATCAAGACATTTTCTAAGATATTTTTCATGATTGTACACATTGCATATTATAGACACCTTCATTGCTCTATCTCCAATTTCTTTTAATGAAGTATCAGTCTCTAAAAAACAAATCTCTAGTATAAAGTTTGTCCTTTACATCCGAAAGCTCATTATCATACCTATTTGCGATAATGACATCTGAAATCGCTTTAAATTCAGCTATGTTATGTATCACCTTGTAGTCCAAAAAATTGTCCTCTTTTAAAGTAGGCTCGTAAATTACTAGTTTCACACCGCTGGCTTCAATATTTTCCATTACTCCTTGAATGGAAGAATCTCTAAAGTTGTCGCTATTTTGTTTCATAGTTAACCGATAGACTCCCACTATTTGTGGGTTTTTTTTCAAAACCTGCTCGGAAATAAATTTCTTTCGAGTAGCATTGGATTCAACCACAGCTTCTATAAGGTTTTGTGGAACATCCTCATAGTTAGCCCGTAATTGTTTTGTATCTTTAGGCAAGCAATATCCCCCATATCCAAACGATGGATTGTTGTAATAATTTCCGATTCTCGGATCAAGGCACACGCCATCAATAATCGACTTAGAATCAAGACCCTTCAAAGTAGCAAAAGTATCCAATTCATTGAAATAAGCCACTCTCAATGCAAGATATGTATTAGCAAATAACTTTATTGCCTCCGCCTCCGTTGGTTCGGTAAACAATGTTGTAATATTATTTTTTATAGCTCC
Source organism: Clostridia bacterium (assembly GCA_017466455.1). Next base: position 13,143 of record JAFTUD010000024.1, read on the forward strand.
TTGACACAAAAGATTTGCAAACTCTTGCGCCAGCCCAAAGAGAGCCCCATCATTAGAAGGACATCCAACTACTATTCTACTTGGATAAAGATTATCATATAAAGCATGTCCTTCCCTTAAAAATTCCGGGCTAAATAAAATGTTTTTACAGCCATATTTTTTTCTTATCCTTTCGGTGTATCCTACTGGTATTGTAGATTTAATTATCATAACCGCATCAGGATTAACTTTCATCACCATCTCGATTACGCTTTCGACAGAAGATGTATCAAAATAATTCTTATTAGGGTCATAATTTGTCGGCGTTGCAATTATGATGAATTTTGCATCCTTATACGCCTGGTCAGGATCTAACGTAGCTATCAAATTCAATTTTTTTGTTGCGAGATACTCCTCTATCTCTTTGTCCGAAATAGGGGAAATACCATTATTTATCATTTTTACTTTTTCTCTTACAACATCTATCGCTACAACTTGATTGTGCTGAGCCAACAATACGGCCATTGATAAACCTACATATCCCGTACCTGCTACTGCAATTTTCATAAACTGCCTCCTTGATTTTTTTCGACGCATTCTAATGATTTTTTAGCTATATTGCTATACAAGTATATATCCGTCATATTAGACAGCGCCTTTTCTCTCATATCATAGTATTTTTCTGAGAACAAAAGCTCTTCAATTTTATCTCTTAGTGTTTGTACTGTAACTGGCGATACGAATTCGCTATTACCACCATTGTCAACATGATCCATTCCTTCCCATTTTTTAAACAAACATGGAACCTTAGAAGCGCAAGCTTGTTCCCATAAAACAGAATGCTGTCCTGGAAAGACCACCAAGTCTGCCGCAAAAAAATAATCATAAACGGCATCCGATGGTATCCAACCAACATATATCAAAAATTCTTCATTCAGTGTTTTTTCTATAACCGATTTGATATCATTTTCAATGCTTCCAAAAACTAAAAGTTTAACTTTTTTTATTGTTTTGCATGCTTCAATTAGAAGATGAATATTTTTCTTCTCATCAATTTTCCCACCAGTTACAATTAAAAATTCATTATCTAAAACATTATATTTTTTTCGAATTTCATTACGTATTTGGCTCTTTTGGGAAAACTTTATTTTTTCATCGTCGGCTCCCATTATCAAAACATCCAACTTTTCTTTCGGAACGTTATAAATTTCTTTTGCATATTGTTTTCTCCAAGGAGTTACTCCATAAACTTTTTCAACATAAGGCAAGGTTTTTTTATTCATCCTTCGATAAAACCAATTTTTTATTCTCCCTTTTATACTGTCGTTTGTAGCACCAATGTTATAATCCAAGTGATTGTCTTGAACAATTACGCAATTATTACCTTCCTCTTTTTTGTATTTTACAACATCATTGATTGTGGAACTAACCAACCCATGATAAAAAATAAAACCTGGTTTGATTTCTTTTAGCAAATCAAACACTTCTAATTTCCTATCTAATTTCCTTGACAAAAATCTAAACTTAGAGTACCTTTTTGGCTTCAATCGAATAACTCTTATTCCATCATTTAGTGTATAATCCGAGGGCTCAATTTCGACAATCGTTGAATCTTTATGTATCAAATTAGTAGTGATAATTACAACTTCGTGTCCTAACTTTTTTTGATATTTTGGAAGCAAATTTTCTTGATATCCCCAATAATCGTTATATGGTGCAGAAGGCGCAATATGCACAATTTTCATATAAGTTTTCTCCTATCCTCACACTTTTTGTTACTATTTAGCTTACGTTAAAATTGATTTCTTTCATTAGTTTTATTACAAGAAATGAAATCAAAAGCGTAAAATGGAATACATCAGAATATAGCGCACTTATTCCAAAGAAGCATATTGTTGAGCATATCAAGGGAACAAAATAGTGAAAACGCATCTTGCCTTTTCCCATGCATATTTGCTTGAACAAGACAAAATACACCATCAATAAAGTTACAGTTCCAGCTATTCCAAGTGTTGAGATCATTTGAACATATGTATTGTGTTCTGCTTGAACATCATCCGCATCTACATACATTGAATTAAATCCATTCCCAAATAGCAATCGCGTTGGCGTTGACATCCATTTTTCAAGATAATATTTCCAAGCATCTACTCGACCATTTCCGCCCTCAAGAGTATCATCGTTAAATCTATTTATAAGATCTTCTATTGCCGATGAAAATATCGCAAAAACTAAAACGAGAACAAGAAGTACAATTAATAAAATTTTTATTGTAGAGGTCCTTTTCCCAGCCACTCCTAGCAAGCATATCGGAATTATTAAAATAGCTATCAACGATATCGTTGCAGTTCTTGAAAGTGCAGATATGATTCCTCCAACAAGTAATAATGTTTGTAATAACGATCTTAAGTTTGATTTTTTTGTGTAGATTGACAACAATAGTATAATAGCAATTACACACGAAAACATTACAATAGAATAGTTTCTCTCCATTCTCTTAAAATCAAAAATAATTCCTATACTTGAACAAACCGCGCCTATTCCCGTGGCAATAAGAATCTTATATATGTAATCCTTTGACAAGTATTTTGAATTTTCTCTAAACATTGATGTAAAAAGAGTTATCAAAGCTAATGTCCTAATTAACTGCGTGAAAATAGAGGTTTGTGAATATATCATTGCAGTCACAAGAGCAAAAACTATGTGAACAAACATTGGATAATTAAGCTTTACCTTATGAGATAGCATATACTTAGCTAAAACAATAAGCATATAATATCCAAAAAGTGCCGCTGCATTTTGACCGTACTTTATAATATCCAATGATGGATACAACAACATACAAAACAAGAAAAGATTTCCAAAATCAAAGAACAATGCAAGTAACATAATCAGCATTCCTGCAAAGAAGAATAGCGAAAATTCAGTTCCGCTATATAGAGAGAACGCAAAAACAGCAACTATACCACTCACATACGCGATTATCGGAGAATTTATTTCAAATGTTAATGTTTTTCTCATGTCGATTCCTTTCTCTGTTTTTAATGTCACAAAACAATACTGCAAATTTTTTCGTTTATTTTGTTTTGATCAAAATTTTCTTCGGTATATTTCCTTGCGTTTTTACCCATTATTTCAAGCATTTCAGGATTTTCAAGAAAATATATCATTTTTTCGGCGAGCGCCTCAATGTTTTTGATTGGCACTAAAAAACCATTGTACCCGTCAACCACCGTATCTCTTGTACCGTTTGTGTCTCCAGTGATTATAGGTCTTCCCATAGCTCCCGCCTCTGCGTTTACAAGTCCCAGTCCCTCTCTGTAGGACGGAAGAACATGAACAGAACAATCTTCTATATATGGTCTAACATCAGTAGTTGCGCCAAGGTAGTTTATACTTCCATCATCTATGTATTGTTGAATATCGGCTTTAGTCAATGTTCCTTCGGACCCAAGAAGATTAAAAATTGCATCTGGATATTTTTGTTTAACTCTTCTTGCTGCCTCACAGTACTCTATCACTCCCTTGGTTTTGAGCAATCGAGCTATCATCAAAAAAGTATTGTGATTTTTTAGTGGTTTTGGTGCGAATTTTTCAAGGTCAACGCCTATTCCATGTATTACCTCACACTTATCCTCACGCACGAGTTTACGCTTTATGAAGTCGGTTTTATCGTCATTATTTAGGAAGAACACCCTCTTAGATATTTTGAATGATTTCTTATATCCATGGCATACAAATTTACGAATAATTTTCCATTTTAAACCATCATTTATAAAAGGATCCCCTGCTCCCTCTACCATTGAATAAATGTTAGATATTCCCGCTTTTTTCGCACCTTTAACCCCGTAAATATTAGGTTTAAGCATAAAGGTAAACACAACTTCGGGATTTAATTCTTTCATAATTTTAGCATATTTTTTAGATAGAGCAAGCAATTTGAAAGGATTAATGCTTCTGTTTGCATCATTAAAATATCTAAACTCAATATTTCTCTCTCTTATCGTTTGCTCGTGCTGGTTATCAAATGCAATAGCACAAACTTGATGTCCCTCTTCTTGCATTTTTTCAATAAGTTTTTTTCTAAATCCTATTATGACACTTGATTTTGAACACACAAGTAATATCTTCATAGTTTAACAATATTTCCGTTTTGCATTAAAGTAACAGCACCAACTTCATTTTGAGAAAAATGCTTGACCTGATCATATGCCCAACTATCACCTTTGTTTGTTTTTATAACCTGTAAAAATTTCATTGTCTCTCCAATAAATTTATTTAATTCTTTTTGTAGGAACTCCTACATATGTTCCTTCTTCATTTATAGATTTCGTTACAACCGAACCTGCTCCAATAACAACATTATCGCAAATGCTCAATACATTTATAATGGTGCTTCCCGCTCCCAACCAAACATTATTGCCTATTTTAGTGAGTCCACAAACAACACTTCTTGGTGAAATATGTGAAAAACTACCTATTGAGCAATCGTGCTCAATGATTGCACCAGTATTGATAATAGTATGTTCTAATATGACAGCATCTGCATTTACTACCGCATTTGCCATAATACATGACCCTTTTCCTATTTTTGCACTTTCACTTATTTGCGCCGACGGATCTATAGCCGTATACCATTCGCATTTAAGTTGACCGGCGATCCTTTGTCTGATTTCGTTGTTTCCAATGGCAATTATAAATTCACAATCCTTAAACTCAACATACCTATCGACCTTGCCAAGTATGGTTGAACCATAGAATTGTGTAATAAATTCGAATGCGTCATCTAAAAATCCAACAACGGTGTCATTGCTTTTTCTAATTATATCTGCAATAACCTTTCCGTGACCGCTTGCTCCAATTATAATTACTTTCTTATTCATAATTTCTTTTCCAATACCTTTTCAGTATCACTTTTGTCTTTGCCTTGAAACTTTTCCATTGTTACAGATGTTTCACTACTAATGCCCTTCATTGACACCACATTCCATATTGTTTTTAAGAAAATGCTAAAATCAAGCATAAGCGAAAATTTATTAACATATTCAACATCAAGTCTAAATTTTTCATCCCATGTTATTGCATTTCTACCATTGACTTGAGCATTGCCGGTCAATCCAGGACTCACCATATGGCGTTTTTTCTGATAATCATTATAGAGAGGCAAATACTCAACAAGGAGTGGGCGGGGACCGACGATGGACATATGGCCGACGAAGATATTGAAAAGCTCGGGGAGCTCGTCAAGGGATGTTGAACGAAGGATTTTGCCGTATCTTGTTAGGCGTTTATCATCTGACAAAAGATTGCCGTTTTCATCCTTTTCGTTTGTCATTGTTCTAAACTTGACAAGCTTAAAAATCTTTTCATTTTTACCTGGTCTTAGCTGAGTAAAGAATGGATTGCCCTTCATTTTTATTGCTCCCAAAACGATTAGCACGAGCAATATAGGAGACAAGGCTAAGATGGCAAGTCCGCTAAGCAATATGTCATAAAATCGCTTAAAAAATTGGCGATACAATAGTGCCGATAGCGCTAACCACAAAAGCACGCTTAGTACACAAATTATGGTAATCCCCCACCATGTACTGATTAGGTTATGTAAAAATTGTTCCATTAATTAAAGCATCCTTTTATTATGTCTATAACATAGTCTTGCTCTTCCTCGGTCATCTTTATATCAGATGGCAAGCAAAGACCTCTTGCAAAAACATCCTCTCCAACTGACTCCTCAGTTGCTGATATAAAATCGTTATTTGCGAATACAGGTTGCATATGCATCGGCTTCCAAATTGGTCTTGCCTCTACATTGTTTTTTGCAAGCTTATCCATTATATCAAGCGGATTAACATTAGAAGACTTATCGATAAGTATACATGAGAGCCAAAAATTCGGTCTTGTATAGTCAAGATACGGATTCATAGTAAGCGGTAAATTCTTGAACGCCTGCTCATATCTACGGTATATTTTTTCCTTGAGTTCTCTATGCTCTTCTATGTGAATAAGCTGACCTCTGCCTATACCTGCTACAACATTTGACATGCGGTAATTATAGCCTATCTCCTCGTGCTGATACCAAGGTGCATTTTCTCTTGCCTGGGTAGCCCAGAAGAAGGCTTTCTTTCTCGGTGCTTCATCCTCACAAATAAGCATTCCGCCACCCGAGGTGGTTATAATCTTATTGCCATTAAAGCTAATTGCGTTATATTTGCCGAATGTTCCGCATTGGCGTCCTTTATATGTAGCCGATAAGGCTTCGGCAGCATCCTCGATCATTATTGCATTATGCTTTTTGCAAATTTCAAGAAGCTCGTCCATTTTAGCCGGTGTGCCGTAAAGGTGTGCCATAACAACAGCCTTAGCCTGTGGATATTTTTGAAATGCCTTTTCAAGAGCGACAGGATCCATATTCCATGTATCCGCCTCGGAATCTATAAATACCTGCCTTGCTCCCTCGTATGAAACAGGATTAACGGTTGCTGCAAAGGTCATATCCGAGCAAAAAACTATATCGCCTGCCTTTACTCCTGCAAGCTTTATTGCCAAGTGAAGTGCCGATGTCCCTGAGCAAAGTGCAAGGGTTTTATACTTGTCTTCAAGTCCTTGACTTAAATACTCATCCATTTCCTTTTCAAAATTATCGCAATTAAAGCCAAGAGGAGCAATCCAGTTTTTTTCAAAGGCTTCTTTTACATATTCCATTTCCTCCCCGTGCATGGTAGGAGATGAAAGTAAAATTCTTTTTTTCATTATAATATACCGCCTGTATATAAATATCTATAATATAATATCATAAAATATAAGGATTGTCAATAGAATTATAGGGATTTTGGGGGAAATGTTAAAATTTTGAGATAAAGCTTGAGGTTAAAATTGGGAATATGGGGTCAGAAAGCAAAAGGAGTCGGGGATGCCGACTCTTTTCACATTAGTGGAGTGAAGATTTTTATAAGTGAGCGAAAGGCTCGGCGCAGGAACGAGGGCTTTGCCATTTCGGGGGTGATTTTCGTGCTTTTTTCAAGAGTTTGATTTATATCGGTTACTATATCCCGTATGCAGTCGCACTTGTACATCCATATTCCGTTTTCAAAGTGATGGACAAGGCTACGGTAATCGAGATTTACTGTTCCTACTATTGCGTATTCTCCGTCGGCAACATAGGTTTTTGCATGAATAAAGCCCGGGGTGTATTCGTAAATCGCCACTCCTGCCTCTATAAATCTATGATAGCTTGACCTTGTCATTGAGAAAATAAAGCGTTTATCGGGGATGTGCGGTGTGATAATTTTTACATCAACTCCGCGAAGCGCGGTATTCTCTATCGCTTGGCACAGCTCGTTATCCAAGATTAAATACGGGGTGGTGATATAGACAAATTTTGTAGCGGAATTCAGCAAATTCATTATTGCGATTTTCGCCACTCCTCGGTTATATATCGGTCTTGGTCCGTCGCCAAAGGGAACGAGATAGCCGTCGGCGCTTACATCTGCGGTTGGGAACAGTTCCTTTTCGCTTTCCCATCCGCCCTTAGCGTTTATACCGAAATCAACAAGAAACAGGTCGGTAAGCTCCCACACTGCCTCTCCCTCTATTCTGATTCCGCCGTCCTTCCAGTGTCCGTGGCGCTCTACCTTATTTATGTATTCATCGGCTATATTAACGCCACCTGTATATCCGATTTTTCCGTCTATTACTGTGATTTTTCTATGAGAGCGATTATTAAACTCGCTATCAGCCTGAACCTTAAGCTTTGAAAAGATTTCGCACTCAATGCCAAGGCGAGAAAGCTTTTTGGCGTAATTTCCCTCTAAGGTTGACATACAGCCTATATCATCGTACAGCACCTTGACCTCAACGCCATTTTGCACCTTTTCCTTCAAAGCATCAAGTATTGAATTCCAGAGCTCGCCCTCCTCAATTATGAAATACTCCATATAAATGAATTTTTCAGCGGTTTTTAGGTCAGCAAGCATGCTCTCAAACAATTCCTCGCCCGAGGAAAAATATCTTTGACTTGTATTGGTAAAAAGGTGACTGTCGCAAAGATTACATAGCATTTTTGCTTGATTGTGAGCCACAGGGTCGCTTGCCCTTAGGTCTTCAAACAGCTTGCTATCGTCCTTTTTACAGGTGAGGCTATTCAAGCTTTTCATTTTGCTTATGTACTTTTTCTTCAGCTTACGAGAATAGAACATAAAATACAGCATAAAGCCAGCGACAGGCAGAGCGAAGATTATGACAAGCCACGGGATTTTATAATCGGGGTTATCCTCTGACGCTACTATTATCACTATACATACAAGCTGAGTTATGCCAACTGCCACATAGAACCATTTTACATAGATGCACAAAACGACTACTATTCCGATAGTTAAGACAACCTCAATGGCGCTCAAAAGAATGGACAAAATATATCTTAGCGGAATGTGGTTTATTTCCTTCTCTATTATTTTATCCTTAACTCTATATGTAAATTTTCTTTTCAATGTCACGCCCCCTTTATTAAAGTTTAACTCAAAAATATTGCCAAAATATTAACATATTGCAAACAAAAATGCGATTAACAGATACAGTGGGGCATATATTTCATGCGCTATCTGCAAAAAAGCTGTTGGGAATTATTCCCAACAGCTTTTTTATTTATCTTTTGCTCATATTGATTTTGCGAATTCTTGAAATGTCAAATTTCTTTTGACGGTCATAGGTATAAATTCCGTTTACCTCCTGCTCTACATCGTAAAGCTGAGTATAGCAAAGTCCGCAAATATAGGGTGAGTCCATAAGAGCCTTGGTCAGATATTCGTATCTATCCATGTACTCCTCCTCGGTCTTTGGACCGTTACCGTAGCCCCAGCCGCCGACGCCTTGGACATCCCATTGAATTCCGCCGTATTCGCTAAGGTAAAGGGCGTAATCTCCCCATTCCTTAGAATTTTGATATCTTGACACCCATTCATGAGCTTTGTCGTATTTTTCCGCAAATTCATCATAGGTTGGAGCGAGGTAAATGTCCTCAAACTCCTTTTTCGTCTGAATATAGTCATGCAGGTCATAAATGTCGGAAACGACCTGATAGTTACCGCTTGTGGCAACGCAAGGACGAGTTGTATCTATTGCCTTTGTGGTATAATACAATGCTCTTACAAAATCATCGTTTTGATGTCTGTAATCAAAGTCCCATGTTTCATTAAGCGGGCACCAGCCGATAATTGAGGGATGGTTGAAATCTCTTTGAAGCTCTCTTTGCCATTCGAGCATAAAAGGAGTCAGCTGTTCCATATTTGATATATCAAGTCCCCAGTTTCCTGTTTCGCCAAACACGAGATAACCGAGCTTATCACAATGATACAAAAATCTTGGCTCAAACACCTTTTGGTGGAGTCTTGCGCCGTTAAAGCCTGCATCGAATGAGAGGTAAATATCCTTAACAAGCTCCTCATCGGTTTCAGCGGTATAAATACCCTTCTTATAGAAGCCTTGATCGAGAACGGTTACAAGATATAGGCTTTTTCCGTTAAGCATATATTTCTTGTCCTTGAATTCGGTTGTTCTAATACCGAAGTAGCTCTTTACATTATCGTTTCCGTATGTGAGGTTAAGGTCATAAAGTCTGCCCTTGCCCGCTTCCCACAAATGAAGCTCATCAAGCTGAAGCGTAAGGCGTGAAATTCCGCCATTAAGCTCTGCGCTAACCTTACCCATAGGCTTACCCTCGTAGCTTGCCTCGGCGGTAAAGAGTGCGTTTCCAACCGCCTCAACCTCAATTTGAACACTCTTATCGGGGATTGAAGGGTAGTATTTTACGGATTTGATATAGGATTTATCAACAAATTCAAGCCATACCGTTTGCCAAATACCTGTTGTTCTTGTATAATCACAGCCCCCTGAATAATAATTCTTTGACTGCTTTCCTGACGCCTTGCCCTTGGGATTTGTATCAATGGCGCATACGGTGATGATGTTTTCCTCGCCCTTATTTACATAATTTGTAATATCAATGTCAAAGCCAACAAAGCCACCGATGTTGTGGTAAACCTCCTTATGGTTTATGTAGATATAGCTTTCGTAATCTACTGCTCCGAAATGAAGAATAACATTTTTGTCGGTGCTTGGGATTTCAACATTTTTAAGGTACCACACGCAGTTTAAAAAGTCGGTGTTGCCTATTCCCGAAAGAACGCTTTCCGGGCAAAACGGAACGATAATTTTTGAGTCAAGTGACTTTCTTTCGTAGAATTTTCTATCACGGCCACTTATGCCGAAATCATATTCAAACTGCCACTCGCCATTGAGGTTTATCCAGTCCTCTCTTTCAAATTGGGGATTGGGATGCTCGGGTCTTGGAATGCTCATTTTTGTTTCTCCTTAGTTTCTTTTTGAATTTATGAATTTTTAAATTTTAAAATTTTATATTCTGCGCATAAGCCTTTGCGTATAGGTTGCCATGAGCTTTTTTGTACCTACTGTATCAAACATTATTTCATACATAAAATCATTGCTCATTGGCGTTACGCCTATAACTGTTCCGTCACCGAAGGAAAGGTGATTTACCCTATCTCCTATGCTGTATGCAGACAGTGGCTTTTGCTCGGGTCTTCTACCTGTGAGCGCCTCGGTAAACGATGTGCTTTGTGAGCCTGTCCTTTGCTGTTGAGAATAGCTACCGCTTCTGTTGAATGACGGAATTTTCCTTAAATCAAGATATTCGGGATCAATTTCCTTAGCGAAGCGAGAAAGCGGATTGCGCATAGTCATTCCGTGCATCATTCTCTCTCTTGCATGAATCAAATACAGCTGCTTTTTTGCCCTTGTAATTGCGACATAGGCAAGACGCCTCTCCTCCTCAACCTCTGATGGAATATACATCGTTTGCTGAGATGGGAAAACGCACTCCTCCATGCCCGGAATAAATACAACGGGAAATTCAAGTCCCTTTGCGCTATGAATTGTCATAAGAATTACCGTATCGGCATTTTCATCATATTTATCAACATCGGCAACAAGTGAAATTTGCTCCAAAAATCCTGTAAGCGATGGCTCATCGGTTGAGCCCTCATACTCCTTAATACCTGTAACAAGCTGATCAAGGTTTTCAAGCCTTTCCTTACCTGCCTCGCCCTCATCCTTAAGCATTTGCTCATAGCCTGAGCGCTTTATAATCGTTTCAACAAGGGCTTCAACCGATACATTATCCTTATCGGCATTAAGCGATTTTATAAGCTCGGCAAACTCCTTCATCGGGAGCTGTGCGGTCTTTGGAATCGCGTTATAGTTAAATGCGCCCTGCATTACATCAATAAGCGGAATTCCAAGCTCAACTGAAATGGTCGACGCACGCTCAAACGAGGTTTGACCTATTTTTCTTGTCGGCTTATTATAAATTCTGCGCAGGTGGATATTATCCTCGGGGTTATTCACAAGGTGCAAATATGCCACAATATCCTTTACCTCCTCGCGGTCATAGAATCGGTGACCGCCAAGAACACGGTAAGGAATACCGCTATTTGCGAAAATTGTTTCAAGGCTTCGCGACAGAGCGTTCATACGGTAAAGAACTGCAAAATCCTTATAGGAATACTCATCATTCTCTTTTAGCCTTATAATTTCATCAACGATAAAGCGAGCCTCGTCATTTTGCGTAGGTGCTTCCTTAACGATGATTTTCTCACCTGTTTCGTTAGCGCACCACAGGGTCTTTTTATGCTTATGATAGTTCTTTGAGATAAGACCGTTTGCGGCGTTTAGAATATTTGAGGTTGAGCGATAATTTTGCTCAAGCTTTATTATTTTTGCACTTGTGTAGGTTTGGTCAAAGTTTAATATATTCTCTATTGTAGCACCGCGGAATTTATAAATGCTTTGGTCATCATCGCCAACTACCATTATATTTCTGTAAAAATCGGATAGAAGGCGTGTCAGCTCAAATTGCGCGTCGTTTGTATCCTGATACTCATCAATGCAGACATATCTGAACTTATTTTGATATTGTGCAAGGACATCAGGATTGTCGCGAAGAAGCATTACCGTCTTCATTATGATATCATCAAAGTCAAGGACATTTGATGATTCAAGCTCAGCTTGATATTTTTCATAAACATCGGCAACGAGCTTGTATTTATAATCAAAGCCAGCCTCCGCGCGGTAATCCTCGGGAGTCATGAGCTTATCCTTAGCACGGCTGATTAGATTTTGCACATCCTTAAGAGATAAAATTTTTTCATTCACTCCAAGGTCCTTCATGCACTTGGAAATTGTCTTTTTGGCATCATCGGCATCGCAAACGCTAAAGCCCTCGCGGTAGCCGACAAGGTCGCCGTTGCGTCTTAGGATACGCATACAAACCGAGTGGAAGGTGCCTGCCCAAATTTCGCCTGCATCCTCGTGCAGTATTTTGGAAAGTCGCTCCTTTATTTCGTTTGCCGCCTTATTTGTAAAGGTAATTGCCAAAATTCCCCAAGCGGGGCACGGCGCCTCCGCAAACAGCTCGAGATACTTCTCAATTTGCTCCTTTGGCAAGCCCTTGGCAAGCTCAAGATCATCAAGCGTATCCTCGGTGATGAAATCGGGGATTTTAGTCGTTTTATAGGCATTACCGTATTTGATTATATGCGCTATTCTGTTTACAAGCACGGTTGTCTTTCCGCTACCTGCGCCCGCAAGGATAAGAACAGGACCGTTTACTGTATAAACCGCCTCTCTTTGCTTGTCGTTCAAAAAGCTGTAATATGTATCAAAAAGCTCTCTTTTAGCCTTTAAAAATCGTTCTGTTTGATGTTCAGTCATTTTATTATTCCGTTTCTTCAGTTTTTAGGTATGCTACTAACTACACTATTATTGATAATACCATATTTCATTAAAAAAGTAAAGAGAAAATCTATTATTTTTCGCAAGAATTAACACTCAAAATATTTTTTGCAAAAATTACAAAAAAGTATTGAATTTTTTAAAAATATATGATAGAATGTTTGAGCAACATATGAATATGCCGGTGTGATGGAATTGGTAGACGTGCTGGACTCAAAATCCTGTGGTAGTGATACCGTATCGGTTCGACCCCGATCACCGGCACCAAAAATGGACTGCAAAAGCAGTCCATTTTATTTTTTTATTCGCTTTATTTTTTATGCTTTTAGCTTTTACGCCTTAGCCTGTTCATAAGAACATATACGGCAGCAAGAACGATAACCGATACGCACAGCACTGCATACATTGCGCCGTGAGATACTGCGGAGTCAAAGAAATACAGGTTGCAATCAAGCATATTTCTAAGCTCTTCAACGACTGTCTCGGGCATTCCGTCCTCGCAAAGCGCGTCAAATGCGCCCCTCATTGCGTGATTTCTAAGAAGCGAGGTTGCGTATGTTCCCGGCAAGAACATAATTACCCCTTGAAGCCCCTCTCCAAATGAGGATATTGGCATATAAGCTCCGCAAATAAAGCCATATCCTGAGCTTATTATTGTTCCGACTGCGGAAATTTGCCCTTGGGTAGAGAGAAAGAAGTTAATTACCGAGGAAAGTGCTGTTCCGAACAGCACTACCAGAATTACATCAAGGATTAAAAGCATTGTATCGGCAAAGGAAATATACCAGCCAACGATAGCGACATATCCAAGGCACAGTGCGGTTGCGCTCAGGCATATTATAAGTGTTGAAATAATCGTTGCAAAATAATAGCTAAGCGAAAGGACTGATGACGAAATTGGCGCAAGGGTAAGGTCCTTTATTGTGCCGTTTGCCTTATCCTGCACCATTAAAAAGTTTGAGCAAAATGCAACGGTCACGCAGGAAACTGCAAGGATAGATGAAACAAGCTGAGAGGCAACGAGACCGTCAACAATCTCGCTTGAAATTCGTATTCCCTGAGGTATGCCCGACATAAAGCTATCTCTATAAACATTTCCAAGGAAGGTAGCGTATAAGACGAGCAATATGGCAGGAGTTATAAGAGCTGTAAAGAACATTCCCTTATCCTTGAAAAACAGCTTTACATTCCTTTTTATAAGCACTGACACTGTCTTCATTCTTCTCTTTCCCCCTTCAAGGTCTTTCCTGTCACCGAAAGGAACACATCATCCATTTTTCCCTTGGTGATTTCATAGTCAATAAAAAGCTCGGGATTTTTGACAATAAGCTTCGTGGCTGTTTTGGTGCTTGGAAGCAGAATTTTGTAAGCATCTCTTATTTGCTCATATGGAAAGCCAAGAGCCCTTATCTCGTCCTCTTTCGCTCCGTAAATGGTAACAAAGTCGCCCGTGTATGCGTTTTTAAGCTCAAGTGGAGTTCCGCTTGCGCAAATTTCTCCTGCGTCAAGTATAACGACATAGTCAGCCTCAGACGCCTCCTCCATATAGTGAGTTGTAAGGAATATAGTCATTCCCTGCTCTTTTCTAAGCTCGGAAATTACTGACCACAAAAGCCTTCTTGTTTGAGGGTCAAGTCCGGTTGTCGGCTCATCGAGAATTAAAATTTTAGGATTGTGCAAAAGTGCCCTTGCAATATCAATTCTTCTCCTTTGACCGCCTGATAGCTTACCTACCGTGCGCTTTAAAAGGTCCTCAAAATCAAGCAATTTCGCAAGCTCATTAAGTCGCTTTTTGAAATCCTCACCTACAATTCCGTAAAGAGCGCCCCTGCTTTCAAGATTATCATATACAGACAGTGCCATATCAAGCACCGAGGACTGAAATACGACTCCTATTTCTCTTTTTATACTACCGGAGTCCTTATCAAGATCTTTGCCATCTATTATAACGCTACCGCTATCCTTGGAAAGCTGAGCGCAAATTATATTGATGGTTGTAGATTTTCCTGCTCCGTTTACTCCGAGAAAGGCAAAAAACTCGCCGTCTTTCACTCGGAAGCTGATATCCTTGACCGCCTTAACCTCTCCAAAGCTTTTCGTAAGGCTTTTTATTTCAATGATATTTTCCATGCTCTTCTCCTTTCGTTTACAATAAAATTGTATCTCCTTTAAGGTGGAAAATCAAGATATAATTTTCATTTGGTTTATTTTTTACATTATACGGATAAACAAAAACGGCAAATCGCCGTTTTTATTATTTTAATATAGTTTTTGTGGCAACAAGCGACACACCCTCAAGGATAAAGTCCTTGATAAGCACCTGTCCGAGGTGAACGGGGGGCAAAACCTCAAGGCTGTTTACAAGCCTCATAGCCTCCTTTAATTTATCAACGGGGATTTTTTCGCTTGTTTTAACGGGAACGAGGGTGTATTCCTCGCTTTTTATCTTTACTGTGGTCGTAAGTATCATTTAGACCTCCGTTGCCTCAATGCTAACAGTCCTCGCCTCTTTAAGCATTGAAAGTGTATTTTTATTAAGCACCATAATGCTTTGGCGTGAGGGGGTAAGCTCCGACTTAGCCTCAAATTGTGCCTCTTGTCCGTCAATCCTCAGTGAAATCCTCACATTTTTCATAGGTCGGCTAACTCTGTACGAAATGACGATTTCATCAGTGCAGGAAAGTATAGGATGGGAAATTTGATGGGGGACTGTATGCTTTATTCCGTCATTGTGCGATATATTTACCGCATTACCTAAAGAGGATATTTCTCCGTTCAGATATGCGCAGGCGTATTTTCCTGCCTCGTAGCCCTCTTTGGTGATATAATCAACGATATCATGAATATGAAGCGCATTTCCGCACGCAAAAATTCCGTCAATATTTGTTTGATAATATTGATCAACCACGGCACCCTGTGTTGCGCTATCAATCAAAACGCCCGCATCGGCGCATATTATATTGTCGGGAACAAGTCCAAGAGATAGCACGATTGTGTCACATTTCACAAGCTTCTCTGTGCCCTTTATTAATTTACGGGATTTATCGGTGTCACAAATTATAACACCCTCTACTCTTTCCTTGCCGAGGATTTTGGAAACGGTTTTTTGCGTATAGAACGGAATATCAAGCTTTTTAAGGCATTGCTCAATATTTTTGTCCATACCGCGGGGATAAGCCCTTTCCTCATACACTCCGACAACCTCAGCACCCTCAATTTTCAAGCGCCTTGCCACAACGAGTCCTATATCTCCCGAGCCCAAAACGATAGCGCGCTTGCCCGTAAGATATCCCTCTATATTCACAAAGTGCTGAACTGTGCCTGCAGAGAAAACTCCCGCAGGGCGTGTGCCTGCAATTTTGAGCGAGCCACGAGAGCGCTCTCTGCACCCTGTGGCAATAACTATTGCATCTGCGCTAACGGTTGTATATCCAAGAGCTTGAGATATTACGGTGATTTGCTTTTCTCTTGATATAGAAAGGACAGTTGTGCCCGTCATACAAGGAATATTAAGCCCGTTTATCTTACTTGCAAAATATTCGGCATATTCAGTGCCCGTTAGGTTTTTCCCAAGGCAAATTTCTCCAAATCCGTCGTGAACACATTGATTGAGGACTCCGCCAAGCTCATCCTCTCTTTCTATAATCAACATATCCTCAGGAGAAAGCCCGCCCCGTATAGCTCCGAGGGCACACGCAAGTCCTGCCGGCCCTGCACCGATTATAATAAGCTTTTTATTCATTATCACTTCGTTTTTCCGTAAAGAATTTTTGAGTTTTTAGTGAATTTTCTAACCTCAGAAAGCGGAATATTCAGCTCTCTTGATATGATATCGGCAACTCTGCTACGGCAAAATCCGCCTTGGCATCTGCCCATTCCCGAGCGAGTACGCCTTTTTACCATATCAACGGTGTGCGCACCGATAGGTCTGTATATAGCGCCAAGGACATCGCCCTCGGTGATATTCTCGCATCTGCAAATAATTTTAGCGTATGCAGGATTTTTTCTTATAGCCTCTTGCTTCTCATCATCTGACATATCGCAAAAGAGCTTGAAATTCCCGTTGCTTGAGCGAGTTTTTATATAGTTTTCTCTTTCTTTCAGCTCAAGACCGCAATTTCTTAAAATTTCAACCACATACTCACCGATTGCAGGAGAGGAAGCAAGCCCCGGTGACTCAATTCCCGCGACATGTATCAAATTTTCAACCTTATCTGACGGTTGAATATAGAAATCTCCGCTTGTAGGTGTTGGTCTAACCCCTGCAAACGAGGTGATATTTGCTTTCAGATTTATGCTTGGAACGATAAGGCGCGCGCCCTCGGCAATTTCATCAAGCCCCTCATAGGTAACGCTTGTATCGCTCTTTTCATCAACAATATTGGCATTGGGTCCAACAATGATATTTCCGTCAGCGGTTGGGGAAACAAGTATTCCCTTTCCCTTCTCGCTCGGAGTTACAAAAAGCGTGTGCTTCGCGATTTTGCTCTCCATTTTATCAAGGAGCATATACTCGCCGCGCCTTGGAATGATCTCAAATGGCAACGGATCAGAGGCAAGGCGTGCAATCTCATCACAGTAAAGACCCGCGCAGTTAAGCAAAAATCTTCCGTAAACCGTTTCGTTTTCGCTGGAAACGGCAAATGATGTGCCCTCTTTTTCAATTTTATCAACCTTGAAATTAAACTTGAATTCAGTGCCGTTGGTTGCGGAATTTTCGCTCACCGCAAAGGCAAGGTCATAGGGGCAAACAATACCGGCGCTTGGAGCAACAAGAGCGCAGGTTGCGTCGGTAGCAACATACGGCTCAAGAGCGTGTAGCTCCTCACTTTCAATAATTTCGAGTCCCCAAACACCGTTTTTTTCGCCACGGAGCTTAAGCTCCTCAATATGCGCTCTATCCTGCTCATTAAAGCCGATAACAAGCGATCCGCATCTTTGATAATGAACATCAAGCGCCCTTGCGACGCCCTCCATCATTTCGCATCCGCGCACATTAAGCTTAGCCTTTAATGTTCCAGGCTTGGCATCATAGCCTGCGTGTACGATTGCGGAGTTTGCCCTTGTTGAGCCTGAGGCAATATCCTCTCCCGCCTCAACAACAAGCACGCGCAAATCATATTTAGCCAACATATATGCACACATAGTACCGCTAATTCCGGCTCCTATGATAATTACATCGTATATCATAATATTCCTTTCGTGTCCCCATTCGAGGTACACCATAAAGCATTTGTCCTTTGATTATTTTACCACATTTTATATAATATTTCAATACTTATATTGATTTTTGTTGAGGGATGTGTTAAAATTACAGTAATTTAAGGGTTTTAAAGGACGGATTTAAAGATGGATTTTTCTCAAATCTCTGCCATGGCTCTTGCATATCTTGGCGACGGCGTAATAGAGCTTCTTGTAAGGGAGCATTTGATTTTAAAGGGCTATGAAAAAAGCGCGAAATTAAATTCCGAGGCAAGAAAATATGTTACTGCTACCCAACAAAGCAAGGCGTATTTAAGGATTGAAGCCTCTCTTTCGGAGCAAGAGTCTGATATTTTCAGGCGCGCCAAAAATTCATCACACCTTAATATTCCCAAGAGCGCGTCACCTGCCGAATATAAGAATGCGACAGGACTTGAGGCGGTTTTTGGATATCTGCATCTTACAAGAAACGAGGAGCGAATTAAGGAGCTTTTTTATCTTGCATATCCCGATATTATTTAACAGGAAAGCACCGAAGGGTGCTTTTGCTAATTTCTTCAAATAAGTTTTTAAATTTGTTTACAAATTTTATTAAAATTTGCTATTGATTTTACAAATATTAAGTGATAAAATATGTAGTGCTTTAATAAACAAAGTAACTATTATCATATTTTATAATTTTATGAAAGGATACGACGGTGAAACTTATAAAACAGCTTTCCAAGTACATTGGCGAATACAAGAAAAGTGCTATTCTTTCGCCCCTTTTTGTTATGCTTGAGGTAATAATGGAATGTGCAATTCCTGCCATTGCCGGAACACTTATAAACGAGCTTAACGAGTCAAAGGGAAATATAAATTTCTCAAGAGTAGCGATCTTTTGTGCGATTTTGATTTGCTGTGCGCTTTTGTCCCTTGTTTTCGGTGCGGTCGCCGGAATTCAGTGCTCAAAGGCATCCTGCGGATTTGCAAAAAATTTACGCAGTGCGCTTTACAATAAATCTCAGGACTTTTCATTTGAAAACATTGATAAATTTTCAACATCAAGCCTTGTAACAAGGCTCACAACAGATGTTACGAATGTTCAGCAATCATTTATGATGATTATAAGGACCGCGATACGCTCACCCTTTATGTTCATCTTCTCTGTTATAATGGCGTTTACGGTTGGCGGACAAATGGCATTCATCTTTGTTATAATCATTCCTATCCTTCTTTTCACACTCATTATTGTTGCAAGGAAGGCAATGCCTATTTTCAAGAAGGTTTTCAAGAAATATGACACGCTAAACGGCTCGGTTCAGGAAAATGTTCAAGGCATGAGGGTTGTAAAATCCTTTGTTCGTGAGAAATATGAAAGCGAAAAGTTTGAGCGCGCGTCTGACGATGTAAGGGCGGACTTTACAAGGGCGGAAAAAATCCTTGCATTCAACCACCCTATAATGACTCTTTGCATGTACTCTCTCATGATCGGCGTGCTTCTTCTCGGCTCTTACATACTTATTCAAACAACCGGAACAGCCTTTGATGTAGGAAATTTCTCTATGCTTCTCTCCTATGGAATTCAAATGCTCATGAGCCTTATGATGATTTCAATGATATTCGTTATGATAACGATGTCACTTGAAAGCGCAAGGCGTATTTGTGAGGTTCTTAACGAGGAAACAACTATTAAAAACCCCGAAAATCCTATTTTCAAGGTTGAAAACGGCGATATTGATTTCAATGATGTAAGCTTCAAGTATGCAAAGCGCGCGGAAAAATACGCACTTTCAAATATTAACCTACACATAAGGTCAGGACAAACGGTTGGAATTATCGGCGGAACAGGAAGTGCAAAATCCTCGCTTATTCAGCTAATACCGAGGCTTTACGATGCTTCTAAGGGCTCTATATGCGTCGGCGGTGTTGATGTAAGAAATTATGACATTGAGGCGCTTCGTGACGCGGTCAGCGTTGTTTTGCAAAAAAATGTGCTTTTCTCGGGCACTATAAAGGAAAACCTTCGTTGGGGCGACGAAAACGCAACCGATGAGGAGCTAATTCGTGTTTGCAAGCTTGCCTGTGCCGATGAGTTTATAACCTCGTTCCCTGATGGCTATGACCATTATATTGAGCAGGGCGGAACTAATGTTTCGGGCGGACAAAAGCAACGACTTTGCATTGCCCGTGCGCTTCTCAAAAAGCCTGCCGTGCTGATTCTTGACGACTCAACAAGCGCGGTTGACACAAGGACCGATGCTCTTATACGCAAGGCTATGAGAGAGGAAATTCCTAATACGACTAAGATTATAATTGCTCAAAGAATCTCAAGCGTCCAAGAGGCTGATCTCATTATAGTTATGGATGACGGAAAAATCAATGGACTTGGAACTCACGATGAGCTACTTATATCAAACGACATCTATCGCGAAATTTACACATCTCAAACAAAGGAGGCGAAAATGCAATGAATAAAGCAGTAAAGTCTCCAAGACAGCCACAAAAAATGGGCCGTCCTATGAGAAGGGCGAAGAAGGGCACCTTTAAAAGGCTTCTCAGTCTTCTCTTTTCATTCTACAAGCTTCCGTTTATTGTGGTTATTATATGTATTTTCTTGAATGCGGTCGCGACTGCGTGTCCTTCGATATTTCAGGAATATGTAGTCAACACCTCAATAGAGGCTCTTGACGACCTCACGCTTTCCGATGCGGAGCGCGCGGAAATGACAGAGGAGCAAATTGCAGAATTTGAGGCAAGCAAGCAGGCACGAATTGACAAGGCTATGAGCGATCAATTCAGGCGCATCGGCATTGCCCTTTCAATCCTTGCAGTAATTTACGCCGTCGGTCTTGCTTCGGCATTTATCCAGACACGGACAATGGCGGTGGTTACACAGGGCTGTCTTCACAAGCTACGGTGTCTTATGTTCAAGAAGATGCAAAAGCTTCCTATTAAATACTTTGATTCAAATACCCGTGGCGATATAATGTCACACTACACGAATGACATTGACTCGCTAAGACAGCTTGTTTCTCAATCCTTACCTCAAATTATCACAACCGTTATAATCCTTCTCACCGTTACCTCGCTTATGCTCTTTATGAGCTTTTGGCTCACAATAGTCGTTATCATCGGCGCGCTTATTATGACATTTATAAGCAGAAAAATCGGCGGAAGCGGTGCGATTTACTTCAAAAAGCAACAGGAATCGCTTGGCGACACTGAGGGCTACATTGAGGAAATGATCAACGGTCAAAAGGTTGTTAAGGTCTTTAACTTTGAAGAAAAAAGCAAGAAAAGATTTAGTGAATTCAACTCTGAGCTTTGCGAAAACGCAACCAAGGCTAATATAAGAGCCAACACCCTTATGCCGATAATGAACAATATCGGACATATTCTCTATGTTCTTATCATTTTCGTTGGCTCAATGCTATTTATATTCAACACAAAAAATGTATCTCTTGCGGGCATGGAAATTTTCCAAATCGGTACTATCGTTGCCTTTCTCGGTCTTTCAAGACAGTTTACAAACAATGTTTCTCAGCTTTCAAACCAAGCAAACGCTATAATTATGGGTCTTGCGGGCGCGGAAAGAATTTTCGAGCTTATGGATGAGGAATGTGAGGTTGACAACGGATATGTTACTCTTGTCAACGCAACCTTTGACAAGGACGGCAACCTCATTGAAAGCAAAAAACGCACGGGAATCTGGGCTTGGAAGCATCCTCACGGTGACGGAACTGTAACCTATACACGCCTTATGGGTGATGTAAGAATGAGCGAGGTTGACTTCGGATATGTTGAGGACAAAATCGTGCTACACGATATTTCTCTATATGCCGAGCCCGGACAGAAAATCGCATTTGTCGGTGCTACCGGTGCTGGAAAAACAACCATTACAAATCTTATAAACCGCTTTTACGATATTGCTGACGGAAAAATCCGTTATGACGGAATTAACATCAACAAGATCAAAAAGGACGATTTAAGGCACTCTCTCGGAATTGTTTTGCAGGATGTAAACCTGTTTACCGGAACTGTAATCGACAACATTCGCTACGGAAAGCTTGATGCAACCGATGAGGAATGTATTGAGGCTGCAAAGCGTGCAAATGCTCACTCCTTCATCTCAATGCTCCCTGACGGATACAATACAGTAATTTCAGGAAGCGGAAGCGACCTTTCGCAGGGACAGCGCCAGTTGATCTCCATTGCAAGGGCTGCGGTGGCTGACCCGCCTGTTATGATTCTTGATGAGGCTACATCATCTATTGACACCCGTACCGAGTCACTTGTTTCCGCAGGACTTGATGCGCTTATGCTGGGAAGGACCGTATTTGTAATTGCACATAGACTTTCCACCATCAAAAACTCCGATGTAATTATGGTGCTTGACAAGGGCAGAATTATTGAGCGTGGCTCACATGAGGATCTACTCGCGCTCAAGGGAAAATATTATCAGCTTTACACAGGATCATTTGATTTTGATGACTAATAAAAAATAGCGAGAAATCTCGCTATTTTTTTATTTTTATTTTTAAATATTTTTGTAAATATCCTTTATTAAAGGCAATTTTAGCATTTATTTGTGTTTTTGAATTTTTGATTTTATAAATTTATAAATTTTACATTTTATAATTTCAAAAATTACATATTTAAAGAATTTACAGTGCAGATGTATAGTGTATCATTTTGCATCTTGCGTTGTAAACACTAAGCTCGTCATACTCGGCAAGCAGAGGGACAAGATGCGTATCAATCGGCTCATTGTCCGAGGTGTACTCAACGCTCTCCTCCTCAAGAATATAAAAGCCGGAATTTACGACCCTCGTTTCCTCAATTTCGCATGTTGTATCATCTTGAATTTGGGTAACGGCATTTTGCTCAGTTATACAAACTGTTCCAACCCTTGCCCCCTCCTTATGATACGATATCATACCCTGAATATCCAAATCCGTTATGGCATCGCAGGGGGCGACAAGAAACATTCCGCCAAGATCTCTTTCGCCAAGAGCTGACAAAATTCTTCCGCTTTTATATTCCCTTGGAAATTTAAAAATTCTTATTTCAATTCCATTAAAATGCTCAAAATTAGAGCTTATACAATTATCAATCTCGTTTGTATCCGAATTATCGCATATCCACGCCTCAAAAAAGCCGTTGCTTTTAGCCATTTTTATTAAATTTACTATAATTGGCGCGCCGTTTACAGCTGTTACCGCGTCCCTTGCGCCTTGCTCGGGTGATTTTTGATCGTTTGGTAAGATTACTATTTTCATATTTTTCTCCTTTTTTATATTAGCTTTTATTTTGATCTTATTATTTGCCAAAAATTTCTTTTTTAATCTGTTTCTTAAAAAAGTTTTAGCGTTTTGTTTTTCTTTTTTACGAATGAGCATATGTTCATATATGCGTTTTTATCGCTTTATGCGCCTGTTTTCACGGTATATTGTCGTATTTTAGCGACCTTTGTTCATTTTTTGTGTTTTTTCTTCTCTTTTTTGACCTTGCAAATGTGACAAAACGGCGACATTGTTTTTTACTGTTTTCGCATTTTTATCAATTATCGCTTTATGGCGTCCTTCGGCTCTTGCTGATTTTGTCGGTTTAATATTCGCCTCATCTATATAAAAATATTGACATCAAAGCATATTTATGATAGAATATCTATATAAAATATATAAAATAGGTGAATTTTTATTTATCAAAATATTATGAATTCACTCGCAATTTTATTTATTTTAATTTTTTTGTTTACTTTGTCAACTTCAATTTTGAGGACATTCTCGCATTGTAGAATTGACATTAAAAAGGAGAGATTTTATGATTGAGGCAAGAAACCTGAAAAAGGTATATGCTCCCAAGAAAGGCGTCGAGGTACATGCGCTTGACGATGTTTCCCTGCGCCTACCTGATACCGGAATGGTTTTCATTCTCGGTAAAAGTGGAAGCGGTAAGTCCACTCTTTTAAATGTTCTTGGCGGACTTGACACGATTGACTCCGGTGAAATTATTATCAAGGGTCAATCAACAAAAGATTTTAAGCAGTCCGGCTTTGACAGCTACCGAAACACATATGTCGGCTTCATCTTCCAAGAGTACAACATTCTTGAGGAGTTCACGGTTGGTGCTAACATTGCGCTTGCTATTGAGCTTCAGGGAAGAAAAGCGACAAATCAAGAAATCAATGATATCCTTGCCGAGGTTGACCTGACCGGTCTTGGCTCAAGAAAGCCAAATGAGCTTTCCGGCGGTCAAAAGCAAAGAGTTGCTATTGCCCGTGCGCTTGTTAAGAAGCCTGAAATCATCATGGCTGACGAGCCGACAGGTGCGCTTGACTCTAACACAGGTCGCCAGGTATTTGACACGCTTAAGGAGCTTTCTAAAAATAAGCTTGTTCTTATCGTTTCTCACGACAGAGAATTTTCCGAGCTTTATGCTGATAGAATTATTGAGCTTGCTGACGGTAAAATAATTTCCGATGTTGAATACGATAAGGAAGCAACCGAAAACGCCGAGGAGCCCAACCTTTCCTATGTTGGTAAGGAAATTACCATTAAGGACGGATATGAGCTTACAAGTGAGGATATTGAGGCGATCAACGCCTATATTAAGAAAATTAAGGGTAACACCTCACTTATTATCAACGACAAGCGTCAAAACAAGATTTTTAAGACAACTGATGAATCCAAGATTGAAAACAAGCAAGGACTTTTCAAGACTATCAAGTCTAAGCTGTCAGTCAAAAACGCGTTTAAGCTTGGCTCAAGCGGTCTTAAGCATAAGAAGGTGCGTCTTGTTTTCACCATTTTGCTTTCATTCATCGCATTCTCGCTATTCGGTCTTGCGGACTCAATAGCATCGTATGATAGCATCAACACCTGCACAACATCGCTTATTGACTCGGGCATCGACTATGCTTCATTCATTAAAGAAACAAAATACTTTTATGATGAAAGCGACCCAGATGGCTTCTACTGGCAGGATTGGGGCAATCAAGTTTCCACCGATGAAATTGCTATTCTTGAACAGCAAACAGGTCTTAAATTCTTGCCTGTGCTTGGCGGTGACGGACTTTATCTTCAATACGCAAGTGAGGTCGCTTCATCAAGCTCATCATCGGATTCAAGATACGACTGGTCAAGAGTTTATCCAAGCGAATTTTCTGGTGTATCCGTGCTTAGCCAAGAGATAATTTCATCATTTAATTACTCGCTTACCTCAGGAAGCAAGCTTCCCGAAAATAATAATGAGATTGTTATTCCAAGCTTTATTGCGGAATACTATGTAAAAAACGGATTTCTTCAATATAATGAGGATACAAAAACCTCTGACATTATAAAAATCAACTCCATTGGCGAAATGGTTGGCAAGGAAATCACCATTCAGGTTAGCTGGAACCTGCCAACACAAAAATATAAGATTGTCGGTGTTTTGGACACAGGCTTTGACACATCTCGCTACGAGGCACTTGCCGATACAAGAAATGAAAACATCTTTAACATGGTTGTTAATGAGGAGCTTGATGCCGCAAAATCGCATTCTCTTAACGCTGTAATGTTTATAAATCAAGATTTCTTTGACGTGCTTAACGCCATTGTTCACGAAAACCGTCAAAATGTTAAGCAAGGCAACTTTGAGCTTATGACATATAAGGATAAAAACGCCAACCTTGATGATAACAACTACTCATCGTGGCCAAGCTCATACTACAATCTACACAAGCTTTCACAAATCAATGCTTCAAAAATTCAATGGCTTACCGACAGTCCTGTGACAACGCTTGGCAAGTACGATGTTATTCTTCCTATCTCTCAAGCAAGGGAATTTATAAACAACTATAACTATGGCTTTGACGGCGACAAGGAAAACGAATCCTTTAACCTCTTCGAAATCGAGATTAAGGATGGTATAGAGCTTGAATACGCTTCAAGATTCGGCGCTACAAACCTTGAGGGAATCCAAAATAACCTTATTCATCTTGCGGCATATGATTATGCAATAAAAAATCTTGACAGCGCTATTGATTACATCAAAACAAAGGATACACACTTTGATGAAAACAGCTATGTGCTCTGGGATGAAGAAACAGAAACAAATGTTTTGAATACGCAAGAAATCGCATATATTTTTGCCGATTATGCAGTAAGATATGGCTGCGACCTTTATGACGCAAAGATACTGTATGATAGCATCATGGAAAAATATGGAATTTCCGACAAGGTAGTAACATATGAGCAGTACAAGAATAGAGTTATTTACTTTCCAAACGGCTCATCCTACGAGCTTTTCTACGGAATTATGAAGAGTAACTATTACGCAAACCGTTATGATATTTTCTATGCAGATCTTGCAATGGACACATTTGAGGATGCGGTTAAGGAGGCTGAAAAGGCAACCGAAAAGCCAAGATGGTATCATACCGATAATCTGTATGATTACGAAAAGGAAGAGTATTTTGATGTCCCAAACTATTACATGTGCTTCTCAGACTACAAAAACGAGTATTACTGGGCATGTAACGGAAATGAGCAGGAATGCAGTATTTCAAGCTCGGAGATCGAACGCGCAAAGACGGCTTACGCAAATTATGTTTTTGATGAGATCAAGAACGCAACATATAATCTTGCTATAAGATACGAGCTTTGGGGCAAGGAACAAACCCGTGACGAAAGCAAGGACGCAAGAATTGTCGGCGTTACAACCGAGACAGGAATAAAGGTTGTTGTTGCCGATGAGGTTTACGACCTTCTTGTTGACGAAATTTCAATGGGTGATTACAGCTATGTTGTTGCTCCTATGCCTGACGGCAGAGATGATGTCCACAATATTTCGGCATTCTCTTACGAAAATGAGCATTATGACGGAATGGCAAGATTTGCGCTCAAAAACTCCGTAACAGAGGAGCTTGGCATGATTGATGACACACTTGAGGTCTTGGGTCAGGTATTCCTTTGGGTCGGCGTTGGATTTGCTGTATTTGCATCTCTTATGCTTTCAAACTTCATTGCGACAAGTATTTCATACAAAAAGCAGGAAATCGGTATTCTTCGTGCTATCGGCTCACGCTCAAACGATGTATTTATGATTTTCTTTGCGGAATCATTCATTATCTCTATGATAAACTTCGTTTTGGCTCTTTTCACGACAGGAACGGTCGTATATGTAATCAACGGTGTATTCAGAGAGGACTTAGGGCTCCTTGTCACATTCCTTACATTCGGTATAAGACAAATCGGACTCCTCCTTGGCGTATCTCTTCTCGTTGCGATAATTGCGACATTCTTCCCTGTTAAGAAGATTGCTTCAATGAAGCCGATTGATGCTATTAAAAATCGCAAATAATTATTAACAAAAACACCTCTTTATGAGGTGTTTTTGCTTTTAAAATATTGATAATTTCACATTAGTATGATAAAATATAAGCAGTAAATATATGCGAGGTGTTTTTATGGCAAAATGGATATGGTATCCCGGCAGCCTTGAGCTTTATCACGGAATGCTTTTACACAACAGGCGCACGCACGCCAAAACATACGAAAATGGTAACAATAGCACGACAAAATCCGTGTTTTACTATCCTTCATGGCGTGTTGATGGTCCAAAAAGAAATGCTAAATTATTTAAAGAGGCTGACATTTCAGAGCCCGAAACGATTGAGTTTTATGCTAACACTACCGATGCTTGCATAAGTGTTGACGGAAAATCATATCCCGTTGGCTCGAAAATCACACTTGAGGCAGGTCATCACAATGTATGCGTTATGGGCTTTAAGTCCTCATCCTTCCCTGCCTTTTATTGCAAGGGCAAGGTGTTTGAAAGTGATAGAAGCTGGCTTGTCGCTAATGATGATGACAAGGCGCTCCGCCATGTGGGCGATAGTGACCTTTACACAAGCCTTGATGATAACTGCGAGATATTTAAGTTTTCATACAAAAGAATTGACCCACAGGCGGTAAGGGAGCTTGACGGTGGTATTCTTTACGACTTTGGCAAGGAAGTATTCGGAAAGATAACAATTTGCGATATTCCAAGTGAGTATGGTGAGCTACTTTTATCCCTCGGTGAGTCATTTGAGGAAGCAACGGACTTCACAAACGCAAACTGCGTCATAAACGCTATGCCGAAAAACGGTAGCTTTACCTCTCTTGCCTCGGCGCTTAGGTACATATACATCCCGAATTGCAGGAGCAAGCTTAAGCTTTTTCTTGATTTTGAGTATTTACCGCTTGAGCGCAAGGGCTCATTCAGATGCAACGATGAGCTTATAAACAAGCTTTGGGATACATGCGAGTACACCCTGCTTCTCAACTCCCGTGAGGGCTTTTTTGACGGAATAAAGCGCGACAGGTGGGTTTGGAGTGGCGATGCGTATCAAAGCTTCCTTGTAAATTACTATCTTTATGCTAACAAGGACATTGTAAAGCGCACGCTCAGAATGCTACGAGGCGGTGACCCTATAAGCAAGCATATGAACACAATATGCGATTACACCTTCTATTGGTTTATCGGCATTTGGGAATACTACTTCCACACGGGAGATATTGATTTTATTAAAGATATTTATCCCGATATGCTTGATGTTTGGGCGTTTCTTGAAAAGCGCCTTAGCGATGACGGAATGTATGTAAGGCTTCCCGATGACTGGGTATTTATTGATTGGTCCACCTTTGATTCAAACGGTCCTATGTGTGCGGAGCAAATGCTACTTTGCAAAGCTTACGAGTCTATGGGCAAATGCGCTAACATAAATGGCGACTCAAAAATGAGTGAGCGCTGTGAAAAGCAGGTCGCTTATATGAAGGACAAAATAAACGAGCTTTATTGGGATAGCGAAAAGGGTGCGTTTATTGACGATTATGTATCGGGCAAAAGGAATGTTACAAGGCATGCGAATATTTTTGCGTTGCTATTTGACTACACCTCTCCCTCTCGGAAGGAAAGCATTATTAAAAATGTAATTTACAACGATAATATTACCAAGATCACAACGCCTTATTTTGAATTTTTCGAGCTTGACGCTATGTGTCAAATTGGCGACTTCAAGTATATGACTGATATGCTATACAGCTATTGGGGCGGTATGCTACAACTTGGTGCGACTACGATCTGGGAGGAATTTGACCCTACCAAGAGTGGTATTGAGCATTATGAAATGTATGGTGGTAAATATGAGAAGAGCCTTTGCCATGCTTGGGGGGCATCTCCTATCTATCTTCTCGGCAAGTATGCCCTCGGTGTGCGTCCTACCGATGTTGGATATAAGTCCTTTGAGGTCGTGCCTAACCTTATGTGCTTTAAGAGCTTTGAGGGCAAGGTGCCAACGCCCACATCGGATATTTATGTTAAGATGACAGAAACGGAGATTTCCGTGCTTGCAGGAGTCGATGGCGGTGTCTTGGTGCTTGGAGATAAGCGATACACTATCGTTAAGGATAAAATGCTGACTGTTAAAATATAATCACAACACAAAAAAGAAGCCTTTTGGCTGGTTCTCATAAGGATGTTTGGGTTCTTCGTAGGGGCGATTCACGAATCGCCCCTACGGACACACATAAATTTCGGCAGAGAACTTGTTTTATCTGCTGATT
This sequence comes from Clostridia bacterium, assembly GCA_017466455.1. The sequence continues at coordinate 42,701 of JAFTUD010000024.1, forward strand.
TGTGTTATAATGGAGTGTGCCGTATGGCGGGGGCTTTGCCCGATGCGTTTGTAATACAAAGGCGAAACTGGCGATAAAGGAGTGATATACCAATGTCAAAAATTATATTATCATCATGCGATTTTAGAAACGGCGAATCAGCTAAATGCATATACGACAATTTGCCACATCCGGTTGGTCAATGCAAGGTGTTGTACTTCCCAAACGAAAAAGCCACAGAAGAAGCAATAAAAAGCATAAAATTCTACCAACGCCTTTCTGAATTTGGTTTTTCCCAAGAAAACATATATGTTTTCAATTATTTTTCCCCTGCTGAATTTGATGCAAATACTCATATAGATGTTATATACATTAGCGGTGGAAATACTTTTGGAACCTTGAAAAGAATTAAAGAATCAAGAGCAGAAAAGGTGATACTTGATTGCTTGTCTCGCGGAGCAATGTATATCGGCGGTAGTGCCGGTGCACATATTGCTTCTCGCTCTATTCAACATATAGCCAAATATGATGTTAACACATATGGCTTAACGGATTTTTCTGGATTATGTTTATTTGACGGAATTTTAATATGTCATTATTCAGACTTGAGAGAACAAGACTATATGGCTTTAATCGAGGCAGGAGAACAAAATATTATTAAGCTTCGAGATCAAGATTTTATTGTTTTTGAAATATAAGATAACCCCGACAGACTTTTTTTAATCTGTCGGGGTCAATTATTTGTTTACCGCGTAACAAATTTTATGCATATGGGGTAAACTTCCTTATGAGAACCAGCCTTTTGGCTTCTTTTTGTTATTTATGCTTTTTATTGTTTAAGCTTCCTTTATATGTAATTACTACAATAGCAATCAGCACCGCGCCAACTGCAAGTGACAGGACAATAGCTACTCTTTTAATGAGTGAGGAGTCATTATGAATGCCTGGCTCGGGAATAACGCCGTTATTTGGCACTTGTGGCTCGGTTTCAAGCTCGCTTGCTATTTCGCTTTCGGTTTCCGAGTCTATTGGTGGGTTGGGCACTATTGGCGTATTTGGTCTTGGCTCTTCAACGATTGGTGGCAATGGGTTATTTAAGACTCTTATCCTTGGTGTGACATTGCAATTCCATTGCCCTGCAAGATATTCTGTCCTTGCGTCAAGCGTTTTGCAAAGGTAGCCAAGCGCGGTATCGTTTGTATTATTTACATGGTCGGAATATAGTGAGTAGGTTGGAAACGCATTTGCGGTATGCTGGAACCAGTGCAGGCTTCCGTCCTCGTAAAGTGGCCACTGAGTATTATCCGCCTGATTCCATCTTATACGGTCAATTTCAGCGGAAAAGCCGATTTCTTCAATTTGCTTATCAATAAATCCGCCCGCATCAAGCATATCATAGATTTTATCATAGGCAATTTCAAACTTTTGTGTCACAAGCGTATTAAAATCGCTGTGTCTTGTAAGCATATTCCACGGTGTGCGGTTTTTCGCCCACATATTTGTTTGATTTTCGGCATCGTTTCTATGAATATTACCGAGCGTATTATCACAGTCCCAAAGCGGACCCTTTACAATCTTGGCAGTGCTTCCGTTTTGATCTCTATCCTTATTAAAATATATAGAGGCACTTCCTGCATCGTAGTTTCTGCCAAGCTCAGCCATGATATAAGCTACGGCAAAGCTATCAAGGTCTATGTACTCGGAATAATGCTTTCCAAGGGAATTTTTGCCGTTTTCGGACGCCATAGCCTCCTCCATCTCGGCAAAGAGCCTTGCAATGTATTCAACCTGCTCCTTGGAGCATCTTTCGGGGGACTTTATAACATACAAATTCTCTCCAAATTCGGTATTTGTCATAAAGTAGCTTTCAAAGTCACCCCTGCTTCCCTTGCTATTATTATCAAGCTCTATAAGATATCCGCCTGTGATGTCGGCAGGGTTTACGACATCGTTTACATATTTATATTCACTAATTACAGTTTCATCAATCAGTGTACCGCTTGTGACGGTGGTTGTTTCAGTGCTATATTCGGGGTTGAGCCTGTCGTTTTCCTTTTCAAGCTCGGAAATGGCAACTCTGTTCTTATTGATATTTACCTTTTCGCAAAGGGTATAAACGCCTTGATATTTTCCGTCAATAAAGACATCTACATTCACAAAGTCGCATGCGCCCATTCCCATATCCTTAGCGAGCTTATACATAATGTTATTTCTTATGTATGACTGGTCAAGATAGTTGGCAAGTAGAAGCCATGTCTTTGCCTTGCCCATGCCCATAAGGTTTATACCTGAGCTGAACTTTATTTGAAACGGTTTTTTTGCGTAAGTATCAGTTGAGTTTCCTCTTGTTTTAACCTCGCAATATGAACCAAACACCAAGCGGTTTTGTGCATCGACAATTTCAACCGTTGTGCCCTCATCGGGAGTGTCGCCAAGTAACGAGGCAGTGCCTTTAGATGTTGTTATATGAAGTGTTGGCAAGGAATTTCCCTTATAAAACAAGACAACATCCTCAGGTGTTTTTTGGTTTTCGGTGACAAATATAACCTCATAATAAGTTACTCTTGTTTCTTTATCGGTCCTTGCGAATGAAGAAATATCTATTATGTCTCCATTTTTTACACTTTTCCCATTCAAAGTTATATTTTTATAAATTGTTGAGCAATTAAGTTGCAATTTTGTAACATCGGTATGTGCAGGCAAAAAAATCACATCGTTTATTGGTGAGATCTTCGTGCCGTCCTCAAGTGTTACGCTTGGTCTGATATCTGCGCCGTTTACGGTCAATGCAAAAAGCATTGTAACAGCGCAAATCATTATAAAAAGGGTTAGCCATTTTTTCATTTTATTGCCTTTCCTATTCCGCATCCTCATATCTTTCGGAAAAATAATCTCTATCAACCGTCAAAATAAGAAGATAGTTAGAATCAAGCCTTTTAATTTCATCGTGCAGCTCGGCATAAAGCTGTTCATTTGTAAGAGGTATTTCGTTGGAAATGCTTACATCAAAGAGAATTTTAGTTTGGGAAAAGTAGCCCTTTACAACTCTGAAGTCGTGCATTGATATAGGGCTTGAATATTGCGATGAAATTTCGCTAAGAATTTTTGAAATTTTTTCTCTTATGCTATTTGTTTCGGGGTCGGTAATGCAAACGGGGTCCATATGGATAACGAGATTTACTCCCATTTCCCTTAAAACATCAGCCTCTATTGTATCAACCATATCGTGGCTTATAAGCACATCCTTTTCGCTGTCAACCTCAACATGGGCGCTAACGAAGGTCTTGCCCTCGCCATATGAATGGACAACAAGGTCGTGAATACCGAGCACACCGTCATAGCTTCTTATCTTTTTTGTTAGCGAAACGATAAATTCCGTGCTTGGCGCTTTACCGATAAGGGTATTTGAGGATTCAATTATAAGCTTTATTCCCATAAAGATGATATATGCGGAAATCAAGCAACCGATAACTCCGTCGGTATACGGTCCTGTAACGGGGGTTAAAAGCATACCTACTACAACTGCGCTTGTTGCGATAACATCGCTTACGCTATCGGCAAATGACGCCTTTAATGTATCGGAGTTAATATGCCTTCCAAGCTTTCGGAAGAATAACGACATTACAAGCTTTACAAGAATTGTAGATGCAATAATTATAATAGCTATTGTATCGTATTTTTCATTTGCGCTTGGGGTAATTATCTTCTCGACCGAGGTTTTAAGCATTTCAATACCGATGAGAAGGACAATAACGGATATAAAGAGCGAGGAAAGATGCTCCATTCTTGCGTGTCCGTACGGATGATCCTTATCGGCGGGCTTGCCCGACATGGTATAGCCTGCGACGGTAAGGATATTTGAGCCTGCATCGGTAAGATTGTTCATTGAATCGGCGATGACTGAGGCACTGCCCGATACAAATCCCAAGAAAAACTTTATTGCAAATAATATAGCATTTAAAAATATGCCGACAAAGCCTGCGAAGCGACCCACCCTTACCCTAACCTCGGGCTTTTCGGGGTGGTTATAGTCCTTTATGATTTTTTCAAGCATTTTCTTCATCTTTCACTGCGATAATATCCTTAGCGTATGGAAGTGACATTATCCAGTCGCACATTGTGTGCCATTCGGCAAGCTTATGTGAGCGCCTTGCGTAATAGATATTTATAAGTGTTTCGTAGTTGAAGGTACAGGTCCTCATTTGGTTATAGCTTGAGGGAAGGAGCTGTATCATATCGTGCCAGTATGCTCTATCCTTTGTTTCAAGGAATTTTTGGCGTGCGCTTTCGAGATATTCAATAGTGATATCAAGGACCTTAAGTGCCTCGGGAGTCATTCTATCGTGGCTGAAATCATCACGCTCAAATTCCTTTGAGTGGATTTTGTGCATTGTTGATGTGGAGTTAGCAACGGTTGCCACCTTATAGGTGTCGTACTCCTTCCACCAGTAAAGGGGGGCGGTGATGTCAACGCTTACGAAGATTTGTCTTAGGTATTTTCTATGGTCGCTTCCTGCCTTAGCGAGCTTTTTAGCCAAGGAAAGGTCGTTTTCGCCAAGAACATAATTTCCGTCCTTGTCATAGTAGCTATCGCTCTTCGCCCATGAGTTAAGTGGATTGCGCGCTCCTCTTATAGCGTTTTCAAAATTCATTACTGAGGCTCTTTCAATTTTAATCATTGTTTTCTCCTTTGTATAAGTTACTTATCAGTTATATAATACCATAAAGTTATAATATTGTCAACATTTTCACGCTCGTCCTCGCATTTTTTTAATTTTTTGCTTTTTATTGCATAAAGCGCTCTTTGCTGTTCAATAATAGGATTGTAAAAATTTGAAAGGAAATACAATCATGGAAGAAAAAGAAAATTCAAAAAACACAAGAGCGTTTTATTTAACCTTGGCAGTTGTGCTTGCGGTGATCGCAATTCTTATTATTGCAACCGTTGCAGCAAGGCGCAGCACCGAAAATCCACCTATTGATGAGTCAAGCTCATCAGGTACTGAGAGCGAAACAAATCCAACCATCTCAGAAACTGATACACTACCCGAATTTTCACTGCCTGTTGACGGTGAAATAAGCTTTGATTTCAGCGATAGCGTGCCTGTCTTCTCCCCCACAATGGACGACTGGAGAACTCACCTTGGCGTTGATGTATTAGCGGAGCTTGGCAGTGAGGTTTTCGCAGTTGCTGACGGAACTGTAACAAATGTTTGGGACGACCCATTTATGGGAACATGTGTTTCTGTTGAGCATTCAGGAAACGCAGTGAGCATTTACAAGAACCTTGCAAAGGATGTTGGTGACGGAATTGTTATCGGTTGCTCCGTAAAGGCAGGCGATGTTATCGGAAGCGTTGGTGAAACGGCGATGAATGAAATTGCGCAAGAGCCTCACCTACACTTTGAAATGACCGTTAAGGGCGAAACAGTTGACCCTAAAAATCACTTGAAGTTCCCTACAAAGGATATTGTAGATAATAACGAAAGCCAAAGCGAGAGCGAATCAAGCTCCGCGCCAAGCGAAAACGCTTGACAAGCAAAGCTACTTTTAAAATCCAACTTAAAAAAGCCGAGATTTCTCGGCTTTTTATTATTTATTAGGTTATTAAGTTACTGTCAAAAAGTGTTGATAATATTTTCTTCATAAAATCAACTCCTTTATTTAAGGGCGGGCAAGGGCGCCCTTAACATTCAATCGCCTATTACATCGTGAATTTCGGTATAAAGTTTACAAGGACTGTTGTATTCTTCGCCTAAAAACATATAATGTTTTTCTATTACCTTGATAATTTGAGGATTCGTGTCGTTGCAAAGTTCCTTTGGAATTATACAAACATCGCAAAACTCTTGCACTGCTTCGGACACTTCACCGTCTTTGGGACTTATTCGATTATAAGTCAATGTATAATAATCGCCCTCTTTTTTAAAATCCGTATAGTGTATGTCGTAACTTCGGATATGCCCCTCACAACCTCTGATTACAAGAACAAAATTGTCCTCAAAGGTTTGCTCGGTGATTCCCGTAGGGCGGAAATCTATTGCACCTTTTTGAAATTCTTCGTAAGTAAAAATCGCCTTAGCACATGCAAACATACCATGGCGGCATTCCCCTTCTTCGATTCCCGTTTCGTAATACCAACCTATCCACGACTGATAGGCGTTTGCAAAGGTGTCACGAGTGATGTTATTCAAAACATTATCATCAAGGATCGTTTCACTTTCGGTTTCGCTCGGGATTTCACTCTTGCTTTCTTCACCTGTGGATTCAGATTGAACTATGCTCTCGCTTGAAGATTCACTCTTTGTTTCACTTTGTGATGATGAAATTTCCTCATTTCCGCATGAAACAAGCAAGCTAAGAAACATTATAAGAGTCAAAAGCATTGATAAAAATTTCTTCATAAAATCACACTCCTTTATTTAAGGGCGGGCAAGGGCGCCCCGTTTTTATTTATGATATTTCTATGGTTTTGGCAAAAGTCATATTTAAAGATTATTTCACTAACATTCGTTTGCTTTTTAGAACGCACTGTGTAAACAATAAAGTTTAAACACGGAGTTAGCCTGATTTTAAGCAGTAGTCCAAATAACCTTCAAATTGTCCTCGTAAAAATTGAGGTTGTTTTTTTGTTCAAACAGTGTTTTGGGAACAAAAAATACACCGTTCAAATATTTTATATCATCAGTTCCTTCTTCTTCTAATGTGACCTCAATTTGTAAAATCACGGTATGTTTTGTTTCGTTCTCATCAAAATCCATGCCAACCAACACATTTTTTAAGCCCCAATGACTAAAATAGGGAAATGGCACTTCTAAATTAGAGATCAATAGTGCATAATTATCATTAAATCTTGATTTATCAATGTCATTCGATGAATTATCAATAACTTGCAACAATTCATCATAGGTTTCGTAAATTGCAAAATTTGGAACATTAGTATTTAATCTAAGATCAATAATTTTATCATAATAATCGGATTTCACAGTTGATTGTATATCTTCGTTAGAATTTTCTCCGCATTCACCTTGTGATGATGAATTTTCTTCATTACCGCACGAAATTAGTGCGATGAAGCAAAACACCAGTGCCAAAAGTATTGATAATATTTTCTTCATAAAATCACACTCCTTTTATTTGTGAGGGCATTTAGAATGCCTATATTCCCCCTTGCTAATTTAATTTTATCACACCGTATTATGATTTTGTTGATTTTCACAAAACCTTCACATTCAAAATGAAAGGTTTTACATTTTGCACAAAAAAGAAAGAATTTTCAAGGATTTGGAGAGCCGATTTTTGTGCAAATTGCAAGCAAAAACCTCTTGCCGAGGCAAGAGGTTTTTTATCTTATTAAATTAGTCTTACTGATGACCGCGCAGTTCACGGGGGAAATGCACTTCGGCGTACATTGAGGTCGTGAACGAGGAGCAACACAGTATGACTGACGGGAGTGGGACAAATCAGAGAGTTGCGAGCATAACTGCCTTTATTGTGTGCATTCTATTCTCGGCTTCCTCAAAGACGATTGATTTATCGCTTTCAAAGACCTCGTTAGTTACTTCCATAGCATCTCTGCCGAAGCGCTCGCCCATTTCTCTACCTATTGTGGTTTTAAGGTCGTGGTAGGCAGGTAGGCAGTGCATAAATACTGCGTCCTCGCTTGCCATATTCATAATTTCCATATTAACTTGATATGGTGAAAGGTCCTCTATTCTTTGCGCCCACACATCGGTAGGCTCACCCATTGAAACCCACACATCGGTATAGATTACATTTGCGCCCTTTACTGCCTTTTTAGGATCTACCTCAAAGGTGATTGTTGAGCCGTTTTCCTTGGCAATATCCTTACAAATTGCGGTAAGCTCTGCATTTGGGAAATACTTTTCGGGAGCGCATGCAACGAAGTCAATTCCCATCTTTGCACAGCCAACCATGAGTGAGTTTGCCATATTGAAGCGAGCATCGCCCATATAAACGAATTTAATTCCCTTTAGCTTACCAAAATGCTCCTTAATTGTAAGGAAGTCGGCAAGAATTTGAGTTGGGTGAAATTCGTTTGTAAGTCCGTTCCAAACAGGCACCTTGGAATATTTTGCAAGCTCCTCAACAATTTCCTGTCCGTAGCCACGGTATTCAATTCCGTCGTAAATTCCGCTAAGAACTCTTGCTGTGTCGGCAATGCTTTCCTTTTTGCCGATTTGAGAGCCTGTTGGGTCAAGATAGGTTACATGCATACCAAGGTCGTATGCGGCAACCTCAAAGCTACAACGGGTGCGTGTGCTTGTTTTTTCAAATATAAGAGCGATATTTTTACCCTTACAGTATTCGTGTGGCTCGCCAGCCTTTTTCTTTGCCTTAAGCTCGGAAGCCAAATTTATAAGTCCCTCAATTTCCTCAGATGTGAAATCAAGAAGCTTCAAAAAATCCTTACCCTTTAAAAAATTCATACTATTCTCCTTTAAGGATCGCGTCAGAGTGCGACACATTCCTTTAATATTTCAATAGCCCTTTTAAGCTCATCCATTGGGATATTAAGCGCGGGGAGCAATCTTATCTTGCTCTTTGCCTTAATTGGCAAAATTCCCCTTTTAAAGCACTCAGCAAGCACGAGTGAGCTATCCTTTTCGGTTTCAACGCCTATCATAAGTCCAAGACCGCTAACGCTTTTAACTCCCTTGGCTCCGTTAAGAGCATTGAATATGTATTCGGAGCGAGCCTTGACGCCATCAAGAAGCTCCTTATCAATTCTTGAAATTATATTGAGTGCGCCTGCGCACGCTATTGGATTGCCACCGAAGGTAGAGCCGTGAGAGCCTGCGTTAAGAGTATTTTCTACCCTTTCAAAAAGAAGAGTTGCTCCTATTGGCAAGCCACCGCCAAGACCCTTTGCGGTTGACACGATGTCGGGGACAAAATCAAACTGCTCATAGGCGTAGAGTGTGCCTGTGCGTCCGTTTCCTGTTTGGACCTCATCGGCGATTATAAGAAGGTCGTTTTCCCTTGCGAGCTTAACACAGTCGCTAACAAAGCTCTTATCAAGTGGCAAAACTCCGCCCTCTCCCTGTACCATTTCCATCATAATGGCACAGCATTTTGTGGTATTTATAATTGATTTTACGCTATCAATATTATTCGCCTCGGCATAGGCAAAGCCCTCGGGGAACGGTCCGAAATCCTTATGGAATACATCCTGTCCTGTTGCCTTAAGGGTTGTTATAGTTCTGCCGTGGAAGCTGTTTTTAAGGGTTATTACAGTATAATCGCCCTCGCCCTTAGTATCCTGCGCCCATTTTCTTGCGACCTTTATTGCGCACTCATTTGCCTCGGCACCCGAGTTGCCGAAAAAGACTCTTTTTGCGCCTGTTCTCTCACAAAGAAGCTTTGCAAGGCGTGCGCAGGGCTCGGAATAATAAAGATTTGACACATGCTGGAATTTTCCAAGCTGTGCGGTAACTGCCCCTATCCATTCATCATCGGCTACGCCGAAGGTATTTACTGCAATACCTGTTGCAAGGTCAATATATTCCTTTCCACTCTCATCATAAACGAGAGATCCCTTACCCGAAACGATTTCAATATCAAAGCGGGCATATGTGCTTGCAACATACTGCTTATCTATTTGCTTATTGCTCATTGCTCTTATCCTTAATTACCATTGTTCCTGCGCCCTCATCAGTTAGCATTTCAATAAGTAATGCGTGAGAAACGCGACCGTCAAGAATGGTTACTCTTTCAACGCCATGCTCTATTGCCTCAATACAGCACTCTACCTTAGGTATCATACCGCCCGAGATAATTCCGCTTTCAAAAAGCTCTCTTGCCTCGGCAATATCGATACAGGGAATTATTGAGCTTGGGTCGTCCTTATCCCTTAAAATGCCTGCGATATCAGTCATTGTAAGGAGCCTTTCCGCCTTCATTTCGCCTGCGATGTATGCGGCGGCGGTATCGGCGTTTATGTTATAAACATTTCCCTCGTTATCACAGCCTATTGTTGATACAACGGGGATATAGCCCTTTTCAAGAAGGTCGTTAATCGGCTTTACATCTACCTTTGTAATTCTTCCTACATAGCCGAGATTTTCATCCTTCATCTCTGCCTGTATCATATGTCCGTCAAGTCCGCTAAGACCGATAGCCTCGCCACCGTTGATTTCAAGAAGGTTTACAAGGCTCTTATTTATCTTGCCTGCAAGAACCATTTGAACAACCTCGGCAGTTTCCTTATCGGTTACGCGAAGTCCGTTCAGAAATACGGATTCCTTGCCGATTTTCTTAAGCATATCGGTAATTTCGGGTCCGCCACCGTGAACAAGCACTACCTTTACTCCGATCAGGTGAAGAAGAACGATGTCCTCCATTACCTGCTCCTTAAGATGCTCGTTTATCATTGCGTTTCCGCCGTATTTTACAACGATGCTTTTACCATAGTATTTTTGTATGTACGGAAGCGCCTGTGTAAGAACCTCGGCACGATGAGCGTTTGTTATTTCGATTGGTAAATTTTCCATTATGTTCTATAATCTCCGTTTATTTTTACATAATCGTAGGTGAGGTCACAGCCCCAAGCTACACTGTTTGCATCACCGTCGCCAAGTTTGACAACTGTTGTAATTTCGTTTTCGAGAAGGATTTCTTTTGCTATTTCCTCGGAAAAGTCAACACCTGCACCGTCTTTACAAACGAGGATTTCGCCCTTTGCCGATTTGAAATAAACATCTACTTTGTTTACATCAACATCAGCGCCACTATAACCGATTGCGCAAAGAATTCTTCCCCAGTTAGCATCTGCGCCGAACATTGCTGCCTTTACAAGTGATGAGCAAATTATACTCTTTGCGATTATTTTTGCGTTTTTATCGTCCTTCGCACCGTATACCTCACACTCAATGAGCTTTGTTGCGCCCTCTCCGTCATAGGCGATATTGCGGCAAAGGTGGACTGTTATTGTATTAAGAGCCTTCATAAACGCATCAAACGCCTCGCCCTCGCTATCGACAATGGCATTGCCTGCCATTCCGTTAGCCATTACGGTGACCATATCGTTTGTTGATGTATCTCCATCAACGCTTACCATATTAAAGGTGCTTTGAATATCAGTCGAAAGTGCCTTTTGAAGCATTTTAGGGCTGATATTACAGTCGGTTGTGATGAAAACGAGCATTGTTGCCATATTTGGGTGAATAATTCCTGAGCCCTTAGCAATTCCGCCTATTTTACATTCCTTGCCATCAACCTCAAAGCTTACTGCAACCTCTTTAAGTCTTGTATCGGTGGTCATAATTCCCTCGGCTGCATCACGGCTTGCACCAAAATTATCTCTCAAGCCCGAAACGAGTGTTGGAATTGCTGTTACGATAGGGGCGATATCAAGTGGTTGACCGATAACGCCTGTTGATGCTACAACGATGTCACTTGCATCTATTTTTAGCTCCTTTGCCAAGGCGATACAGGTATTTTGGGCAACCTCTATTCCGTCAGCGTTACAGGTGTTGGCATTTCCGCTATTACAAATTACTGCCTGAGCATAGCCATTTGCAACATTATTTTTTGTAACGGTGAGGGGTGCGCCCTTTACCTTGTTAGTTGTATAAACGCAGGCAGTGCTTGCCTTTACCTCTGAATAAATCAAAGCAAGGTCCTTTTTGGACTTATTCTTTCTAATTCCGCAATGCACTCCGTTTGCATAAAATCCTTTTGCGGCAACTACGCCACCTTCAATAAAATTCATAGCTTCTCCTTAAATTTCAAGAGTCTTTGTTTTTTCACAGCCGAGCTTGATATTCAAGCATTCAACGGCGGCTCCCGATGCGCCCTTGCCAAGATTATCATATCTTGCGACAAGGATTATTCTTTCTTCATTTCCGTATACCTCAATCATCATTGAGTCCTTGCCGTGCAGCTTACCTGCGGACAAAAATCCGCCCTCATCACCTGCTTCGTTATAGGAAATTATAGGTGTATTATATTGGTTCTTATAGATTTGCTTAATTTCTTCAATTCCGCCGTAGCTTAGCTGACTCTTGAAAAGAGGCACAGTTACCTCCATTCCCGAATAGAAATCGCCAACTATCGGGCAAAATACAGGTGCGTTTTCAAGACCTGTGATTTTCACGATTTCCGGAATGTGCTTATGCTTTTGGGCAAGTGCGTACTGTCTTGGCGCGTCAAGAAGCGCACTGCGCTCATTACTCTCATAATCGGCAATCATGCTCTTTCCGCCACCGCTATACCCTGTAAGGGAGTGTGCGGTAAGAAGCGCGTCCTTTGGCAAAATTCCTGCCCTTATAAGTGGGTAAACAAGCGCGATAAAGCCACTTGCATGACAGCCGGGAACTGCGATTCTTTTGCTGTTTATGATTTTGTCCTCAAGCTCCTTACCAAGCTCGGCAAAGCCGTATGCCCAGTCGGGATTTGTCCTATGTGCGGTTGAGGCGTCAATTACAACGACGCTTTCGTTTTCGATCATAGACACAGCCTCAATAGCCGCGGCGTCGGGCAAGCATAGAAATACGAAGTCAACGCTATTCATTATTTCCTTACGAGCCACGGGGTCCTTCCTAAGCTCATCGGGCAAGGAAACAATTTCAACATCGTCACGGCCGAGCAAGCGCTCCTCAATTCTAAGTCCTGTTGTGCCTGCCTTACCATCTATAAAAACTCTTTTTTTCATTTCGTTATTAGTCCTTCAAAAGTCCTTCAACATATTTTATTTGCTCATTTACGGAGTCATAGCCCGTTGAGCCTCTTGAAATTCTCTTTCTTATACATGTTTCAAGAGAAATTTCACCGTACAAATCGCTATCAAAGACCTCTGAATAGCCCTTGTATTCATTGAGAGGAATTTCGTCAAGCGTTTTTCCCTCTTTTACGCATTTTCCAACGATTGTACCAACGATTTTATAAGCTGTACGGAACGGAATTCCGCGCTTGGTAAGATAGTCGGCAAGGTCGGTTGCGTTTATGAAGCCCTTTTTAGATGCGTTATACATATTTTCCTTAAGCGCCTTCATTGTCCTTATCATAGGAATGAATACGCCAAGGCATTTTTTAACTGTTTCCACGCTATCAAAAATTGCTTCCTTATCCTCCTGCATATCCTTGTTATATGCAAGCGGTATTCCCTTAAGCATTGTAAGGGTTGCCATAAGGTCGCCATAAACACGACCCGTCTTTCCTCTTACAAGCTCTGCCATATCGGGGTTTTTCTTTTGTGGCATAATTGACGAGCCTGTTGTATAGGCATCATCAAGCTCCACAAACTTGAACTCCCAGCTTGACCAAAGAATAATTTCCTCGCTGAAGCGGGATAGGTGCATCATTATAGTTGCAAATGCGCTTTCAAGCTCTATGCAATAATCTCTGTCAGACACGCCGTCAATGGAGTTCATACAAATGCCGTCAAAGCCAAGCGCCTCGGCAACCATATCACGGTTTGTCGGATATGTTGTACCTGCAAGGGCGCACGAGCCAAGCGGTGAGTAGTTCATTCTCTTTAATGCGTCCTCAAGCCTTGTAATGTCACGAAGGAGCATCATACAATACGCAAGAAGATGATGTGCAAAGGTAATCGGCTGTGCCCTTTGAAGGTGGGTGTAGCCCGGCATTATTGTTTCAGTATTTACCCTTGCCTGCTCCAAAATCGCTCCTATAAGCTCCTTTAGCATTGAGATAATGTCATTTACCTCATCACGCATATAGAGCCTTAGGTCAAGTGCGACCTGATCGTTACGGGAACGGGCAGTATGAAGCTTTTTGCCCGTGTCCCCGATCCTTTTTGTAAGCTCCGCCTCAACGAACATATGAATGTCCTCGGCGTTTTCGTCAAATGCGAGCGTACCGTTATTAAGATCGGCAAGGATTGAGGAAAGTCCGCCGATTATTTCGCCAAGCTCAACATCGGTCAAAATTCCGACTCTACAAAGCATTATAGCGTGCTGAGTAGAGCCCTCTATATCCTGCTTATACATTTTTTTATCAAAATGAATTGAAGAATTGAAATCATCAGCCATCTTATCAAGAGCCTTTTCAAATCTTCCCGCCCACATTTTTTCCATAGCTAAATTCCTTTATTATTTCTTGTTATTTTTTGCGTTTACCTGCGCTTGAACCTTGATTGGAAGTCCAAAGAGGTTGATAAAGCCTGCGCTATCAGCCTGATTGTAAACATTGTCCTCACCGAAGGTTGCAATTTCCTCGGAGTAAAGTGAATAGTCACTCCATGCGCCTGCCTTTATCATATTGCCCTTATAGAGCTTAATCTTTACCTTACCTGTAACGGTTTCCTGAGTCTTATCAACGAATGCACTGAGTGCCTCACGAAGTGGGGTGTACCACTGTCCGTTATATACGAGCTCTGCAAAGGTGATTGAGAGCTTTTGCTTTTCGTGCATTGTCATCTTATCAAGGCAAAGTGTTTCAAGATAGTTGTGTGCGAAATAGAGGATTGCTCCGCCCGGGGTTTCGTACACGCCACGGCATTTCATACCTACAAGACGGTTTTCAACAATGTCAAGAAGTCCGATACCATTTTCTCCGCCTACCTTGTTAAGTGCCAAGATGATGTCCTTTGCGCTCATCTTTTCGCCATTGAAGGCAACAGGAATTCCCTTTTCAAAGTCAAGGGTGATATATGTTGGGGTGTCAGGTGCTTGAAGCGGTGAAACGCCCATTTCAAGGAAGCCTTCCTTTTCGTACATTGGCTCGTTTCCTGCGTCCTCAAGGTCAAGTCCCTCGTGGCTAAGGTGCCAAAGGTTCTTATCCTTTGAGTAGTTGGTTTCACGGTTTATCTTAAGGGGAACATTATGAGCCTCTGCGTAGTCAATTTCCTCCTCACGGGACTTGATTGTCCACTCACGCCAAGGTGCGATAATTGGCATGTTGGGAGCATATGCCTTAATAGCAAGCTCAAAACGAACCTGGTCATTACCCTTTCCTGTGCAACCGTGACAAATTGCATCAGCACCCTCAGCAAGGGCGATTTCAGCAATTCTCTTTGCGATGATAGGACGGGCAAAGGATGTGCCGAGCATATATTCCTCATAAAGAGCGCCTGCCTTTACGGTTGGGATTATGTAATCATCTACAAATTCCTCGGTAAGGTCCTCAATGTAGAGCTTGGACGCGCCTGTCTTAAGAGCCTTTTCCTCAAGACCCTCAAGCTCATCAGCCTGTCCTACATTTCCTGATACGGCGATAACCTCACAGTTGTTATAGTTTTCCTTGAGCCACGGAATAATGATTGATGTGTCAAGTCCTCCCGAGTAAGCAAGAACTACCTTTTTGATGTTTTTCTTATCCATTTTATTTTCCTCCGAAAATGATTTATTTATTTTTATGTTATTCATTATACGACCTTATATCTCGCTTGTCAAGTCTTTTTTGAAAAAATATTCAAAAAATATGAAAACATTTCCCTTTTTATAATATATAGGGGTTTTGTTGGTGAATATTTTGTGAATATTTATGAATATTATTCATTTTTTGTGCATAAAAATAAACTCCACCCTCTCGGGTGGAGCTTTTGGGGGCGATTTGATGCTCTAATAACCATGTATAGCGTTATTATGAATGCGATTTGCGGAGATTTCAAGCTTATATTCAAGGCACGCAAGCTCCTTGGGTATAAATACGATATCAAACCATTCGTATACTTTCGCATTACCTAAATAGGTTACCCCCTCATCAAGCGTTATATGAATAACATTATCTTTCAGATAGAAGTCCCTATATCCTATTGTGTAATCGACCCCCATTCCTTTATATCTTCTTACCGCAAGGACAAAATGAGTATCGAATTTTTGAGGGTCGACCTCGTTTGAAAAATCCTTTACAAAGTCCTCATAGGTGTGATACATATAATATGCTCGCTCTCGGCTTGGACTACCATTTCCCTTCTCAAAATCATAATACTCTATTTCATTTGTTTCAAGTTCAAATTCAAAGCCTGTTTCAGCTATTTTTTCTTTGGGAATTATCACATAGGAAAGCGTTTTATATTCACCGCTTGCAGAGTCGTTTTTGACCTCATCGACGGTTAAGAGGTTTTTGCCATCCTTACTTTTTAGATTTTTAAATCCTATTTCGTTAAATCCGTAGCTTTCATAATATCTATACACCAAAAGGACATAGTTATCATAAAAGATTTCATTTAGTCTTTCGGTGTTTTCGAGCCCAAGAGCTTTTGCCTCTATTTCGTTTTTGGCAAGTAACATATATGTTCCGTGCTTTTGCGGTAAAAACTCCAAGTCGCACTCTTCACCCTTAAGCGTATAAAGCACGCTTAAATATTGTGATGTTGCGGGTTCCTTAAGCGTTGTCTTACTCGTCGTTTCTACAACTCTTACAACGCTTCCTGTCAAGCTCTCGCCTTCAAAAAATTCGGTGCGTGGCACTGTTACATAGAAGAGCGAGCTTGAATTGTTGCTTGCCCCTACCTCGCCATTGTACATCTCAAATCTTTCTATTGTAAAGGTGTTATCGCTTACCTTTGAAAAGTTTTGATATCTTACAAACGACTGATTATGATAGGTTATTGGCATATAGTGTGCAAGTGTAACATATCTTTCGTTCACGATAACTGCTCCGGAATGGGCGATACCAATCTGCTCCTCAAAATCAAGAAGTTCCTTGTCAGTATTGAAAATAAATAACTTTTCTTCATTTCCAAGCTGTGGGGCATGCAATTTTCTCGTATAAGCATATCCTGTTGTGCGCTCGGGTTCAAAGTCCATATTGGATATTCCCTTGGGAATATCGCTCAACGGAACGACAACACCAAAAATTCGCTCCGGATTATATTCAGATGCGAAAATATCGTAAGGATAATAGGAGTTATTCTCACAAATGATTTTGGGCTCAGAATTAAAATACTTGATTTTCTTAAAGCCTACAAATTCAAATCCACTCTTCAAATTGCAAAGAATCAGTGCGTTTCCTTCCATTACAGACTCATCTATTTTCTCCAAAGCGTCCTGTGTCAAGAACGCTTCCAGCTCAAAATAGTCATAGAGTATGTTATATGATGGATATTCCGCAAAGTCGCTTTTCGAAAGCTCTATGGTGTCGTAATATAGCTCGGCTATCGTATTATTACCGCCCTGCTCGGCGCTTTGCTCGGAGTTTGATGAGGTTTCAGAATTTTCATCATTCGCGCAACTTACAAAGAGTGATAAAATCATTATGAGGGATAAGGTAAATGAGAGTATTTTTTTCATACTGTTACTCCTTTCGGCATTTTCTTGTTGTCAAAAAATATAGATGTTTTCAACTACCATGACATACGGTAATCTCTTGGGACTGTGTTGTAAATGTAGTCGAGCGGATAATAGGCGTTATCTAAATAAAGAGGGGGTGGGAAAAGCTCCTTGGGGACAAGGATGATTTCATAATTTGTATAAGGTTCATAAACCCAAAACTCATCGTATAAGTTTTCAAATCCGCCACGGCTTACAATTTCATCCAATGTTATGTGCATTTTTTCGTCTTCAATATAAAAGCCTCTATATCCTATGAGCTCGGCGTTTCTTTTTTCACGAATCGCTTGAACTGCTACGACAAAGTGAGTTTTGAAGATATCTTCACTAATCTTTTGAAAAATTTCATCTCCAACGAAATCTTGCCAAAAATCTACAAATTCATCATAGTAATTTGCGACATATATATCACAGCTGTTCTCTATATTGCTCGGGTGCTTTTCGCCGGATACACTGCCGAGAAATTCGTAATATTCAAGTTCATTTGACTGGACGGATATTGCCGTTTTTGGATTTTTAACAAGGTCGTTTGCTATACTTGTCGGAATACTTATATAAGATAGGCACTTATACTCATTTTCCGCCCCCGAAATTTCGTATTCATCTACTGTTATTTGAATGCTGTTTTCAAAAACATTCAAGCTGTGATAACCGACAGTTTCGTAATTGTGATTTTTGTAATATCTATAAACAACAAGAATGTGACCGTTTTCAAAAGCATCGGAGCTCAGCGTCCATTTTCCCTCAGGAACGAGCTTAGAAAGCTCATCTAAATTACGGGCTACGGAGTAATAGTTTCCGTATTCTTTGGGAAGGAAATCACCGACGCAGTCATCACCGTATAGGATATTTTGAGTCATAAGATAATCGGTGTATGAGGTGTTTGTAAGCACATCTCTTTCAACAACTTCATTTCTACTGTTTAATGTGACAGTTGGAAACAGTTCGGTAGCAAGCCTTTGAGGAACCTTGATATAATATAGCTTTCCGCTATTTATTTCATCTTCTATTTCTTCATAATATGTTGTGCAATCAACCTCGTAGCCACCGTTTTCATTTATTCTTGCATTACTGTATATTCTATTTTTGCGGTTCGGATAGGATTTGGGAATGTAATGTGCAAGGAGCATCATGTTCGAATCATAATCATGGTTGATATGAGAAATTCCATTTTCAGCCTCAAAATTCAATTGCTCATCAAGCGTTTGGAAAAGGAACACCTTTTCCTCGTTGCCGAGGTTTTCACAATTTCCAACCTCTCGAATTTTATAGCCTGTTAATTCGTTTCTAACGATATTTATTTTGGAATCTTCAACCCATCCTATTATATCTCTATGAGGAATTACAAGAATGAAAATTTTATTAGCATCGATTTCTTCAAGGACAGCGCTCTCAGGCAAATAATTTACATAAGTGTAATCAAGATAAAGATTCATCTCGTTTCTATAGGAATCGTTTGAAAGTCCAAAATTTCTAAATCCTATAATCCCGCCTTGCCCTGTATTAACAAGCAAGACAAGATTACTTTGAAACAAAAATTCGTTTATTTCGCCCATCGAGGTTTCTTCAATATATTCAGTCAACTCTTCATACGAAGGAATTGTTATGCAAAATTCTCTACCGTGAATTAAATCCTCATCTACTAAGTCACGGGAATTAACCTGATAGCTCTTATAGTAAGTTTTAGATACCTTGGTTTCAACAGCTTGTTCAATAGGCATTTCCTTTTCGGGTAATGACGGTAGGTTACTCTCGCTTTCCGACTCGGAGTAATCATTTGTTGACTTGGAAATCGACTCAGAACCCCATTCAGAGCTTGATTCGGTGCTTGACTCGAAATTCAAACTTGAAGAGCTTTCTGCTTCGTTTCCGCAGGATATGACGGAAAACAAAAATGTCAATGCGAGTAATAAGGAAATTATTTTTTTAATCATATAAAGTCCCCCCTTCTCTAATTTTATGATATCATTTCATTTTGTCAATGTCAACAAGGTTCACCCACTTTTCGTGCAATTTTCACAAAACCGTCACATAAATATATGTTTTTATAGTGATATTGACAAAAGCATTGTGTTTATTTAGATATGAACGGGAGTTTATAAAAAAATGACGAGGTTTTAGCCTCGTCATTTGGAGTTATTTAAGCTTTGCAAGAAGGTCGAGCATATCAAGTTTATCTTGAAGGTCGGAAAGGTTTGTGTTTTCGTCGATTACAACAAGCTCAGTATCGGTGAGTTTTGCGAACAAACGGATATCATCAACGGTAAGTGCTGTTGAAACGACTGTATGGTGTGCGCCTCCTGCATAGATCCAAGCGGCAGCGCCTGTTGCGTGGTCGGGCTTAAGCTTCCACATAATTCTTGCAACGGGGAGCTTTGGCATTGGCTTCGGCTGCTTTACAAGCTCAATGCTTGCGCAAATAAGACGGAAGCGGTTGCCCATATCTACCATACATACAGCAACTCCATCACCCTCAACGCCGTCAAATACAAGTCTTGCAGGTGGGTTTTTACCGCCTATTCCGAGTTGGTGAACTTCAATTTTTGGCTTGTTTGATGCGAAGTCGGGGGAAACCTCAAGCATATGAGCGCCGAGAACTACCTCCTCGCCCTTTGTAAAGTCGTAGGTATAGTCCTCCATAAAGCCTGTCGAGCCACTTCTTCCCTTCGCCATTTCTACCATGATTGCATTAAGAGCAGAGGTCTTATAGTCGCCCTCAGCGCCAAAGCCATAGCCCTTTGCCATCATTCTTTGAGTAGCAAGTCCCGGAAGCTGTTCAAGTCCGTGAAGGTCCTGGAATGTATCGGTATATGCGCCAAAATTGCCTGCCTTAAGGAACTTTTCAAGCGCGATTTCGTACTTTGCCTGCTCCTTAACCGCATCAATATTTGTTGTGTTCATTTCATAAAGGCTGTTATATTCTGCCATTTTAGCATCAAGCTCTTTATCGGTAACTGCATTTACAAGTGCAACGAGGTCGCCTATTCCATAGTAGTTTACATTCCAGCCATACTTAATTTGGCTCTCTACTCTGTCTCCGTCGGTTACACTAACCTCTCTCATATTGCTACCGAACATAGCAACATTGAGGTTCTTTGAAAAATCAACTGCTCTTGCAACATCAATGAACTTCTTAATCTTTTCAATTACATCCTCGTGCTGATAGTAGCCAACAACCACCTCACGCTTAACGCCAAGGCGAGTAACCATAAAGCCGTACTCGCGTCCACCGTGTGCGGTTTGGTTAAGGTTCATAAAGTCCATATCGATTTCATCGTACGGAAGCTTTTCGTTTGCTTGGGTATGGAAGTGAAGAAGTGGCTTTTTAAGGAATTGAAGTCCCTTTATCCACATTTTTGCGGGGCTGAAGGTGTGCATCCATGTGATTACTGCGATACAGTCAGGGTCGTTTGTAGCCCTTGCGCACGCCTCAACACAGCTTGCCTCATCTCTTACAGTTGACTCATACTGAATTTCAACACCGTCAATCTTGTCATTAAGATAGCTTGCGATAACCTTACTGTCCTCTGCTACCTGCTTTAGGCACTCCTCACCGTAAAGGTCCTGTGAGCCTGTGATAAAATAAACCTTTTTCATTTTTGTTCTCCTTTATTAGTTACGCTTACTCTCAAGCGCCATTACCATATCAACACGGGTTTGATGTCTTCCGCCCTCAAATGGGGTATTAAGGAAAATATCTACAATATCAAGAGCAAGTCCTGCGCCGATAACTCTTTCGCCCATGCAAAGCACATTTGCGTCGTTATGAAGGCGGGTGAATTTTGCGCTGAAGGTATCCTGACAGCATGCGGCACGAATACCCTTGCACTTATTGGCTGCCATGCTCATTCCTATTCCTGTTCCGCAAACGAGAATTCCAAGCTCGCTCTTACCCTCATTTATAGCATTACACACCTTCTCGGCATAGTCGGGATAGTTACAGCTCTTATTTTCATATGTACCGTAATCAACATATTCTATTCCGTTTTTTTGAAGATGATTTATAATCTCCGCTTTTAAATTTAGCGCTGCGTGGTCGCATGCTACTGCAATAGGCTTCATTTTCTTTCTTCCTCTTCTCTTTTTAATCTTTCTTCTCTTTCTCTCTCTGCCTGTGGCTTTCTGAGGTAGTTCACACGCAGATCAAGATCGCGCCCTCCCTCGCCGTTCATAAGACGCTTATACGCTATTTTACCTACTCCGTAGGCGGTTGAATAGCGAAGATGCTCGGGAGTTGCACATTTATTTTTAATTTCTTTGTCAGCGACAAGCTCATAGCCATCGCCTGTAAAGTATATTTTTTCGCCGTAATTTTCAAGGATTGGAATAAGGTCGTCAAGCATCATACAGTCCTCCTTAATGAGTGCCTTACCGTCCTTATATATACAGGTGTAGACCTGTTTGCGCCTTGCGTTCATAACAGGACACACAATTCCGTCAAAGCCGTCAAGATTTACGCTAAGCGCCTCGGTTGTGCTAACCCCGACGCATTTTATATCTCTGCCAAATGCAAGACCCTTAGCAGTAGCAACGCCTATACGAACGCCCGTGAACGAGCCCGGTCCGTTTGCGACGGCGATAGCATCTATATTATCCATTGTCTCGCCAGCTGTCCTTAGTAAATCTCTTATCATGGGAAGGAGTGTTTCGCTATGCGTATTTTCGGTATTTACCGTATAAATCGCAATCAAGCGCTCATTCTCCAAAAGAGCTACTGTTGAGGTCCTTGCGGTAGAATCTATTGCAAGTATCTTCATCTTGTGTCCTCTGATTTCAGTTTTTTTCTATGATTATTCTTCTATGCTCGGTATTAGCCTCTACGCGCTCAATAGTCACACGGTATGCGTCGCTTGGGATTGCCCACGGGATATTTTCACTCCACTCACAGACACATATGCCTCTTTTAAGATAATCATAAAATCCGATTGAGTATAGGTCATCGTCGTCCTCTATTCTATACACATCAAAGTGGAAAAGAGCGCTTTGACCGTTCTTATATTCATTTACAACGGTATAGGTCGGGCTTTTTACGCTTGCGCCCTCGCAAATAATTCTTGCGAGTCCGCGTACAAATGCGGTCTTTCCTACGCCGAGGTCGCCGAAAAGAGCGACAAAGTCGCTCTTTTTTAGGCTTTTTGCAAATTCCTCTGCTATTTGTTCGGTTTCGCTTGTTGAACTGGAATAAAATTCCTGCTTCATATTAGAATAGTCCTGTAATCTTTCCGTTGTTATCAACATCTATGTTGAGTGCTGCAGGAGCCTTTGGAAGTCCCGGCATTGTCATAATTGCACCTGTGAGTGCTACAACGAAGCCTGCGCCTGCGCTGAGCTTAACCTCTCTTACTGTGAGGGTAAAGCCTGTCGGTCTTCCAAGCTTTGTTTGGTCATCAGAGAGCGAATATTGGGTCTTAGCCATACATACAGGGAACTTCTTATATGCAGGGTCAAGAGCCTCAAATTCTGCGATGGATTTTGATGCTGCGGCGTCAAATTTAACATCGGCAGCTCCATAGATTTCCTTTGCTACTGTGATGATTTTGTCCTTAATTGACATTTCATCGGGATATAGGCAATGGAAGTTGCTTGGCTTGTTGCACGCCTCAACTACCTTCTTAGCGAGCTCAATTCCGCCTTCTCCGCCCTTTGCAAATACCTCGCTAAGAGCAAATTCAGCACCCTTTGCAAGGCAAATTTCCTCAACTGCCTTAAGCTCAGCCTCGCTATCGCTACCGAAGCGGTTGATTGCTACTACAACGGGAACGCCGTACTTTTGAAGGTTGTCAATATGAGCCTCGAGGTTTACTGCGCCCTTTCTAAGAGCGTCAACATTTTCAGTACCGAGGTCAGCCTTTGCAACTCCGCCGTTATACTTAAGTGCGCGAACTGTTGCAACAAGAACTACTGCCGCGGGCTTAAGGTTAGCGAAGCGGCACTTAATGTCAAAGAACTTTTCAGCACCGAGGTCAGCGCCGAAGCCTGCCTCTGTGATTGTATAGTCGGCAAGCTTAAGAGCAAGCTTTGTAGCTCTTACAGAGTTACAGCCGTGTGCGATGTTTGCAAACGGTCCGCCGTGGATAATTGCGGGGGTGTTTTCAAGAGTTTGAACAAGGTTTGGCTTGAGCGCATCCTTAAGAACTGCTGCCATAGCGCCGTTTACGCCGAGGTCACGGCAATATACGGGGCTACCGTCATACTTGTATGCAACAAGGATTTTACCAAGTCTTTCCTTAAGATCGTTAATATCCTCGCTAAGGCAGAGGATTGCCATAATTTCGCTGGCAACGGTGATCATAAAATGGTCTTCTCTTGGAACACCGTCCATCTTTGTTCCAAGTCCTACAACTACATTACGAAGGGCTCTGTCATTCATATCAAGAACTCTTGAGAAAAGAATTCTTCTTTGGTCAATGCCAAGAGCGTTGCCCTGCTGAATGTGGTTGTCAATGATTGCTGAAAGAAGATTGTTTGCGGTGGTGATTGCGTGGAAGTCGCCTGTGAAGTGAAGGTTGATGTCCTCCATTGGAAGAACCTGTGCGTATCCGCCACCTGCGGCGCCACCCTTTACTCCGAATACCGGTCCAAGTGACGGCTCACGAAGGGCGATGATTGCGTCCTTGCCTATCTTGCTCATAGCCATGCCAAGACCTACGGTTGTTGTTGTCTTTCCCTCGCCTGCGGGTGTTGGGTTGATTGCAGTTACAAGGATAAGCTTTCCATCCTTCTTACCTGCCATTCTGTTGAGGAACTCATCTGTGATCTTTGCCTTATAGCGTCCATAAGGCTCGTACTCTTCCTCCCTAAGTCCGATTTTTTCTGCGATTTTTGAGATTGGCTCAAGGGTCGCGCCCTGTGCGATTTCAATGTCTGTTAACATTTTTGAAATCCTCCTTTTCTAAGTCTATCGTTAGTGACTATATTCTATCACATATTTGAAGAAAAATCAAACATTTTTTATATATTTCTTTACAAAATCGTAATTTTGTGGTATACTGTTGGCAGTTTGGGAATATTTTATATACAATTTACATAAAAATACACAAAATTTTCCATTCTTATATCTACCCGTGGCACAGCTGGATAGCGCGTCAGACTCCGACTCTGAAGGTCGTAGGTTCAAATCCTATCGGGTAGGCCAAAAATTCGGCAAGTTTCGACTTGTCGAATTTTTTATCGCCATTAGCAAAGCAAACAGCCCTCGCTTGAGGGCTGTTTGCTTTTATTGTAATATTTGTAGATATTTATTATTCTTTGTCGGATTTTGTCATTTACTTTTTAGCTCTTTTTGCCTTTTTATCGCCTGAGCCACCGCAGTCACAGCCGTCGGAGCAGTCACAGTCAAAGCCATCGCCTGCAACAAGGGCGAGGGTGATTACGCTGACGACTATAAATGCGCCAAAGCTACCGAGAGATACATCTCTTAGGGCGTTTCTATTATCATCGGCTTTCGCTTTGATTGCTTGGATTATATCTTCATACTCCGGCATATTGCCTGTTGGGTCATCATTCACGGTAAGCGCAAGCACGCCTGTATAAAAGCCTGCAATTACAAGGGAGAAAAGCTCAAGCGCATAATATTCTCCGCCGAGTCTTACCCAAAAGATGATCGCTATGACTATAAAGAGTATTTCAACAAGTGCAAAAATGATTGATATTGCCATTTTTCTTTGAGGGATAGCAAGCATAAAAAGCGAGAGGGCAAAAAGGATTATTACAGCGGGCAAAATTGATGGAAGGAGTGATGATATTTCCGTGGAAATACCGCTTTTGGCAAAATATGCTCCTGCGCAAGCACCCATTGCCCAAGCATTTACTATTATGCACAGAATATAGCCTATTGGATTTTTCCTTCCCCACAAATGAAGGGGGATTGCGCCAAGGGTAAGAAATATGCCGATTACAATTCCTATCATGCCCGTGCTCGGAGCATGCACGCTAATGGCTACAACAAATAAAAGCACAGTGACAAGGGACATTACAAAAGCAGTAATTGGTCTTCCTCTGTTTTTCAGAAAATGTATTGCCTTCATTTTATCTCCTTTCTTATGCGTCTTACCAGTTTGTACTCCATTTCTTAAGATATGTTTCGGTAAGGCGGTCATCCTTTTTATCCGCTTCGCCCTTTTGAATTGATGCTGAAATTTTTTCCTGTAGCTTTTCAACATACAAGGATTCATCAAGCGGGGCGGTAATTTTCTCGCCTGTCCACTCGGAGAGGTATGCCATATTACAAATTTTAACCTCGGCAAGCGCTTCGGTAGCAGGGGAAATCAGCTTTTCGCCGTACAAAATGGAATTAGTGAAGTTTTGAAGAATACGCACATGACCGTTATATTCCTCATCAAGGACTACTCTTTCGGTTGATTTTACGGGAAATTCTCCGCTTACTATATCGTTCTCGCCATATTCAAGCACTGTGTGAACAAGCCTTGCGTCCTCAAGAAGAATTTTTCCTCTTGTGCCTGAAATTTCAAGACGGTTTACGCCGAGAGGGTCGCCTGTTGTGGTGATAAAGACGCCTGTCGCGCCATTTTCGTACTCGGCGAAAATGCTCGCCTCGTCCTCAACCTCAATATTATGATATTTTCCCGCCTTGCAGGATGCGAAAACAGATTTCGGCATACCGCAAAGCCAGTACCACAAATCAAGGTTATGAGGGGCTTGGTTTGTAAGCACTCCGCCCCCCTCGCCTCTCCATGTAGCACGCCAAGAGCCCGAATTGTAGTAGGGCTGAGTTCTATACCAGTTAGTTATTATCCAGCTTGAGCGACGGATTTCGCCGATTTCTCCGCTTTCTATGATGCGCTTTGCCTCTGAGAAGAGCTTATTTGTTCTTTGGTTCAGCATAACCGCAAATGTAAGCTTATTTTTCTTAGCGATTTCAAAAAGCTCCTCTATACCCCTTGTATAAACGCAAAGTGGCTTTTCGCAAAGGACATGAATGCCTGCATCAAGCGCTTTTTTTGCTATTATTGGGTGGAAATAGTGGGGAGTCGCGATAATTACAGCAT
Source organism: Clostridia bacterium (assembly GCA_017466455.1). Next base: position 68,946 of record JAFTUD010000024.1, read on the forward strand.
CGGCAAGTCCGCTTGAAATAAGCTCATCGCTTGATGAAAAAACGGGGATATTTGAAAATTCCGCCTCAAGGTCGGCTTTTCTTTTTGGTTCGCTATCGCAAAGGGCGCAAAGCTCTAAGCCCTCAACCTCGCCATTAAGGATTGATCTTGCGTGGGCTGTGCCTATCGTTCCTACACCGATAACGCCTATTTTTAATTTCATTTAAAGGAATCTCCCATATTTACCTTAACATTTGTATTTACCTCTTCCTTTTCCTGCGATGAGGAAACGCGCTTCATAAGCTCGTTATAGAAAAGCTCATCGTCAAAATCAGCAAGAGTGATTTCCTTGCCGAGCCAAGAGGACAGGTGCATTGCGTTTGAAATTGTAAGACCGTTTATTCCCTCTCTGCCATCGGCAACAAGAGGTGTGCCGTCGAGAATTGCACCCGCAAAGGCATTAAGAACGCCAAAATGCTGTTCATTCTTACCGTCGGTTTCGACCTCGCTCTCAACGACCTCGGGCCAGCCGAATGCCTCGGTATTTGTTCTCGAAAACTCGGGCTCGCTAATTTCGGTTTTCCACATTTTAAGGGTTGTGCCGTCTGCTATCAGCTTTCCGTGCTCAAGAGTGATTTCAAAGCGGTTTGTGCCGGGGATATCTCCTGTTGTGGTGATAAATGTACCTGTTGCACCGTTTTCGTACTCAACATAGGCGGTAACATCATCCTCAACCTCTATTTTATGCCATTTGCCATAGTGGAGCTTTGCATCTACCTTTACGGGCATTCCGCAAATCCATTGCCACAGGTCAAGGTTGTGTGGGCATTGGTTGAGGAGAACTCCGCCTCCCTCGCCCTTCCATGTAGCGCGCCATCCGCCTGAATTGTAGTATGCCTGTGGGCGGTACCAGTTTGTGATAATCCAGCTTGTGCGCTTGATTTGTCCCATTTCTCCGCTTTTTACGATTTCACGCATTTTACGGTAGATACAGTTTGTGCGCTGATTCATCATAAGTCCGAATACTACATTGCTTTTATCGGCTACCGCGTTCATTTCAAGGACCTGCTTTGTATAAACGCCTGCGGGCTTTTCAACAAGAGTATGAAGTCCCTTTTCCATAGCCATTATTGCGTATTTAGGATGGTCGTAGTGCGGAACTGCGACAAGAACGGAATCAACGCCTGAGTCCATCATAGCCTCGGCATCATTGAAGCATTTTACGCTTGGGAGCTTTTCCTTTACCCATTCCATTTTTTCATCAAGCAGGTCGCAAATAGCGTAAAGCTCAACATTTGGACATTTTCCGTCTAAGATATTATTTACATGAACTGTACCGATATTACCTATACCGAGTATTCCAAGCTTAATTTTTTTCATAGTTGTTTCCTTTCGATTTGGATTTATTAGTTAAGACCGAGGGATTTAAGGTATTTATAGCTTTTTTCAAGGCACTCAAACGGATCCTCTCCGTAGGTGTGATCCTGCTCTACAAGAAGGTGCCTTGCGCCTGCATCAGATGCGTGAGCGATGATTTTTTCAAAGTCAAGCTCACCGTAGCCGACGGGAGCCATTCTCTTTTCCTCGCCTACCATTTTTAAATCCTTCAGGTGAACGCACTCAACTCTGCCTGTCATTCTGTCAAGCCACTCGCTTGCGCTATGTCCTGCGTATTCAACCCAGTAGGTATCCATTGTTATTCCAAGATGCTCCTTTGGAAATGCCTCAAGGATTTTATTGATTATCAAATCTCCGTCGGCGCATTTACGAAATTCCATATCATGGTTATGGTAAAAGAGCTTTGCGCCGTTTTCGTAAATGATTTTTGCGGGCTCGGTAAAGTTTTCTATGAAGCTTACAAGATGCGATTCTCCAAGCTCAAGTCCGCCCGGCATACAGCCGATGCCGATGTTTTTGCAGTCAAAAATCTTATGTGCGTTTACTACATCAACGGGGTTATCGCGAATATCGTCAACGCCCCAGTGAGTCAGCACGCATTTAAGTCCTGTTTTGTTTAGCTGTTCATTCAGCCACTCGGGCTCATATTTACAAACTCCCGAAATCTGAACCTCAGTGTAGCCGATGTCAGCTACTCTTTTAAGCGCATCTGCAAAATCGTCAAGATTTGTCGCCTTATCTCTTAGTGTATAAAATTGTGCTCCTATTTTCATATCAATACCTCAATTCAAGCTTATCAAGAATTGCCTTTAGCGCGCTTACGCCTGCATCAAAGGCTGTATTTGTGTCGGTGTAGACGGGGATATTTGCAAGGCTCTCTCCGTTTTCAAGCTCGGAAAGCCCCTTGAATTCCATAAGATGTGGCTCAAGCGTCAAGACCTCGCCACCGTTTTTGGCGTACATTGAAATTATTTTTTCGACATTACCGATGCCGTATCCTGCGCGAACAACGGTTTTATTTGCCAAGGCATCCTTTACATGCATATAGTCAACATGCTTTTTCAGCATATCCCACGCTTCAAGAGTGTTTACATCGCATTGAACGAAGTTGGCAGGGTCAAAAACTGCCTTTATTTGCGGAAATTTTTCGTGAATTTTAAGGCACGAGGCAGGGTCATCGCCGAAAATTCCCTTTTCGTTTTCGTGGCACATTACAATGTTCCTTGGCGCTTCCTTACAAAACGCCTCAAGGCGTAAGAACACCTCATCCTCGTTCTTTGAATAGAAGCTGAACATTCTGATTCTTGTTGTCTCTAAGATGTCCGCATACTCGCAAAGGCGCTTGAAGGTATCAAGCTGAGCGTCAAAATTATCATTTGGCTTGTTTTTTCCAACGGGTGAGCCGATTGACCAGACGGAAATTCCGCTATCATCGAGCATTTTTTTGATTTCCTTGATTTTGTTATAGGATATATCCTTTATATTTTCTCCGTCTACTCCGCGGATTTCAAGGAGTGATATATTATTTCTTTTTAGCGCCTCTATTTGCCCGCGCAAATCAGCGCTTGCCTCATCGGCAAATGCACATAATCTCATAAAATTCCCCTTTTTAGTATGAATTAAACTCCCGAATAGGCGGAAAAGCCACCGTCAACGGGGACACAAATGCCTGTAACGAAGCCTGATGCCTCATTATCGCAAAGCCACAAAAGTGTGCCGACAAGCTCCTCGGGCTTACCAAATCTGCCCATTGGGGTTGCGTTTAGGATTTTTGCGCTCCTTTGGGTAGGATTACCCTCGCTATCAAAAAGAAGGTCCTTGTTTTGCTTTGTTACAAAGAAGCCCGGCGCCATTGCATTTACTCTTATTTTTGCGCCCGCAAAGTGAACTGCCATCCACTCGGTAAGGTTTGTTACCGCGGATTTTGCACTGCTGTATGCGGGGATTTTTGTAAGTGGCTTAAACGCATTCATTGACGACACATTGAGAATAACGCCCTCTCGGTTGAGCATATCGGGGGCAAAGACCTGACTTGGAAGGAGTGTGCCCATAAGGTTTAGCGAGAATACGGCGTCAAAGTCCTCGCTTGATATATTAAAGAAGGTCCTTACATCCTCTCTTGATTCATCGCCCTCGCTATAATATTCGTTATAGGTTGTAGCCCTTGGGTTGTTTCCGCCTGCTCCGTTTATAAGAATATCACATTTTCCGAGCCTTGCAAGAATGTCGCTATGCACGCTCTCTATTGATTTTTTATCAAGAACATTACAAGCATAGTAAAGGGCTGTGCCACCGAGCGCTGTGATTTCATCAGCTACTTTTTTTACATTTTCCTCGTGCAAGCCGATAAGAGCAACCTTTACTCCGTTTTTCGCAAGGGCTCTTGCAAATTCGGAGCATAAAACTCCGCCTGCGCCTGTTATTACCGCTACCTTATTTTCAAGACTCATTTTTTCTTTCCTCTATTATTTCTCTGAATTTTTTCATATAAACGCCCCAGTCCTCTCTTGACTGAAAATGAGAGCCCGAGCGAAGGTAAAAGCCAAGCTCACCGTCAAGGCGCTTTTCTCCCACCTTAGGAAGGCTATCTCCCTCGTAAGAAAGACCGTCCTTGCCGTAGAAGCTCCATGCCTTAGATGCGAGGTGGCACGAGAGGTATTGACCCTCATTATCCGCCCATACATCCTCTACTGCTCCGCCGATTACTGCATATCTCGGTGCGACAAGCGATAAAAGAAGGTGTTGGTCGAAGTCCATTTTATCCTCGTTATCACGGTAGGCAAAAAAGTCCTCGCAAAACCACCAAGGGAACACATCGGTGATTGTTGTTATATTTTCGTTTTGCTCTTTCTTTCCTCTTGAAAGAGCTGCGCCGCAGCATCCGCTTTCATTTACGCAGGCGAGCAAAAATCTTTCATCAAGGGCGCTTGTAAGAAGCGCGGTTTTTCCAAGACGGGAGTGACCGATTACTGCTATTGCGGATTTATCCACATCATCTCTTTTTTGAAGATAATCCATACAGGCTGATGCCATATATGACCAAACGGTTATTTTTCCAAAGTCGCGCTTGGCTGACAAAAGTGGGTAAAGACCGTTTGAGAAGTCACCGTTATCGGTTGTTACATTTTCGTAGAAGAAGTGCAGAACGCCGAAGCCATTGTCAATTATCTCCTCCATGGGAAGGTATTTATTCGGCACATCGGGGGAAAAGCCGATGCTTACAAACACGGGCACAGGGCTTTGCGATTTTGGCAAGACAAGCTCACATCTTACTGTATGCTCCATTCCGTTATTTTGGAAGGTGAAAAACACGCTTTTCCAAGTAGCCTTGCCTGCGAAATTTATCCCCTGCTCCTCTTCTCTTATAGTGGGCACGATTTTTTCGGGCATTTTTCCATATTCCGAGCTTAGAAATAGCTCCTTTAAAATCGGGCGGTATGACTCCCATTTTTCAAGGGTGCTTATTTCCTCTCCGTTATGAATGAAAAAATTCGGAATGCCACGCCTTTTAAGCTCATTACTTATCATTTTTAAGTGTCCTTTCAATTCCCTCAAAGAGTCCTACTATATAGGTAGCTCCAAGGGCGCGGTCAAAAAGACCGTATCCATATTTTCCTGTTTCTCCCCAGATCATTCTGCCGTGGTCGGGGCGCACATAGCCGTCAAAGCCACCCTTGACAAGTGCCTTTACAATTTCGTACATATCAAGAGAGCCACACTCGGTTGGGTGAGCGACCTCGTGAAAATCTCTGTCGCTTGTGAATTTGATATTGCGAAGGTGGAGAAAATGAGTGCGAGAGGCATATTTTTTCGCCATTTTTATCAGGTCATTATCCTTTGATGCGCCAAGTGAGCCTGTGCAAAGGGTAATTCCGTTTTCCTTCTCGTTTACTATGCTTAAAAATCTATCAATATTTTGCTCGTTAGTTATAATTCTCGGAAGCCCGAAGATGCCCCACGGCGGATCATCGGGGTGGATTGCCATATTTACTCCAACGCTCTTAGCGACGGGAATTACCTTTTTAAGAAAGATTTCAAGATTTCTCCAGAGCCCCTCCTCGCCGATTTCCTTATATATTGCGATAAGACGGCGGATTTCATCCTTTGTATAGCTTTCATCCCAACCGGGGAGTGACAATGCGCTATTTTCGGGGTCCATAGCCAAGACCTGCTCCTCAGCAAAGGCAAGCGAATTTGAGCCGTCCTCATTTTGATGCTCAAGCTCACTCCTCAGCCAGTCAAACACGGGCATAAAGTTATAGCAAATGCACCTTACTCCTGCCCTTGCAAGGCGTCTTATATTCTCACAGTAGTTTTCAATAAGCTCGGGGGCGTTTGGCGCGCCGTATTTAATTTCCTCGGGCACGGGCACGCTCTCTACAACCTCAAATTCAAGTCCGAGCGCGTTTGCCCTTTCCTTTATTGCGAGAATGCTTTGCTCACTCCACACCTCGCCTGGCTTGACATCATATACTGCTGATACAATTCCACTCATTTTTGGAATTTGTCTTATTTTTTCAAGGGTTATGGGGTCGTTTTCACCATACCATCTAAAGGTAAGCTTCATTATAAACTCTCCTTATATTTTATTGTTAATTCTATTGTAGCATAATTATTTTTACAATGGAATTGTATTTTTGTGCGTTTTATATTGTATTTTTGCGCATATAGTGGTAAAATAGGGATAGAGTAATCTTTTTGGGGGTATTTATGGCTATAATTGCAATGCACGAGGCTGATGATTTTTCAATAAGCCACTCCTTTGACACAAGTCCCGTTGACAACCATTTTGACTACCATATCCACGACAGCTATGAGCTTTTTTGCCTTGTACGCGGAAAGGTGGGATACATTGTTGAGGGTCACACCTATAAGCTGAAGCCCGGGGCGGTGCTTCTTATGCGAAAGGGTGAGGCACACAAGCTTGTTGTAAATGAAAGTGAGGAATATGAACGGTATGTTCTGAACTTTCGCCCTGAGCTGTTTAGCTCCTTCTCGCCTGCTCTTTTGACTCCCTACACAAGCAGAGCCCTTGGCACTGCAAATCTTTACTTACCGCAGGCGCTTGACATATCGGCTGTTTCAATGCTTGAAAAGGTATTTAAGGAAGCGCCTATAATCGGCGCTAAGGACGCGGTGACAATAAATGTTGCCTCTCTTTTAGCAAGCATTGGTATTGCCTTTTCAAGAGCCGAGGTGAAGCATGCGCGAATTGAAAACGAGCTTGGAGATGCGATAATTTCCTATATAAATGAAAATCTTTTATCCGAGCTTTCGCTAAAAAGCATTTCCAACGCGATACACATAAGCCCCTCGCAAATCAATAGAATTTTCAAGCGGATTTCGGGAACATCGGTTTATGATTACATTCTTTCAAAGCGATTGATTTTATTCCAAGAAAAGCTATCAAGCGGTATGAGCGCGTCCGAGGCAAGTCAGGAATGCGGATTTCGTGACTATTCATCCTTTTACCGCCTTTACAAAAAGAGATTCGGTGTTGCTCCTACACGGCAAAAATAGAAAAGACGCTTTTACAGCGTCTTTTCTATTTTGTTAGAACAATTTTACGAATTCTTTTAAATAATCGAAAGAAAGTCTTTGCAAAATTTCGTTATACGAGAGGGTATTTTTACCGCTTTCAATGCTCTTAATTATGGCATTAAATATCCTTTTACGAACGGCAAGAAGGATTGATTTCTCTATCCAGTATTCAAAGTGAGTTTCCTTTGAGAGTGACTCAAGCTTTTTCATTTTGGAATACAGCTCTACTCCGTCGGACACATCGCGCCAAAGGTCAACAAAGGCATAGTCATAAGCCTCGCTTGGCATTTGTTTTTTTGCGTATTCAAAGGCATCGCTTTGAATGATTTTTATCTTTTCGGGATGGGAGAAATGGGGCAAAATTTCGCTCTTGAAAAGCGATATTACATCCTCGCTACGCTCTATTACGGTAACGCTTGAAACACTGTCCTTTATGCTTGCCATATAAGCAAAATAGCCAAGTCCAAGACCGAAGGCAACGACCCTTCCGCTTGCCATCTCTATTGGCCTTTTCATCGTTTCAATTTCGTTTGGCTTTATCGCCATCCACTCCACTCCGTTTTCAAAAACTGTGGGAAACGAAAACTCGGTATCAAAGAAGCCGAGGGCGCATATTTCACGCTCACCGTCTAAGATATAATCATCTCTGACAAAGCCCTCATATGGAGCGTAGGATTGGTGTGAGAGCGTCCATGAGCCTATTTTCCTTTGAGAGATTGGGATATTTTTAAAATAGGGGTCGTTTTTATAGGCTTCGGGGTCAAGTCGCTTTACAGAGGGGAGAAAATACTCACTTAGCATTTCACGGCACAGCCTCTCATCCTCTATAAAGGTCTTAGCCAAAAAGCTACTAAACGCGCGCTCCTCGCCCGATTTTTCGCCTGCTGTGATAGCCCTTATTATGTCGGCTGTGACAAGCGTTTCACACTCATTAAGATATGCCGAGCATATTTGCAAGAACAAATCATTTTTTGTTTGAGTATCAAGCATTTCAGATATTTTTTCCATCTCGCTCTTGCTCAGCATATTCTCACCTCGTTCGTTTTATTTTGCGTTTTTCTTAATTGTATTTTCAGCCGATGTCATTGTGTTCGTAAGAAGCATTGAGATGGTCATAGGTCCAACACCGCCGGGAACAGGGGTGATATATGACGCCTTTGGCTCAACAGATGCAAAATCAACATCTCCTGTGAGCTTGCCATCAGCCCTTCTGTTCATTCCTACATCTATGACAATTGCTCCGTCCTTTACCATATCGCCTGTGACAAAATCAGCCTTACCGATTGCGACAACGAGAATATCTGCTCTTTTTGTTACCTCGGCAAGATTTTTGGTCCTTGAGTGGCAAATTGTAACTGTTCCGTTCTTATGTAGAAGGAGCATTGCCTGTGGCTTGCCTACTATATTACTTCTACCGATAACAACACATTCCTTACCCGAAATATCGGTGCCCGTGCTTTCAATAAGCTTCATAACGCCAGCGGGGGTGCAGGGCAAGAAGCTATAATCGCCTATCATTATTCTTCCTACATTTACGGGATGGAAGGCATCTACATCCTTTTCGGGGTTTATTGCAAGGATTACCGCATTTTCATCAAGGTGCTTAGGTAACGGAAGCTGACAAAGTATTCCGTGGATTTTATCGTCGTTATTAAGCCTTTCAACAAGGGCGATAAGCTCCTCCTGTGTTGTTTCGGCGCTAAGGCGGTAAACCTCGGAATAATAGCCAACCTCGGCACAGCCCTTTTCCTTATTATTTACATAAACCTTTGATGCAGGGTCATCTCCTACTATAATTACCGCAAGACCCGGGCGAATTCCGTATTCCTCAACCATTTTTGCGGTCTTTATCTTAAGCTCCTCTCTTACCTGCGCAGAGACAGCCTTTCCACTAATTATTTGAGCCATTTTTATTTACCTCTTTATTATATTTTCTTTGAACGAGGGCGTTTTCCTCTCCCTTACGGAGCTTTACAATGCTATATACCATAAGTGTTACGCCAACTATTACGGACAAGAGTGCAACGAGCTGTGACACCCTTATTACATTAGGAATAAGATACAGGCTATCTGTGCGAAGCCCCTCTATCCAAAATCTTCCAAGACCGTACCATGTCATATAGGTATAGAAGATTTGTCCGTGGAATTTATGAAGATGCTTTGTTTTTGTAAGCTTGACAAGAACAAGCCATATTGTAAGGAAGCCCACGAGATTCCATAGGGATTCATAAAGAAATGTGGGGTGATAGTAATAGGTATTAAGGCTTGTTTCAAGTCTTATTCCCATTCTTAGAAAAATGTCCGTTTCTCCGCCGTGAGCCTCGGCATTGAAGAAGTTTCCCCATCTTCCCATTGCCTGCGCAAGCATAACGCCGGGGGCAAGGAAGTCAAGGATTGTGAGTAGCTTTATTTTCTTATGTCTTGCGACAAGCACGCCTGCAATTCCGCCTGCGATAATTCCGCCATAGATTGCAAGTCCGCCATTCCAAACGGCTACCATTCTTCCGAGCGAGTCAAATAGATTTTCAAAAAATCCATCGTTTGAGGTGACGATGTAATAGTCAAGTCGGAATATAATATAATAGAGCCTTGCGCCAAGAACGCCGAAGGGGACTACAAACAGTGCGAGGTCAACGACATCATCGGTGTTCATTCCGTTTTCCTTGAAGCGGAACCAAACATACAAAAAGGCGCAAACAATTCCTGTCATAATGATAAGACCGTACCACGGAATTTTGAAGCTTCCTGCCTCTATTATGTTGGTATTTATCTTCATTTCACCTATTCCGAGCCCCGGAAATGAAATATAGTGTATTTTAAGTGGCATATTATTCCTGCTCCTTCTTTATAGGATTTACAATGGACATTGCGTAGTATTTTTCATCATATTGACTGTTAAATAGCTCTGTCACATATTCATAATCTATTGATGCTATAATGCTTGGAATTTCAAAAAGCTCGCCACCCTCAAGATAGGTTGTCATAAGCGCCTCGGCGATATCATCGGTTGAGTCAAACAGCTTGATATTAACTGCGTATACCGAGCGCTTAGCAAGCTCAAAGGCGTCCTTATCAAGACCGTTTCGCTTTGTCCTTTCAATGAAGGACACAAAGCGCTCATACACTGCCTCGGGATCAGAGGACTCTGATGAAACGACGGTGAAGGAATAATTTGCGGTATGCTCTACTGCGGAGTCAAGGTCCTGCGTTATTAGCTTTTTTGAATAGAGCTCATTATAAAGCTCGCCTGAGCGCGAATATAGCATTTCGCAAAGAATTTGCATAGCATAAAATTGCTTTGAATTTTCATCGGGATCAAGGGCAATATTATTATTCTTTATTCCTATGGCGAAAATAGGCTTGGCAACCGAGAGGGAGCATACACTGCGCTTTTTATAGACCTCTTTGGGCTCATCATCACACTCATAATCACGAATTATTGTCTGCTTTGGTGCGTCCTTTAAAATCTTATCGCAAATTTGCTCAATTTTCTCAGGCTCTATATCTCCGCACACGACAAGCGCCATATTATTGAGATTATAGAAGGTATAATAGCATTTATAGAGGATATCCGCGGTGATTTCGGCGATTGAGTCAACAGTTCCGCCGACATCAATACGGACCTTGTTTTTCTTATAAAGCGCCTGCAAAAGACCCTTTTCAAGGCGTGAGCCTGCGTGGTCATCGTACATTCTAAGCTCTTGTCCGATAATTCCCTGCTCCTTCTCTACTGTTTTTGCGGTAAAGTACGGATGAGTAACGAAGTCAAGAAGGTATTCAAGGCTTTCGTAAAAATTATCGGTTGTTGAAAAGAGGTATGCCGTACGGTCATTTGAGGTATAGGCATTTGCGCTTGCACCTGTTTTGGCGAAAAGCTCAAAGGCGTCCTCACCGTTTTCGCATTCAAACATTTTATGCTCCAAGAAGTGGGCTATACCATCGGGAACGCAGGTAAATTCATCCTCGCCCTCAAGCTTGAATTTATTATCAATCGCTCCGTATTTAGTTGTGAAAAGAGCGTATGAGGTTGTTAGCTTTTTTGGGAAAACATATACCTTAAGACCCGTTTTATGATTGAAGGTATAATATTTTTCATCAAGCAATTTGCTTTCCTTAACTGTCATATTAGTCATTATTATCCTCTCCCTTCAAAAAATAAACGGTATCAAGGGTTATACCTCTTGCAAAATCTGCAATTTGCTCCTTGGTTACGCTATTGAGCTTTTTAGCCTCTCCAAGCGGAATATCATAATTATTTGAAAGTCCTCTGTTAAGCGTCCAAAGCTCCATTCCTGCAGGGCTGTCATATATATTCATATACGCATTTTTGAGCGATTTTTTAGCACTTTCAAGCTCCGCATCGGTGATGCTCGCTTTTTTCATTTCATCAAGCTGTTCTAAGATTGCATCCTCGGCAATTTGCTTATTTGATGCCTCAATTCCTGCGATAACATACATTATTCCGTTCTTTTGCGTGAGCATAGAACGGCAAGCGTAGCAAAGGCTCTTCTTTTCTCTGACATTTACAAAGAGCTTTGATGTTGGGGAAGCGCCGTATATTTCGCTGAACATTTGAGAGATATGAAAATCTCCGTCCTCAATGGTTTTTCCCGTTCTAAAGCCAAGGCAGAGCTTTCCTTGGTTTACATCTTGAATTTCAGTAACGCGCTTTATCTCATTTGCGCCTCGCACGATGTCGATATTTATAATTTTTTCAACGCTACGGTTGATTTTTGAAAATTGTTGCTTGAATACATTTGCGATTTTTTCAATATCAACGCATCCTACGATATATATTTCGATTTTGAAGGCTTCAAGTGCGTTTTTGTATGCTTGGTATAGCGATGTCGGGGTGATTTTTAGCACATCCTCTACTCTACCTGTTTTCTTAACCGAGAAAATTTCGTTTTCACACATAATCTCAGTACAGCGATCAATGGAGTATGAGGTTTTATTATTGATTTCGGCATTTATCTGGTCAATCAGATCAAGCTTTTCAGCCTCGGTATATTCCTCGCTAAACACGCCGTTTTCAAGATATGGGTTGAAAATGACATCGTTAAGAAGATTTATCATCTCATCGGTGACGGGAGTGCCGAGGGTATATTTATCGTTTAGCATATTGCCGAGCAAGCCGAAAATATGGAACTTTCCTGCGCTCATATTTCTAACGCTAAGAGTTCCCGAATACAAGAATTGAAGTCTTTTATCTATCTCGCTTTGAGAGGGGTATGTTGCGCTTGCGTGGGTGAGAATCCTTGGAATTAAGGTATGATAAGGCGCTTTTTCCTTATCAATAGATGTTATGAAATTAAATGAAAAATAGTTTGTTTTAAACTTATCGGTTTGAATATAATTAAGTTTTACGCCATTTGCGATTTCAAATGTTTCTGTTATCATTGGTAAATCCTCCGCATATAATATTATTTTACACTATATTTTTAAAATTTTCAATAAAATTCTTTACTTTATATAAAATATATGATAAAATATATAAAAATACTTTTAGAGGTGTCTTTTATGGAAAATCTAAATACCGCAATTAAGGTCTTTTTGGGTGATGTTAAGTTTAGCGCTCCTACTCCTATTGGAAACGGCCATATAAACGCAACTTATCTTGTAAAGGCCGAAAACGGTGACTATTGCCTTCAAAAAATTAATACTTCTATTTTCAAAAATGTTGAGGGGCTTGTAAATAATATTGTAGCTGTTACTCATCACATAAGAAAGAAGAGTATTTCGCTTGGACGCGATCCAATGCGCTCAACAATTAAGTTTTTAAAAACGAAGGACGGATTGGCATACACGATGGTCAACGGTGATGCTTACAGAATGTATCACTTCATTGACAATGTATTCACTATTGAGAAAATGGAAAAGCCTGAGCATTTTTACCTTTCGGGCGTAGCGTTTGGAGAGTTTGCTAACTTCCTTAGCGATTTTGATGCTTCCAGCCTTTTTGAAACGATAAAGAATTTCCACAACACTGCATCAAGATACAACGATTTTGAGATTGCTGTTAAGGAAAATATTTCGGGCAAGGCCTCACAGGTTGCTAATGAAATTGCGTTTGTAAGAGAAAGAAAGGACTTTACCTCAATGTTTGTTGAAAGGCTTGAGGACGGCTCTTTGCCTCTTAGAGTTACTCACAACGATACAAAGCTCAACAATGTGCTTTTTGACAAGGATACGGAAGCCCCTGTGGCTGTAATTGACCTTGACACGGTTATGCCCGGATCTTATCTTTATGACTTTGGAGATGCTATTCGCTCGGGTGCTACACATGCGGCTGAGGATGAGCCTAACCTTGATTTGGTTGATTTTGACCTTGACCTTTACAAGGCGTTTGCTAAGGGATATCTTGAGCAGTGTGGTAAGTCTCTTACTTCGGTTGAGATTGAGCTACTTCCCTACGCTTCAATTATGCTTACGCTTGAGTGTGGAATCAGATTTTTGACTGACCATCTAAACGGTGACACATACTTTAAAATTCACCGTGAAAATCACAATCTTGATAGATGCAGAACACAGTTCAAGCTTGTTTCCGAGATGGAAAAAAATCTTGATAAGATGACCGAGATTATAAATTCTTTGCTTTAATTTCGCAAATACACAATATTATATCTTAAGCTACGGATTTTCCGTGGCTTTTGTTTTTATTCAAAACATATTGACAAAGCGATTTACATATGATATAATGCAATTACAATAATACAGTTAATACAGTTTGGGTGGTGAGTGTGTGGCTTGGAAATTTTCCGGAAAGCAGGATATATATCTTGAAATTGCCGAAAAATACGAGGAATATATTTTGAAGGGAATTTTGAAGAAGGGCGACAAGCTCCCTTCTGTAAGAATTGCGGCACAGGAAATGGGTGTAAATCCTAACACGGTCGCAAGAGCATATTCTCTGCTTGAGGACCGAGGCTTTATTTGCACGCTACCTAAAAAGGGCGTTTTTGTCAAATTAGAGTCCTCTGATGAAAAAGAAAAAATTCTATCCGACTGCAAGGGAAATTTAATTCACTTCAAAAATCAAGGCGTTGATTACGATGATTTTATATCTATTTTGAAGGAGGTTTTTAAGAAAAATGATTAAAATACAGGGCGTTTCTCATTACTTTAGTAAAGAATTGATACTTAATGATATCAATTTAAGCATTGATGACGGAACTATTTTAGGTCTTGTAGGAATAAATGGCGCCGGAAAAAGCACACTTTTACGACTTCTTTGCGGAGTTTACTCACCCGACAAGGGGTCTATTGAAATTGACGGGCTCTCCCCTTCACTTGAACAGGTAAGGCAAGATATATTCTTTTTAGCTGATGATCCATACTATTCACATCAAGATACAATAAAAAGTATTTTTAATATGTATAGCTCTTTATACCATGTTAATATAGACACATATAATCGACTGATTGATGTATTTGGGATCAATCAAGCAAAACCACTCCGAACCTTTTCAAAGGGTATGAGAAGACAGGCTTATATAATTATTGCTCTTTCAATAGAGCCAAAATATTTACTTCTTGACGAAGCCTTTGACGGTCTTGATCCCCTTTGTAAAAAGACGGTCAAAAACGAGCTTATCCGTTTGGTTGATGAGCTTGGTTCCACGGTTATTATTTCAAGTCATTCCTTGAAGGAAATTGAAGATTTTTGCGATATGTATGCCATCATAGACAAAAAATCTATAAATAGCTCTGGAAATCTTGCCGAAAAGGTTGGCAGTTACTGTAAATTTATGCTTGGATTTAGTGACAACATTCCCGAAAATCCTTTCAACGGATTACCCGTGATTTACTCATCAGGTAGCGGTAAGTTTATTAGTGCCGTTTTCAAGGGGGATGCGAATGATATCCAAGCACGACTTATATCATCACTTAATCCTGCGGTAATTGAAAATTTACCTGTTGATTTTGAGGAAGTATTTATAAACGAGATTTCAAGGAGATACGGCAATGATGAGCTTTAAAAAATATTTTTCATACCGGTTGAGGAATTCTATTTTACTGATTACAGTCCTAAGTTTTATTTGTATAGTTGTTTCATTATGGGCAACGGAGATTGAGCCTTCACTCGCTGGATACAGTAACTCTCGAATTGACATACTTGGATGGATAATGCTTGTTTTATCTATTGCTATTCCTTTCTTGGAATGGAGCGAGTTCAAGGATAAAAGATGCTTGGATATAGCTTTATCCTTGCCGATTGGACGCGGAAAATTATTCTTCGCTCATTATTTGCTTGGAAGTATAAAAATTATTATTCCATATTCGTTTTCGATGATTTGTGTATTAATAAGATACATTCCATATATACGATACCTATATGTTATACCTTTTAATTTGGTTTATCTCATTCCTTTATACTTTGTATCGTTACTTCTTGGGTTGGCTGTTTATTCAATTGTAACATTTGCTATTATTCAGGCAAACACGATATTTGATAGTTTTATATTTGTGGGGATTTATTCGTTCATTTTTTGTGTAATATTTGAAGCCTTAGGACAATTTATTGAGATATTTGACAAGGTTAACACGGATTTGTTCGTAATATTCAATCCTCTAATTCTAATAACAGATTTTTATAATGATTTAATTGACAATAGAAAATCGTTTTCCAATATTCCTGGGTCGATTGTGTATGTTTTTTGGATTATATTGGGAATAGGAGCAATTTTCGGTTCGGTTTACACATTTATTAAACAAAGATATGAGCGTGTAGGTGGAATTTCGGAATCATGGTTCGGTTACAAAACCTTAATTCCTATTGCGATAACTGGGTTTTATCTTTTGGATACATCGTTTTATGTTTGGTGTGTTATAGGTGCTTTACTATTCTATATTATTTATCGAAGAAGCATACGCCTTAAAAAAAGTGATTTAATCGTCCTTGGAGCGTTTACTTTGCTTGGTGGAATTGGTGTTGCGTTTGTTTAAAATTTATTTAACATAATAGACCTTTTCTCAATATATAGAGAAAGCAATGAAAGCAGGAGCAAAATTGCATTGCAAAAAAGCTTTGCAATAAATCACTCCTGCTTTTTAATTTATAAAACAAAAACAGCATCCGATTGGATGCTGTGATTTTTGTATTTAGCGAAAATGCTCATTAAAAACCAAATAAAGAAAGTGAAATGATAACAAAGAACTCAACAACTTTGTGAACCAAAGTAGTTCAAGCTTTCGGCCTATTAGTATCGGTCAGCTGAATACATTACTGCACTTACACCTCCGACCTATCAAACTCGTAGTCTACAAGTGGCCTTATCAACT
>JAFTUD010000025.1 GCA_017466455.1 Clostridia bacterium
AAAATGCTATTTGATTTTCACTTTTGCTTTAGCAAAACTGTTCGCAAGAACAGGTAGGTTAGGTTCTTATATGTCCCGTTGGGACTCGATATGTTTCGCTACGCTCAACTCGATATGGACTCTGCGAGTCCTCGATATGCAACTTCGTTGCGTTGGATAGCCCCCCGAGGTACTCGGGCGGCATTTGCCAGCGGGGGCTTCCCCGCTCCGCAGGAATGCTTCATAAACAATCAAAGCAAGAGTAAAAATCACCTTTTTATTCTTGCTTTTTTATTATCCTCTCGCCCTCGGAGCGCGTAGGAGCAAACATCAATTTTTCGGCAAAGCGCACAAAAAACCCTTTTTTTAGGGTCGCAAATTGTCTAATTTTTTGTGCAATTCTACGAAAAAATTGCTCCGAGCCCTGCCATGCTTGACTTTTGCCCGTTTAGGAGTTATAATTAAATAGCAAAATAAAGGCCTGCGTTAGTCAGGTTGAATAAAACAAGGAGTTCAGAAATGAAAAACACACTTAAAATTTTGATGTGTCTCATTCTTGCATTCTCAATGATCTTTAGCGCAGTTGCCTGCGGAGATGAAGAGGAAGGACCTACTGAGGTAGTTATCACATTTGACTACTCAGAGTTCGATGCAGATTGCGACGAGGACGAAAGAGATGTTACCGTAGGCGAGAAGATCGGTACACTTCCAAAGCCAACCCTTTCAGGCTACACCTTCAAGGGCTGGTTCAACGAGGACGATTTTGCTTTGCTTCAAGAGGATCCAAATGCGCTTGCTGACCTTGACAAAATCAAGTCATCATGGAAGCCAACCGAGGATGCTACCCTTTACGCATGGTTTGTAAAGGCTACAACCGAGGACGACGGACCAAGCGAGCCTATTCACAACTGCAATGTTCAAGGACATGAGTGGGATACAGTTACCACTGCTCCTACCTGTGATGAGGCAGGAACAAAGACCTTGACATGTAAGTGGTGTAAGTATTCAAACAGTGACGCTGTTTATCAGGCACAAAACCCTGCTCTCGGTCACCAATGGGTAGCAGAGGGTGAGATTGATGACGGCGGATGGACCTACATGGCTCTTGCAAGATACAGAAAGTGCCATAGAGAGGGCTGTGAGGTTCAGGAAACAAAGCCACTTAAGAACATCACATCATATGCAACAATGACCTGCACACTCGAGGCAGGAGCATGGCCTGGAATGGCTGAATGGCCATCTAACCTCACTGATAACAAGTGGGATACAGGTCCTAACGGTAAGGGTTGCGCTCCTAAGGGTGGTGGACCGCTTACAATTCAGCTTATCTTCAATACACCGTCTGAAATCGACCAGCTTGCAATGAGTGTTGCAGGACTTGGTGACCGTGACGGCGGTAACTCCTCTAAGTTTGAGATATACTTCTGGTACGCAGCAGAGGACGACTTCAGAGAAGATCCTATTGCAACAGGCTACTTTGAAAGCTCTAACGGAACTAAGGAAACTGCATACTGTATCGACAGAACAATGGACGACCAGCCTCTTATGGGTATTAAGATCGTTCTTCCTACAACCCGTAACGGTGAGGAAATGTTCAGAGAAATTGCAATCGCAGTTGCCGAGGACGAGGAATAATAGCATACATGTTGACCCCCTTATTTATCTGAGGGGGTCAAGTCAACAAAACGAAGAATAAATATCGAGGCGAATTATGAAAAAGAAATTACTTGCGCTTTTCACAGTTCTACTCGCCCTTCTGATGGTATTCGCTTCCTGCGGTGATGAGAGTGAATCAAGCTCATCCTCTGAGGAAGAAAAGGAAATCTACACCGTAAGCTTTAACCTCGGATACGAGGGAGCGCCTGCGATTGAGGACCGAGAGGTAGAAGAGGGCGACAGAATAGGAAAGCTTCCGACTCCTTCAAGAGACGGATATACCTTTGATGGCTGGAAGACCGAGGACGGCAAAGATGCAAAGTCCACAACTAAGGTAGAGGAGGATATGACCCTCTATGCTCAGTGGACCGAAATTCCGCCGTGCCTGCACCTGATGATGGAGTCTGCGGGACTTACCGAGGCTACATGCACAGAGCCGTCAATACTTTACGAAAGATGCACAAATGTTATGTGTGGCTTCACAAGGCAGACAGAGCTATCGCCTGCCCTTGGCCACAAGCTTACAACCGATGATCCCGTGCCCGCAAACTGTAAAAGAGAGGGCTACACTCTTACTCACTGCACAAGAAAGGGCTGTAAGTATGAGGAAAAGAAGGACATCGTGCCAAAGCTCAATACTCACGAATATTCAAAGACATGGATTACAGTAAGAGAGCAGACTGACTATTCCTACGGTCAGGAAAAGCGTGCCTGCATCGTATGCGGTAACCTTGAATTAAGAGATCTTGAGCCAAATAAGATTGCTGAATTTGCGACACTTCCTATAAAGCAGGTAATCGTTGGCGGACAGGTATATGTTGGAGTAAGCTCCACCGCATCCGCGTCGGCAAGCTCACTTTACAGAGTTACAACTGCCGCAAATGCAATAGACGGAAAGCCGAATACCTTCTGGAGAGCCGATACCCTTGCAAATAACACAGGCTACACAGGAGATGTGTTCAATCTTAAGCTTGCAAGCGTGTTTGACATTGCCGTTATCGAGTTCACAATCCCTAACTACTGGGCTTGGAAGCTCGGTGAGGACTGCACCGTTGAATACGATGTTGAGGTCTTTGAGGTTGACGCAAACGGCGAAAACGGTAAGTGGGTAAAGGTCGGCACCGTTTCCGACTCCGATATTGAGGACGCACTCTCCAAGAATGCAGTAGTTCAATTAAAGCTTGACAAAATTTATAAGGCAAGAGAAATAAGAGCAACCGTTACTCACGCAACCCGTTATGCCCCCGCTATGATTTATGAGCTTCAGGTGTACGGTAAGGTTGATGAATTTGTAAGAATTCCTCAGTCTATCTCTGCGCTTGCAGGCGGTAAGATTACAGGCTCGTATAACTCTTGGGTAAACTCCAGCCATGCCAACCTTCTTGACGGTAGCACTCAAACCTCTTGGTGTACCGACGCGAGAAGATGGGAGGACTACAAGGAGTATAACAGATCCTCACACACCACCTTCTGGAGCGAGGATTATACAGTTGATAACAAGCAAACAATCTCTAAGGTTGTTGTAAATGCAAATAAGCTCGTTGGCGAAACCGTTGAGGTTCTCGTTTGCCGTGGCTATATGCAGGATAAGGTCGTTGATAAGAAGGACCCGACAACAGGAGAGGTAATGAAGGACTCCGAGGGCAATAACATCAAGGAAACCATTCAAGAGGCAGTGACTCAATGGATAAGCCTTGGCGTCAAGGAAATTGACAGCTCCTTCGGTGGCTCACTTGAATTTATCCCAATGGCAAAGGATCCCGACGGCGTTGAAAGCGCAACAACAATTACCGATGTTGTAATGCTCAGAGTAGAGGTTGACAACTACGGTGTTGATGAAAACATTAGCAGTCATTCAATCACATCTGTCGTTGCTTCGCTTGGCACAGGCGATGTTACCTACGATGATCTTGAGTGGAACGAAAGAAAGAAGGTTTATGCTTCCTTCGAGTTCCCACAGGAGCAATACATCGCATACATCGACATCGTTTGCGCAAAGGATGCAGGAAGAGTTATGTCCCTTCAGTTTTGGGTAGAGGACGATAGCTACGAAAAGGGCGGATACTGGAAAGAGGACAGAAGGATTGAGGTTCTTGAAACCTCATCACAAACAGGTATTGCAACCTTTACAGTCGATGTCGGAACATATCATACTAAGTTCCGCGTTGAAATCGTAAAGGAGCCCGCAATATTCGGTGCTTATATCTATGATATAACTCCGTACACGGTTGCTGAGGTTGCTAAGGAGCTTCCAAAGGGAAGCGACTGCTTGCATAAGTTCTCCGCAGCAGAGGCTTTAAAGGTTGTTCCCGCAACATGTCAGAGCGCAGGCTACTCAATCTACAAGTGCGTAAGCTGTGATCTCACATGGAGAACCGACGCTACCGATATTGCCGACCACCTTTGGGGAATCGGCGTTCCAAAGACAGACGGCGCTGTGTCCTATAAGGAGCATGAGTGCCAGAATCCGGGCTGTGACTCTACAATGAGAGACGGATATAAGGCAACCGTTGACGGCTCAACTATTGATGCTCCAACTGTAACAAAGTATTATCACAATGCTCCCGGTGCATGGTCTATGGTATTTGACGACGGTAACTATACCGCAAGCTATGAATGGATTACACCCGAGCTTGTAAAAAGACATATGAAGGCAACAGCTGGTCTTACCGACCAGTTCTCAAGCTCACTCATTCCCGAGTGGTCAGCATGGATTGCGACAGGCGCTTGGGATGTTGCATCTCACTCACTCAACCACGGTGGTGGATTTGCCGATGCTCAGATTGATGAGGCTACAATGGCTAAGGAGGTAGATGAGGCTCACTATAAGTTTATGAGCTACTTCCCGGGTCAGAGAATTCTCGGCTTTGTAACACCTAACGGTGCGACAAGCGACTCGATGGCTAACTACATTAACGACCTCATGGCAGCAGGCAGACCGGGTGGACAGGACGGAGAAATGAAGGACCCAGATAAGCTCAAGACAAGAGAGAACTGGGGACGACTTGGTTGCTATGTTTCATACACAACCACAACAGGCGATGATTATAAGAAGGCTATTGACAACCTTGTAAAGGACGGACTTTGGACAGTTGAGTGCCACCACGACCTTAGCGTTTCAAAGGCAACTCCACAGTTCTCAACCGATATCAATGCAGTTCTTGTAAAGCTTGATTACTTCATCGAAAAGGGCGTATGGTGCGCTTCCTTTACCGAGGCAACTCAATACTTGAGAGAGAGCCATACTGCTCAAATCACAAATATGGCTGTAAACGGCTCAAGCATTTCATTTGATGTTGAGGACGGACTTGATGACATTATGTTCATTCACCCACTCACCTATCAAATGACACTTCCAAGTGGCTGGACAAATGTAACCGTAACTCAAAACGGAGTGACAATCCCCGTTGTTGAGCCGAAGGACTATAAGCCAAATATGGAGCTTGATATGGCTTGCACAATTAAGGACGGAAAGCTCTTCTTTGACGCAGTTCCCGACGCAGGCACAGTCGTAATTTCTAAGGCAAACTAATAAAAAAAGGCCCTCGCATAGCGTGATACTCTTAACGGAGTATCACGCATCGAGATAAATCCCTCACGGGATTTTCGATATACGCCTATGGCGTTCGATATGTGCTGACGCACTCGATATGTTTGCTGTGCAAACGAGGGATTTATCTCATATCGAATTGGCGCGTAGCGACAATATATCGAGTTCGAGCGGCTGGGGTTCCCCGAAGCGAAGAATGAGCTTTGGGGGTTCGCAGCATAGCGAGAACATATCGAGTGGGCGAAGCTCACATATCGACAGAATAAAAAACAAGAGCAAGAATAGAAGGATTTATTTCCTTTTACTCTTGCTTTTTTTATGGCACAAAGTGCCAATTCATGCCCGCGAGGGCAATTCATGACGGCTTGCTGTCAATTCATGTGTGTTATACGCATATCAAATAATAAGCATTTAGTATTCAGTATTAACATAAATCATCATAAGATAAGTTAAGTAATAAGGTCGATATACTTCGTTCGATATGCTTGCCTTGGCAAGCTCGATTACGAGCGGAGCGAGTAACAAGGTTCTAACACGCAAAAATGCTATTTGATTTTTGCAAAGCGAAGCAATCTGTTTGACAAAACGGAGTGTTAGGTTCTTATATGTCCCTTCGGGACTCGATATGCAACTGCGTTGCGCGTGAAAATCATCACGAAACCCCCGTTTTTGTGCAGATTTTGTGATAAATTTTCTCCGAATGTGACGGTTGTGTGAATTTTTGCCGAATTGCTTGTGAAGTCTATTGATTTCCCTCTTAATATACCATATAATGACAGTGCAGGGAGGAAAAAGAACCTGCAACCCTAAAAATCTCTAAATTCGGCCCTTGCTTTTCGGGGCTATGACAAAAAGGAGCGTGAAAACGACAAATCGAGCCTCGGCAAAGCTTGGGAGCACCTAAGCTTTTAGGCAATTTCAACAAAAAATTCGGCGTATAAAATGCGAAATTGAGCAATTTTTTGTGGAAAGTGCCAAAAATCAAAGAGGCACGGGTCAAAAAATCTTAAAATCTTGCAAAGATGTTGACTGCGTGCTATAATATTAATGTATATATTAGTTATTTTTAACTGAAAAGGAGTACAAAATGGATTTTAATCAGGCAATGAAGCCGTATAGAATTAAGCTCGTAATTGAAGCGCTCATCAGAGCGATTATGACAGGCTTGTTCTTTGGACTTGCGCTTTCACTTGTATCAGCCTGCGTATTTAGATTTATCGTTCAAGAAATCAACGCAGTAGCTTGGATAGTGACACTCGGCGTAGGCGTAGCAACGGCAATCGCAATAGGTGTATCAACCTATCTAAAGAGGTTTAGATCAAACCAAAACAAGCTCGCAAAGAGAATTGACGCTCTCGGACTTGATGAGCGTGTAACAACAATGGTAGAGTTCAAGAAGGACCGTTCTTATGTTGCAAAGGTTCAGCGTGAGGACACAATGGATCGCGTTTCTAAGCTTAACATTAAACAGCTTAAGATTAGATTCCCGCTATTCAGAATCATTTCTTGCACCGCAATGCTTCTTGCAGTATTGCTTCTCCTCTCAATCGTACCGCCTATCTCGGCTGCCGAGAGGGAAACACTTGAGATGGAAGAGCATCTTGAAAGAATTCAGCAAGAGCTTCACCAAATGATTGATGAGTCTGATACAACCGACGCCTTCAAGGACAGAACAAAGGATCAGGTTGATAAGCGGATTGAGGAAATCAGAAACAATAACGACCTCACAAACGCACAAAAGATCTTTATGGCAGAAATGCTTAAGGATAGACTTCTTACATCAATAGAAATTCAAAAGGAAATCTATGAGATAAGAGATATAATTGATGCCGCTGTTGAGGAAGGACTTAGCGAGAGCTTCGCTGATATGCTTCATTCAATCGTTGACCGTCTTGAAAAGAGACTTGATGTAACAAAGACCGACCTTGAGAAGTACGAGGACATTCGTGCTACAAGAAAGGAAATTGAAAAGCTCATTGAGGAACAGCTCGAAATGCTCGATGAAACAATCGACAAAATGGAGCAAGATAACGAAGAATTGAAAGAGGAACTCGAAAAGACCGAGAACGAAACTCTTCAGGACATCGTTGACAAGATGGATCAGGTTGAGGAAAAGCAGGATCAGGTAGACGAAAAGCAAGAGCAGGTAGACCAAGCGCAGGATAAGCTTGACCAAGCACAAAACGAGCAGCAAAAGCAAGAGGCTCAAGAGGAGCTTGACCAAGCAAAGCAGGAGCTTGAGGATGCAAAGCAGGAGCTTGAGGACGCAAAGCAGGAGCTTGACCAGTCCATGGACCAAATCAAGGAAATGGATAGGGAACAACTTGAAGACCTTACACAAGACCTTGAACAGGCTTTGGAAAACACAAAACAAGATACAACTATGAAGGATGTATTTGAGGACCTCAAAGACAACCTTAAAGAAGACCTTGAAAATTCTCAAACCGATGAGGAGCTCAAGGAAAATGTTGAAGAAACAGTAGACGAAGCGAAGAAGGACCTTCAGAACACTCTTGAAAACCAAGACAAGATGGATGACCTTAAGGACGCTCTTGAGGACTTCCAGGATGCTACAACCGAGCAGGAAAAGCAAGAGGCTATGGAGGATATCCAACAGGCTGTTGATAACATGAAGCAGGACATTCTTGAAAACTCCAAGAATGAGCAGGATAAGCAGGATAAGCTTGAGAACATGAAGGAACAGCTTGATAAAATCACTGAAAACTCCCCTGACTCCGAGCTTAAGGAGGATATGAAGGATCTCTCCGATAAGCTTGACCAAATCACTCAAGATATGGAAAAGGGCGAGATCATGGATGAGGAAATCTCAGACGCCTTTGATGACTTCAAGCAGGATGTTCAAGACTCCATGGAGTCAGCAGATCAGCTTGAGCAGGCAGGTCAGGAAATCACTGATAAGCTTGATAAGGTTGAGGAGGACCTTGCAGGTGACCAAAAGCATACCGACGACATGCTCGACGATATGAAGGAAACCGTAGAAAAATCCGACGCAAGCGAGGAAGCAAAGGACCAGATGAACGAGGCTATCAAGGACCTTGAAAACAAGCTTGACGACATTTACCAAAACGCCGAGGACAAAAAGAACGAGGCGATGGAAAATATCCAAAAGGATCCTAACATGACAGAGCAGGAAAAGAACGATGCTATGCAGGATGCTATGGATAAGATAGACTCCGAAACAAAATCAGAAATCAATCAAGAGATTACCGATACTAAGAACGAGATTGATAATATGATTCAAGAAGATAAACAAAAGCAAGAAAACGCATCCGACTCTATGCAGGATAAGGAAACCATGAAAGAGGTTGGAGATGCGATGGAAAAGGTTGAAGACGCTGAAACTGATAAGGAATACGACGATGCGCAAAAGGATCTTGACAACGCATTCGAGAATATGAAGGATCAGTTTGAGCACCTTGAGGGTGACGAGCTCAATGAAAAGCTTGAGGAGATCTCCAAGGATATGCAATCATCAGCTGATGAGCTTCCTGAGAACAACGAGTTCAAGGCACCTCTTGAAAACGCTGCCGACAAGATGGATCAAATCGCAAAGGACGAATCTATGACCGATGAGGAAAAGAAGGATGCCGCAAGCGATGTTCTTGACCAGCTTGATAAGGAAATGGATTCCATTATTGATGAGCAACAAAAGCAGGAGAGCACAAGCGAACAGCTTAAGGATCAAATGCAACAGGCTCAGGATAAGATAAACCAAAACCAACAACAGCAACAACAGCCAAGCCAATCTCCGAGTGAGCAACAGCCTGAGGATTCCGAAAATCAAAAGGGCGAGAGCGATCAGGAGAAGCCACCGGAAGAAGAGGAAGAGAAGGATAAGAGCGACTCCTCTGACGGAACAGGCATGGGTAGCGTAAATGAGACGGTTTGGGATCCATATGAGGGCGAGGTTAGCGTTGAGAACTTCCTTAACAATAACCAAGGCCATGTAAATAACCAGCTTGATAACTCCAAGGGTGATGAGGGACTCTCACCTGAGGAGCAAGAAATCATTAACGACTACTTCATTGGTATAAACGGCTGGGGAACACCGGTACAACCTTAAGAACTAATAAGCATTGATAGGGAGAATTTAGAGATCATGGGTACACTTGATAATAAAAACAACAATAATAATGGAGCATCTGCTGGAAACCCAGCAGATGCTTCTCCTGCTTCCAACGCGAAAATGGATGCAAATAAAAACGAAATGAACGAAAAGGAGAAGGCACAAATGGAAAAGCTTGAAAAGGCAGAGGCAGAAAAGAAGGCAAAGAAAGAGGCTAAGGCAAGAGCCGAGGAAGAAAAGGCAAAGGCTAAGGCTGAGGCAGAGGCTGCGAAGAAGGCAAAGGAAGAGGAAAAGGCTAAGGCAAAGGCTGAGGCAGAGGCTGCAAAGAAGGCAGAGGCTGAGGCGAAGGCTAAAGCTAAGGCAGAGGCAGAGGAAGCTAAGGCGAAGGCTAAGGCTGAAGCAGAGGCTGCAAAGAAGGCTGAGGCTGACGCGAAGGCTGACGGTGCAGACGCAAAGGCTGATGATAAGAAGGCAGATGTAAAGGCTGACGCAAATGCTGATGATAAGAAGGCTGATGTAAAGGCTGATGACAAGAAGGCTGACGACAAGAAGGTAGAGGCTGAGCCACCTCGTAGCGCCGAGGAAATTAAGATGGATCAGGTTGCCGAGAAGGAGCTTACCCTTTTCGCTGAAAAGTGCAAGAGAATCTTTGAAGAGGTTCGTAAGGATATGATCGGACAAAAGGAAGTCGTTGAGTCAACAATCGCTGCAATCATCGCAGGCGGTAACGTACTTCTCGAGGGTGCGCCGGGACTTGGTAAAACCCGTCTTGTAAGATCACTCGGTAAG
The DNA here is from genome assembly GCA_017466455.1 of Clostridia bacterium. The sequence goes on from JAFTUD010000025.1 coordinate 10,062, forward strand.
GTATTTGACCTTCCCTTCTCCCGTATTCAGTTTACACCTGACTTGATGCCTGCCGACGTTACAGGTACCAACGTAATCACCAAGGATGAGGACGGAAACTCCAAGTTTGAGTTCCAAAAGGGTCCTATCTTCTCAAATATCGTTCTCGCGGACGAAATTAACCGTGCTACGCCAAAGACACAGGCAGCTTTGCTTGAGGCGATGCAGGAGCATAAGGTTACAGTTATGGGTGTAACAAGAAAGATGGATGAGCCATTCTTCGTTCTTGCTACACAGAACCCAATAGAGCAGGACGGTACATATCCGCTTCCTGAGGCGCAGATGGACCGTTTCATGTTCAAGATTCTCGTTCCTAACCCAAGCGCTGAGGAGCTCGGACAAATCGTTAATATGACACATAAGACAATGGAAGAAACCGCGCAAGCAGCATGTAACGGCGAGGAGCTTCTCAGAATGAGAGCCGTTGCTAAGACCATTCCTGTATCAAGCGAGGTTCTCCACTATGCGATGGTTCTTATCGCATCAACTCACCCCGACAGCGAGGTAGCAACCGAAACAACAAAGAGATTTATCCGTGCAGGAGCTTCACCTCGTGCGGCGCAGGCTATTATCACCGCAGCACAGGTTCGCGCTCTTATCAACGGTAGATACAATGTATCCTACGAGGACATCAACTCCCTCGCAGTTCCCGTACTCCGTCACAGACTTAAGCTCGGCTTCGAGGCTGTAACAGCTAAGATGAGCCCTGATGATGTAGTAAGAAGCTTGATTGCAGACCTTAACAACACAACAGTAGATGCCGTTCAAAAGGACGCAAAGAAAGATAACAAAAAGAGAAGATAATAGGCGGTTAAAATGAAAAGAAGAATACTTGACGGTGCATTTCTTGACCGTCTTGATGCTGCCTCATTATTGCTAAAGAATCCGATGACGGGTTACTTCGGCGGTGGAAGAAAAGCACGCTCATACGGAAGCACGGTAGAATTTGCCGACTTCCGTGAGTATTTCCCCGGCGACGACATCAGGCGTATTGACTGGAATGTATATGCCCGTTTTGAAAAGTACTTTATAAGGCTTTTCACGGATGAAAGACAGATGCACAATCACATCTTGATTGACTGCTCTGCGTCAATGGCGTGCGGAAGCCCCGAAAAGGCTGAAGCGGCGCTTCGCATAGCTGCAGCATTTGGATATCTCTCGGTAAGCGCGATGGACCGTGTCTCCTACAAATTGCTCAAGGGCGATAAGGCAGAGGATATCGGCTTTACTGTATATAACAAGGACTCCTTCTACCGTGCCGCGCAGGTTCTTGAGGACACGGACTTTGAGGGCGAAACAGACCTTGAAAAATCTATAGTAAACATTCAAGCACCGGGATATGATGACGGTTTAACGATTATAATTTCGGACTTTTTGACAGAGAGCGACTGGAAAAAGGCAGTTGACTTCCTTACCTTTAAGCGTAGAGAGGTTCTGATGATTCAGGTTCTTTCTCCCGATGAATTGTATCCGAACTTTGACGGTCGTGTTCACATGGTAGACTCTGAGTCAATCGGCTTTGATGACCCGAAGAACATGAGAATGCGTATCACAAGAAAAATGGTTGAGGCCTACCAGAAGGCGTTTGATGAGTATGAAAAGGAGCTTATTGACTATTGCGCAGCAAGAGAGGCTACCTTCTTCACAGCATGCTCTGACGACCCGATAGAAAAGGTTATTTTTGGAAAGGGAGCAGAAACGGAAATTATTAAGTGATATGAATGGATATAGTTTTCTAATACAACCGCTTGGTTTGCTTGGACTACTCGGAATTCCAATTATCATACTTATCTACTTGCTTAAGTCTAAGTATGTGTCGAAGCCCGTTTCGAGTACCTTTATTTGGAAGCGAAGCCTTAAATATGTAAAGAGAAAATTGCCACTTAGCTTTATCTTCTCACTCTTGTTGATTTTACAGCTTTTGACGGTAATTCTTGCATCATTTGCAATTTCAAGGCCACAAATTCCGCCGATTGCGGCAAAGGATACAATTATTATTCTTGACTCCTCTGCCAGCATGATGAACAAGAACCAGGACGGAAAAACCCGATACGAACTTGCTATTGAGCAAATTGAGAAGGAAGCGGGCTCAGCGGGTGACATAAACAAAATTACCGTAATTTCCGCAGGAAGCGAGGTTAAGTACGAGGTAATGAGAAGCACTGACAGAATGCAAATTCTCGGTGCTATGTCAGAGGCAAGCTGTCAGCTCGGCTCTATCGATCTTGATAGCGCGCTTGAGTTTGCCAACAATGTGCAAAACATCAACCCCAATGCGAAAATTTATCTCTATACGGATAAGCCCTACCTTGAGGCTGACGGTGTTGAAATCAAGGACTTCTCGGGCGAGAACGATGTAAATGTAGCAATTACAAATCTTACCGACTCCTATATGGGCGGAAGGTATAGCTTTAATGCGACAATCAGCGTATTCGCACCCGAGCCAGAGGATCCAAATGAGGTTCTTTCATATGATGTTTACCTCAAGCTCACCATAGACGGTCAGCTCGTAAGCACAGCGCCTGTAACGCTTAACGCAGGCAAGAATATCGTTACACTCACACATAAGGAAACCCTTGTTGCGAATAACGGTGTTTTCTATCAGATGAGCCCGCTTAGCGAGTATACAAGCGCTAAGGTTGAGATTGAAAAGGTAACAGTAGCAGGAGAAAAGGAGAGCATTATCGTTGACGGTCTTGCCGAGGATAATAGCCGTAATATTTTCTCTACAACAACCGAAAGAGTTAAAATTCTTGTAGTAAGCAAGAATGTAAAGATGACAAAGGATGAGAACGGAAATGAGGAAGCGGATCCCGCGCAAACAACCTTCCTTGTAGCGCTCCTTCGTAATATCGGATACACCCTTAGCAATAAGACCGATATCAAGAATGAAATCTCAAAGGTAAACGATGGCGGAGCTATTGAGGGCTACGACCTATATATCTTTGACGGACTTATGCCCGAAACACTTCCTACCGACGGTGCAGTATGGTTTATTAACCCGCCTGATAACCCCGTTGGAACAGCAATTCAGCTTGATATGAATAAGAAGGAAAGCGTAACAGGCTCACCTCTTAATATGATTCCTGCGGTTGACACAGGCTCCGACGCTTATAAGATTCTTACAAAGAGCATCGGAACAAGAAACATCGCAATTAAGGAATTCCACCCCTTGTCAGTAGATCCGACAATGCTCACCTCAAGCTCAAGCTATGAGGAAGTATTTACCTGCGATAACTCATCAATCATTCTCGCAGGAAGAGAGGCGAATGTAAGAATTGTATGCTGGGGCTTTGCAATAAGCGACAGTAATATCGCAATGCTTATCGACTTCCCGCTTCTTATCAATAATATGCTTACATATTCACTTCCAAGCTCAGTGGCAGATCGCTCCTTTGAGGTTGGACAAACGGTTAAGTTTAACGCTCCCGTTGGCGCAACTGAAATTAAGCTTCAGTTCCACCACGACGACGGAACAGTAAACGACCTTGATGTTATGGAAGCTATGGATACCGAGTTCGTTCTTGAAAGGCTCGGAAACTACGGAGTTCTCATAACCTATGAGAACGGACACGAGCAAACGATTATGATGCCAACAAGCATTCCTGCCGAAGAAAGTGACATCACCACAGTCGGCGATACCGTCGTTGCAATGGATGTAACAACCATCATCGAGGTAATTGAGGAGCCAATGGAAATTTGGCCATACATCGTAATGGCACTTCTTGCAGTGCTTATAATTGAATGGGGGGTATACTATCGTGATGAATTTTAATCTAATACGCCCATTCCTTTTGACAGAGGCTGACCTCGGTACAAGATTTGAAATCGGAAGACCTTGGCTGTTCCTCATTCTCATTCCCGCACTTATTCTTACAATCATACCGTTCTTCAGACTCCACAAGAGCCGTCGTTACAATATAAAGCACATCGTACCGCTTTTCCTTCACATATTGATTCTTGCAATCGCGACAACGATGATTACCGACATCAATATTATTGAAACGACCACAGCTCCTGAGGATACCGAAATCATCATCGTTGCCGATATGTCGGACTCCAACTCCCCAATGAAGGATAAGATGAACGAGCATATTCGGGACTTGATTGAAAACGCGGACGAAAACACGAAAATAGGCGTTGTCGTATTTGCGAATAAATACACCTATTACAGTGAGCTCGGAAAAATTAAGGAAAACGGTGATTACCTTAGCGTAAGCGGAGAGGAAATCAAATCGGCGAACACAAATATCCAAGAGGCTATTGAGTATTCGTCAACACTCTTTACTCAAACCGATAAGGTTAATAAGCGCGTGCTTCTCGTTTCCGACGGTAGACAAACCGTTGGTAACGCATGGAGCGCAGCAAAGAAGCTTGCTCTTAATGATATCAGGCTTGACGCGTCATACTTCGATGTTATCGGAGCAGAGGAAACAGCCGAGGTTCAAATGCTCTCAATGACTGCAACAGTAATTGAAGACAGAACTGCGAATGTTTCAATCAGCGTCGCTCTTACCTCTACCACCAACACAAGCGGAAAAATCACCTTCTACGAGGTGCCGATTATGACAGGCAGTGAGGATGATGAGGACCTTGACACCGAGCCTAAGGAGGTTAGCTCGCTTCCTATCTCGATAAGAGAGGGCAATAACTCCTATTCCGTTAAGTATATGGCAGAGGGCGCGGGAATTCACTCCGTGTACGCTGTCGTTGAAACAGATGAAGGAGATACTATTGAGCAAAACAACACACTTTACTCATGGTTCGATATTGACGATATAGCAAAAATTCTTTTCGTTGACGGTGACGGCACTCAGGTAACAAGCAAGATTACCGATATGGTAAAGGATGAATATACCTATGAGGTAATTGATACCGAGGACTTCCCCGAGTCAATGGAGGAGCTTCTTGAATACGATGAAATCGTAATGATGAATATCAACTTTGAGGATATGCCCGCCGGCTCTACGGACCTTGTAAAGCGTTATGTAGAGGAGGTTGGTCGCGGTCTTGTATTCACATGCGGTACTAACACCTATAACTATAACGACTCAACCTATGCGGATAACCCACTTATTGACATTCTTCCCGTTGACCTTAGAATTGACGAGAGAAGAGAGGTAATTGCGACAGTTATCACAGTTGACCTTTCCTCATCAATGGGTCAAGCGGTTGTCGGCTCACAAAAGAACCAATACGGCGAAATCCTCACCCGTTATGACATGGTCCTTGAGAGCGTTGTTGAGCTTGTAAATCCTAAGCAAAGGGACGAAAACGGTCAGCTTATAAAGCAGTTTGAGGATGAGGACTATGTCGGAGTCGTATTCTTCGATGCCGATGCGTCAATCGCACTCCCACTCACACAGCTTCACGAGAAGGAATGGATGGAGGCTCAAATCAGATACGCATTTGAATCCTACTTCTATACTCACAAGGATGAAAGCAACCCGTCCTACGAAAACCGTAACTTCGTTACAGGCGGAACAAAGGACGCAAACGGTTGGCAAATCAAGTCATACGGTACAAACTATAAGTTCGGTATTGATGCGTCAAACAGAATGCTCTCCGAGTCCGATGCTGACCTTAAGCAAATGGTATTCCTCTCCGATGGTGAGCCGTCGGATAAGAACTCAGGATACGATGAAACAATTCGTAGAATGGCATCAGGAGGCGTTACCACATCAACCGTTGCTATCGGTCGTGACCAGGTAAGCATGCTTGATGAGCTTGCTCGTCTTGCGACAATCGGTCACGGTAACTTCAACTATGTAACATCCTCGGCAGACCTTTCAAAATCTCTTGTAAAGATTGCGGAGATGGTAAAGGGTAAGCCAATCAACGAAAGGGAAACCAAGCTTGAAAAGCGTAACGATAGCCCAATTCTTATCGGTCTTGGACAAAATGCCGAGTACGATGTAATTCAGGGCTACTACGGTACGACAATCAAGGACGGCGCAAAGATAGTCCTTTCAGCCGATGACCTTCGCCCAATCGTGGCAGAGTGGGATATCGGTCGCGGACATTCCACCGTATATATGAGTGACCTTGGCGGTATGTGGTCCAAATCGCTCTTTAATGACGATGACGGATACGCAAACAGCCGAATTGTTAAAAACCTTCTCACAAACTCACTGAACGATGATGTCGGCTCAAGCGGACTTAAGGTTTCAAGCAAGCGTACAGATGATAAGACCCTTATCACAGTTGAGCTTGAAAAGCGCTTGAGAGATACAGAGCAGCTCGTTGCTTATGTAACCTCACCTGACGGAGCGCAAACAATAGAGTGCCGTGAATTTAAGACACTCTCCGCTACAAAGCGTGTTGCCGAGGTTGGTACACCTGATGAAACAGGCACATACCATATCGAGGTTAAGCTTGTGAGCAGAAATGACTCCTCTGTGTTTGATAAGGCGCAGTACGCAGTCGTTGGATTCTATCCCGATGAGTACGACCTATTCAGCGTAGACGGAAAGAGCGTGCTTGAGGATCTCTCCGCGGCAGGCGACGGCGAAATGATGGCAAACTCCGAGGAATTCTACGATATTCAAAGAGAGGAATTTGCGCAGTTCACCCACGACATCTCAACACCTGCAATCATCGTTCTTCTTGTTCTCTTTATAGTTGACCTCTTGTTCCGTCACTTCTCACCAAAGAAGAAGGAAAAGAAGGACACAATGACCGAGGCAGAGCGTGTTGCATCTATGAGAGGTAGATAAAAATAATAAGAAGCTATGCTTGCATAGCTTCTTTTATTTTTCACGCACCACAGGCGCATATCGCGTTTACGAAGTAAACATATCGAGGACTCAAAGAGTCCATATCGAGTCCCGAAGGGACATATCGAGTTTGCTACGGCAAACATAGAAGAACACGACCAACTATTCTTACGAATAGGTGCTACGCACTTGCAAAAATCAAATAGAATTTTTGCGGTCGGAGCCTTGTTACTCGCTTTGCTCGTAATACGCCGACGAGAACGCATTCACCTTATTTGTGCTCGTTTCGCTATTCCCTAAAAACAAAAAGAAGCTATGCTTGCATAGCTTCTTTTATTTTTCACATTTCGGCAGACAAAATTGATGTTTTTGTAATTTTGTCAGCCTTAAGACTGACAAAATTATTGACAAATTACTTTTTATGTGCTATAATATGGACATAATAAGAAAAAAGGAGGCGTTTATATGATATTAAGACAAGCATATCTTGATCAAATTATTCCGCTTATTGATAAAAATTTAATTAAGGTATTAACGGGTGTTCGCCGTTGCGGTAAGACCGTTCTTCTTTCTCAAATTCAGGATTATCTTTTAGAAAGAGGTATTTCAAAATCCAACATTATCAGTATCAGCCTTGAATCCAAAAAGAACAAAAGACTCAAGGACGCAGATGATTTGTATGACTACCTTATTTCTTCCTGTGAAGCTGTGGAGGGCAAGACTTATATCTTCCTTGATGAAATACAGGCTGTCAGCAAATGGGAGGAGGTTGTTTCATCCTTGCTTGTTGATGTGGATTGTGATATTTATATTACCGGCTCCAACTCTAAGCTCCTTTCGGGCGAGCTTGCTACCTTGATTGCCGGTCGGTATATTCAAATTCATGTATATCCGTTTACACTGTCCGAGGCTAAATCAATACAACAGCAAAATGGCAAATACACCTCTAACGAGGAGCTTTTCGCCGATTATTTGCGTTTTGGCGGATTGCCTATGCGTTTTTCGCTGGAGAATATTTCACTTGAGCCATATCTTTCTGATACCTACGACGCAATCGTGGTAAAGGATGTTATTCAAAGAAACAACATTAAGGACACGGGGCTTCTTAATATGATCCTATCGTTTTTGATGGATAATATTGCCAATCCGTTTTCGGCACGCTCAATTGTTTCCGCATTGAGAGCAGAAGGAATAAATACTACTGTTGAAACTGTTATTTCTTACATTGACTATATCAAAAAGGCAATGGTCATTTACAGCGCACAAAGGTATGATATAAAGGGGAAGAAGCTACTAACAACGAATGAGAAGTATTATACCGTTGATTTGGGGCTTCGCAACTGTGTTAAGTCAAGTGGCGAGATTGATTATAACAAGCTTTATGAGAATATCGTTTATCTTGAGCTTCTGTACCGTGGCTATGATGTAAAGGTTGGCAAAACCGATGATTACGAAATAGATTTTGTTGCGTACAAGGGAGCAGATATTTTGTATGTTCAAGTGTGCTATCTTCTTGCAACCCCCGAAACGGTAGAGCGAGAGTTTGGAAATCTTGAGCGAATTAAGGATAATTATCCAAAGTATGTAATATCGGGAGATCTTCCGGATTTTTCTCGAAACGGTATTAAGCATTACAACATCATTAAATTCCTTTTGAATGAATGATTTTAGAAGCGCAAATCGCTCCCGTCATTCACATTTTCTGTTCAACAACCAAAAAAGCGTGCCGAGGCACGCTTTTTTGTTATTAAACAGTAAGTTAGATAAGTTTATAAACATCCTTAAGTGCGGGATAGAGCGCCTTGAAGGCTTGATATTTCTTTTCGTAAGCCTCGACGAGTGTTGGGTCGGGGTAGGTTACATCAAGCACGGAAACGAGCTTGCTTGTCGCCTCATAAACGCTTGAATATTCTTTCGCGCCAACCATAGCAAGGATTGCTCCGCCGTAGGCAGGACCCTCCTCAACCTGCGGACGCATAATCTCAATTCCGAGAACATTTGCGCACACCTGGCGCCAAATTTTATTCTTAGCACCGCCACCGCAAATTAGCGATTTATTGATACATACTCCACTCTTTTTCGCAATTTCAATGCAATCCCTTAGCGCAAAGGTAACTCCCTCCATAACCGCGAGGGTAAGCTCCTTTCTTGTGGTGTTGGGACGCATACCGATAAACGCACCCTTAGCCGATGTATCATTGTGCGGACTGCGCTCACCCATAAGATAGGGAAGGAAGTATACGCTGTTTTTGCCAAGATACCTTTCAAGTCCCTCTTGCTCGGTAGCGTAATCGCTTGTTTCAAGCACATTTTCCATCCACCACTTATTGCATGACGCCGCACTCAAAATACAGCCCATAAGGTGGAATTTTCCGCTTGCGTGGCAGAAGGAGTGTAGCGCATTTTCGCTATCAACCGAGAATTTGTCCTTTGAAATAAACACAGTTCCACTCGTGCCAAGCGAGATGTTGCAATCTCCGTCATTTACCGTGCCTGTGCCAACCGCTGCCGCCGCATTATCGCCCGCACCTGCGCAAACGATAACCGCCTTATCAAGCCCCGTAAGCGCGCAAATCTCATCGCTTAGCGTGCCGATAGGCTCATATGACTCATAAAGCCTCGGTAGCCACTCACGCTTCGCATGGCAAATTTCAAGCATTTCATCACTCCAAGAGCGATTTTTAACATCAAGAAGCAGCATTCCACTCGCATCGGAGAGGTCAGTCGCATGCACGCCCGTGAGCTTGTATGCAAGAAAATCCTTAGGAAGCATAATTTTTGCAATTCTTGCGAAATTCTCGGGCTCATTTTCCTCAATCCAAAGGATTTTTGGAGCAGTAAAGCCTGCAAATGAGATGTTAGCGGTAAGGTCGGAAAGCTTCCTTTTGCCAACCTCACTGTTCAGCCTGTCGCTTTGCGCCTGAGTCCTTCCGTCATTCCAAAGAATGGCAGGGCGGATAATTTCATCATTCTTATCAAGAGCGACAAGCCCGTGCATTTGTCCACCGAAGGAAATTCCCTTAACCTCGCTCCTGTCAGCGCCGTCAAGCAGAATATTTATTCCGCGAATTGTTGCATCAAGCCAGTCTTGAGGATTTTGCTCACTCCATCCATCTCGCAAATAGGCAATAGGGTAATCCTGTGTCGCGCTTTTTAGTATTTTACCGTCGGCACTAACAAGCAGTAGCTTTACTGATGATGTGCCGAGGTCAATTCCGATATAGCTGTTCATATTAACCGAAAAGAATGCTATTTATAATAGCCTCAAGTCCTTCCTGCTTACCGCTTCCGGGGAGTGCGCACTCACCCTTGTCGGTTGCATATTTAGCCACAGACTCAAGCGTAGCGTCATCGCTCATAATGAGCTTGCCAAGCTCGGAGTCCTTGTAGCTTGAATATCTTTTCTCAATAAATTCGTCAATGCGTCCGTCCTCAATAATTTCACTCGCCTTGATAAGACCGAGCGCAAATGTATCCATACCGAGAATAAACGCCTCAAACATATCCTCTACTGTATATGACGGACGGCGGTTCTTTGCATCAAAGTTAAATCCACCTGTAAGTCCGCCTGCCTTTAATACCTCATACATGCACATAGTAGCGGTGTAAACATCAAATGGGAACTCATCTGTGTCCCAGCCGAGGAGCATATCGCCTTGGTTAGCGTCAATAGAGCCGAGCATGCCGTTGATAGCGCTTACACGAAGGTCGTGCTGGAAGGTGTGACCTGCAAGAGTTGCGTGGTTAGCCTCAATATTCATCTTAAAGTCCTTATCAAGACCGTGCGCCTTCAAAAAGCCGATGGCAGTCGCCGCGTCAAAGTCGTATTGATGCTTCATAGGCTCCTTTGGCTTAGGCTCAATGTAGAAGTCACCTGTAAAGCCTATCTTACGGCCGTATGCAACAGCCATCTTCATAAGCCTTGCAATGTTGTCCTGCTCAAATTTCATATCAGTATTGAGAAGCGTTTCATAGCCCTCACGACCGCCCCAGAATACATATCCGCGACCGCCGAGCTTAACGGTGAGGTCAAGCGCCTTCTTAACCTGTGCGCAAGCAAAGGCGAATACCTCTGCGCTGTTTGATGAGCCTGCGCCGTTTACAAAGCGAGGATTTGAGAACATATTAGCAGTTCCCCAAAGGCACTTAATGTCCGTGCCCTTCATCTTTTCAAGAATGTAGTCGGTAATCTCATCAAGACGGCGATTTGTTTCGTTGATGTCCTGCGCCTCAGGAACTATATCAACATCATGGAAGCAAAAATACTTAATGCCGAGCTTCTGCATAAACTCAAAGCCTGCGTCAACCTTAGCCTTAGCATGCTCCATTGTGCCTTCCTTAGCGCCAAAGCTCTTGTCGGCAACTCCATGGCCGAACATGTCCGTGCCGGTTGCGCAAAGATTGTGCCACCAAGCCATAGCGAAGGGAAGATGCTCACTCATCTTCTTGCCCATGATAACTCTGTCTGCATCATAATACTTAAATGCAAGCGGATTTTTGCTCCTTGAGCCCTCATACTTAATTTGTGGGATACCCTTAAAAATTTCCATAACTGTTTCTCCTATATAATATTTTTTTATTAAAGTTCTTAATTTATGCACACATGTGCGTATTTTTTGTAAAATAGCGGTTTATTTACCCGAATTTTACTTATCTAAAATTACTTATCTAAAATTTCCGTAGCCCTCTTTATAAACTCCGCCTTGGAATAGAGGATATTTATCGCACTTAGCATCGCATTAGGCGACATATCGTGCGGAAGGGAAAGTGAGCGTAGCACCGCCTCACGCCGATGTGAGCTGTCAGCTACACCGCTAAGCCCAAGCGCGTAAAGGTCCGCCTTCGTAATCGGCTCACCGTTTTCCCTCGCACTCTCACCGTCTGTAAAGGGTGAGAGCAGGGAGTAAAGCACCTCGGGAGAAATTCCCTCAACGCCGAGATAGCCCTCGCGTGAAGCCTCTCTTTTGCGCTTTTCCTTGCCGACGGTCTTTGGCGTGTATAGATTTATCATCTTGTCCGCGCTTAATGCGGTTTTAATATGTGAGCGAATGAGGTGACCGCCCCCGTCGGAGTCGGTAAGAATGATGATTTTCCCCTCACGCTCGGCAAGCGCGCGAATAAGCGACAGCATTTCGTTTTTATTAAAAATCGCAAACCCGTTAGTTACAATAACCGTCGCATCAAATAGCGAGTCAATCTTAATCTTATCGTATTTGCCCTCAACGATTATAGGATATTTAATTCGTTTTTTCATAATCTTAAAGCGCACATAGCGTGCAAACAAGCCTTTCGATAGCGCCGTAGGCACTTAAATTTTGCGCGGACTTTGACTGTATATCGGCATCACGGCAAAGCTCTAAGCTACGCTCAATGCGTGCAGGAGAGGAGCGCGCAACCTTAGACAGATATTTACCCACCTTGAACTCGTGAATGCGCAGGCTTGACGCAATTTGCGACTTCGTCATTCCAAGCGAATTCAGCCTGCATACCGCATAAAGCTCCGTATACATCTTAACTATTGAGAAAAGAATGATATTCGGTGGCTCGTGCGCAAGCCGTTGCCTGCGTAGCGTTTCAAAAACAAGCTCCGTATTGCCGTCAAGCAACACATTAGTGAGCTGAAAGTCCTCATATTCTATTGATTTACAGCACACAAGGTCAATAATTTCCTTGCTTACCGCCGTGATTTCGTTTTGCTTGGCATAGGCGCAAAGCTTCTCAATCTCATTTGCAAGTGTCCACATGCTATGTCCGCAAATCTCAACAAGATAAGCGCATAGTGACGGGTCAAACTGAATGCTTCCCTCGGAAAAGTGGCGCAAAATCCAGCCCGCCATACGGTTCCCCTGCGGAAAATCAAAGTTGACAGGGGTCAAGTGCTTGGTAAGCTGTTTAAAAAGCTCCGATGGCTTTTTCGGCGTGCCCGCATCGAAAAGGTGAGCGTCTGCACGGATAACAAGCACCGTATGCTCGCACCCCTCAAGGTCGCCGAGCGCGTCACAAAGAGAAGCAAGCTCGTCCTTTTTAAGCGACTTGAAGTCAAGCCCGCGCACCTCAACGAGCTTTTTGTCCGCCATCATCGGCAGAGAAGAAATAGCATTAGAAAGCGCCGAGGCGGAGAAGTCCTCACCGTAAATTATAACATGGTTGAACTCATCAAATGAGCCGTCAAGCACGCGCTTTTTAACTTCCTTGGTGTAGGAAAGCTTTAAGTAGTCCTCTGACCCGTAAAAAAGGTAACCGCCCGAGAGGGAGGAAAGCTCCTGCCTGAATTCAGCCTCGGTCATCTTCTCACTTCCATTCTTATATGTGTCCTTTGGGCAAGCGCGCCCTTGATTTCCACAATGTATGAAATTTCAAGGCAACCCTCGCTCAAGATTTTGTTGTTAATTTTTCCTGTGTAAATTCCAAGCTCAAAGGGCATAAATGGCGTGCGATACACCGTAATTGTCCTCTTGCCCTCGGAAAAGAGCATAATGGAGCTTGACTCGCCCGAGCGAGAAATCACAACCTCACGGGGCTCACTCTTACTGAAGCTGACAACAACATCAGTTCCGTCGCCGTCCTCTGCGTCCTCGTGATATTTTATTTGCGTTTCTCCCTTTTCATCGGTCAAAACCTCGCCCTCGGTAAAAACTGTGATTTTGCTTGTGCGGTCCTTCTTCTTGAAATCAAAGAGAATTTGCTCCTCACTCGGCGCATTGCAAAGAAAGCTGTCATCAAAAATCGAGGGTCCGCTTCCGTCAGCCTGCATTGTAGTAATAGTTATTTTATAGCTCATTTTTTCGTGTCCTTAATAATCAGCTCGGGCGTCTTAATGCTTACACGCGCGCCGTCGGCAACGCTCTCGGTAATAAACGAGTTACCGCCGATGACCGCCCCCTCGCCGATAACCGTGTCACCGCCGAGAATGGACGCGCCCGAATAAATTGTCGCTCCGTCCTTAATTGTCGGATGTCTTTTCACGCCCGAAAGCACCTGACCCTTCCTTGGGGAGAGCGCACCGAGAGTAACACCCTGATAAAGTCTGACCCTTTTGCCAATAACGGTTGTTTCACCGATAACAATGCCCGTTCCGTGGTCAATGAAGAAGTATTCACCGATAGTCGCGCCGGGGTTGATGTCAATGCCCGTAAGGCTGTGGGCGTACTCCGTCATAACCCTCGGAATAAAGGGAACTCTTTCCTCATAGAGAAGATGCGCAACCCTGTATATGAGAATAGCGTTAAAGCCGGGGTAGCAGAAAACAATTTCCTCCTTGCTTTGTGCCGCAGGGTCGCCCTCAAAGGATGCCTCAATGTCGGTAAGCAGGATTTTGTGAATTTCGGGAAGACGCTCAATAAATCTTGATGCGATTTGCTCCGCATGCTCGGTAAGGCTCTTTTTCTCCTTATAGGAAAGGGAAAGCGAGATTTGCTTCTTAATCTTTCCGTAAATAGAGTGTAAAAGCGTGTCGGCAAAGCCAACGCTGTCGCCCCTTACCTCACCCGACGCAAAATACGACGGGAAAAATAGCTTTTTAATATCGTCAAGCACCGAAATGATTTCATTTTTGTCAGGCAAAGCAAGCTCGTTCTTCACCGCTGAAATAGCCGAGCTGTCGTAGCTGTTTGCCATTTCCTTCGCAATTTTTGAAATATCAGTCATAAAAGCACCTCAATTAAAAACTAATCTACTTATTAGTATATGTCATAATCCATTTTACCATAACTGCTTGCAAATATCAATAAATTATGATAAAATATATAAAATAAATATATAAGTGAGAGAAAAAATGGCTCTGAATTTAAAAAGTGTAAAAAACGCCCGTGACCTCGGCGGACTTTCTACTCCCGACGGGCGAAAAATAAAGAAAAATAAGCTCCTTCGCACAGCCAACCTTGCGAGCCTTTCGCCAAGTGATGCAAGGACACTTAAGGATATAGGGCTTACCCTCGTGCTTGACCTTCGTACAAGTGAGGTAATAAGCGCAAATCCAAATGTCATAATTGACGGCGTAAAATATGCTCATATTCCCATAATGCGTGAGCTTGGGCTAAGGGTCACACCGAAAAGCGAATACGAGTCGCGCTCAATAGGCGAAATTCTCCTTGACTTTTCAAGGGATTTTAACGGTAAGGGCGTTTCGTGGATGCGTAGCTTCTATAAGGAAATTTCAAGCAGTGATTACTCGCTGTCACAGTATAAAATATTCCTTGATTATATCAAAAACAACACACAGGGTGCGACGCTTTTTCACTGTACCGCAGGAAAGGACCGCACAGGAGTGGGCGCAATATTGCTTCTTACCCTGCTTGGAATAGAGAGGGAGCAAATAATTGCCGATTACCTAAGAACAAATGATGAGGTAAGGGCGGATATTGAAAGCGCTGAGAAGCTTGGAAAGGAAAGAGGAGAGAGCGAGGTGGTAATCTCGGAAATTGCCAAAATAAATGGCGTAATGAGAGAATACGCAACCCTCGTGCTTGATTTTATAGATACATTCCCCACCCCCGAGGACTTTTTTAGAGAAAAAATGAATATAGATAAGGACTATATCGCCACCCTTCGCAAATCCCTTCTTGAATAACCTCTTGAATAAAAAATAAAAGCGCCAAGCCTTGCATGTGAAAATGCACAAATTCGGCGTTTTTTTCTCTGCAAAATATCCCCGTTTTTTGTGCAAACAAACAAAAAAGCCGACTATGTAGTCGGTTTTTTGATTTTTATTCATCATTTTCGGTGTTGCCCTCAAGGATTTTGAGCGAGGAAAGGTCATCAAGCTCGGTAATCTCACGGAGCTTAGAATTTATCATTCTTGTGCGAGTGCCAACGAGCTTTTCAATCTCATCATTTGCCTCGCCAAACTTCCTTTGCGCACGAATAAGAACATCACCAAACTTGCTAAACTCGGTTTTAACCGCGCCGAGCAGGTCAAACACCTGACTTGACCGTCTTTGAATAATGAGCGATTTAAACCCAACCTGAAGTGCGTTAAGCAGGGCAGTAAGCGTTGACGGACCTGCAATATTTATCTTATACTCCCTTTGTAGCTCCTCAAAAAGCCCCATATCAAGCGCCTCAATGTAAAGCCCCTCAATCGGCAAAAACATAATGGCAAAATCGGTTGTCCTCGGTGGCTCAATATACTTGTCGTGTATCTTCTTTGCGAACTGCTTAAGCGAGGAGCGAAGCGATTTCTTAGCGTTGTCGTAGCGCACCTTGTCAAGCGCGTCGCTCGCTTCCTTCATTTCGTGATACGCCTCAAGCGGGAACTTTGCATCAATCGGCAAATAGATAAAATCATCACCTGCCCCGGGCATCTTAATAGCAAACTCAACAGGGTCGTGACCGCTTGATTTGGTGACAAAATTCGTTTCATACTGATCGGCACTAAGCGTCTCGGAAATGATGTTACCAAGCGCAATTTCACCCACAATACCCTTCGTTTTGACATTTGTAAGCACCTTGTTAAGGGAGCTGACATCTCTTGCAAGCCCCTTAATCTCGCCAACCGCACCCTTGACCTCGCCGATTTGCGAAATCACACTGTCAAACGATGCCTTAAGGCGCGCCGAAAGCGTAGCATCAAGCCTTTCATCAACCGCGCGCTGAATTGCATCAAGCTTTTCGTTGTTTTGCTTGCGTATCGTGTCAAGCCCTGCGCTAAGCTGTAAAATAAGCGCCTCGTTGCTCTTACCGCTTGACTCAATAACGCCCTTGAAGTTCTCATTTATCGCATTAACCACCGAGGCGCGGTTTTCCTCAAGCGCATTACGCATAGCGTCAAGTCGCCTTTCAAGCACCTCAATTTGGTCCTTCACCGATTGAATAAGTGCAGTATTTGACGCGCTCACCGATGAGGAAACAAGTGTGCTAATGTCCTGCGCCCCTTGCCGTAGCTCACGCCTTACCTCGAGCGCATCCGAGCCCGCCTTGCGCGCGAAAATCAAATACCCCACGCACAAAAGTAGTACAGCGCTAAGGGCTAAATTGATAATTATTAAAGCTTCCATATTCCACCTCTTTAAATTCATCGTTAAATTGTCTATTAACCATTTTAACATAAAATCTCCCTCAAATCAACATAAAATCCGCGCCACCTGTCGCAAAAACCTCACATCACGGGACACCCCTGCAAAGCATATTGCCCGTTCCTTAAGGCAGACCCAAAATGCTCATAAAATTGCACAAAAATGCGCCACTTAGAAGTATTTATGAGGTTTTTGTTGACAAATCGAGCAATTTGCGGTACAATACTCGTTGATACAATTCATTAAAATGACATTATAACGACATCAAGAGGTTTAAAAATGAACGCTATCGAAAAATTTATTCATATATTACAGCTTGAGGCTACCGAGCCCCTGCCGTACGGACCTTATCATATTTTTTGCCTTTTGGCAATAGTCGCCTTGTCCGTTTGGCTTTGCGTGTGCTTCCGTGACGCCGATGAGAAAATTGTCAACCGCATAATGCTCATCGTGTGGATAATAATGGTAACGGGCGAGGTCTATAAGCAAATCGTTTACTCAATGGATGTAAACGCAGATGTCGCCGAGTGGAGCTATCAGTGGTATGCCTTCCCGTATCAATTTTGCTCGACTCCGATTTATGTTTTGCCGTTTGCCATCTTCTTCAAGGGCAAGGTAAGAGATTTCGCTGTTGCATATATGATGAGCTTTTCACTATTCGCAGGGCTTGCGGTAATGGTATACCCTGTTGATATTTTCATAGGTATGATAGGTATAAACCTACAAACCGCACTGCACCACGGCTTGCAGGTTGTGCTTGGAATCTATCTTGCAGTGCATAAAAGAAGGGAGCTTAGCCTGCGCCACTACGCAAGGGCAATTCCCGTGTTCGCAATTACTGCCTCGGTCGCGCTCATTCTTAATCTTGTGGTGTACCACTCGTTTGTGGCAATCGGCGGTGAAATTCCGACCTTCAATATGTTCTTTATCAGCCCATACTACGAATGTACGCTACCGCTTGTCGGCTTGATTTATGATGTAGCGCCGTACCCCGTATTCCTTCTTGTATACCTTATAGGCTTCTCAATTGCAGGACTTGCAATTTACTACGCGGTATTTGGAATTTATAAGCTCGTTTTAAGGGCTATGCAGGCAAAAAATAACAAAAATGAAGAAAAACAAGATATTTAAATGCCTTCTTTCCGTGTTCATAGTGGCGGAGCTTGTGCTGTCCGTGCTAATTCATAAGGTGTCACCCGCATACCTGTATTCGTATATATCCATTGTGCTTGCGGTGCTGTTTTGCCTTACCGCCTATGAGCCAACGCCACGCTGGGCGCTAACGCAAATTGCCTTAGTCTTTACCCTCTGCGCGGACTTGTTTTTAGTTGTCCTTGGCTCACACCTTACCTTGGCAATGTGCCTCTTTTCGGTGACACAGCTTTCATACGCCGCCCGAATCGCACTCTTGCAAGAAAAAAAGGAGCGCAGGGCGCACCTAATCACCCGTGCATCAGCCGTGCTTTTTGCTCTTGCGCTAACTGCTATCGTGCTTGGCAAAAATACCGATGCCTTGGCACTTGTGTCGCTGTTTTACTTTGCAAATCTTATAATAAACGCAATATTTGCCACCGTAAAAATCAAAAAAGAGCCACTTTTCGCAATAGGTCTTTGGCTGTTCGTGCTTTGCGACATTTTTGTCGGCTTTGGCATGCTCGGCTCATATTTGCCCCTTGCGGAAAATCCCGTGCTTGATTTCCTTGCATCACCGCCTATCAATATGGCGTGGGTGTTCTACCTGCCCTCACAGGTGCTTTTGTCAATCTCAACTGTCAAGCTCGGCAAAATAAACAGTTAAAAAATCATCGGTCAAGCGACGGACTTTGACCGATGATTTTTATTCTCGTCTTATTTTCCAAAATCTATTGACTGTAAGGGGGTAATTTAGTAAAATATATATGAGCGCTCGCTCAAGCAGTAAATTAGTGTAGATAGTAAAGAAGGCTAAAAATGAGAAAGACCAAAATCGTATGCACAATAGGACCTGCGTGTAATAATGAGCAGACCCTTACAAAAATGGCAAGGGCAGGAATGAATGTCGCAAGGCTTAACTTCTCGCACGGCACGCACGAGGACCATCAGAACAATGTAAATATGCTGAAAAGGGTAAGAGAGGAGCTTGATGTGCCTCTTGCAATAATGCTTGATACAAAGGGTCCTGAATACCGTATCGGCACATTTGAAAACGGTAAGGAGATGCTAAGCGACGGCGATACATTTACCTTTACAACAAGGGATATTGCAGGAACAGGCGAAATCGTGTCCGTAAGCTATAAGCAACTTAACGATGAGCTTGAGGTGGGCGACAAAATCCTTGTAAATAACGGACTTTTGGTGTTCAGAGTTGATAAAATAGAGAATACCGAAATCATTTGTACCGTTGAGGCAGGCGGAGAAATCTCTAACCGTAAGAGCATGGCGTTCCCTGGTAAGGTAATGAACCAAGTTTACCTTAGCGAGCAGGATAAGCGCGATATTCTTTTCGCTATTGAAAACGACCTTGAATATATCGCACTCTCCTTCGTTTCAAGAAAGCAGGATATTATAGATGTAAAGAATTTCCTTGAGGAGCACGGCTGTGAAAATATCGGTCTTATCGCAAAGATTGAAAATCAGTCGGGCGTTGATAATATCGAGGATATTTGCTCCGAGTGCGACGGAATTATGATAGGCAGAGGCGATATGGGCGTTGAAATCCCCTTCGAGGAGGTTCCCGCAATCCAAAAGAAGCTTATTACTAAGTGCCGTATGCTCGGTAAGCGAGTAATCACCGCTACCGAAATGCTTGAAAGCATGACAAATAACCCGCGCCCGACAAGAGCCGAAATCTCCGATGTCGCAAACGCGGTGTTTGACGGCACAAGCGCAATAATGCTCTCGGGCGAAACAGCAGCAGGAAAATACCCCGTGCTGACCGTTCAGACAATGTCAAAAATAGCGGAGCAGGCGGAAAAGAGCGTGGATTATAAGAAAATCTTCTATACCACCGAGTTCAAAATCAAGAACTCAATGGACGCAATCTCCCACTCCGTGTGCGGAATGGCTATGGATATTGACGCAAAGGCTATCGTAGTTTGCTCAATGTCGGGAATGACCGCAAGAATGGTTTCCCGCTTCCGTTCACCCGTTGATATTATCGGTCTTAGCGTAAACGAAAAGACATGGCATCAGCTTGCACTTTCGTGGGGCGTAATCCCTGTAATGTGTGAGCTTTATCCGCAAATTGAGGTGCTGTTTTATACCGCAAAGAAGATTGCAAAGGATAAACTAAAGCTCGCAAAGGGCGATAAAATCGTAATCACGGGCGGATCGCAAACAGGCGCAAGCGGAAATACTAATACAATCAGAATGGAAAATATATAAAAAACCCCTCGTAAAAGCGAGGGTTTTTTTAAATGCGGAATTCGGAACGGTGCTATCGCAAGTGCGGAATTCGGAGTTCGGAATTCGGAATGAAGAATATTGCTTCGTGGCGCATAGAAACGGTTCTTACTAAACGATGTCGGATATTGCGTGTCGAGGCTCTCGACTGCTTCGTGGCGCATAGAAACGGTTCTTACTAAACGATGCCGGATTTTGCCCACCGAGGCACTCGGTCGGAGTTGGCAGGCGGGGCGCAATGGCATAAATTGCCTTCGGCATTTGGAATATTGCTCGGGGTGTGTAGATAAAGTCCACACTGCACAATGTCGGATTTCGCCATCAGGGGCGCCCCTGATTATTCGTTGGAGAGGTCAATTTTTCGTATTGTATCTCGTACCTTTAAGACAAACGAGGGAGAAACGGAAAGCTCATCAATCCCCATTTTAAGGAAGCGAGAGGTCAGGGAAATATCGCTTGCAAGCTCACCGCAAATTCCTATCCAACCACCGCATTTATGGATACAGGTCGCGGAATATTCAATAAGACGAAGCACCGCCTCACTGTGCGTATCGCAAAAATCATCAAGCGAGCTGTTTTGCCTGTCAACCGCCAAGGTGTACTGCGTTAGGTCATTTGTTCCAACGCTGAAAAAGTCCACAAGCGGAGCAAGACGGTCGCTAATTATAGCCGAGGCAGGCGTTTCAATCATAATGCCTATCTCAAAATCCTCGCAAAACGGAATTTTGTCGCGCAAAAGCTCCGCCTTAACATCAGCGATATAGTCCTTTATGCGGAAAATCTCCGCCTCGCTTGTAATCATAGGGAACATAATAGCAAGTCGCCCATATGATGAAGCACGAATCAGCGCGCGAAGCTGAGCCTTAAAAACCTCGGGATGTGTAAGGCAAAGGCGTATTCCCCTAAGCCCGAGGGCAGGGTTTTCTTCCTTTGCAATGCCGAGATAGGATACCTGCTTGTCCGCACCTATGTCAAGCGTGCGAATTATTACACGCTTACCGCCCATAGCCTCAAGCACAGTCTTGTAAATCTCAAATTGCTCGTTTTCGCTCGGCGCTGTATCTCTGCCAAGAAAGATAAACTCACTGCGGAAAAGACCGATGCCCTCGGCGTCATTCACAAGCGCACCCGCAACATCCTGAACATCACCGATGTTGGCATAGAGAAGCACACGCCTGCCGTCAATCGTTTTCGTTTCCTTACCCTTCAGCTTCTTTAAAAGCTCACGCTTTTCCGTGTCCTCTCGGATAAGAGCCTTAATTCTAAGCACCTCACCCGCCTCGGGTCGGACAAGCACCTCACCCGTGTAGCCATTTATGCAAAGCAAATCGCCATCATTTATGCAGTCGATAAACGACCCACCAAGCCCGATAATAGCAGGAATACCGATACTGCGCGCAAGTATTGAGGTGTGTGAATTCGGCGACCCCTGTGCGCATAAAAAGCCCTTTACGCGTGAAATGTCAAGCGATACCGTTTCACTCGGCGTAAGGTCGTGCGCGCAAATTATCGTGTCCTCGGAGATTTCACCGTCAACCCTTCCCAAAAGGTGAGAAATAATTCTTGATGAAATGTCACGAATGTCCGTCGCCCGTGAGCGCAGATATTCATCATCCATTGATGAGAATAAATACTCAAAGCTCTCGCTTGCGCGAGCCACGGCGTACTCCGCATTTGCAAGATTGCGCCGTATAATCTCCGTTACCGCATCGCAAAAGTCCTCATCATCGAGCATCATAAGATGAATGTTGAAAATTTGCGCATTCGCCTCTCCAAGCTCACGCCTTGCTTTTTCGTAAATCTCTGAAAGCTCTCGCCTTGATGACTCCTTAGCACTCAAAAAACGCTCTATTTCGCTCACAGGGTCGCTTATTTTTCGCATTTTTTCCGAGGCGTTGTCCTTTTTAAGCACCCTTGCCTTGCCGATTGCGATAGCGGAATAAACGCTCCTTCCCTTAAATCTTAGCATAAAAATCTCCTTTATAAACCGATGTTTCCACATTATTTTTTCCGAAAAACGGGGGAATATTTACAATTTTAGAAAATAACTCTGCCCCTCTTGAATTTTTTTAATCTTTATGATAAAATTTAGGTGAAAAAAATACGCAAAGCGATAAGGAGCTGTTATGGCAAAATATCTTGAAATTCCATTTCCAACCGTAAAGGACCCCTTTGACGGTCATATTCATGTTCATTTGTGGAGAATAGAGGAAAAGGGCGAAACCTTTATCCACGGTCTTGAGGAGTATAGAAGGGTGTGCGGTCTAAAATATATCGCCCTTGCATCACTTCCGTCGGGAAATCCTATCCCTGTACCAAGAGATGTAAGTAATAACATCATGTGCGCCTTTTATAAAATAGCAAATGAAAATACCTTCGCCTACGGTGGCTTTATTTACCCATCATACCCCGCAAATGAGGCACAGATGGAAAATATGTCGCTTGAAACACAGCTTGAGGAGCTTAACGAAATCGGCTTCGACGGAATAAAAATGCTTGAGGGTAAGCCAAATCTTTATTCTAAGGTTGGTCGTGCGCTTGATAGTGAATTTTTTGATAAGGTGCTTACCAAAATGGAAAAGGACGGTACATATCTTCTTATGCACGCCGTTGACCCCGAAACCTTTTGGCATAACCCCACAAAGGAAAGCATTGAAAGGGGCTGGTATTACGGAGATAGCTCTAAATATCCATCAAGCGAGGAGCTTTACGCACAGGTAGATAATATTCTTGAAAAGCACCCTAAGCTCAATTTGTGCCTTGCGCATTTCTTCTTCTGCTCGGAAAAGCCCGAAAAGCTTGCCAAAATGCTTGATAAGTATGAGAACTTGACAATAGACATCACCCCGGGCGGAGAGATGTATATCGGATTTAACGAGAATAGAGAATACTTTAAGGAGTTCTTTGTAAAATATCAGGATAGAATTCACTTCGGCACGGATATGGATTATTCACCGTCAATTGAGGGTGGTGTGTGGCTTTGTGATAGAGTTTACCGCTTCCTTGCAACTGATGAGCCACTTTCATCATTTGATGACCATATTATCCCGGGCTTTAAGCTTCCTTGCGAGGTAGTGCAAAAAATTTGCTCCGATAACCTCTTAAAGAAGCTTTCAGGCAAGCCAAAGGAAATAAATAAGGTTGCACTTAAAAAATATATTGATAAGTACTTCCACCTTATCACCGATAAGGAGCTTGCAAATTATATTACCGAGCTAAGCAAAAAATATCTATAAATCCTATTTCACTAAAAAAAGAGCTGTCACCGCAGTGATAGCTCTTTTTTATGTAGCAGGTCAATAAAACCATAAAAAGACCGCTACAGCCGAGTGCTTTTTTAAGATATGCGCCGTCTTAGGTAAAAAGGAGTTTATAAAGGAAAGGAAGGAGTTTTTGTAAAAAATAAAACCCTAAAACGGCTCTCATATCTTGTGTAATAATTATAGTATGAATATAGCGCACATAAGTCACAAAGCATGCGACAGTGCTAAAAATATAAAAAATAGTAAAATATTCTTGAAAAGGCGTGTGCGCGGTGGTAAAATTAGAATATAAAAAAACAAAAAAGAGGTAGAAAAATGAATGTTTTGTGTATAGGAAATAGCTTTTCACAGGACGCAACAAGATATTTGCACCAAATTTCAAATGATGAAATCTTCGTGCGCAACCTTTATATCGGCGGCTGCTCCCTTGAAACGCATGTGAATAATATCAAGGAAAATAACGCCTTTTATGAATACCAAAAGAACGGCAGAAGGCTGAAAATGATATCAATAAACGATGCTCTTAAAAAGAAAAAATGGGACTATGTTACAATTCAGCAGGTTAGCCATTTCAGCGGAGTTATTGAAACCTATGAGCCGTTTACCGAATTTCTCATAAATTACATAAGCGATGCGTGCCCGAGCGCGAAAATCGTGTTCCATAGGACATGGGCATATGACCCGAAATCAAATCACGAGGGCTTTGTGACATATAATAATGACACGAATTATATGTACCAAAGGATTATGGACGCAACCGATAAAATCGCTCAAAAATACGGGCTTGATGTGATTGATAACGCAACCGCAATCCAAAGGGCAAGAGAGCTTGATGAGTTCAATACCGAAAAGGGCGGAGTCAGCATAAACCGTGACGGCTTCCACCTCTCGCTTGACTATGGCAGATACCTCGCAGGGCTTACAATGTTTAAATATTTCACGGGCAAAAGCGCTACTGAGGTTACCTATGCCCCCGATGATACCGACCCCGAAATCATCGAAAAACTCAAATCCCTCTAAGCAGGCAAGCGCCTGAGGCAAACTCCGCCCGAGAGCCTCGGGTCGCAAACTCCGACATCGTGCAGTACAAATTGTTTCCGAACTCCGCATTGCGACTCACTGCGTTCGCATGCATGGCTACCACCATCCAATCGCACTTCGCCGAGGCTCGTGTTCTTGGGGTGTGCGCACATCCGAATTCCGCATTTTCGTTAGGAGAATATATGTATACCGAGCTACAAGAAAAATATATGAGAGGCACATACCCCGCAAATCTTCTTCGTGCGATTTTTGAAATAGAGCCGAGCGAGGACTATATTGACCTCGCCTTTTGCGATGAGGCGGTTACACTTTCAGATGAGGTAAGAGTGGAGCTGAACGCAAAGCTGAATACACTAAATTGCACCGAAAGCCGAGTAATCCACCTCTTGTTCCGCTTCACCCCAACCGTAGAGGAAGCGATGAGCGAGCTTGGCAAAACCGCCGAGGAAATTTTGACCCTCGAAAAAAGAGCCATCGAAAAGCTCCGCCACCCCTCACGCAAAAAAGACCTCGAAAGATTCAAATACCTGCTAAAGCTCTAAAAAGCCTAAACCATCTTCTCATTACCAAGCATTTGGAAATAATAAGTAAAGAAAAAAGCGATTCCCGAAGAAAAACGAGAATCGCTTTTATAGTGCATAAGCCCATTTGCCATGCCGCAGCAACTAGAATTTGCGGAGATATAAAAAATTCAACGATCGCGCAATTTGTTTTAGCAAATCACTTGCTTTCTGTCGAAAAATGATATATAATATATCATGTGTAAAAATAATTATTTTTATGAGGTGGAAAATGGCAGCAAGCTATAAGAAACTTTTTAAGCTACTCATCGATCGCGAAATGAAAAGCAAAGATCTTGCTGCAAAAGCAGGTGTTAGTCCAGCAACGCTCGCGAAGATGAAAAAAGGCGGCGCAACCGTCTCCAGCGACGTCCTCGTCAAAATCTGCACCGCCCTCGGCTGCACAATGGACGATATTGTAGAAATCGTACCAAATGAATCAAAATAATCTTGAAGAAGGGAGATACTATAATGCAAGAATTTTTTAGACAATTTGAAGATTACTGCAAAACACCGGGAGTGGACTCGGGAAAGGCTCGGTCATATGCGAAGGCGATAGAGTATCTCTGCGATTATTTAAAGATCACGGCAATCGATATTCAATCAGTGTCGTTAATAAAAGAGCTGGAAAGCGAAATATATCATAAGCACAGTGCTTTTTATAACTCTTTTCTGATGTTCTTGATCGGACGTGGACAGCGTTCTTATTTAGAGAATGGTTATGTTAAGGCAGCTTTTAAGTACTTCTTCGCGTTCTTCAAATATATCAATTCTCAAAATGCTAAATGGACAAAAGAGGAAACTGTTTTAGCTTTGGCACTATACTGTAAAATCCCCTTCGGAAAGATACATAAAAACAATCCTCAGGTTATTGAATTATCAAAACTGATCGGTCGTACGCCTGCTTCGGTGTCCATGAAGATGGGCAATTTCGGGCGATTTGATGAGGAACTTGCCAAGAAGGGAATATCAGGACTTTCTCACGGAAGCGCGTTGGATAAGGTTGTGTGGGATGAATATCATCTCAACATGCAAGCATTGTCTGAAACTGTAGATAAAGTTCCATATATGCAAGAATTTATGAATGAGGATGATACTATTGATACTTTGCCTGCTGGCAAAACGAGAACATCAACTGTTCAAACTCGTGTTAATCAGGGATTCTTTAGAAGCGCGGTTATATCGGCATACAATAGAAAATGTTGTGTAACTGGTTTGGATGTTCCTTCTTTGCTCATTGCATCGCACATTAAGCCGTGGAAGGATAGCGATCCTCAAACAGAGAGGACGAATCCGTGCAATGGTCTCTCTTTAAATTCCTTGCATCATGAGGCATTTGACGATGGCATTTTCACCATCGATACGGATTATAGAATATGGATTTCAAGAACTGCGAAGGAACGATATACATCAGAAGTGTTCAACGACTTTTTCGCAAAGTATGAAGGAAAAACAATAACACTTCCCGAGCGTTTCCTTCCGTCAAAAGAAATGATAGAATATCATAATTCGAAATTATCGAATTTTTAAGGATAAAGTATGGTAGAGGTTGTAGCAGCTCTCATTTGGAAGGAAGACAAATTCATGATTTGCCAACGCCCGGCACATAAAGCGAGAGGACTCCTTTGGGAGTTTGTTGGCGGGAAGGTCGAGCGAGGAGAAACGAAAGAACAAGCGCTCATTCGAGAGTGCAGGGAAGAATTAAATGTTCTTCTCTCTGTCGGTGACGTGTTTATGGATGTGGTTCATGAGTATCCCGACTTGACGGTGCATCTGACTTTGTTCAACGCTACAATTGTCGAGGGCGAACCGCAGAAACTCGAACATAACGATATTCAATGGATCACACCAAGTGAAATTCTGAACTACAAGTTCTGCCCGGCAGACGAGGAAATATTAAAAAGAATTTATAGAGTATTCAGAGAATATTCTTTCGCAAAAATTACTCTTTAAAGTGAATACAAGCATTGCGGTAATATCGTTCCCTTGTAAGATTAATAAAATTCGCAGGAAATTTTAATTTGAAAGGTATTTGGAGGCTCAATATGAGTAAAGTTTTATCTGTTAATATCCAAAATATTAGAGGTATATTTAATTTAAAAATAAACCTATCTCTTTCGCCAGATGTGTATGCAATAACAGGAGTTAATGGAATTGGAAAGAGTACTTTGCTTACTTGTATCACACCTCGATTACATAGACCTACATCTTTTGAAGTTTTAAAAAGTATAGCTACTAATGAATCATCAATAGAGTATACTATAGGCGACGAAACGGAAATTTGGAAATATGACGGGTCTCAATGGAAATGTACTGGTAATATAACATCGCCATTACGCGGATTTCAAGAAGGTAGTTTGTCAAACGGAACAAGGTTCTTAAACATTACTTCAATGGGATATCGTTATTATAAGCAAATGTTAAATATACGAAGCGAACTATTGACAGAAGCGGATAGCTTTGTAAAGGAGAGCTTAGGAATCATATTGCAAAACGATAAGAACTATTATAGCAACTTGTATCGTTTGGATCGTTCAAAAGCAGAAAGATACTACAAGTATAAAGGGGTTGTTTATTATTTAAAAATAGCAGATAAATATATACCTCAATTTGAATTAAGTAATGGTGAATTCTTGTTAATAAACTTGCTTCATTTGCTGAATAATTTGCTTGTTAGAAATAATAATTCTGAAAAATTAAACCTTATATTGATTGATGAAATAGAGCTAGCTTTACATCCTTCCGCAATAAAGAGATTGGTTCAATTTGTTAAAGTAATTGCTAAAAAATATCAGGTTGCTATATATTTTTCTACTCATTCCATAGAAATTATTAACAGTTTACCCATAGAGAATCTGTTTTATCTTCATAAGAGTGTCGGAACAAATGTTATATGCGAAACACCATGCTATCCTGCATATATCACAAGGGATATATACACGCATAGTGGATATGATGTTTTAATATTAGTTGAAGATGATTTGGCTCAATACTTTGTTTCAAAAGTAATACGAAACAAACGAATCGATAATAACAAAAGAATTCAAGTGCTTCCTGTAGGGGGATATGATAACACCCTTGAGTTGCATCAAAATCTTTTGAGGGAAGAAATCTTAGGGCCTATCGCTCATATTTTAAGCGTTATTGATGGCGATGTTGAAACTGCTGTTTTTAAAAAACGTATAGATGACGGAAAATGGTTGTGTATTCCTGAAGACTCTTTGCTATTTCTTCCGATTGAAAGTGTTGAAAAATATCTAAAAAGTGAATTGATAGATAAAAAGAACTATGAATTGATGAGATTGATAAGGGATAGACTTTTTAAATTTGAATCTGAAATCAATTGGTTTGAATCTGAATATAATAACAACATTGATAATCAAATTGAAAAAGATAGAAGCAAAGGCATAGAGATAAAGAGTAGAAATGAATACTTTTCAAACGGTAAAAATTTGTTCTCTGTTCTGTCAAGTAAGTACGAGCAAGAGGGAAAAAGCAAAGTTGAATTTAGGAAAAATATAACAGAACTTGTTATAGAATATTTTGATTCAACGGCATTTGAAGAGAAGTTTTTTGAGATCTTAACAAGTATATTCAACAAGAATCAATAACATTTATTATACTAAAACTGTCTTGAAATCGTATGATTCTAAAAAATTAAATTAACAATGTCAAAAAAGGATTAAATGTCTTACAAATAGATTATGGGATAAGATATGACAAACAATAATGCTTTCAATGCATCTTGTGAGCGTTGGGGCAACACCGACGCCTACCGCGAGCACGAGCAGAAAACAAAGCATTATACAAAAGAGAAGTGGGCTGAAGCAAACAATGGTTTGATGGCGATTTTTGCCGAGTTCGCAGCCTGCAAGCAGAATGACGCAGAGGATGATTCTAACGAAGCACAGGCGCTTGTAGCTAAGCTTCAAGTACACATAACAGCCAACTACTACACTTGCACAGACGAGATTCTTGCAGGGCTTGGCAAGATGTACGTTGCCGACGAGCGATTCAAGAAGAATATCAATAAGTACGGAGAGGGAACAGCCGAGTTCGCAGCTGATGCGATCGAGGTTTACTGCCGAAAATGAGCACAAACAAATTTAATCTCTTTCTTGAAAATGCCCGGTTTCTATCGGACAAGCTTGGAATTGTTCCCCTGCTATACGGCTCGCTCGGCTTGGAGTATCTGACAGGAGATGCTCTCGGTGCGGATGATATCGACATACTTGTTCCGCGTGTGTTCATCACCGAGCGATGGCATGAATTCAAGACACTTTTAGAAGCACAGGGATACGTTCTTGCAGATGAGCATGAGCATACATTTGTGCGTGACGGTGTGGCATATTCCTATGCCGATATTGAGGATCTCGAATCCTTTGCAGGCATCAACACTGAAGATATAGAGATGCACGAAGTAGATGGTGTTCGCTTTTGTTGTTGTCACTCGAGCAGTATCTTATTGTGTACAGGCAATCGAGTAAAGACGGCTACCGAGTGAATGTACGGCAGAAAAAGGATATCGATAAGATCAGATTTATTGAGAGCAAGTTGTAATAAAGGAGGCATAAATGGAAAACGCAATATGGAAGGGGCAGATATATACTGCTACAAATATTGCTGAGTCGTACGAACTTGAAAAGAGTATAAGAAAAGCAAGCGGACGTAAGGAACTTAGGTGTCCAGACCCCGATTGTCCAAATCCTATTTTGCGTTATTGTCATGGAGAGATAAAGTGTGCTTTCTTCGCTCATCTTGATAACTGTACCTGTGATTACGCTGAATTCGACAAAGAGAATACTCAACTGATGCGCCAGGTAAAGCGAACTCTTTATGATAGTTTTACTTCGCGAGGATTTGATGTTCAAATTGAAGTGAAATTGCTACCTCGACATTATACACATCTGTTGTTTACCATACCAGGCGGTAAGAAGATTGCTGTCGAATTAGGTACGCAACGCACTACTGCTAATCGAATAGATTATCTAGCAGAACAATATAGGTCTATAGGCGTTGATGCAAAATGGATCGTAATTAGTAATTATAAAACGCCCGTCAAAGAAAATGAGACATTCTTCATCAAACGGTATTTGCTGAATGAAAGCAAAAGGAAAGATATTTTAATTCTTAATTGGGATGGCAGCGAAATCACGCAGTATATAGTTGATCCT
This sequence comes from Clostridia bacterium, assembly GCA_017466455.1. The sequence goes on from JAFTUD010000025.1 coordinate 40,249, forward strand.
AATCAATATCTATATAAAGGCGACAGTTTACATTCAGACAACTACCCAGATATCTATTCGGAAACTAGCTCGCTCGCTAACTTAGTGTTTGACGGAGAGGAGTTAAGCATAGAAGGTTTTACTGCTAGATACAACGAATGGCTTTCTAAAAAGAGGAGGGCTTTCGATAAAAAGGTTGCTCAAATGGAAGAAGAGGAGCGTCGGCAAGAGGAACATCGAAAGCAACGGCAAGCTGAAACCGCAAAAACATTTAGCAGAAACATTGTACCAATAGCAGTCGAGAGAAGAAATTTAAATACAGAAATCCATCCTTCGTTGGGGGGCGTTACACAACCTGCCACAATGTCGTATGAAGATAGGCGAAAAAGTATTTTGCCTTTTATGGAGCAGCAAATAGAACAGGTGGTAGATCAAACTGGTGTGCGTTGGATTCGATGTGAATTGTGTGGCGCGGTTGAAACAGCAGATAAGTTTTGGATATTTGGTGGTGCTAATCACGTGAATTTGGGCAAGTGTTATAAGTGCAACAAGAGATGAATAATTGGTAGAATCTATGATTAAAGAATTAATGCACGATCCAATCTTCCTCGCGGGGAAGTCGGAGGTCGCAACAAAAGAAGATTTGACTGTCGCACAGGACTTGCTGGATACGCTGATGGCACACAGGGAAAGCTGTGTCGGCATGGCGGCGAATATGATCGGCGTTCGCAAGCGAATTATTGCTTTTCTCGATGAGAGTGGACGAGCTCCTACATATGCCGTAATGCTCAATCCCGAGATCATCAAGAAGGACGGCGCGTATGACACCGAGGAAGGCTGTCTGTCGTTTCTTGGCGGCCCACGCAAATGCAAGCGTTATAAGACCATCAAGGTGCAGTATCAGACCTTGGAAATGCAAACGCGAATAAAGACCTACACCGGCTGGACGGCACAGATTATTCAGCACGAGGTGAATCATTGTAATGGAGCTTTGATATAATGCGATTTATATTTTTATAGTATAGGTCGTTAATCACAAGTAGATGAGGTGAAAATATGTATCCGATTAATAATATTCACAGTATCAAATATCAAGAGAGTCAATTAGAGGGAAATCATGCAATACTTCTTTTGTTTGTAAAACCGTCAGACGATAACGCTGAGAGTATTATAAAAAAATTTAACTATTTACATTATAAATCAAAAGAATATTGTTCTATCTATCTAATCGGGTATTCGCCTTATTTAAATGATACTCATCTAGATTATCAGCAAGTGCAAGGGATAAATAATACGAATTGGTACTACAGCGATCAGTGCTTTATCGAGGTTTGCGAAGAATTAGAAAAACGCTTGAAAAACTGGCAATATAGTGGAGAGCCAGAAATGATAATTCTTCAAAACACTTCTGAAAGCGAAGGGGGAGCTTGCTTGGATTTCCGTAATTATAATTACATAGACATAAATTATGGAATACAAAAAAGATATATAGACAGTTTTCCAAGGTTTATGGAAAGGATAATTGTGGCATGTAAAAGCGAGACTGAAGCTCGACAAGTTGTTTCCAAAGCAAACATGAAAAGAATAAACGGCAGAAAAATAATTGAATTAGCCATTTCGTATGATAGTAAAATTCCTAGCCCAATTAAGAGAATAATCAACGATAAGTTTTTCTTTAAGTCGTATAAAAATGCTGCGTGAAGAGATAAAAAAACTGATTAATATTCGAAAATGAAAAGCAAATGTTAAATTAATTTTATTTGTGATAATTATCTGGACCTTCTCTCAAACTTGTGGTATTGTTGGTGTTGCCAAAGAACATGAGGTAACAAAATGATACTGCAAGCATTGAAAAACATGTATCCGAAAGCGAGCGAGAAGGTGCTCATTGCGGTCATGAAAGATCTCGAAAAATGCCGTGGAAAGAATATGAGCATCTCGAACTCGCGGATTGGATAGGAAAGCTCGTGACAGCGCATACCATCGAAGAAGCATTAAGAATAACAGAGGACGATTCAAAGCCGAGTCAAGTCGGCGATGAGTCGTCCTTTGCTATTGTGGAGGGCAGCGATGAAGGGAACAACTGAAGAACTGTGGCACGGAAACATCATACCGCAAGAGGATAGCCGAACAAACTCCAAAGAGATGAAAAAACTGCTCGGCTATATGTCACGGCATCACGAGGACTTGGAGAAAAGCTTTACCAACGAGCAGAAAGAAATCTTCGAAAAGTTCCACGATTGTTGGAGCGAATACGCGAGCCTAGCGGAGGAAGCGATCTTCGCGGATGCGTTCAAACTCGGTGGAAGATTGATGATTGAAACACTCTCAGAGCAGCGCAAAAACTGATACGCAGTAAGCGAATAAAACGCCGATGAGGATTTATTCTCATCGGCGTTTTTGCCTTATTATGTTGAAAGAATGCACATATTATGATAGAATAGATTTAGAGTAATATGCTTGCGATGTTATATTTTTAAAATTATCTAAAAAGGAGAGCTTATGAAGGTTGTAATTATTGGTGGGGTTGCTGGTGGAGCGACTGCTGCGGCAAGAATAAGAAGGTTAGACGAGAATGCGGAGATTATCATTTTTGAGCGCTCGGGTTATATTTCATATGCAAACTGTGGCTTGCCATATTATATCGGTGGGGTTATTGAGGACAAAGAGGATTTGACGCTTCAAACTCCTGAGGGCTTTTATAGGCGATTTAGAATCAAAGCCAAGGTAAACCACGAGGTAACCGATATTGACGCAAAAAACAAGACCGTTTCCGTAACCGACCTGAAAACAGGGGAGAGCTTCACGGAAAGCTATGACAAGCTGATTTTATCCCCCGGCGCAAAGCCTATTTTGCCCGATTTCTATACCGAAAACGAAAGAACCTTTACTCTTAGAACAGTAGAGGATACGCTGAAAATCCGCGCTTTTGTCGAGCAAAATCAGCCTAAAACGGCAGTTGTTATCGGCGGTGGCTTTATCGGTCTTGAAATGGCGGAAAACCTTTCTGAGCTTGGAATAAAAACAACAATAGTTCAGCGTGGCAACCATCTTTTACCGCCCGTTGACTGCGATATGGCATCGTTTATTCACGCAAGCTTCCGTTACCACGGAGTAGAGCTGTTACTTAACAGTAGCGCAAGTAAAATGAGCATTACAGATAACAAGGTTTTGCTTGAGCTTGACGGTGGAGAGAAGCTCAGCGCCGATATGGTCGTGCTTGCGGTTGGTGTTACTCCCGAAAATACACTTGCTAAAAAGGCAGGCTTGGAGCTTGGCTTAAAGGGCACAATTAAGGTAAATAGCAAAATGGAAGCCTCTGTCCCCGATATCTACGCAGTGGGAGATGCCGTGCAGGTAAAGCATTTTGTAACCGAGCAGGATGCGGTAATTTCCTTGGCAGGACCTGCAAATAAGCAGGGGCGTGTCGCTGCTGACAATATTTGTGGACTGGAGAGCGAATATAAGGGCTCACAGGGCTCATCTGTTATAAAGCTGTTTGATATGACAGTGGCAACGACAGGAATTAACGAACAGCAAGCAAAATCAAACGGCTACGAATACGAAAAGGTTATTTTAACCCAAAATTCCCACGCAGGATATTATCCCGGTGCAAAAACAATGACTCTGAAGCTGATTTTTGAAAGGAAGAGCCTTAAAATTTTAGGCGCACAAATTGTCGGCTACGATGGCGTTGATAAGCGAATTGATGTAATTGCAACAGCAATTCGCGCAGGCTTGAGCGCTGATTGGCTAAAGGATTTAGATTTGGCATACGCACCGCCATACTCCTCGGCAAAGGACCCTGTTAATATGGCAGGCTTTGTCGCTGAAAATATCAAAAACGACGTGGTAAAGCAGTTTTATTACGAGGATATTTCCGCCCTGCGTGAAAGAGAGGATGTAATCTTGCTTGACACTCGCACTCCGTTTGAATATATGCGAGGTCGCGCAGACGGCTTTATCAATATTCCTCTTGATGATTTAAGGGAGCGCATAGGCGAGCTTGATAAATCCAAAAAAATCTATGTAATGTGCCAAAGCGGACTCCGTAGCTATTTGGCAACACGAATTTTAATGCAAAACGGCTTTGATGCCTACAATTTCGCAGGTGGCTTTAGACTGTATAGCAGTATTAAAAACGAGGAATTGCTGTCTAACATGTGCTACTCCTGCGGTATGGAAAAAACAGATAAATAAGAACTTGACGGAGATACAATATGAAGCTAAAGAATATTTTGATTGTTGTTAAAGACATAGAAAAATCAAGACAGTTCTATCACGACCTGTTTGGCTTAGATATGGTGCTTGACAATGACGGAAATATGATTTTAATAGAGGGTCTTGTCCTTCAAGCTGAGAAGATATGGAAATCGTTTTTAGATAGAGATATCGTCCCCAAAAGCAACTCTTGCGAGCTGTATTTTGAGGAGCAGGATATTGAGGCATTTATTGATAAATTAGAAAAGCTTTATCCCTCTATCGAATATGTAAATTGTCTTATGACACATAGCTGGGGACAACGGGTAATCCGCTTCTATGATTTAGATGGTAACTTGATTGAAGTAGGAACACCGATAGAATCATTAGATTCCGATTTGAAGGGATGAAAAAATGAAAACATTTTACACAAGTGAACGAGAAGTGTGGCGCGAGTGGCTTGCCGATCACTTTGAAACGGAAAGTGAAATTTGGTTCGTTTTTCCTATGAAGGAATCGGGCGAGAAGTCGCTTGTATATAACGATGCGGTAGAAGAAGCGCTTTGCTTCGGTTGGATTGACAGTACGATTAAGCATGTTGATCCTACACACCGTGCGCAACGCTTCACCCCGAGAAGGAAAGACAGTCCTTATTCCCGACCGAATATTGAACGGCTGATCTGGCTTGATGAGCGCGACATGCTCCACCCAAGCGTGAGAGAAGCCGTGTTGCCCATCATTCGCGCCCAATACATCTTCCCAAGAGATATACTTGATGCCATAAAATCAGATATGGTTGCGTGGGAAAACTATGAGAATTTATCCGAGCCATACAAACGCATTCGTATTGCTTACATTGATGCGGCAAGAAAACGCCCCGACGAGTTCAAAAAACGCCTTGAAAGCTTTATAAAAAAGACGCGTGAAGGGAAAATAATCGTCGGATACGGTGGTATAGATAAATATTATAAATGACAAATTTCAAAGCGCGAATAGCAAAAAATGCGACGGAAAATCCGTCGCATTTGCTTTTAGTTAGATAAGGGTTAGAGCTGTAGCTCGCCCCAAAACGGGGTGAAAATCTTGTCAGTCATTTTGCCTTTAGTCATCGACTGAAATTCGTGCGATTTTGCCCCAAGGGGGAGTGACATCTTCATTATTGATTACCCACATAACGGGAATGCCGTTTGCGTCGCTCTCCTTAGGAAACGGCGCATAGCCGTCGGTCAGGATTATAATGCTCACAGGGGGCTCATCCATTTCGTGAATTGCGTAGTGAAGCACGCAGTGAAAGCTCGTTCCGCCACCGCCAAACGGACGAATGATTTCAAGCTCCTTAATGCTTGAAAACGGCTTAGCGGGCACAGCAACCGCATCAAAGAAGCCAAGATATCCCTCAAGCCGTCCGTTGAACTGCTCAATGGCACCGTAAATCTCATCATATGCCTTACTTATCATTTCATCGGTCATAGAGCCCGAGGTGTCAATCATAAACAGGATATTCTTAACATTTTCTTCCTTTTCGTTATAGTCGGGAAGAAAGAAGTCAAAGCCATCAAAGCGCCTGTCCGGCGGAGAGAATGAGTAGTCGTTTACTTCCTCTTGAATGAAGCTGTGAAGCGCCTCACGCCAGTTGACCTGTGGCTTTTCACGCTCCTTCAGAAGCCTTTGAGCAAACGCGGGAAGCGAGCCACAGTCGCTTGATTTCTCGGTGACGGAGATTACCTTCAAGGCGTCCTCAAAGTATGATGCCCATCTGTCCCGTAGCTCACCGCTTTCATCGGGCTCCCACTTGTCGTGGCTGTCAACGAGCTTATATTCGCCACTTTCCGACCCGCTTGAGCTACCGTTGCCCTTTTTATTTCCCGAGCCCTTTTCCGAGCCTTGACCCGAGCCATTTCCCCGCTTGCCGTTTTTCTTGGAATCGGAGCTCGAGCCGCCTCCGTTGCTTTTATCATCGCTTTCGCTTCCGCCCGAGTTGCCCGATTGCTTTTTGAGCTTGCCCTTGGAAATGAGCATTTCATAAACCTCCTCGGCGGAGTAGAGATGCCCTTCCTTCCCGTCGGGCGCAAGGTGCATAGCAGGCTGACCCTCAAGGCGCAGAGTAATGCGTCTTAGATTGTTGCCATACGACTTTAAAATATTTGAATTTACAACGATATCACACGCAACATTAAATATGAATTGATCGTAGCTAAGTCCCCTCGTACAATGCTGAAGCACGACATGCATGACCTCGTGCATAAGTATGAAGTCAAGCTCGCTATCCGACAGCTCATCAAGAAACGCGGGAGAGAAGTAAATCTTCCTTGCGTCGGTTGAGGCTGTGTCAATCGTTTCATCAATAGCAAAGCTAAGGTGGGATAGGAGCAAGCCGTAAAACCCGTGGTCGGCAAGTATTCTGAGCCTTGACTGAAGCAGGCGGTTGGCGTACCCCTTTAATTTTGTGTTATCAAGTGCCATTTAAGAATTTCCCCTTTAAAGTTATCCAACGAGCGCAGTTTGGCAGCTGCATAAGAAATAGCTTGTAGTTTTCATCAATTGCCATATAGTTCTTAAGAAGCACAACGGAGAAGTCCGAGGGCAGAAGCATAGCATATGATGCGGAGCGATCAATCAGACGGGAATCGTCCTTATGCTCCCTTGCATAGGCAGTCATGGCGGAAATCAGAGCATATAATACATCTGTTTCCTTTGGAACTGAGGTGTATTTGCCGAGGAATATGTCCTCAACGGGCGGAAGCTTGTTAAATGTCCTGCACCACGAGCAAAACTCGGTTGCAACTCCTCCGCCAACACAGCCCGCAATGAGTGGATAAATCATATCCTGATCATCATTGACAAGAGAGAGTAGATTGCTCACCATCTCCCATGAACGCGGAGTAGGAAACGCCTGATTGTCGCTTGCGTTATCGTTTTCAATCAGCATATCGGGACGGAAGGAGAGAAAGCCTACAACCTTTGGCGAAATGCCCGAGCTGATAGCCCAGCGCTTCCACGACTCAAGGTTAGACTCAATCTCAATATGGCAAAGACGGTTGGAAAGCGCCCTTGGCATCTTGTACGATACGCTTTTGTCGGTGATACGGTTGCCCGCGCCGATTACAATGCAGTTGTCGGGTAGCTTATGCTCGCCAACGACCCTGTCAAGGGTAATTTGATAAGCCGACGCCTGCACGCTTTGAGGTGCTGCCGAGATTTCATCAAGGAAAAGTATGTTAATAACATCATCGCTTTCGTCCATTTGAAAAATCTTTGGCTTTAGCCAAACGGCGAGCGTCTTGTCGGCATTTGCAGTAGGAATACCGCGAAGGTCAATAGGGTTAAACAGGAGCAGGCGCACATCGCTTACAACGCACCTTTTGCCCGTCGCCCCCTCAATCTCGCCCGCCATTTGGCGGACAAGCTGAGATTTACCGACACCGGGCGCGCCCCATAGCATAACCGAGGGCACGCGCTTAAACGGAGTCGCTGAAATATATGCGGAAATATAGATTTGTGAAAGTGCCTCAACGCACTTGTCAACGCTAAGCACGGGAATATTAATTTTACCGAAATCCTTCATTCAAAACTCTCCTTAGTTGGTAAATTGGCGAAAATTAGTTAAAATTAGTTAAAATTAGCCAAGATTAGTTAAAATTGGTTAAACAACGGGCTGAGCTTCAGCGCGCTTACGCCACGCCGAGCTTCTTGTCAAGCGCCTTTAGCTTGCGCTGAAGCTTCTCGATTTTCTCGGAATAGTCATCAGGCTCACTTAGCGAGATGTCAATATGCTCAAGCCTTGCGGTAAGCTCGTTAAGACCGCCCTCAAGCTTGTCAATATGCTTGTCAAAGCCGTCAAGGAAGTTGTCAATACGGGTTTGATAGCCCTTGCTTGACTCACCGAAGTCAACATGGTATTTGCCCTCACGCTCAAGCCAAATGAAGGGCTTGTCCGCGCTCATTCCCGAGGGAAGCACGATTTTGAAGCCACGGTATTCCATAAGCTCCGTTTCCTTGGTAAGCAGTACATTTGAGCGTATGGCATATTCAAGCTGCTCTCTGAAGGTGTTCTTTTCCTCCTTTGACATTTCATCGTTGGCAGGCTCAATGGCACTCTTGTCCGAGTAAGCCTTATCAACGATAGCCCTTTGCGCCTCAATCATAGGCGGAAGGGTAAGTCGCTCCTGCGACAGAGCCTCAAGGCGCTTCACGCTCTCGCGCTTCAGGATTATAAGCTTGTCAAGCTTGTTTGCCACCTCAACCCTTTCCTTAACGAGAGGATTGCCGATTGCAATAGCCTTAACCTCGGCGTATGAAAGCACCGTATCGCTTATATCGCTTCCGTCACGCTCAAGCAAATGACCCGAGAGAATAGAGGAAATGAAGCGTTGCTTTGTTTCAAGGAGCTGCCAGGAATAGGCGTCAAAGCTGCTTTTAGTGATATAGCGGAAGATGAATACCCTTTCGTTTGTGTTGCCCTGACGAAGGATACGGCCCTCACGCTGAGTCATATCGGCAGGACGCCACGGAACATCAAGGTGATGCACCGCAATGAGCCTGTCTTGAACATTAACGCCAAGACCGAGCTTAAAGGTAGAGCCGATAAGCACACGAATATCACCGTTTCTGACCGCCTCAAACATGCTCTCCCTTAGCTTAGGAGTAGTTGCCGAGTGGATAAACGCAATTTCGTGCGGTGGAATACCGAGCGTAACAAGCGTATCCTTCAGCTCATCGTAGATGTTGAAGCCGTCCTTCGGCGTTGAATAGTCGCAAAAGACGAGCTGAGCGCTTTTGTTTGCGTGAGTGCATCTGTAAATATTGAAGATGTTCTCAGCGCACTTGTCAACCTTAGAGCCTGGCGGAACTGTAACCGTATCGTCAATTAAACGCATATCAAGCGCCGCCTTACGGCCGTCGGTGGTAATTAAGAGTAAATTGTCCTCTTTTCTTGAAATTTTGCCGTGCCTTACCTGATCCGCCCTTTCCGAAATCACCTTGAGGTATTCCTCAAATTGCTGATTAGGAGAGGTAATTGAATCGTGATATCCGCCAAAGTCGGGAATACCCGCGCTCTTGTCAACCATATGAAAGTCGGCAACCGAGGCGAAAAGAGAGGTAAGCTCGGGAAGATTGTGAAATCTTGAGAAGCGAGAGGTGAGCTTGTACGAGCTTGTGTCAACATCGACCTCAAACTCGGTGTGCATCTCGGCAAACATTCCTATCCAACCGTCAAAGCTGGCAAGACCGAGTAGCTTAAGGTCGCCGTTTTGAAGATACTTCTGCATAACAAACGCATCGGTAATTGAGTTGGTAATAGGCGTTCCCGTCGCAAGCACTACACCCCTGCCCCCGTTAGTCCTTTGGACAAAGGATAGCTTTTGTAGCATGTCCTGACACTTCGCGCTACCGCTTGCGCTTATACCGTTCACACGCTCAACATGAGTTGCAATAGGCACATTCTTGTAGTTGTGCGCCTCATCGAGAAAGACGGTATTGATTTCAAGCTCCTCAAAGAATACCTTGCCAAGAGTTACCTCGGCAGATTCCTGAAGGGTCTTGATTTTCTTCTCAATAGAGCGCTTCTTAGCCGCAAAGCGGTCGGATGATAGCTTAGAGGCTGAGTTGTTGTACGCCTCAAGCTCCTGCTCAAGATACTTGATCTTGAACTCCTTGGAGGTCGGTATAAGCTCAAAGGAGCTATACGCCATTATAATACCGTCAAATTCCTCATCTCTGATTTTCTTAAGCACCGAAAAGCGCTTAGTCGGACCGAAGCTCTTGGGCTCAACGGTAAGGAGCTTAGCATTTGGATACATAGATAGGAAGATGTCACGCCACTGACCTACAAGGTTGTTAGGCACGACATAGATATTCTTCCGTGAGATGCCCATTCTCCTAAGCTCCATGCCCGCGGCAATCATAATGTAGGTCTTGCCCGAGCCGACATCGTGAGCGAGCAGAGTATTAGGAGTGAACAGTATACGCGCCACCGCGTTTCTTTGATAAGGGTAAAGCTCAATATCGGGATTCATATTCGGGAACTTGAGAAACGAGCCGTCAAAGTGGCGCACCTTGGTAGAGGAATACTTCATATCATATATTCTCTCAAGCTCAAGGCGACGCGCCTCATCACGCCAAACCCATGAGCGAAACGCCTTGATAATGGCGTCCTGCTTTTCAAGCAGACGGAGCGTCTTGTTTTGATTCAGCACGCGAATCTTCTTCTTTGGGTTCTTAGGGTCAAGCTTCTCATCGTATACCGCAAGATTTGACTGATTGAGCGTCTTTTCAATGATGTGAAGGGCGTTTGCGTCCTTTGTGCCGTATGTGTCCTCGCACTTATCTCTATACCGTGTATAGCGATAACGGCTCTTCAGCGGAATTTCCCATGTTCCCGTGTCCTCATCATGCAGAGTAGCAGTCTTGTCGGGAGCAAAGTAACGGCTGACATTGCCAAGCAAATATACGATGAAGTCATCAACCACATGCGTCGGGAGCCACGGAGAGCCAAGCGTTACATAAATCTCCTTTGACGAAAGCGATTTTGGCATAATAGCCTCAATAGCCTTAATATTATCGGCAAAGTAGCCCTTGTATTTAAGGTTAGCCTCGCTTGCCACCCTTAGCTTTTCTCTTAGCGATCCGCTAAGGTATTGATCCGATGTTTCCCAGCCCTTGTAAAAGCATTCATCCCATGTCTCGGGATTTTGGAAAATCGCGCCCTTAAGGGACATAATAACAGTCTTCAGGTCAAGACCGGTGATTTGTGATATGTACTCAATGTCAACCCTTGCAAAGCGGTTTAGTGAGTAGATTAGGGCATCGTTTACACTCTCAACATGAGTGCTTGATGCTTCCTCATCAAGTGAATATAGATTTTCAAAATCAGTGGGCAGGTCCATGCAGGTGACCTCGGCAATATGCTCGTCCTCCTCGGCTCTTGCCTTTTCCTCGCGCTCCCTTTCAACCGCGTCAAACTTGGCTTCAAGACGGGCAAGCTCGGCAAGGCGCTCTTCCTCTGCCTTCCTTTGCGCCTCTTCCTTTTCCTTCTTTACACGCTCACGAATATCACGAAGCTCCTGAATAAGCACATCGGGATTTTGAGCGTAGTAATTCACCTCGGCAACGGTTAGGCGACGGTATGACTTCAGCTCACTGAGAAATAGCTCTAAATACTTTTGTGAAATCTTCATAAAAGAATTCTCCTTTGAAAATGTTAGCCTATCATAACGATTTGACTCGCTTATGATACGCTATTTTGATTTGCTGTCCGTTAGCATGAGCATATTATACGCCAAAAAATAGGTGTAGCTGTCACAAAGCTAAGGACAAATGCCAATGGCTGAAAATTTTGGTGAAATAAGGACTGAGCCTTACCTCAGTCCTTAATAGCTGTATTTCCAACCAATCACTCCCGTTATTTTCTTATATTATAAGAACGGAGCAAATCCTGTAAAATTTATCGCCTGAAATGATTAAAATCCGTAATGAATGCACTCTGCGCCAATGGTCGTTTCATCACCGTGACCGGGGTATACAACCGTGCTTTTGTCAAGCTCACAAAGGCGCGCAAGGGAGCGCATAATAGAGGAGCGCTTTCCGTATTTAAGGTCCGAGCGCCCAAATGCGCCCTCAAACATCGTATCTCCCGTGAAAACAACCCCATCCGCCTCGGAGTAGAGGGAGATTGACCCGCAGGTGTGTCCGGGAGTGTGCATTACCGTAAGCTCGGTGTCCCCAACCGTAATTTTGTCCCCCTCGTTAAGGAATTTTAGGTCAAGGTCCGTATCAAGCTCACGCCTGAATAGCTTAGTCGCATTCGCCTCGGGGTCAACAAGAACTCGCGCCTCATCGCTATGGCAGTAAACGCTCGCCCCCGTTCTTTTCCTTGCCTCGCCCGCAAAATATGAGTGGTCAAGGTGGGAGTGAGTTAAAATAATCGCCTTTAATGTAAGATTAAGCTTGTAAAGGAAGTGGTAAATATTCTCCATACAAGCGCCACAGTCAATAAGCACCGCCTCGTTCTTGTCAAAGACAAGATATGCGTTTGATAAAAACGGAGAGCCGTTGAATTTTTGTATATTCATGTAAACACCTCAAAATATCTTAAAAATGCCTTGCTTAATGGCATGACCAAGCAAACCGCGCTAAAGGACTGCAAAATTCCACGCGCCTTAATCTATGCTCTTAATCTATCACTATTGTACCACAAATAAAGAAAAAATGCAAATATATTATGTTAGCATGTCATGATTTTCTCACACCCCGCCCTTGACATAATAGAGCAAATGTGGTATGAGTGATAAAGGATAGCCTTAAATTGCGTATTTACACCGTTAAATAAAGTCAGTAGTAATTTAAAGTTACTGTTTACTTTTTTTCGTCTGTATGATATACTTAAAATGATAGCCAAGCATAAATGTCTAAGCGAAAAAAATTACTGAATTGAGGGGGCGCACGAATGGAAGCGGAGATTTTTGAAAAATCAAATAGAATATTAAAGACCCTTCTTGGAAATGATGCCACCTTCAGAGAGGGTCAGTATGAGGCAATAGAGGCTACAATGACCAAAAAGCGCACCTTAGTCGTGCAACGCACAGGCTGGGGCAAGAGCCTTATATATTTTGCCTGCACAAGGCTTTTAAGGGAGCAGGGTAAGGGCGTTACGCTTGTAATAAGCCCACTTCTCGTGCTTATGAAAAATCAGCTTGAGGCTGCAAATCGCCTCGGACTTTCGTGCGATGTATTAAACAAAACAACCGTAGAGCGCCATGGCGAAATCCTTGAAAAAATAAAAAACGGCGCGCTTGACCTCGTGCTTGTCACCCCCGAAACGCTCTTTAAGGACGATGTAAAAAAATCCCTTTTGGAGTCGCAAATCGGTCTTTTCGTAATTGATGAGGCGCATTGTATCTCCGACTGGGGACACGATTTTCGCCCCGAATACGGAAGGCTAAGGGAAGTAATCTCACTCCTTGATAAGGATATTCATATCCTTGCCACCACCGCCACCGCAAATAACAGGGTAATTCGCGACCTTGTGGAGCAGCTCGGTAGCGATGTATTTGTGTCAAGAGGTCCGCTTACAAGAGAAAGCCTTTCAATTCAAGTGCTTAATATGCCGTCAAGGGTTGAAAGATATGCTTGGATACTTGAAAACATAAACAAATTAGAGGGAAGCGGAATTATCTACTGCCTGACCAAGCGCGACTGCGATTACCTTGCCGACTTCCTTCAAAGGAACGGAATAAATGCCGTGCCATACTACTCCGAAAAGGGAACAGAGGAGAAAATGGCGCAGGCAGAGGAGCTTTTTGCGAAAAATGAGGTTAAGGCAATAGTCGCCACAATAAAGCTCGGAATGGGCTATGATAAGGGCGATATTTCCTTCGTAATCCACTATCAAATGCCGTCAAACATCGTGTCCTATTATCAGCAAATCGGCAGGGCAGGAAGAAGCATAGAAAACGCGAGCGTCTTTCTTATGTACGGTAAGGAGGATATGGACATCGTGAATTATTTCATTGATACAATCTTCCCAACCGAGCAGGACGCAAATGATATTTTAAACCTAATTAAGAGCAGTAAAAGGGGCGTGCGTCAGCGAAAAATAGAGGGCGAGCTTAATATCACCAAGCGCCGAATTGAGCGCACGCTTGAATACCTTCTTTTTGAGGGGGTAATAGAGCTAAAAAAATCCTCATATGTAGCCACAGGCAAGGAGCTTTTCTACGATAGCGAGAGATATAGCGCTATTACCGAGGCAAGAAGGCAGGAGGCAAGGCAAATGAGGCAAATGCTCACGCATAAGGGCTGTCTTAGCAGGTATATTGTAAACTGCATTGATGATTTTACCGCCGAGGACTGCCATAAATGCGAAAACTGTAAGGGCGCACCGCTTTTGCCCAAAGATGTATCACTTAAGGCAAAGGAAATCAGCGAGAGCTATATAAACCGCCTTTCGCTCATAATAGAGCCGAGAAAAATGTGGCTCGGTCTTGAAAATGTCCAATCAAGCAAGCTCGAATATGTAAACGAGCAGGGTATATGCCTTAGTCAGTATGGCGAGGTGGGCTACGGCACTCTTGCTAAGCATTTTGTAGAGGGCGGAGAGCTTTCGGGTGAGCTTGTAGGTCGCGCGACTGAGCTTTTGCGACCCGTGGTCAGCGAGCGAAATATAAGGTATATTACCTATGTGCCGTCAAGAAGAAACGAAAGGGCAAGGCAAATTGCGCAGGAGCTTTCAAAAAGGCTCGGGCTTATGCTTGTCCACGCCCTTGAAAAGAAGCCCGCACCAAGGCAAGAGAAAATGGAAAATAACGCACATAGGTGCGAAAATGCGTATAATTCGTTTGAAATCAATAGCGATTTTGAGCCGACTCCGCGCCCCGAGCCAAGTAAGGAAGGTGAGAAGAAATACGAGAGGTCAATCCTTCTTGTAGACGATACGGTCGACTCGCGCTTCACCCTTACCGTGTGTGGCTACCGCCTCTATGAGGCAGGCTTTGACAGCGTCACACCGTTCGCCCTCGCAAGTAAAGAATGATGCTAACGCAAGTGAGGAATGCGGAATTCGGAGTTCGGAATGGTGCTAACGCAAATGCGCAGTTCGGAATGAGATATGTTTGCTTAAGCAAACGAGAGGAAGAATTTTTATGAAGATACTACACCTATCGGATCTACATATAGGTAAAAGAGTAAATGAGCAGTCAATGATAGAGGACCAAGCCTATATACTTGACGAAATTTTAAGGATAACAAATGACAAAGCGCCAAATGCGATAGTCATAGCGGGCGATATCTACGACAAAAGCGTGCCGAGCGCCGAGGCTGTGTCGCTCCTTGATGATTTTATTGTAAAATTGTCAAAAACGCGCATACCTGTGCTTATAATCAGCGGAAATCACGACTCTGCGGAAAGGCTTGCCTTCGCCTCGGAGCTTATTGAGCGCGCAGGAATTTATATCTCCCCCGTCTATAACGGCGAGATAAAGCCCGTTACCCTGAGCGATGAGCATGGAGAGGTAAGATTTTACCTTCTTCCCTTTATAAAGCCACTAAATGTAAAAAGGTTCTTTGAGGGTGAAGAGATAGTGTCCTATACCGATGCGCTAAGGGTCGCTATAAGCTCAATGAATATTGATACGAGCGTAAGAAATGTGCTTGTATGCCATCAATTTGTAACGGGTGCTACAAGGAGCGAAAGCGAGGATATATCCGTCGGTGGAACGGATAATGTAGATGCGGGAGTGCTTAAGGACTTTGATTTTGTCGCCCTCGGACACATTCACGGACCTCAAAATATAGGTAGCGAGAAAATTCACTACTGTGGCACACCGCTAAAATATTCCTTCTCCGAGGTAAACCATAAAAAGGGCGTAAGCCTTGTTACCCTTGGCAAAAAGGGCGAGCTAAGCATTGAAAGAGTGCCCCTTGTCCCACTCCGCGATATGAGGGAGATTAAGGGAAAATACGATGAGCTTATGAGAAGGGACTATTACGAGAGCACAACCCTTCAGAGCGACTATGTCCATATAATTCTTACCGATGAGGACGATGTTCCAAACGCGATAAATAAGCTAAGGACCGTGTATAAAAACATACTGAGGCTCAGCTACGATAATAAAAGGACAAGAGCGTTATCTCATATTGAGGGCGCACCCGAGGTTGAGGGGCGTACCCCGTATGAGCTTTTTGCAGACTTCTATAAGGAGCAAAACGGAGATGAGCTGAGCGCCGAGCAGGACGCATTTGTGCGTGACCTTATTGAAAAAATATGGGAGGATAAGAGATGAGACCGTTAAAGCTAACAATGAGCGCCTTCGGACCGTACGCAAATAAGGTTGAAATCGACCTTGAAAGGCTCGGCAAAAGCGGACTCTATCTTATAACAGGCGATACAGGTGCGGGTAAAACGACAATTTTTGACGGAATAGTCTATGCCCTTTACGGAGAGGCAAGCGGAGAAAGCCGTGACGGAAAGGCACTAAGGGCAAAGCACGCCGACAGTAGCACGCTTACCGAGGTTGCGCTTGAATTTGAGCTTAAGGGCAAAAGGTATAAGGTTACAAGATCGCCCGAGCAGCTACGCCCCAAATCAAAGGGTGAGGGCTTTACAAGCAAGCCTGCCGAGGCTTCTTTGGTTCTCGATGACGGCAGAGTAATTACAAAAACAAGAGATGTCACCGCCTATATTGAGGAAATTATCGGCATTGATGTAGAACAGTTCAGACAAATTGCGATGATAGCGCAGGGCGAGTTTTTAAAATTACTTAACGCATCAAGCGAGGACAGGACAAAAATCTTCCGCCATATATTCAAAACTGAAAATTATGCCAAATTGCAGGAGTGCCTTGCTAACGAGGCAAAGGAGCTTCGCGAGGAGTGCCAAAGGGCAAAAAATAGCGTAGAGCAATATATAAACGGAATAGAGTGCGTTGATGAGGAGCTTTTGCCACAGCTTGCCCTTGCCAAAGCGGGAGAAATCCCGACAAGCGATATAATAGCCCTTCTTTGTGAGCTTATTTCCCGTGATAGCGCCCTTAATGATGAAACAAACAAAAAATCAGATGAGGTGAGCGCGAAAATTGCGGAGCTTGATGTCACTCTTAAGGAAGTAACCGAGAGGGAACGGGTGAACGGTGAGCTTGATAGCTTGCGCACAGCCCTTGCCAAAAGCACCGAGATAGCAAGGGAAAAATGCGAAAAATACGAAAGCGCCAAGCGGGAAAGAGATGAGAAAAACGAAAAATCCCAAAGGGAGCTTGAGCGTATCGGCACACTCCTTCCCAAATATGAGGAAATAGAAAAGCTAAGAAAAAGAAAAAATCAGCTTGATGAGTCGCTTCGTGTCGCGCAGGAGAGCCTTGAGCAAATGACTCAGGATAGAAAGGCGAAGCAGGACGCGCTTGAGGAAAAAAAGGCGCAGTTAGAGGATATTGAAAAGCAAAAAAGCTCTCTTGCACAGCTTAATGCCCTGATTGAGCGCCTAAGAGCGAAAAACAGCACCCTGTGTGAGCTGAATAAGGAAAATTGCGACCTTGAAAACGCCAAAAGGGAGCTTGAAAGGGAGCAAGAGGCGTATGAATATAGCCTTGCCGACCTTAAAATCAAGGCTGATGACTACAATGAAAAGAATTACGAATTTCTCTCATCACAGGCAGGCGTGCTTGCAAGGGAGCTAAGAGATAATGAGCCGTGTCCCGTATGTGGCTCAACCACTCACCCCAAAAGGGCAAGCATACGCCAAGGCGCACCGAGCGAGGCGGAGCTGAAATCAGCCAAGGCTCAAATGGATAAGGCGAATGAAAATACCCAAAAAATCAGCGTTAAATGCGCCACAATAAGGGGCGAAATTGATAAAGCGCAGACACATATCGCCTCGGCTTGCGCATCACTTGGAATTAGCGCCGAGGAAATTGCGAGGGCGCTTGAAAATAGCCAAGGCGAGCTGAAAGTAGCCGAGGAGCAATCATCTAAAATCACGCTTACTGTAAATAAGGAAAGCGTTTACCGTGAAAGGCGCATCACCCTTGAAAATACGGTAAAGGAGCTTGATGTGTCTATAAATAAGACAAATATGCAGATGTCGGCAAGCAAGGGAGAGATGAGCGCGCTCGATGAAAGGATTACCCAACTTAGCGCCTCACTTACCGAGGGCTACGATGCGCTTGTCTTGTCAAAGAGGAATGCGGAAAATAGCATAAGGGAGCAAAATAACAGCGTAGAGCTAAGCGAGAGGGAAAAGACAAGCGCCGTGCTTGAAAAAGCGGAGCTTGAAGCAAAAATAAAGACCCTCGAGGAGCAATTAAAGACGCTTAAGGTCGCAAATAAGGAAGAATGTACTAAAAAAATGGCTGAGCTTGAGGCTCATAAAAGGGTGCTGAGTGACGCCCATAATGAGATACTTGTCCGCCTTGAGGCAAATAAAAGGTCGCTTGATAATATAAAGGCGCGCCTTAACGACCTTGATAAGCTTGAGGCGCACTATGCGTGGGTAAGCTCACTTAGCAAAACCGCAAACGCAAATGTTGCGGGTAAGGATAAAATTTTCCTTGAAACCTATATCCAAATGACATATTTTGATAGGATTATAGAGCGCGCAAATGAGCGACTTCTCATAATGACGGGCGGTCAGTTTGAGCTAAGGCGTAAAAAGGAGAATAACGCAAAAACAAACAAGGTAGGGCTTGATTTGTGCGTAATAGACCACTCAAACGGAACTGTAAGAGATGTAAAATGCCTCTCGGGCGGTGAGTCCTTTAAGGCGTCGCTTTGCCTTGCCCTTGGCTTGTCCGATGAAATACAGTCAAGCGCAGGCGGAGTAGTGCTTGATACGATGTTCGTTGATGAGGGCTTCGGCTCTCTTGACGATGAAAGCCTGTCGCAGGCAATGAGGGCGCTTGTGGGGCTTAGCGAAAGCAACCGTCTTGTTGGAATTATCTCCCATGTTGGCGAGCTGAAGAGAAGCATTGATAAGCAAATCGTCGTTAAAAAGGATAAGACGGGCGTCAGCTCTGTCACTGTAATTTCATAAAAAAATGCAGTCTTAGGACTGCATTTTTGAATTCGGAACAGTGCTAACGCAAATTCGGAATGCGGAATGCGGAGTGCGGAATGATAAATTAGAGTATTGCTCGGGGCGAGTGGAAACAACTCATACTGCACGATGTCGGAGTTTACGACCCGAGGTACTCGGGCGGAGTGCGCAATGGTGCTAACGCACAGGATTTGCCATTTGCATTAAAATTTGTCAGCGACATATTGACAATAAAAATTATATATGATAATATTGTTGAGATAGCGCAAAAAGGAGGTAGGATTATGGCAATAAAGCTCTATGAGCATTTTTCATACCGTAAGATATTCAGATTTACCCTTCCGTCAATAATTATGATGATGTTTACATCTATTTACGGCGTGGTTGACGGTCTTTTCGTGTCAAATATAGTAGGCGATACAGAATTTGCCGCGCTAAATTTCATAATGCCATATCTTATGGTTCTCGGCGCACCCGGCTTTATGATAGGCACAGGTGGCTGTGCGCTGATTTCAAAGGTTTTTGGCGAGGGCGATAAGGAAAAGGCGAATAAGCTCTTTTCAATGGTGGTATATTCCTCAATTTTCCTCGGTATAGCTCTTGCGCTGATAGGCGTGTTCACCGTGCGACCCGTTGCACAGGCTATGGGCGCAACGGGCAAAATGCTTGATGACTGTACCCTTTACGGAATTATCATTTGTATAGCGTTGCCCGCATTTCTTTTACAGCTTTGCTTCCAAAGCATATTTGTCGCCGCAGAAAAGCCACAGCTCGGACTGTATATGAGCATAATCTCGGGCGTGTGCAATATGGCACTTGACGCACTTTTTATGGCAGGCTTCAGGTGGGGACTTTCCGGCGCGGCGCTTGCAACCGCACTTAGCCAATTTGTCGGCGGAGTGCTTCCCGTAATCTATTTCGCGAGAAAAAATTCAAGCATTTATAGGCTTCGCGTCCCGTATTTTGAGGCAAATGCCCTCGGTAAAATGCTCACAAACGGCTCAAGCGAGCTTATGTCACAGATCTCAATGTCACTCGTCGGCATTCTTTATAATATTCAGCTGATGACCTACGCAGGGGAAAACGGAGTTAGCGCATATGGCATTATGATGTATGTAAACTTTGTATTTATCTCCATATTCATCGGTTATAGCGTAGGAATTGCCCCCGTCTTTAGCTATCATTTCGGCGCACAGGGCTATGATGAGCTTAAAAATCTAAGGCGTAAAAGCGTTTTGATAATCGCCATTTTCTCACTTTGTATGCTTGCCCTCGGTCAAGCGCTCGCCCCCGCGTTTTCGTGGATATTTGTCAGCCATAATCAGGCACTCTATGACCTTACCCTTCACGGCTTCAGAATTTTCAGCTTCTCGTTCCTCTTTGCGGGAGTAGCGATATTCGGCTCATCATTCTTTACCGCACTAAATGACGGAGTTACCTCAGCAATAATTTCGTTCCTTCGTACCCTCGTTTTTCAGATTGGCGCAGTAATTTTGCTCCCCTTGATATGGGAAACCGACGGAATTTGGGCATCAATCATCGTTGCCGAGGTAATGGCGTTTGCCGTAACGATATTCTTTATGATAATAAAAAAGAAAAAATTCAATTACTAACAAAAAAACAGTCGTAAGACTGCTTTTTTTAAATGCGGATGTGCGCACACCCCAAGAACACGAGCCTCGGCGAAGTGCGATTGGCTGGTGGTAGCCATGCAAGCGACCGTAGGGAGTCGCAATGAGGAATTCGGAATTCGGAATGAAGAAAACTGCTTCGTGGCGTGTAGAACAAATTCACACTGTGCGAGGGCGGAGTTCACCACCCAAGGTACTTGGGCGGATTTTGCCCGCGGGGGCGCCCCCGCTTAGCCTACTACATAGTATTCCGGATGCTCCGCAAGGATAGCTGTAAAGAAGTATGCGTTAATACCCTCAAAGGTAAACTCACTTGTCCTCTTGCCAAGCAGAGTAAAGCCAAGCTCGGGCTGAAAAATCACATGTAAATGACCCTTACCGCCCTGTACTAACGGATTTTCAAGAAGCGAGCGCACACTGTCAAATTTCTCCGTAAGAATTTTAAAGCTGTCCTCATATGTTCCTGCCCAGTATGTAAAGGTCGTAGCAAATAGCTCGCCCGAGGAAAAGCCAACCTCAACCACCTCGCCCGAATAAAGCTTTTGACAAATATCAATAGCCGTGCCAAGAGACGGAGTATGCTCGTGAGCGAATGAGCCGTGTACCGTGTATTCAATCCTGTCGCCGAGCCCGTTGTCCCTTTCCTCTACATCAATAAAGATGTAATGCACATCGGGGTCATGCTCGCTTTCCTTTTTGTAGGGCTTGGGAATTTTAAAAAACGCCGAGTGGTAACCGTCATCGGTATAGTAGCAGTCGCCACCCTTAAGCCCCGCATTTGTAATAGCTAACCCAAGGTCACGGTACAGCGCCTCGGTGCTTTCGGTAATTTCGTGTCTTAGTTCCATATTTTCTCCTTAAATTATCTCTTTCTTCCGCCCTTTTTGTAAGAGGCGGATTTTTTTCCGTTTTTCTTAGTTGATGAGGTGTGCCTCTGACGATTTTCGGCGGATTTAGCTAAAAATTCCTTCATTTCATACTTGTCGCAAAGTGCCTCAATCTGACTTGTGAAGCGCGCAAGGTCCTTGTTAGCACCGCCTCGGTTTTGCTCAATAACGCTAAGTAAGCGATTGCCCGCCATCTGTAAGCGCTCAAACACCACACCCGAGCGCCTTCGTGCGTTTGTAATCCGCGGTGAGCGCGCGCTGATAATAGCCCCCTTTTCGATACATTCACTTGAATTAAGGTCGTAAATGTCGCCACTGTGCGGAGCCACCGCCTTATATCCGAGCGAGTCTTGAATTTTCGTCGCAAAATCATCACATACCGTGTCATTTCCGTGATTTACGAACACAAGCCTCGGTGCTTTCTCCAAATTGCCAAGCCACGAAAGGAGCATATCCCTGTCGGCGTGACCGCTTATTCCGTCCATTTGCGCAATCTCGGCATTTACACGAATGTCCTCACCGAACAGAGAAATAAATCTCTCACCGTCAACAATCTTGCGCCCAAGCGTGCCGACGGACTGATATCCAACGAATAAAATAGTGCTTTCCGCCCTCCAAAGGTTGTGCTTCAGGTGGTGACGGATGCGCCCCGCCTCGCACATTCCCGAGGCTGAAATAATCACACAGGGGGTCGCGCTTTCGTTTATCGCGCGTGAGTCATCGCTCGTTATTGAGAGCCTAAGGTCCTTAAATTTTATCGGATTTATGCCACTTGCCAAAAGCTCAAGCGCCTCGCTGTCGTAATACCCCTCAAGCCCCGAGGAGTAAAGCTCCGTAGCCTGCGTTGCAAGCGGACTGTCAAGATAAACAGGGAAGCCGTCGTGCCCCGAAATGCGCCCTTCTTCCTTTATAATTCTTAAAAGGTATAAAAGCTCCTGCGTCCTGCCCACCGCAAATGACGGAATTACCACATTGCCCCCACGGTCAAGCGTGCGCTGAATAATATCGGTTAGCTGAGCAAGGTAGTCCTTCCTCTCACCGTGTAGCCTGTCGCCGTAGGTTGATTCTATAACCACATAGTCGGCATTTTTCGGCTTTTGAGGGTCGTTTATAAGCGGACGGGAAATGTTTCCGACATCACCCGAAAAGAGAATAGTCGTTTCATTATCTCCCTCTTGAATTTTTATAGAAATGCTTGATGAGCCAAGCAAATGACCCGCATCAATAAACGAAACGGTAATACCCTTAAAGATTTCAATCTCCTTTTCATAAGGGAAGGCGATAAATTGCGAAAGCGCCTTTTCCGCATCGGCAGTCGTGTAAACAGGAAGACTCTCGTTATCTCCCGCACGCATGCCCTTGCGGTTGCGCCAGCGCGCCTCCATCTCCTGAATGTGCGCACTGTCCCGTAGCATAATCTCACAAAGCGCGTGCGTAGCCTCGGTAGAGTAGATAGGACCGTTAAATCCGCTTTTCGCCATAGCGGGAATTTTTCCCGAGTGGTCAATATGCGCGTGAGTAAGTAAAATTGCATCAATCTCAAGAGGAAGAACAGGTAGCGTGGCGTTTTCGTATGTGTCAACGCCCTGCTCCATTCCGCAGTCAATAAGTATGTTCTTACCGCGAGCGCGAAGTAGCGTGCAGGAGCCCGTTACCTCATGCGCAGCGCCTATAAAATATAGCTTCATAAAAATTCCCCCTTATCTCAAAGGTGTAGCCCAAGGCTACCTCTTACTTATATTTTATCATCTCCTTGCGCCTTTGTAAACAAAAATTGTAAAAATAAATTCTCAGCCCAAAATCCAACACTAAAATTTAGTCACCCTCGGCGGTGATTTTTTTGCAAATAAAGCAACCCCATTGTAAAATCTCCTTTCGTAAATCCCCTAAGCTGTTCCAGTATTTTGTAAGATTTGGCGATGACGCCTATGTCGTATCTCCTAAGAAGCTAAGGGGCGACATTCTCCATTCCCGTCAGGCATACAAGAAAGGATAGCGAGAATAATTAGTCTATCTTGACAATGTCAATAATTAGTGCTAAAATTAAATTATGGACATATACCTATTTTGATTACATTACACATCTATATTAAATTAAAGGAGTGATACTATGGACGAAAAATTAGTCGTTTGCGACGCTCTTTCAAAAAGCTACGGTACAAAAAGAGCGCTTGACGGTATTTCCTTAGGGCTTGAAAAGGGCAAAATCATCGGACTTTTAGGACCTAACGGAAGCGGAAAAACAACGCTTGTAAAGATCCTTGCAGGACTCCTCTCAAGGGACGGGGGCGAGGCTCTGATTGACGGAATGGAGGTAAGCGAAAGGACAAAGGCAGTCGTTTCCTACCTTCCCGAAAGAACATATTTTAACTCATGGATGAGCGTTAATGAGTGCCTTGAGATGTTTAAGGACTTCTATGAGGACTTTGATATCGAAAGGGCAAGATCAATGCTATGCGACCTCGGCGTTGAGGCGGACGCAAAGCTCCGCACCCTCTCCAAGGGAACAAAGGAAAAGGTACAGCTCGTTCTCGTTATGGCAAGAAGGGCAAGGCTCTATTTGCTTGATGAGCCGATAGCGGGCGTTGACCCCTCGGCAAGAGAATACATAATTGATACAATCCTTAAAAATCATAATGAGGAATCAACAATTCTTATCTCCACCCACCTTATTACCGATATTGAAACAGCGCTTGATGAATATATCTTTATCCATAACGGAAAAATCTTTGAAAGGGGCACACCCGCCTCGGTTATGGAAAAGCATAAAATGACCCTTGACGCATATTTAGGGAGGTGTTTAAGTATGTTCGCTAAGCTTTTAAAGTACGATATAAGGGCAGCTAAGCGATATGTCCTTCCTTTGCTTATCGCGCTTGCGTGCCTGACCGTTGTCGGAATGGTTGACGGAGCCGTGCTTGTATCATCAATAGAAACAAGCGTCACGGATGAGGCGTTTTTCCCCGATTTCGTAACAACAATTTCTATCTTTTCATTATTATTTATTATCTTTGCAATAGTGGCGCTTACCGCGGTTATAGGAATACTGATAACCGTTGAGTATTATAAATCAACCGTAACCGATGAGGCGTATTTAACCTTCACCCTGCCCGTAAGGCCAAGCAGAATTTTGCTCTCAAAGACAGTAAACGGCGTAATCTGGACAGTAGTCTTTGCGATAGCGAGCATAGTAGCCATCGTGCTGATCCTGATAACAATGGTAATCTTTGCAGCCCCGGGCTCGGCAGACACAACCTCACCCGTCGCCCCCTCGGATTTTGGCGGAGTAGGCGCGTTTATCTTTGTAATAATTTCATTTATTATATATGCGCTTTCGTATATCGTAAATTCGATCCTGCTTTACTTCATGTCAGTCACTCTTTCCTCAACGATAACAACGAAAAACAGAGTGCTTTGCGCGGTGGGCTGTATAATCGGCGCAAACTTTGCCTATGGAATTATAAATAATATAATTGATACAATCCTTAGCATAGCAGGACTCGGCGTGCTTGACAGCGCACTTAGCTCAGCTGATGGAGCAATGGTGCTTGTCGGTGTTACTACCCTTATTCGTGCTATTATAATGGCACTCTTTAGCGTGCTGTTCTTCTTCATAACGAATAAGCTGTTTACCAAAAAGCTAAATCTTGCATAAAATCGCAAAGGGGGTCGTTTAACTATCCCCGCCAAAAGCCCGAGAAAAAGATCCTTAGCCCACCTGTGAAAATCCACCGAGAGGGCGCAAAAATATCCAAAAAACCATAAAAAGCCGAGCGAAAAACGGGAAATTTTCAAAAAATTTTTCAAAAGCTCGGTTTTTTTGTTCCTTTTATAAATAGTATATATATAATATAGCCTTTAGTTCAACTTGCACAAAAAACAACGATGAAAAACAGGCTTTTTATAAGAAATTTACAAAAACCCCTTTACAAAACGGAAAAAGTATGCTAAAATAAAAGTACAAAAGAGGGATGCAAGATTAAGATAGATACCACGGTCAAGGGTCGCAGGGTAGCGTCTTAAATCGGTAATAACATTCATCTTTAGCTTCGGTTTTTTCCAAGGTGTATATAGATTGATGAAAATTTATCATCACGCAAGGATAAATCGAAATCAGGTTGAGTGACGAGAAAGCTCAATTAAATCGAAGCGTTTAATTCTGACAAGGAGGTACGGTCCAATGGGAAACGAAATGAGTGAACAAAACAGCATATCAGCTACCGCTAAGGATGCGTGCCTTAACGGATAAAAGAAAAGAGATCAGTAGCGAAAAGATTTGATTTAATATAAAAAAGTAAGAGCGTGAAGCATCGAAATCTTAGAGGATATGCTAAATAAGTCCTGATACGAAAGGAAACAGGATGGCTCCCAGCCGACCGAACACAATAAAAAACGGCTGGATGCTCGGAGATTTTTAGAAGAAAATTGAATAAAACCAATAAAATTGAATAAAAGCAATCTTAAATAAATGTAACCGCATAAGCGGTTGAAAGGTAAGGTTAATCTTCAAATAGTATTGATAAAGTAAACCCATAAACCAAATTTAAGAAAGGCAAGGATTTAGCTTTCAAGTAGTATTTTAAGACTCATAAACCCATAAACCCAAAGTGAAAGAAAGGTTAGGGCAAAATCTTCAAGTAGTATTTAAGGAAAACAAATCATAACCCGATTTTATGAAAGGTAGGATTTAATCTTCAAGTAGTTATTTTGAGATAAAAACCATAAACCAAAGGAAAAGATACAAATAAAGGAGACGGACCAATGTATTAGGTAGCTCACAGGTAATAGGCGAAAATAATACGAGGTATAGACCAATGTATCGTTAATTAAATAATAAAAAGCTATCGCATTTGCGATGGCTTTTTTGTTGGTGTGAAAAGGGGAATGTAAAGTGCATTCCCCTTGTGTATTATATCAAATTAACCTTAATTCCGTTTTCCCTTGCGTAACCCTCGGCATAAGAGCCGTTAGGTGTGGTGATGACAAGATTGTTGCACCCCCAAAACGCCTCGTTTCCAATTTCAGTAACGCTACTTGGAATTACAATGCTTGTTAGAGCTTCGCAACAGGAAAACGCATCCTTGCCAATAGATGTAACGCCGTTTGGAAGCTCAATGCTTGTAAGGCCTTCGCAATCACAAAACACACCGTCGCCAATGGAAGAAACACTGTTTGGAAGCGTAACGCTTGTTAAGCCTGCACAATCCTCAAACGCCCAGTCGCCAATAGATGTAACGCTACTTGGAATTTCAATGATTGTTAGATTTTTGCAATTATAAAACGCATTGTAGCCAATAGAGGTTACGCTATTTGGAATTTTAATGCTTGTAAGACCCTCGCAACCGTCAAACGCATTGTCGCCAATGAAGGTAACACTGCTTGGAATTTTAATGCTTGTTAGATTTTCACAATCAGAAAACGCGCCTTTGCAAATAGATGTAACGCTATTTGGGATTTCAACGCTTGTAAGAGATTTGCAATCATCAAACGCATAATCGTTAATAGAGGTAACACCGTCCGGGATCTTGACGATTTGCTCGCTTCCGTTATATTCTGTCAAAACGCTGTCTTTAATTACAAAATCGTTAATATTGCTCATTTTTTCTCTCCTTTTGATTTGAAAAGCATTCGTTGATTTTATTGTAGCACACAAATAAACTATTGTCAATTAAAACATGTGAGAAAAAGCAAGCCTTAGTGCCACTTCGTGGCGAGGGCGCACCCCAAGGGGAAAAGTAAGTTGTCGGTGGAGTAGGTAGCCATATTCAAGCAGAAAATCTGAGATTCGCAAGTCAAGGGGAAATAACATATCACCACAAAAAGTAGCCATATTCAAGCAGAATCTGAGAGGCTTTTTGCGTTGCAAAAAGAGCTTCGCTCGGCTTATATGTGCAAGCACCTAACGCCTTACGCTCGCTTACGCACTCAATTCGTGGCAAAGCCACGAAGCTGAGTTCGAATCAAACAGATTCCGCAACAAAAAAGAGCATCAAACGATGCTCCTTTTTGTTGGCGCAGAATCTGAGATTCGAACTCAGGAACCCTGTTACAGGTTACACGATTTCCAATCGTGCGCCCTCGACCAGCTAGGCGAATTCTGCATATTGCGGTCAAACTCCGTTCAACCGCTTAGTAGTATAACATACATTCTTTGAAAAATCAAGTACTTTGCAAAAAATATTTATTTCAATTTAGTGCGCCGTACCGCCATGTAAGGCATTGATTATTTCTTAGCCTCAAGCCACTTTTGCGCGCTTGCCTTGTACTTCATTGTGATGCTCTCACCTGTGTACTTTGACTCGCTTCCGCCGTTGGTGTAGAGGAAATATGTTCCGTCATCAGTAACATAAAGTGTTTCTTCGTATCCGCAAGGGTCACCAAAGCAACCGTATGTGCGCTTCTCAACGATTGTAGCGCTCTCTGTGTCAAGAAGTCTTCCGCGTACCTCTTTCTTCATTTCTGTCCCCCCTTTTTTAACTAATTTACTACTAAATATTATCATACGCACACTAATTTGTCAATAGGTAATTTTTGTAGAAATTTAGCTAAATTTAACGACATTTTAATGCAATTTAACAAAAAAGACAAGAAATTAGAAAAATTTAACGCAAATTAAAGAAAAATTCGTTTATCAAAGCACAAAGCCGTTCGCAAAGGTCAGAGCGTAAATTCCCATAAGCGCAAGCACGGAAAGCACAACGACAAGCGCGCTTGGAATTTTCTTGAAAAGCGAGAGTATTACCGCGACAAGCCCGCCAACTGCACCAATCCACCAACGCTCGCCGTCAACACTGAGAATAGATGGGAAAATAAGCGCGGTCATAGCAGTGTAGGGGATAAGATTTAGGAACTTTTTCGCCCGTGAGCCAAGCGTTACCTTATCAAGCAAAAACGACGGTAAAATTCTCGGAATGTAGGTGACCACCATCATTAAAACCGCTAAAAGAATGTAATTCATGCGCCCACCTCCTCATCCTTGACAAAGAACACACCGACAAACGATGCTACAAGAGATGAAATTATAATAGCCCATGACTGTGCGCTCTCGGGGAGCAAAAGAGTGAGGACTGTGTTTAAAATTGCGGTAAACGCGATAAGAATAACGAGCCTTGCGCTCCTTTTTACACTCGGAACTAAGAGCGAAATAAATAACGCGTAAAGCGCAATTCCAAGCGCATCGGACACCACCGAGGGGATAAGCATGCTGATAAACGCACCGAGAACAGTTCCAAGCACCCATGAGCCGTATGTTACGGTAAGAATACCGAAAAGATAAGGGACAGTACATTCCTGCTCGGGCGTTGCCGAAATTATCGCAAAGGACTCATCGGTTATTCCGTTTGCGGTAGTCAGCTTTTGCGCAGTCGTCGTCTTGCCGACCTTTTTCATTATGTAAGAGCCCATAATTACATGCCGTAGATTGAACACGAATGTGCCGACCACAACCGATATCATTGTAGCTCCGCTTGTAATCATACCTATTGCCATGATTTGGCTTCCGCCCGCAAAAACGAGTGTTGACATAAGTATAATTTCAAGGCGTGAAAGTCCTGCCTCGGACGCCATCACCGCAAAGGCAATAGCAACGGGCAAATATCCGAGAATAACGGGCAGAGAGGCTTTCGCCCCCTTCAAATATTGTGAAAGCGTAGTCATTTATTTCCTATCTAACCGTCAAAGCGGTTTTTTTGAAATCTGAGAGTTGTTGCGTGGGTATTTTTTGGGGGTAGGTGCTTGCTTTTTGATGATTATTATAGCTCTTGAAAGCTCCTCATTACCGTCACTTAGTGTGTAATAAATCACATCCTCAACCACACCGCCAAGCGTTGTAATCGCATTTTGAGCCTCATCAAGCTCAAGCGGTGCGCTGAGCGACTTCATAGCGATAAAGCGCCCGCCAACCTTGACAAGCGGTAAGCAAAGCTCACAAATCAAATTGAGCCTGCCAACGCCCCTTGCGCACGCGACATCAAAGCTCTCACGGTATTGCTCATCTGCGCCAAGCTCCTCGGCGCGGATATTAGATGATGAAACATTGTCAAGCCCAAGCATTAAGGCACAGCTCTGCACATAAATTACCTTCTTAGTAACGCTGTCAAGCCCCAAAACGCTCACATCCCCCCTCGCAATAGCAAGCGGAAGGGTAGGAAAGCCACCGCCACAGCCGACATCAATGACCCTTGCGTCCTTGCCGATAAACGGCACAATAGCGAGCGAGTCAACAAAGTGCTTTAAAATAACTCCGTCCTCATCGGTAATGGCAGTAAGATTAAGATGCTCATTTACCTTTATCATATGATGAAATAACGCCTCAAGCGTTTTCGCATTCTCCTCGGAGATAATTTCGCGAGTAGCATCGTTCCTGTTTGCAACCGATAATAATTTTTCAGTAAAATTCATTAAAAACCCTCGTTTATTAGATACATTCCCGTGCTTATTGATTTTCAAGCAGGGTAAGAAGCTTCTTGAAATTGCTTGGAAGCTCACATTCAAAGTGCATAATTTCCCCCGTTTTCGGGTGAGGGAAGCTAAGCTCCTTAGCATGCAGGCATTGACCGTCAAGATATTTTGCGTGCGCCCTCTCAAACGGAGTTTTTCCACCGCCATAGACCGTGTCCCCGATAATAGGATGACCTATGTGCGAGGTATGTACCCTTATTTGATGCGTACGACCCGTTTCAAGGTTGAATTTAACATATGAAAACGCGCCAAGCTCCGAAATCAGCTCATAATGCGTAATTGCTTCCTTACCGCCTGCAACAACCGCCATGCGCTTCCTGTCCACAGGGTGCCTTGCAATCGGAGCATTCACCGTACCCTGTGGCTCTTTTAGCCTACCTGTAACAATCGCATGATAGGTCCTTTTAATTCCGTGGTCCTTAAGAAGCGAGGACAAAAATATGTGCGCACTATCAGTCTTGGCAACGACTAAAAGCCCGCTTGTGTCCTTGTCAATTCTATGAACAATACCGGGGCGCACAACTCCGTTTATCCCCGATAACGAGTTCTTACAATGGTAAAGCAGAGCATTTACGAGCGTACCGCTTTCATTTCCGACCGCAGGGTGGACAACCATTCCCGACGGCTTGTTAATAACAATTATATCATCGTCCTCGTAAACGATGTCAAGCGGAATATTCTCCGCCTCAAGCGAAAGCTCCTTTATCGGCATTTCGCCAATTTCAAGCGTGTCGCCAAGGCGCATGCGATAATTCTTCGCCACAGCCCTGCCGTTTACAAGCACATATCCGTTTTCAATAAGGACCTGCGCGCCCGAGCGAGAGCCACCGTTTACCTCGGAAACGATGACATCAAGGCGCTTGCCCACCTCAAGCTCATTTATCGTCATTTGCCGTACCCTGTGCCTTTTTTAGCCTATATTCCTTAACCATATCAAGCAAAATGCCAAATACCGCAAGGAACACTCCAACGCAAACGCAGGAGTCCGCAACATTGAATACCCACGGGAAGAAGTCGTTAAATACCGTTACATGTATCATATCAATGACCTCACCAAGAAAAGTGCGGTCTATCATATTTCCAATTCCACCGCCAATGACAAGCGCAAGAGCTATTTTAGTCAAGCGACTGTCCTTGCTGAATTTAAAAAGATATACGGAAACGAGCGAAATTCCAACGATGGAGAATAGAAGAAAAATCCATCTTTGGTCGGAAAGCAAGCCAAATGCCATGCCTGCGTTTCGTATATGCGTAATTTCAAGCACGCCGTCAAGCACGACAATTTCCTCACCTATCGGAAGGTTGAAGTAAACTATCCATTTTGTCAGCTGGTCAAGCCCGATAGCGCCAACGATAACTAAAATCAGTGTAACAAAAAATGGCATAAATCCCCCTTAAAAAATTACAAAAAAGCGGACAATGTATCAAAAAACCGTATAAATAAGTCCGCCCCTTAAAGAATCATAAGAATAAATCTTTGCACAACCGAGATAAGAATTACCACCGCTAAAAACGAAAGGTCAAGCGGACATCTCCTTGCAAAGCTCCAACGCATGAACATACTGCGTACGGGTCTTAAAATCGGCTCGGTGATTCTGTAAAAGAACAGGTAAATTCTCGTGTCCCTTGCCGATGGAATAAACGAGCATATAGCGAGGGCAAGCATACAAAAATCAACAACCGATAAAAAGTAGTAAATTATAAGCAAAAGAGTCGTCATAGGTCAGAAAATGTGTCATCTCCGCCGTCATCGTCATCAAAAATCACGCCACCCACATCAACATCGCGGGGTGCGATGAAGTATGAGCTGCTTGACGCCTTCTTGATAGTCGCATTGAGCGCATAGGCAGCTCCTGCAATGAAGTCAATCATTCTTCGGCGAAGCGCGCCGTCAACATCCTCAAGATTGAGTAGCACGGTCTTGCCCTCAACAAGATAGTCGCCCGCTGTCAGTATTTGACCGAACTGCGAGGGCTTAACAACCTTTAATTCAATGTTAGATCCGCCGATAGAGAGTGAGGCGCCGTCGTTTCCGTCAAGCCCAAGCCCGTCATCATCATCGTCCAAATCGTCAAAATCAAGCTTCTTTCCAAATCCAAAAATTCCCATATCAGTATTTCCTTTCTCCAAAAATCCTACTACCTACACGCACAAGCGTTGCTCCTGCCTCGATAGCATATTCATAGCTTTCACTCATTCCCATTGAGAGAATGGCGTCCTTATCATCTTTAAAAAGCTCGTCAAAGAGCGATTTTGTCAGCCCAAAATATTTTAAATATTCCTCTTTCGTGTCGCACCTTGGAGCCATAGTCATAAGCCCGCGCACACGCACAAACTCAAGACCCTTAATTTCATCAAGCAGAGCCTTAACATCCTCGGGCATAGCACCGCTTTTGTTTTCCTCTCGCCCGCTATTAACCTCAATAAGAATGTCCATAACCTTGCCGATTTTGGCGCACTGCCTGTTGATTTCCTTAGCAAGAGAGAGTTTGTCAACCGAGTGAATCAGGTCAACCTTGTCGTAAATATATTTTACCTTGTTCGTTTGAAGCGTGCCTATAAAATGCACACTCGCGCGCTTGTCATAGCCCTCATATTTTTCACAAAGCTCGTTTACCCTGTTCTCGCCTATCGTATTACAGCCAAGCGAGATAAGATAATTTATGTCCTCAACGGTTTGCGTTTTCGTAGCGGCAAGCAATGTGACATTTTTACCGCCAAGCGCCTTAATCCTTTCGCAAACGGCGCCATAGCCTGCCTTAATTGTATCAAAGCTCATTTTTTAGTACCTCAATAGCATATTCAAGCGGATTTACCTCATCAACAAAAACAGTGTGGTAATCCGTTTTTCTTCTGAACCAAGTTCCCTGACGCTTCGCATAGTGCCTTGTCGATAGCTTTAGCTCGCTTATGCACTCCTCGAGCGCCCTCTCACCCTTTAAATAGGGAAGAAGCTCCTTGTAGCCTATGGCGTCAGATGCGGTTGAGCCATTTTCCAAATAGCCCCTCTCAAAAAGCGATTTACACTCCGATACAAGCCCAAGCTCAATCATATAATCAACACGGGAGTCAATCCTTGAATATAGCGTGTCACGGTCCTTATATGTCAAATAAAAGACCGTCGTGCGATATGGTCGCTCCTTCATTTTCGATATAGCGTCAAGCTCGCTTTTTTTCTTGCCCGTAGTGTGGTAAATTTCAAGCGCCCTTATAACCCTTTTAACATTGTTTTCGTGTATCGTATCGGCGCTTTCACTGTCAACCTCACGCAAAAGGGCGTGTAATGCGCTATTTCCGTGAGTATTAGCATAATTCTCAAGCCATGAGCGATACTCGATATCCTTTTTTGTGTCGGCAAACGACGGAATTTCAATAACGCTATCAAGATACAGCCCCGTGCCACCGCAAAAAATCGGCGTTTTTCCTCGAGAGAGAATATCATCAATAGCCTCTTTTGCTAAAATAGCGTAATCCGCGCAGGAAAAGTCCTCATCGGGATTTCTTATATCAATAAGGTGATGGCGCACACGCTCTCGCTCCTCTTTCGTAGCCTTAGCTGTGCCAATGTCCATACCGCGGTATATTTGCATAGAGTCGCAGGAGATAATCTCACCGTTTACTCGCTCGGCAAGCTCAATGGCAAGCGCGGTTTTGCCAACCGCAGTAGGTCCGACAACCGCAATTATATGTGGCTTGTTTTCCATATTTCCCATTTTGCCCCCTTGCTTTATTTTCGGAATTTTCAATAGACTATTTAAGCCTTTTTGTAATAATCATAGCATCGCCAAAGGAGAAAAATCTGTATTTCTCCTCTACCGCAGTGCGATAGGCGCTCATAATTCTATCCTGCCCGTAAAAAGCGGAAACAAGCATAAGCAGGGTGCTTTCGGGCAAATGGAAGTTCGTAATAAGCGCGTCAACCGCCTTGAAGCTATATCCGGGATAGATAAAAATTCCCGTTTCATCACTTGTCGGCAAAATCTCACCCTCAGGCGTTGAGGCGCTCTCAAGCGTGCGCAAGGAGGTCGTGCCAACGGCAATTATCCTACCGCCCTTACGCTTCCTTTCGTTTATTATGTCCGCACTCTCCTTAGAAACGCAAATGTACTCCGAGTGCATAATATGGTCAGTGATTTTTTCTTCCTTTACAGGACGGAATGTGCCAAGCCCCACATGGAGCATAACAGGAACGATGGCAACACCCTTCGCCTTGATTTTTTCAAGAAGCTCGGGAGTGAAGTGAAGCCCCGCGGTCGGCGCAGCGCTTGACCCGTTCTCACGCGCGTACACGGTTTGGTATCTGTCCTTGTTTTCAAGCTTTTTTGTAATGTACGGCGGAAGTGGCATAGAGCCGATAAGCTCAAGCACCTCATAAATGCTCGTGTACTTTTCCTTATCGTATTCAAAGGAAACAATTCTGTTTCCGTCGTCTACAATGTCGGTAACGGTCGCCACCAAAATGTCGCCAAAGCTTATTTTACCGCCTATTTTTATCTTTTTGGCAGGGCGCAAAAGCACCTCCCACGAGTCATTTTCCCGTTGCTTCAAGAGTAGCATTTCAATGCTTGACGCATCGGAGGCAAATGACCCCTCACGCACCTTTTTTCCGTAAACCCTTGCGGGAATAACCCTTGAATCGTTTATAACGAGCGTGTCGCCCTCATTAAGATAATCAATAATGTCGTAAAAATGCCTGTGATAAATGCTTCCGTCATCAAGCACCATAAGCCTTGAATGGTCGCGTGGCTCGATAGGCGACTGAGCGATAAGCTCCTTCGGCAGGTCGTAGTAAAAATCCGCCGTTTGAAGCGTGGTTTTTGGTAAAATGTTTTTTATCATCGTAAGTAATCCTTAAAGAATATTTCAAAATTTAGCACAGAGAACAGGGCTTTTGAGCGTTTTAAGGTCGGCTCGCTCCGGCACATACTACAAGGAGCAAACTTGTCAAAAGGGCTAAAGGCTAACGGGAATACAATTAAAACCACACTTAATGCCGTAAATACACGGTTTAAGGCTGGTTCGTTCCGCTCCCGTCAGGCATATCAAAGAAAAAAGCAACATTTTTCGCGCTTAGCATATAATAAACCGAGGCGAAAAAGCACGGTATGCCTACTCATCTTATAGTATATATTATTATTTATACATTTTCAAGCGATTTTTGAAATTTTGGAGGATTTTCGTAGTGAACAAAAAGAAAAAGGTTTTTTCAGGATGCGCAACAGCAATAGTCACGCCGTTTAAAAACGGCAATGTTGATTTTGACGCGCTTTCAAGGCTTATAGATTTTCAGCTAAGCGCATCGGTTAGCGCCCTTGTAGTGCTTGGCACAACAGGAGAGAGCGCAAATGTCACCGAGAGGGAACGGCAAGAAATAATAGAGCATAGCGCAAAAAGGGTAGGGGGCAAAATTCCGCTTATCGTTGGCGCAGGCTCAAACTCCACCACACTTGCGATAAAAAAGACACATATCGCCGCCGAATGTGGAGCAAGCGCCATTCTCAGCGTCACCCCGTACTATAATAAGGCAACAGATGAGGGGGTGTATCGCCATTATAGCGAGATAGCGCTCTCAACTAAGCTTCCTGTCATTCTGTATAATGTCCCCTCACGCACGGGCTTAAGGCTTAGCGAGGGCGCGCTTGATATGCTAAAGGATATTGAAAATATCGTTGGAGTAAAGGAAGCAAGCGCAGATGTGTCCGAGGTTGAGCGTAAAATCGCACGCTTTGGCGATAGCTATCATTTTTATTCGGGCTGTGATGAGCTGATTTTGCCAATTTACGCCCTCGGAGGCGAGGGGGTTATCTCCGCCTGCTCAAATGTAATTCCAAGAGAAATTGCCACCCTGTGTCGCTTATTTGAGGAAAACGATATAAAATCCGCCCAAAAAATAGCGAGAAAAATATCCCCCCTGATAAAGGAGCTGTTTGCCGAGGTAAACCCCATTCCCGTAAAGGGCGCGCTTAGCCTTATGAATATGTGCGAAAACGAGCTTCGCCTGCCCCTTACCCCCTCATCACGCCTCGATAAAATCAAAAAGGAGCTTGATGATTTGAAGGGACTGATAAGTTAGAATATTGCTTCGTAGCGAATGGAAACGGCTTGTACCAAACGAAGTCGGAGCTTACCACCCAAGGTACTTGGGCAAAAAACAGCCACATATGTGGCTGTTTTTTGGTTATTTCTTAAATGTGTTAAACTTATACTTGTAATTCTTAGAAGCGTTATTCTTCTTAAAGAGAGTTACATAAACCGTAGCACCAACGCCACCGAGGATAGCAACCGAGCCAGCCACGATAACGACAATTAGCCATGTCTTTGGACCCTCATCAACAAGCTTAGGCACATAAATGCTCGCACCCTGCTTGTTACTGTTACAAAGTGTGCAGTAAACACGCTTAATGCCCTCGCTCTTTGTGGTCGGTTGAATTGTAATTTCTTCCTTCCAAATATGAGCGTTTTGAGCAACCGCTTCCTCGTATGTAAGGATTGAAAGCTCCTTTGTATCCTTAGCACCGCAAACGGTACAGTTAAAGTAGTTTGCACCGGGCGAAGCGCAGGTAGGAGCAACCCTTGCGGAGTCATCTCTTATAAAGGAGTGTACGCCCGTTGCGGGTGTTTCAATAACATCCTGCTCGTAGCAACGGGTACAGGTCTTAATTGTCTGACCGGGAGTTCCGCAGGTTGCAGGTATTTTTGTAACTCCGTCGTCCTCTGTTGAGTAAGCATGACCCAAAGGAGCTGTAAGAGTTACCTTTTGCTGAGTTGTCTTAGACCAAGCGCCACAACCGTTTGCACATCTTCTGCGATAGAAGAAGGTTGTCTTTGTGCAAGCGTCATAATCAGGCTCGGGAGTCGTTGTAGAGAAGTCGTGCTTGTCATTTCTTGGAAGCACCTCAAGCACCTGTACGCTCTCGCAAATCTTGCAATACTCGGCAGTGTAGCCTTCCTTAGAGCAGGTTGGTTGCTTGTCAAATTCCTCGTTTCTTT
The DNA here is from genome assembly GCA_017466455.1 of Clostridia bacterium. The sequence goes on from JAFTUD010000025.1 coordinate 76,920, forward strand.
CCCATACATGAGTAATGCCTTCGTGAGGCACGAAGTCCGATTTTGTGCTAAGTCCGCACTGTAAGCACTCGTACGCTGTATATCCGTCTTCAATGCAGTTCGGTGCGTGAATTACAATATCATAGGTGTGGTCAAAATATGTGTTTGCCTTAGTAAGAAGGGCAGAGCCGGGCGATGCCTCGGAGAAAATCTTTGCCTTCTCATCGTTTGTAAGTGAGTTCCAAATGTCGGAAAGAGTCCTGTTATAGAACTTGCTTTCCTTATAGTCGGCAGGGTAGTTCTTTGAAAGTGCCTCAACAAAGACCTCCTTAAGACGACCCTTGTTCTTGTCATACGATGCCTCTGCCTGAGCAATTTCGGAATCAAGGCGGAACGCGTCACGAAGGAATCTTACGCTGTCACGAATATAAATTCTTGTCGCAAGTACATTCTTAAACGCGCTTGCATTTACCGTTTCAGCCTTAATTTCAAGTGTATCAAATATAAGGTTTGCACTGTTCTTGTGCTGACCGAATGCGTATTCATCAATAAGCGTGGAAATATACTCAACGCCCGTAACCTTTGTGAGCTTTGGCATCTCGGCAAACGCGCCCCTCATAACCGTATTAAGAGAGCTCGGAAGAGTTACCTCCTCAATGTGGTCATTCTTGTAGAAAAGACCCGTATATGAGTTGTTAAGATAACCGCCGTAAATCTTTGTCGTTCCAAGCGGGATTTCAATAGCGACAATCTCGCTTTGCTTTAGCTTAACCTCTTTTCCGTCCTTTGTCGTATGCTTAAGGGCTTGAACGCTGAATGAGGTAAGATATGTTTCGGTCTTTAGATCCGTGTCCTCGTCAACACTAAATCCGAAGAGAAGCTTGCTTGGTACTCTGAATGTCTCAACATACTTAACGCCGTCGCGCTCAAATCTTGCCTTTACGGTAACATAAACATTACCTGGGTCGGGATAGAAATATTCGGTTTCAACCGATCCGCATCTTGCACAAGTGTTTGTATAAATACCGGGGGAAGTCTTGTTTGCGGTGTTTACAAGGTCACTTGTCTTCATTCTGATTACATTGTGACCGAGTGCAAAGCGCTGAGCAGTATAGGACTCCTTACAATATTCACATGCGTAGGAGATTTCACCGTCATCAAGACATGTAACTGTAATTTCGGTAGCAAGATACTTGTGCCTTCCCGTAGGAGATGTGGGAGAGGGACAAATATTCGGCTCAACAGAGTATGTTCCGTCAGGGTTTTGAACAGTCTTAAAGTCAACAGAGATGTATTTTGCAATATCAATGTCAAATGTACCGCCATTTATGGAAACGGGGAAGAACTTTTCCTTGCCCTCTGCAACAAAGCCCTTGAATGAGTCGGGGAATGAGAACTTACCGCCATAAACATTCAGGCTCGTAATAACATAGTTGTCGGTAACGCCGGGGAAGTAAATAAGCTCCTTTGCAGTTGCAACGACAGGCTTATTGCTTGATGAGCCCCAGCCGTAAATCGGGAAAAGGTCAGTTGATTCATCAATAATTGTTATCTTTGCGGGGTCGTAAATATTAACATCAACATCGACAAATCCGTTTACATAAACGAGATATGCGCAGGTAATGTCGCCGTAAAATCTAAATGTTGGCTGAGAAACTCCCGACATATCCTTAACATATTTTGTAAGAGGAGCGTTAGTTATGATTTTTACATTTTTACCGATCCAAAGCCTGTGTGCGCCGTCGTCACCGTTGTATCCGTGAGGCTCACCGCCGTGAAACGCCTTGTCGTTCGGCTTTGAGGTGTAGTGCTTAAATGTACCCTCTCCGAGAATAATCATACCCGAGCGCTTTGTGTAAATCGCCCAGTCGTCAACAGGCTTATCAATAGTTCCGTATGTAATTGTATGTCCGTTTAAGTCAAAGATTGAAACACTGCGCTCGTTACCGTAAATATTGTCGGTAAGAGTGATGTCCGCGCCGAGCTTGATAACTCTCCAGCCCCTACCACTTACTGCGCTTCTAAACTCCGATTCGTTGCTTACGGTTTTACCGATAGCCTCGTAGAGCTTAATGTCACGGGTGATTGTTATTTTGTCACCAGGCTTGTAGGTTACACCATCATCAGTAAACCAACCCAAAAACTCATAGCCGGAAATGTCGCTATTGCTTGAATATTTGTCAGTACGAAGAGTAACCTCCTCTCCTGCGCTATAAATCTCCTTATTTTTCGCGGAATCTCCGTGAAAATATGTAAGAGTGTAGGACTCCTCCGCACTTGCAAGCACTGCAAACGCCATGCAAAGAAGCGCTACAATAGAGGAAATTAAGAATACCTTTAGTAACCTTTTCATAACCGAAATATCTCCTTCAATCCGTAAAACGAATAATTTCAAAGTCAATTTGCCAAAAATAGCCTCTCTGATAAAAGCATTTCAAAAAATTTCAACACAGAAGACGGGCTTTGTCCGTTCCAAAGCAGGCTCGCTCCGTTCCCGTCGGGCATAATTATGGCATTTTATATATATAAGTATACAATACAACTCTTAAAATGTCAAGGATTTTTGACATTTTTGACAAATATTTAATATATATCGCGATAAAAAAGGCAAAATTCAATACCTGTGACTAACGGCTTGACAAATCGTGAAAAATAGTGTAGAATATAGAATTAGAATGGGAGAGAATGTGGTTTTACATTCTATTCTTAAAGCAAAACGAAAGGAGCGAGTATTATGAGAAATGCCAGCCAAATGGACAAGTTTGCCCTTGAGCATGGATTTGTTTACAATAATAAAAGCGCATTAAAGCATTTTGAAGTAATTCAAAAGCAGCTAAGGCGAGATGAAACCGTGCTTATATCACTCGCCCCCTGCGGAATATATAACGGCGGCGCAATAGTTATGAACGGAATTTGCGCAGTCGCCTTTACGGACAAGCGTTTGATTTATGCGCAAAAGGGTATTTTCGGAAGCGAGCCTGTAAAGATAGTCAACCTTGATAATGTAAACGATGTTCAAAAGGACACCTTCGGACTCTTTGACGGAAAGGTGTGCATAGATACCCTTAAGGAAACCGTGCGTCTTAACTTCTCAAAGCTTCAGCTTGATGAGGTGTATCTCGCCATAGTTGAGGTTCTTGAGGTCTATAAGAGAAAGAATGAGGAAATTGTCCTGCCCGTTATTGAGGAGCTTGAGCAATGGAAAAGGCTCTACGACAGAAAGATAATCACAAAGAAGGAATTTGACGAAAAGAAAAAACAGCTCTTAGGACTGTAAAATGTAAAAATCAGCCACCCTGTGGCTGATTTTTGTGTTTTTTGATGTAAAATTACTTCTTGCTCGGCTTCTTTGCGCTAATTCCGTAAAGTAGCGTGTAAACGCCGAAAACGATAATAAGCGCCACGAGAATCCAAAGCATCGTTGTGCTTGAAATGATAGGACGGGCGAAGATGTATGTGCCGAAGGTCACCATCGCAATGGCAATGGCAAGCTGAGCGAGGGAGTATTTGATTTTTGAGGTAAAGCCCCTGTAATAATATGCCCTTACAAGCTCAATAACACCGCGTAGCCAAAGCGCAAGACCAAGCACCTGACACGGACCGCTTATGCTGATAACCTTAAACTGTGAAAGCACACTGCCGAGAGCAACGAGAGAAAGAAGCACGATTTCAACAATCGTAAGAATGAGGATAGCCCCCTTTGAGGAGCTTACCTTTTTCAAAAGATACACAATTATGTAGTAGGCAATCGCCACCGCAATAAGAATGTCAATCAGCTTTGCACCCCAGCTCTTAAAGAACACATCAGTTCCACTCCAGATGGGCGCAACGATTAGCGCACCGAGAAAGAGCAGAATAGCGAGAATGAAGTAAACCCAATAAAATCTTGTTTTTTTAGCATCAATAATTTTCATAAATTCCTCCTAAATTGTCGTAGTGCAACGCACCTACTGATATTTTACCAAAAAAACTCCCCCTTGTCAAGGTAAAGGGCGAAATTTTCATCACGGCAAGGCGGAGGCACAAAAGGACTCTCGCGCAAAAATTTTTGCGTATTTATTTTTTCTATTGACAATTTAGTAAATGCGTGGTAAAATATGCGTGTCAAATTAGCAGATTATTGAAAGGATCTTATATTATGAAATGGACATCACTAAATGATTTAAGAGAAAAATACCTCTCATTTTTTGAGAGTAAGGGACACCTAAGGCTTCCGTCATTCTCGCTCGTGCCGAATAACGATAAGTCGCTTCTTCTTATAAACTCAGGAATGGCACCTATGAAAAAGTTCTTCACAGGCGAGGTCATTCCGCCAAGAAACAGAGTTACCACATGCCAAAAATGTATCCGTACACCCGACCTTGAAAGGGTAGGACATACCGCCCGCCACGGAACATTCTTTGAAATGCTCGGAAACTTCAGCTTCGGCGATTATTTCAAGAACGAGGCTATTGAATGGGCGTGGGAGTTCCTTACAAAGACACTTGAAATTCCCGAAAATCTCCTTTGGCCATCTATCTACGAAAAGGACGAGGAGGCTTACGAGATTTGGACAAAGAAAATCGGCGTAGACCCAAGTCACATTGTCCGTCTTGGCAAGGCTGATAACTTCTGGGAGCACGGAAGCGGACCCTGCGGACCATGCTCGGAAATCTACTTTGACCGTGGCGAGAAGTATGGCTGTGGCTCACCCGACTGTAAGCCGGGCTGTGAGTGCGACCGCTTTATGGAAATTTGGAATAATGTATTCTCACAGTTCAATAACGACGGAAACGGTAACTATACCGAGCTTTCGCAAAAGAACATTGATACAGGTATGGGACTTGAGCGTCTTGCGTGCGTAATGCAGGGCGTTGATAATATGTTTGAGGTTGACTCAATCCGTAAAATCATTGATACTGTATGCGAAATTGCAGGCAAAAAATACGGTGACAGCGCAAGCGACGATATTTCAATCCGTGTAATCACCGACCATACAAGAAGCGCGACATTTATGATTAGCGATGGAGTTATCCCGTCAAACGAGGGTCGTGGCTATGTCCTTCGCAGAATTATAAGGCGCGCGTGCCGTCACGGTAAGCTCCTTGGAATTGACCACCCGTTCCTCGTTCAGATGTGCGAGGTCGCAATCGGCGAAAGCGGTGACGCATATAGCGAGCTTAAGGAAAAGGCTGATTACATTAAAAAGGTTCTCTCTCTTGAGGAGGAGCGCTTTGATACAACGATAGACCAAGGTCTTTCAATCCTTGATACACTCATTGAAAGTGCTAAAAGCAACGGCGAAGCAACACTCGCAGGCGCCGATGCCTTCAAGCTTTACGATACCTTCGGCTTCCCGATTGACCTGACTCGCGAAATCGCTGAGGAAAACGGACTTAAAATAGATGAGGACAGCTTTAAGGCTCTTATGGCAGAGCAAAGACAAAGGGCAAGAAACGCAAGGGCAAGCATCGGCGGTTGGGATAACAAGGATACAAGCCTTGATGTTCAAAGGACCGAGTTTGTCGGATATACAAGCACATGTGCCGACGCTAAGGTAATCGCAATCGTAAATGATGAGGGCGCGCTCACCGATGAAATCACCGAGGGCGAATGCTCCGTTGTCCTTGATAAGACCCCGTTCTATGGCGAGGGCGGTGGACAGGTTGGCGATACAGGTACACTTTCAAGCGATAGCGTAAGCATCAGCGTGCTTGACACCAAAAAATCCGACGGCGTATATATTCATATGTGCAGAGTTGATAGCGGAGTGCTAAGGCTCGGCGATACCGTAAGCGCACAAATTGATGAGGCGCGCCGTAACGCAATAAAGAGAAATCACTCCTGCGCACACCTTCTTCAAGCATCACTGCGCAGAGTGCTTGGCAGTCATGTAGAGCAGGCAGGCTCATATGTTGATGAAAATGTATGTCGCTTTGACTTTACTCACTTCTCAGCTCTTACAGGCGAGGAGCTTTCAAGGGTTGAGGCTCTTGTAAATGAAAATATCCTTCGTGGCGTATGCGTAGAAACGGTTGAAACCGATATTGATACCGCACGCAAGAACGGAGCTATGGCGCTCTTTGATGAAAAGTATGGTAAGGTTGTCCGTATGGTTAAAATGGGCGACTTCTCAACCGAGCTTTGCGGAGGTACACACCTTGATAATACCGCAAAGGCAGGAATGTTCAAAATAGTTAGCGAGTCCTCTGTTTCCGCAGGCGTGCGCAGAATTGAGGCAGTAACAGGCTATGGCGTGCTTGCGCTCCTTGATAAAAAGGATTCGCTCCTTCGCGATACCGCAAGCGAGCTGAAGTGCCAGAATGTAAACGACCTTCAAAAGAGGGCAGTTGCAATTCAAGATGAGCTTAAGGAGCTTAAGCGCGAGGTTGAGTCACTTAACTCTAAGCTTGCAGGCTCTAAGGTAAATGACCTTATTTCATCAGCAATCGTAATAGGTGGCTTCAAGGTAATCACAGCTGACCTTAAGGATATGGCAACACCCGCAGTTCGTGCCCTTGGCGATACAATTAAGGATAAGGAGCCAAGCGCGGTTGCAGTATTCGCACTCCATTCGGGCGATAAGCTCAACTTTGTGGCAGTATGCGGTAAGGACGCAGTAGCAAACGGCGCACACGCAGGAAATATCCTAAGAGAGGTAAGCGCAGTTACAGGCGGAAAGGGTGGCGGACGCCCCGATAGCGCAATGAGTGGCGGTAAGGACATCTCAAAAATTGCAGAGGCGCTCGACCTTGTTCAAAAATTGCTAAGCAAGTAATCGCTTAATTTTAAGATAACTATTGACTTTAAGTTAATGTTATGATATACTTTTTATGTAAATAAACATCACGGAGGAATAGAAAATGGAACATATTAAGACTCTTGACACAGCAAACCTTTGCGAAAGCGCAAAGAACGGTGGTTGCGGTGAGTGCCAAACCTCTTGCCAATCTGCTTGCAAGACAAGCTGTGGTATCGCTAACCAACAGTGCGAAAATAGCGACAAATAATAGCGCACATAAACAAAAAACTGTTTGTCGGTAGGCAAACAGTTTTTTAATGTAGAATGAAAAGGGGACTTGTGAGTCCGTGATATGCGCTTTGCGCGTGATATGGACTCTTCGAGTCGTGATATGCTCGCTAAAGCAAGCGTGATATAAAACCCTATGGGTTCGTGATTACGGGGCGCGAGTAACAATTACTTTTATAATTTATATATTTAATTCGGTTTCTTTTTGCTACTTTTTCTTCTCCTAAAGAAAAAGTAGAGAAAAACTGAACGGAGAAAATATGGTACATCAATATAAATTAAACGGATATAATATCGTTCTTGACATATGCTCGGGTGGTGTGCATGTGGTTGACGATATAGCTTATGATATAATAGAAGGCTTTGAGAGCGAGGAAAGGGACGCGCTTGTTTGTGCCCTTGCGAAAAAGCACGGTATAGAAAAGAGCGAGGTTGACGAATGCTATGAGCAAATCGTGTCACTCAAAAACAGCGGACGCCTTTTCACCCCCGACACCTTTGAGCCGATGGCGGACAAATTAAAGGAAAAGACCTCGGGCGTTATCAAGGCGCTATGCCTTCATGTTGCCCACACCTGCAACCTCAACTGCTCCTACTGCTTTGCCTCACAGGGAAAATACCACGGAGAAAGAGCGATAATGTCGCTCGAGGTAGGAAAGCGCGCGCTTGACTTCCTTGTAGAAAATTCGGGAAGCCGTCGCAACTTAGAGGTTGACTTCTTCGGTGGCGAGCCACTTATGAACTTTGATATGATTAAGGAGCTTGTTGCCTACGCAAGAGAAATAGAGAAAAAGCATAATAAAAACTTCCGCTTCACCCTTACCACCAACGGAATTTTGATTGACGACGATGTAATCGACTTTGCGAACCGAGAAATGAGCAATGTCGTGCTTAGCCTTGACGGAAGAAAGGAAATTCACGATAAATACAGAGTTGACTACGCAGGAAACGGAAGCTGGGAGAGAATAGTGCCGAAATTCAAGCGCCTTGTTGAGTCAAGGGGCGGTAAGAATTACTATATGCGTGGCACCTTTACCCACTCAAACCCCGATTTCTTAGAGGATATCAAGGTAATGCTTGACCTCGGCTTTAACGAGCTTAGTATGGAGCCTGTTGTTTGCGCAAGCACCGATAGCGAGGCGCTTACCGAGGAGGATTTTTCGATAGTATGTAAGCAGTATGAGGACCTTGCCTCACTCATGATAGAAAAGCGCAGAGAGGGCAAGGAGTTTACCTTCTACCACTATATGATTGACCTAAAGGGCGGACCGTGTATCTATAAAAGGATATCGGGCTGTGGCTCGGGAACCGAATATATGGCAGTTACCCCGTGGGGCGACCTCTACCCCTGCCACCAATTCGTTGGCGACGATAAATATAAGCTTGGCGATATATATAACGGCGTAACAAATAAGGAAGCGCAAAACGAGTTTGCAAGCTGTAATGTCTACGCCCGCCCCGACTGCGCTACCTGCTGGGCGAAGCTTTATTGCTCGGGCGGATGCGCCGCAAACGCATATCACGCAACGGGAAGCGTGCGCGGAGTTTATGAATACGGATGTCGCCTCTTCCGCAAGAGAATGGAATGCGCTATTATGCTCGCGGTAGATAAGGAGTTAAATGCCTAACGGGAGCGAAACGAACCAGCCTTAAACCGTGTATTTACGGCGTTAAGAGCAGTTGTAATTGAAGCTTTCGTTAGCCTTTAGCCCTTTTGGCAAGCTTGCTCCTTGTAGTATGCTTATACAACTGCGTCGCAACCTTACCAAAATCATCTAAAAATACATCGGTTTAAGGTGCTTAGCATTTTAGAACGAGCCAAAAGGCTTGTATTCAAGGCAAAATTTTGCAGACATATAAAAATATTTCAAAAAATTTTAACACAAAATACGGGAGCTTTGTCCGTTCCAAAACCGGTTCGGTCCATTCCCGTCAGGCATTATAATATGAAAACACCTATTTACGATTTTGTAATGGCGTATGCAAATAGCGATAAAAGGCGACTGCATATGCCGGGCCACAAGGGAAACGGCTCACTCGGCTTTGAAAAATACGATATCACCGAGATAAGCGGAGCAGACGCGCTCTTTGTAGCCGACGGAATTATCGCCGAGAGCGAAAAAAATCTAACCGAAATTTACGAAACACGCGCAAGCCTCTATTCGTGCGAGGGCTCAAGCCTTGCCGTGCGCGCTATGCTGTATCTTGCAATGCTCCACGCAAAAGAGGCGCGAGAGGGTAAGGACGACTGCCGTGATTTTGTCTTGGCGGGAAGAAATGCCCACTCATCGTTTATGACCGCGCTTGCCCTTCTTGACCTTGATGTGAAATGGCTGTACCCAAGCAGGGAGCAAAGCTATCTTTCGTGCCAAATCACACCTGAATATCTTGAAAAGTGCCTTGATGTGTGCGAAAAGAAGCCTATTTGCGTGTATATCACAAGCCCCGACTACCTCGGCAGACTAAGCGACATATCCGCGCTTAGTAGCGTTTGTAAAAGGCACGGAGTCTTGCTTGTTGTCGATAATGCGCACGGAGCATATTTAAAATTCCTTGAGAATGATGCTCACCCAATCTCACAGGGCGCCGATATGTGCTGTGACTCCGCACATAAAACCCTTGAATGCCTAACGGGCGGAGCGTATCTTCATATTTCAAAAACCGCCCCCCGAAGCCTTGTAAAAAACGCAAAGGGAGCGATGAGCGTCTTTGCGTCAACAAGCCCGTCGTATCTTATCCTGTCCTCACTTGATAAGCTGAATGAATATCTTGCCACCGAGGTAAGGAGCGATTTAAGGGATACACTCCTGCACCTGAGCGAAATAAGGTCACGCCTAAAGCAGGCAGGCTATACCCTTTGTGAGCAGGAGGAGCTTAAAATCACCGTAAAAGCAACCGATTATGGATATTTCGGCTATGAAATCGGCAAAATCCTTGAGGAAAATGATATAATCCCCGAGCTTGCCGATACGGAATATGTCGTGCTAATGGCAGGTATAAGGGCAAGGAAGAGCGACCTTGACGCATTGTGCGAGGTGCTTTTGAATATCCCCAAAAGGGAGAAAAAAGCCACCCCTGTGCTTGATTTTGATATACCTAAGCCCCTTCTTACCCCAAGACAGGCGCTTCTTTCGCCAAGAGAGAGGGTAAGCGTTCGCGACGCAGTCGGCAGAATTTTTGTCGGCTTTACCCTTCCGTGTCCGCCGGCGGTTGCCATTGTCGTAGCAGGTGAGCAAATAACGGGCGAAATTGCCGAGGCGCTCGCATATTACGGACATAAAACCGTTGAGGTTGCGCTGTAAACACAGCGACAGAATAAAAAATAAGAGCAAGAATAGAAGGAAGCTTATCCTTTTACTCTTGCTCTTTTTGCTTGTAATATTGAAGCTTATTTATGCAGTCCCTTTTTTCTTAAAATTTCAAGAATTTCATCGGGATTGTTGCAGGTAATCAGCGTAACACCGCTTTCAATAGCAAGGTCAACCCCTCGCTCATCGCAAATGCAAGCCCCTGCCCAAGCCTGTGGACCAAGGTCGCGCATAATGTCGCACTCACTCCTTGTCGCAAGGTTAATATCACGCTTCACCCCCATAAACATACAAGCGCAGTACGCATACTCATAGGGACTTCTCGTTAGCTTGCCACACATTGCGTGCATCGGATAATATACATGCTGACGGTATTTGCGCCCGTATTTTTTGGCAATGTATTCGTTTAACGGATATGAAAACGAGTTTATAACAACCCTGTCGGTAAATCCGTACTCATCAACAATTTCTAAAATCCTGTCGGCAATCTCGTAAGCCTTTTCACCAAAATGGCCGTCGGGGTATTCCTTTAATTCAATATCAAGCGTTATCGTAGGGTGATTTTTCACAAGCTCCATAACCTCGGTAAGCGTCGGGATTTTCTCCCCCTTGAACTCCTCACCCTTCCATGAGCCTGCATCAAGCGCGCGTATCTCATCAAGAGTCATATCGCACACACGCCCCGTGCCGTTTGTCGTGCGGTCAACTGTGTCATCGTGTATAACCACAAGCTCAAAATCCTTAGTTGAGCGCACATCAAATTCAATCTGATCAAGAACTAAATCAAGGCAAGCCTGAAATGACGGAAGCGTGTTTTCGGGATAGCGCGAGGGCATTCCCCTGTGTCCCGCAACATAAATGTTTTTCTCACTCTGTGTCCAAAAATTCATATTATTTATCCTTTTTCTTGTCCTTGTATTTCACCTTGAAGCCCTTGCTCCTTAAAAAGTCAACAAGCTCCGCATCAGTGCCAAGAGTAAACGCGCCCCTTTTCACCGTAATCACAAGCTTTGCTTTTGTCAGTAGCAAAAATGTGCTTTTTCCACACATAACGCTCTTAATCATAGAGTAGTCAAAGCTTGATGTACTGCCAAGCGTGCTTGATATCTCGATTTTGTCCTCAAAAAAGCTTACCGTGTGAATTATCGGCTCCCTTGACATCTCTTTTTCCCGTGCCAAAAAAATCTTAATGTATCGGTGATATCCGCCGATAAGCGCCACAATAACAAAGAGAAGGAAAAGCACGCCAATTAGCTTTTTGTCGGAAAATATAGCACTAAGCACCGCATACACCAAGGAAATGCAAATTAAAATCCTAATGGGAAGGCGATGAAAGTATGAATAATACGCAACATCGCGAAAGACATCTAAATCTCGCTCGTGTGAGTTTTCAAAAAGCTTCATTTGTTACCTCTTTCAGCTATGTAATTCTTAATCATAAGTAGCCAATCCGTTTGAATAAAGTCAAAGCCCTTGTCAAGGAAGTAGCCCCAGCCCCCCTCGTAATCTCCCGAGAGCGCGAGGTCATCGGTATGATGCGCGGAAATCACATCGTCCTCGTTGTAAACTATTGAGTTACCCCAAATAAGAAGCCCCCTGTCGTGCATCGACTTGATATATTCCTCACTTACGCAGTGCGCATCGTCAGTATTGAAAAGCGCCTCAACGCCGATGAGCTTGACACCCTTTTCAATCAGCCTTTCGCTGATGTCGTCCCTGTTCCAAATAAGAGGCATAAACATAAGCCCCTGAGCGTATTTCGCAACATCGTCAATAGACTTTTCATTTACCCAAGTCTTAACAATAACCTGCTTTTCAACGCCCGCCTTGAGAATTTCTCCCGTAATGCCCTCAACATCGGTCCAAAACTTGTCAACATTTATATATACCTTGTCCTTAAGAAGCGCAAAAACATCCTTAAGATAAGGCACCTTGTAGCTCGTTTTAACTCCGTCCTGATTTACAAGATAAAGCGCCTCAACCTCCTCGGCGGTCATGTCGGAGATTAGACGGTCGCTCCTTAAAAATACATGCTCCATTCCGGGGTGGAAAACGAAAAATTTTCCGTCCTTGGATTTTGAAACATCTATCTCAACAACATCAGCCCCCTGTGACAGCGCAATTTTATAAGCAGCCATGGAGTTGCACGGTATATTAGCACCGCAAACACCCCTGTGCGCAGTAAGAAAGGGAGAGCCCTTTAATTTCCTGTTTTCAAAAATACTCTTGTTAAAATCCATAGTGTAGCTCCTTGATATTTTTTATTGATTTAATTCTATCATATAACCTTGTGAAAATCAATAAATAAGAAAACAATTTTTTAAAATGCTTGACTTTTACTCCTGTAAGGAGTATACTTGAATTGTGCAAAAAGCGCACAGATAAAGGAGAATAGCTATGAGAATAGTAAACAAAAGAGCCGAGGATGTAAAAATTGCATATATCGGCGGTGGCTCACGCGGATGGGCGTGGGGACTTATGAGCGATCTTGCCTCCTGCGAGGATATGAGTGGCACAGTGTATCTGTACGATATTGACCGCGAGGCAGCTGAAGCTAACGAGATTATCGGTAATAAATTTAACGACTGTAAGGACGCAAAATCAAGGTGGACCTACAAGGCGGTTAAGACTCCAAAGCAAGCCCTGACAGGTGCTGACTTCGTCGTTATTTCAATACTCCCCGGCACATTTGATGAAATGGAAAGCGATGTCCATATCCCCGAAAAGTACGGAATTTACCAAAGCGTTGGAGATACAACAGGCCCTGGCGGAATTGTAAGAGCTATGCGTACGATTCCGATGTTTGAGGAGATTGCCGAGTACATAAAGGAATATTCACCAAACGCGTGGGTAATCAACTATACAAACCCGATGACCCTTTGCGTAAAGACTCTTTATAGAGTGTTCCCCGAAATCAAGGCATTCGGATGCTGTCACGAGGTTTTTGGAACTCAAAGATTGCTCACATGGGTAGTTGAGGAATTTCTTGGCAAGAAGGCTACAAGAGATGAAATCAAGGTAAACCCCGTTGCAGTAAACCACTTTACATGGCTAACAAGCGCTAAATATCAAGGCATTGACCTGTTCCCATATTACGCTAAATATTGCGAAAAATACGCTGACGGACTTCCTGCAAAGCCCGATAATAACTGGATGAACAATCACTTCGCCTGCGCAGGCAAGGTAACCTTTGACCTGTTCAAAAGATTCGGCTATATTTCCGCAGCAGGTGACCGTCACTTGGCGGAGTTCTGCCCCGGTAAGTGGTATCTTGAAAGCCCCGAGCGCGTTCGTGAGATGAAGTTCGGTCTGACTCCCGTTTCTTGGAGAAAGGAAGACCTTAAAAACCGTCTTGAAAGGAGCCGTAAGCTCCTTAGCGGAGAGGAAGAGCCTCAAATCAAGACAACAGGCGAGGAGGGCGTAAATCAAATGAGAGCTCTGCTCGGTCTTTGCGACCTTATCACAAATGTTAATATTCCAAACAGAGGTCAAATTCCAAACCTTCCGCTTGGCGCAGTCGTTGAAACGAATGCTATTTTCCGCACCGATGAGCTAACCCCTGTTATGGCAGGCGAAATCCCAACGGAAATTTATCCGCTTGTTTCTAAAATTTGCGCAGAGCAGGAGGCAGTATCAAGCGCTATTGCAAATCGCGATATTGAGGCAATCTTCAACGCATTTGCATCTGACCCACTCGTTACCTGCGACATCAAATCCGCAAGAAAAATGTTTGATGAAATGGTTGATAGCACAAAGAGCTATTTGAGCGATTATAACCTATAATAAAAAGATGGCGAGGGGCTTTCCTCGCCATCTTTATTTTAAGCTGTAAAGCTACAAAAAATCGCCAAAATTTTACAGTCGCCCCCGAATTTCCTTAGCAGATAATATATTATAGCCCCAAAGAGCCAAACGGGAGAAATGGCATACCCGCCATAAAAATACAGGAAAATAAAATCGGAGGAAGGCTTTTATGCAAAGTAAGATTTATTGCAAATCAACAGGACACGATCAGATTTCGTTCTATCTTGAAAAGGACGGATGCGATTACTATATGTTCACGCAAAGGTTCAAGCGTAGCGCGTTTGAATATTACGCTCACGGCGTCACCGTTTCCGATGCGCTAAGCTCCAAAAAGGGCACTCGCGACATCGCAATTTTAAAGGTAATGAGCAAGCTTCCGAGCTACATAAGATACATCGAGAGGGAGTATGGCATCGTTGTCCTTCGCAAAACTCAGCGTAGAGCAAACGACCCATACCGCAAGGCTCGTGTAGCCTAATCTATCTATTGAAAATCAGCAAGCCTCGGCTTGCTGATTTTTTATCCGTCACAAAACACACGACAAAGATTTTTTGTTTAGCTTATACCTTTACATATTATTAAATATATGTTAGAATTAAATCAAGAATACATTAAAAGGAGATAATTATGAGTAGCTTGAAGGATTTTGAAATTGTAGATGGCAGACTTAAAAAATATAAGGGCAACGACACAGTAGTTGAAATTCCCGACATCGTTACCGTAATAGATAAATACGCCTTTTATATGTGTACCTCGATTGAGGAGATAAAGCTCCCAAATAGCGTTCGTGAAATCGGCTTTGGCGCATTTAAGTCGTGTAAAAGCCTTAAGAAAATCAACATTCCGAGAAGCGTAGAGGTAATAGCCGATAATGCCTTCGCATTTTGTCGCTCGCTTTCCTCGGTAGCAATCCCGTCAAGCGTTAAGACTATGGGAGAAGGGGTGTTCTGCTTTTGCCCTGCCATCACTATAAATTGTGAAGCAACAAAAAAGCCGTTGGGCTGGCTATCCAACTGGAAATTAGCTAAAAACGATGGCGACACTCCCCAAAATCACCGTGTCGTATGGGGCTACACAATCCCTGCGAATAATGAAGACGACTTTGAAATTGAAAACGGTGTATTGAAAAAATATAACGGCAGTGCCACCGATATAAAAATTCCCGATGGAGTAACTAAAATTGCCGACCAAGCCTTCCTAAAATGCGAATTTCTGAAAAGCGTAATTATTCCTGCAGGAGTGGTGAAAATCGGCGACCAAGCCTTTCGCTTTTGCCACGCCCTGAAAAGCGTGCAAATTCCAAATAGCGTGACAATCATAGGCGACCTTGCGTTCTCATCGTGTCATGAGCTTGCAAGCATAGAAATCCCAAATGGCACTCTTACAATCGGTGTGTCCGCATTTTCCTATTGTAGCACCCTTACAAGCATAACAATCCCAAATAGCGTAGCTAAAATTGATAGCTATGCGTTCCGTGGCTGTAAATCGCTTACAAGCGTGACTATCCCAAGTAGCGTTTTGAAAATGGGCTACCGTGTCTTTGAGGAGTGCGACTCCGTTGTCCTAAAATGCGAGATTAGTAAAAAGCCCGAGGGCTGGGACACAGGCTGGAAGGGTGTTGTCCGTCCCGTAAGCTGGGGAAATGTCGCGCCAAAGGAAAGCGCGGGAGAAAAATCAAGCCTTGAAATCGTAGACGGCGTGCTTAAAAAGTATAGAGGCACGGGCGCGGTCGTTCAAATTCCAAGCGGAGTTGCCGAGGTCGGTGAATATGCCTTCTCGGGCAATAAAGCCGTTGAAAAAATAATAATTCCGCAAAGCGTTAAGACTATCGGCGCAAGAGCCTTTTGGGGATGTCGCGCGCTTAAAAGCATATCTATTCCAAGCGGAGTGACCTCGGTAGGAGTTAGCGCGTTTTACGGCTGTGAATCGCTTTTGCAAATAACAATCCCAAATAGCGTAGTAGCTATGGGAGATAGCGTGTTCTTTAAATGCCCAAGCCTTAAAATCGTTTGTGAGGCAGGTAAAAAGCCCGAGGGCTGGTCAAAAAACTGGAACACTGATAATCGCCCCGTTACATGGAAAAATATCCCCGTAAAGGACAGCGCGCCAAGGGCGGAGATAAAAAAGAATAATGATATAGCAGTTGACCCAAAGAAGGATATCAAAAGGGTTGAGGAGAAAAAGGTAATAGCTCAACCGCCGGAGCAAACGCACTCAAGTGACTTCAAAATAAGAAACGGAGTCCTGACTAAATACCTCGGCGCAGAGGAAATAATCACAATTCCCGAGGGGGTAAGGAGCATAAGCACCTTCGCCTTTACCGAAAATTATAAGCTAAGAGGCATAGTAAAGCAGATAATTTTGCCAAAATCCCTTGAAATAATAGAGGATGGCGCATTTGCCGACCTTGAGCTAATGGAGAAAATCATAATCCCAAAGGGAGTGGGCGTAATCGGCAGAGTCGCATTCCGTGGCTGTAAATCGCTCACAATCTACTGCGAAATATCCACGCCCCCAAGCGCTTGGGATACCCGCAAATATAGCCTTTGGAGTGCAGAGCGCCCCGTCGTCTGGGGACATAAAACCTCAAAGGAGTAAAAAATGAACAATATAACCGACTTTGAAATAACAAACGGCGTGCTTACAAAATATAAAGGCACCGACCCAAATGTCATAATCCCAAATGGAGTTACCGAAATTGGGGAAAACGCATTTTATAATTGTGAATTTATTACAAGTGTGACAATCCCTAAAGGAGTTACCAAAATTGGAGCTCGTGCATTTTGTAATTGTAAATCTCTTGTAAGTGCAACAATCCCTAATGGCGTAACCTCAATAGGAGAAAGTGCATTCTCTCAGTGTTCCTCACTCACAAGCATAACAATCCCTAACGGTGTAATCTCAATAGGAAAACATGCGTTCTCTCATTGTTCCTCGCTCACAAGAGCAACAATCCCTGACAGAGTAACATCAATAGGAGAGTGGGCGTTCTATTATTGTTCCTCTCTTATAAGCGTGACAATCCCTAATAGTGTAACATCAATAGGAAGGGGTGCATTTTGTGATTGTTCCTCACTTACAAGTATAGAGGTTGACCCTCAAAACTCGTCATACAGATCAATAGACGGAAATCTTTACTCAAAGGATGGAAAAACACTCATACAATATGCTATTGGCAAAAGTGAAAAGATTTTCGCGATCCCTAATAGCGTAACCTCAATAGGAGAGTATGCGTTCTCTCATTGTTCCTCACTCACAAGCGTAACAATCCCTAACGGCGTAACCTCAATAGGATGGGGTGCTTTCTCTGGTTGTTACTCGCTCACAAGCATAATAATCCCTGACAGTGTAACCTCAATAGGAGAGTGCGCATTTAGTGATTGCAGATATCTTAAAAATATAACAATCCCCGATAGTGTAATATCAATAGGAGAGGTGGCATTCTTTGGTTGTTCCTCGCTTACAAGTATAGAGGTTGACCCTCAAAACTCATCATACAAGTCAACAGACGGAAATCTTTACTCAAAGGATGGAAAAACACTCATACAATATGCCATTGGCAAAAGTGAAAAGATTTTCGCGATCCCTAATAGCGTAACCTCAATAGGAGGAAGTGCATTCTCTTATTGTTTCTCACTCACAAGCGTAACAATCCCTAACAGTGTAACCGAAATTGGAAACCATGCATTTCGGAGCTGTACATCCCTTACAAGCGTGACAATCCCTAACAGTGTAGCGTCAATAGAAAGCTGGGCGTTCTATGGGTGCAAATCTCTTACGATAAACTGCGAGGCGGAAAAGAAGCCCATCGGTTGGAACGAAAATTGGAATTCAGATAATCGCCCTGTAAACTGGGGATATAATCCCACAAAAATCGCATCAGATTTTGAAATAGTAAACGGCGTGCTTATAAAATATAAAGGCACCGCCCCTAATGTTATAATCCCTAATAGTGTAACCTCAATAGAAAGCTGGGCGTTCTCTCATTGTTCCTCGCTTACAAGCGTAACAATTCCAAATAGCGTAACCAAAATTGGAGCCTTTGCATTTGATGACTGCATATTGCTTGCGCGCATTGATGTTGCTGGAGGCAATACGGTATATAAATCTATTGAAGGCAACCTCTATTCCAAGGATGGGGAAACACTTATTCGATATGCTCAGGGAAAGACGGATAGTAAATTTGAAATCCCTAATAGTGTAAAATCAATAGAATATTATGCGTTTGCTGGCTGTTCCTCGCTTACAAGCGTAACAATCCCTAACGGTGTAATCTCAATAGGAGAA
>JAFTUD010000026.1 GCA_017466455.1 Clostridia bacterium
AAATACATCGGTTTAAGGTGCTTTGCATTTTAGAACGAGCCAAAAGGCTTGTATTCAAGGCAAAATTTTGCCGATATATAAAAATATTTCAAAAAATTTTAACACAGAAGACGGGACTTTTGTCCGTTCCAAAACTGGTTCATTCCATTCCCGTCAGGCATTCTACACAGGAGCCATTTTTAGAATTTGAAAGGATTTTGTATGCTTAAAAAAATACCTATTTGCGTATTTATACTTTTCTCTGCTCTTTTACTTGCTACAAGCGTGCATGCGCTTGACATTTCCGCTGAGCATGCGATTATTATTGAGGCTGAAAGCCAAGATATTATCTATCAAAAAAGCGCTTATACAAGAGCGCCTATGGCAAGCACAACGAAGATTATGACGGCTATTGTCGCCATTGAAAGCGGTGCGCTTGATAACGAAATAAGAATTCCAAGCGAATGTGTCGGGATTGAGGGCTCTTCAATTTATTTAAAAGAGGGAGAAATTTTAACATTAAGGGAGCTTTTATATGCTCTGCTTCTTGAAAGTGCAAACGATGCTGCGACCGCTATTGCTATAACGGTCGGCGGAGATATTTCACATTTTGCCGAGCTTATGAATGACAAGGCACGAAAGCTTGGGCTTAACGATACGCATTTTTGCAACCCTCACGGGCTTGATGACAAGGACCACTACACAACAGCATATGACCTTGCTCGCCTTGCGCGGTATGCTATGACCCTGCCGGAGTTCAAGGAGATTGTATCCACCTTTAAAAGAGAAATTCCTTCAGGTGACGACGCCACTCGCCTTCTTGTAAACCACAACAGGCTTTTAAGAAGATATGAGGGAGCTATCGGAGTCAAAACCGGCTACACTAAGAAAAGCGGGCGCTGTCTTGTATCATGTGCAGAACGAAACGGAGTGCGTCTTATTTGTGTCACACTGAATGCGCCAAGTGATTGGAGCGACCACAAAAGACTGCTTGATTATGGCTTTGAGCGATACGAGCGCATAGAGCTTGCACGCGCTTACGACTATTCTCTATCCCTGAGCTGTGTAAACGGTGCAAAGGCAAATGTTTCATGCTCTAATATATCTGATCTAAGCATCACGCTCAAAAAAGGTGACTCTTCTCGCTTAAGGGCTGTATTTGAGGGAGAAAGATTTTTATTTGCTCCCGCTTGCAAGGGTGATTTGGTTGGAAAGATCGTATATTATTTAGATGATATTAGCATTGCTTCCTTGGATATTTACGCATTAGAGAGCGTAAAATCGATAAAATATAAAAAATCTATTTTTGAAAGAATATTCGGTTAAAATGGAAAAAATAAGGTTACAAAAATTTTTCACGGATAATAACATTATGTCAAGAAGAAGCGCCGAAAGGGTTATTCTTGCGGGAAATGTTAAGGTCAACGGCGTTATTGCCAAGCTTGGTGACAAGGTTGACCCCGAAAGCGATGTGGTTATGTTCAACGGAAAGGCTATAAAGCCTATTTCGTCGGCAAAAAAGCGTTACATAATGCTAAACAAGCCTCTTGGATATGTATGCACTGCAAGTGATGAAAAGGGACGAGAGACTGTTTTTAGCCTTCTTAACGATGTTGGTGAGCGTGTTTATCCCGTTGGGCGACTTGACATGTATTCAGAGGGGCTTTTAATACTCACGAATGACGGTGAGCTAACTAATCGCCTTACTCATCCGAGTGGCCATTTTGCAAAGACATACAGTGTTGTTATTAAAGGTGATATTTCTCCCGAAAAGCTATCAATGCTTACCTCTCCTATGGAGCTTGACGGATATAAGCTGAAGCCTGTAAAAGTTAGAATTGTTTCACAAAAAAATGGTGCTACAAACACTCTGTTCACGCTTACTGAGGGCAGAAATCGCCAAATAAGAAAAATGTGCGAGCATTGTGGCTTAACAATAATGCGTCTTACAAGAATTTCCATTGGCAAGCTAAAGCTTGGCGAGCTTGGAAGAGGCAAATGGCGTGAGCTTACACGGGCTGAGGTTGACTATTTATCAGGGAAAAAGGATACAATTTAAGGAGATACATATGCTAACAGTTATTCCTATTCAGGACAAGAATACACAAAGGGAGCTTTTGGAGCTTTGCGGTATTGATTTCGATATTGATGCCTTCGCTTACAAGGCTGAGGATGGCGGATTTCTCGGTGCTATTCAATTCAAGTTTGTAGATGGCGTAGGAGAAATTTCGGGCTTCAATTATGCCCCCGGCACAAAAGACAATGAAGCTATGATTATTATGCTTCGTACCGCGATGAACTTTATGTTTCGTTGTGGTATTAAATCATCTACACTCAATGTGGCTACATCCTCCGAGGAGCTTGTCAAGCTTTCGGGATATTCAAGGCTAACGGACAATATCTACTCTATTGACCTTGAGAAATTTTACATTTCTCCGTGCCATTTCACACCTAAAGATAATAAATAACCAAAAAGGTTGTCGCTTTGCGACAACCTTTTGTTATTTAAGAGAAATTTCAACCCTTAACGCATCAAAATCAAGATTATACCGTATTGAAATCCCCATTTTTTCAAGTGTTTTATAAAGGCTTACATCATCCAAGACAATGTCGCCATTTGTTACTGTCATAACATAATTTTCATCTCCGTCCTGTGGCAGGATATTCGTCGACTCGCCATTAAGCGCCAAGGTCTTGCTTGATATGTCAAGAATATAGGTTTTATCTTGATATTTAATTTCGCAAAGAGCCTCACTGCGAGCAAGCTCTGCGCCAAGCCCCTCAAGGGTAGAAAGGAGTGGAATTTTCGCATATGTAGGATATACCTCTATGCTCACGCCCTGCTGATTTCCGTTTACGATAAGAATACCGTTTCCCAAAGCACTCTCCGACTCGCCTTGAGATGACGAATATTCATCATTTCCGTCATTACAGGAAACAATAAGCAAAAGAAAAATCAGTGTAAATATGAGTAAAATATATTTTTTCATTATATCTCCTTCACTCCCTTAAGAGCTTTTTTATTTTTAATGAAAGTGCATATGCGATGGGCACAAAAGCAATATCCTTCAATATATACGGTAAAGATACAGCAATGAAGGCTACTGCAAAATCAGTTCTTGTAACTACGGAATATTGAGCTATGCCTAAAATATGGCAAATTACCACAGACAATATGCCTATTGGAATTGCTATTCCCTTTTTTAAGGGTGATAATGCGCAAAGAACCGCTACTGCGACAAATCCCCATATAAATCCGCCTGTCGGTCCAAAAAGCACGCCAAAGCCGCCCTGAAAGCCCGAGAAAACGGGAAGCCCGACAAAGCCGATCAAAATATATAACAAAATTGAAATTATTGCCTTCTTGAAATTGAAAAAATATCCTAAAAAAGCAATCATAAGAATCTGCAGGGTTATAGGCACTCCGCTCGGCATTGGAATTACTATTTGAGAAACGACACATATCATTGCTACGAATATTCCGACAAGTGCCATTTCCCTGATTTTTTTAGGCTTATTTTCCATTTTTGCGAACCCGAGCCTCTCCAGAATTGAACTTGACAATTCCATTTTTGGTTTCAACAATCAAATTGGCATTTGCATCTATATCAATAGCTTTTCCCGACACGACCTCATTGCCGCGAATAACATTTACATATTCGCCCAAGATGTTTGATTTATCCTTATATAATTTAATGTAGGATTTATCGTGAGCATTTTTATAGTAGTGCATAAATCTGTCTATGATTTCGGCGCAGAGAACGCTTTTATATCCTATGGGGGATTTTAGAGGGTATATTGAGGTTGCAATGGCTGATATTTCATCATT
This sequence comes from Clostridia bacterium, assembly GCA_017466455.1. The sequence continues at coordinate 3,809 of JAFTUD010000026.1, forward strand.
AAACCCATTTCTTGGGGGTGTAACATTGACCCCTATTCCTAAAATGGCGTAATCAAGCTGGGTGCTTTCAAAATCAAAGGATGCCTCGGTAAGTATTCCACAAGCCTTTTTATCCTTTATATAAATATCATTAACCCATTTTACCGTGCAGTTAACTCCGCTTGTCTTTTCTATTGCCTCAAGCACAGCGCATGCGCCCATAACGGTGATATTTACGCTTTCTGAAAGGGGCATCTGCGGACGAAGCACAAGGCTCATATAGATTCCGTTATCCTCGTTTGAAATAAAGCTTCTGCCCATTCTTCCCTTGCCTTGGGTTTGAGTTTTGGAAATAATAACGGTCCCTTCCTCGGCGCCATCTCTTGCGAGGTCCTTAGCGATGTCGTTTGTTGAGGTGACCTCATCGTAAAATAATACATTAACGTTACTTTTTGACAGTGACATGATTCTATTGGCGCTAAACACATCGCTATCGCAGGAGAGCGAGTATCCAACGGTTGAGTGGGATATTATAGCATAGCCCTCCTTTTTAAGCAGGTTTATATTCTTCCAAACGCAATTTCGGGAAACGCCAAGCTTTCTTGCCATTTCCTCGCCAGACAAAATTTCACCTTGGTTATTTTCAAATATTTCAAGTATTTTTTGCTTCATATTCCTCCATGTCACCTATAAACGAGCTTAGGTTGACAATGTATGTAAATCAAAACGGCAGTTGCCTGCCGTTTTATTTTTTATTATTCCGCGTAAAGAGCTGTCTTAAGATCTGCAACTACCTTGGAGTAGTCAGTGTATGCTGAGAAGTATACATACTCGCCTTCGCCAAGAAGTTTTGTTTTTATTGAGCTTGTGGACATATCTATTGTAGTCAAGCTATCAGCCAAAACATCACCGGTAGTCCTTACAGCAAGCATAAGAACTGATGAGAAGTCCTCCGCCTCGGTTGATGTCGTAGCAAAGTCACGATCAGAAAGTGCTTCAGAAAGTGTTTTGATGCCCTCTACTCCACCATTTATTGCAGATTTAGTGCATTCAACAAGAACTGTGAAAAGCGCTTCTGTATCGCTTCCGCTCTTGCCACGGATGTAAACAAGTGCATATTCACCTGTAAGAGTAACTGTTCCTGTCTTTTCATTTCTTTGAAGATATACAAGTCCAGTATTTTCATCCTTAAATTTCTCGTTGTAAAGATCAATAGCTACCTTGAACTCATCAAGTTCCGCATCGTTCATAGCAATATCAATTCCGCCAACTGCGTCAACAAGCGCCATTGCTCCATCCATCTTCAATTCAACATAACCGTTTATGTCAATACCGAAGTTTTGAGAAATGGTTCTTGAAAGAAGGTTTGCGCCGCCGAAGTTGTATGCATCCTTAAGCGGTGCAATTACATTCGCGTATGGGATATACACAAGTGTTTGATCGTCAAGCAATACATATGTAAGCTTATTTGTTGTCTTGTTGATAGATGCGATAACAATGATATCGGAGAACGCTACGCCCGAATTGTTTTCTATACCGTAAATAGCATAGTTAAATACATTTTCATCGGACTTGATAGCGTTAACAGTTGCGCTATGATTGTTTGAAGCAAGGAATGCATATTCCTTGTACACATTAGAATTAAGAACCTTGTCAACATAGAAGCCATTGTTCTCCTTGAAGGATTCACTAATCACAGGGTCGATATCCTTATAGCTTCCGGCTGGGGAAATGTTCTTTGATATGTTGTTAATAAGTGCGTTAACTACTAAGAAAAGCAAGGCTGCGATTGCAATTACGATTACAACTGTCAGCAAAATGCCCTTAACAGCCGAGCGCTTTTGCTTCGCCTCAAAATTCGCTATGCTTGCGCGTTTGTCTTCAGCAACATTAACGGAGGCCTTTCTTCTCTCAATGATTTTCTTGCTCACGATAATTCTCCTTTGCGTCATTACTATGAATTTTCATAGTCTTATTATATAACAAATAAGTCGGCTTGTCAACACTTTTTAAAGATATTTTGTTCATATTGTCCATTTTTTGTGCTTGTTTTCTTCGATTAGTTCAAATTTGAAGTGAATTCTCTCAAAAAATAGATATCCTTTTTGTTGACATTGAATGATCTGCCATTCAAATATGACAACACATCATCCTCCTCTAAAAAGCTGAGCTTGTACGAATAAAGCGCTTGATGCTTATAGCCGATTTTCTTATCATTTTCAATGCTTCCGTATTTTCCGTCTCCAAGCAATGGATGACCGATAGATGCCATATGTGCCCTTATTTGATGGGTTCTGCCTGTAATAAGCTCAACCTCGAGCAACGAAATATTCTTGCTCGTGTTATACTCAAGCACTCTGTATTTTGTGATAATTTCCTTTGCTCCTCTTTGAGGGCTTTTCAAAATACGAACGGTGTTTGTTTGGCTGTTTTTCATGTGATAGTCCCTTAATGTATCTTCCTTTTTGGAAAATTTTCCGTGAACCGCGCACAAATAAAGCTTAGAAATTTTGTTGTTTTTTATTCTTTCGTTCATTTCCCTCAAGGCTCTTGCGTTTTTGGCGCAAATAACTATTCCGCCTGTGTTTCGGTCTATTCTGTTACACAGGGCGGGGGCAAATGAGCTTTCCTCATCGGGGCGATATTCACCGTTTTGGGCAAGATAGGCTTGAATATGATAGATAAGCGTGTTTCTATCGTCGCTATCTCCTTGACCGCTTGTTTTCCCGTCTCCGTCACCGCTATGGACAAGCACGCCCGCAGGCTTGTTACAAAGAAGAATATTTTCATCCTCATAAATCACATCAATACTCGGGCGTATAGAAAACAGCTCGCTATGTGTGATTTCCTTAGCAAAAAAATCATCGCTAATAAACATTTGAACTGTGTCGCCAAGAGAGAGAATTTGCTTTTGCTCTGCCCTTTTTCTGTTCACCTTGATTTTTTTAAGGCGTATCGCCTTATACATAAAGGACAGGGGCATTCCCTTCACAGCCTTTTGAACAAACTTATCAAGTCTTTGACCCGCGTCGTTCTGATTGATTATAAATTCCTTCATTTTATAAAATCCTTATAAAATCCTATTTTAACGATATTTACTGTTCCTTCATTAAAATTATACCGACATATCAAGCCTTTTGCAAGAGAAATATGTGAATTATTTTGATTTTTCTCATTTTTAGTTTACATCTCAGTTAAAATGTGATAAAATGATTTCAATGTGATTTTTTCTATTTAGAGGGGGATTGTATGTCAGGAAAAGTTCGCGCGGGCATTCTTACGCTTGGTTGCCGTGTAAATCAGTATGAGAGTGATGCTATTATGCAGGAGCTTTCAAAATACGGCGTTGAGATTTGCGATAAGGACGAGCCTTGCGATATTTACATAATAAACACCTGCACGGTTACTGCCGAGAGTGATAGAAAATCAAGACAATTTATAAGGAAATGCGTTTCAAAAAATCCCGATGCTGTCATAATTGTAACAGGCTGTTATTCACAGGTGAATCCCGAGCAGGCACTCGCCATTGAGGGGGTTGACTTCGTTTGCGGAAACAACGGAAAATCAATTATTGCAAAAAAATCATTAGAGCTTTTTGAAAAACGACAGGAGAAAAGCGCATTTATGCCCGATATATACGGTGCTAAATTTGACCAAATGCAAGTTGGCGCTCCCCTGAACAGGACAAGAGCATTTATAAAAATTCAAGACGGTTGCGATTCAAAATGCGCGTACTGTATCATACCAAGTGCAAGAGGAAGCGTACGCTCTGATTCCAAAGAAAATATTCTTAGCGAGATTAAGAGCGCTGTTTCCCAAGGGTGCGTTGAAGCCGTGCTTACCGGAATTGAAACGGCATCCTACGGAAAGGATTTTAAAAACGGGTATTCTCTTGCCGACCTTCTTTGCGAGGTGCAAAAAATTGACGGGCTTGAAAGAATACGCTTAGGCTCGCTTGACCCTCATGCGATAACGAGGGATTTCGTTGACAAGATAAAATCGCTCTCCAAGGTTATGCCACATTTTCATATTTCAATGCAAAGCGGATGCACTAAGACTCTCAACGCTATGAAGCGCAAGTACAATATTGATATGGCAAGGGAGCGAATTGAATATTTAAAATCTCAAATTCCCGAGCTTATGCTAAGCGCTGATGTAATTGTTGGCTTTCCTCAGGAAAGTGACGAGGATTTTTTAAAAACCGTTGAATTCTTTAAGGAGCAAAAATTCCTGCATCTACATATCTTCCCCTATTCTAAAAGAAAAGGAACGGTTGCTTATGAGATGGACGGGCAAATTGATGAGAGCGTTAAAAAGGAACGACTTAGGCGTTTGTCTAAAATTCAGGAGAGCATCAAGGCTGAGCTACTTGAGGATTATGTAAGGACTCATTCTAAGGTCCCTGTTTTGTTTGAAACGCTTGATGGTGAATACATGCACGGGCACGCTCCGAGCTTCGTTGAAATAAAGGCAAAATCAAATGAAAATTTATCGGGTAAAATTGCGTTTGTAAAGCCGATTTATACTGATGGCAAAATGATTTTTGGCGAGATTTTATAATTTTAAATTTTTAAATTCATAAATTTTATAATTTTTAAAAAGACTATCCTTTTCGGATAGTCTTTTTGATGTTTAATTATTTAATATATTGATATACCCTTGTAGGGTCAATTTACCTTTTCCCACTCGGATATATCAAAATCCTTTTCTTCCATTTCCCATAGCTCATTGATGGATTTCAAATTGTTTGGAAAGAAATAAATAACGGTTTTGTTATAGATGCTAAGGTGATCCCTGCTTCCGTCCTCATTATACTCCCAGTCAAGATAAACCCATCTAACTATCTTATAGGTAAGCGCTGTCCACTCGCGCGTTCCGCCATCATCATAAGTGGCAGGAATGGGTAAAAGTAAAATTACTAAAAGAAGAATAGCTACCAAAATTATCGTTTTCTTTTTTGAACTTCTCTTTTTCATTTTTCTTTTCCTCCGAACTAAGCCTTTTTATAAGATATTAAATGATATATTGAAGGTCAATCCTTGAATTTGTAGGTGTATGAAACACTTATATCATCAATATGGTCATCGTATCCCATTTCAAAATGAATTGATTCGATATCATCCAAGCTATCAAGGGATTTTAAAAGGTCCATATTTTCATCACGGCAATGGATATATTCCTTTGGAAATTCATCGCAAATCTCATAAAGGAGCTTGGAAATTTCCTCTCCACTTTTGGCTATGCTCATTTTGCTTTTTATGAGATTTACAATCTCCTCCTCAGAGTGCCAGTAAACCATTGGCTCATTTGGGCTTTCTTGATTTAGCCACACCTCAATTTGCTCGCTATTTGCTTTAGTAATAGTTATAGTTACAAAGCTTGAGCTTGATGAATTTGTTACAAAATCGGTTCTTATTTTCATAAGTATCTCCTTTTTCCTTAGTTTTCTCTTTTGTCGATGCACACTTAGAATAGCGACTTATTTTCTATATTCGCTATTACAAAATACGATTTCAGGCATCAGGGGGCAACCGCCCATGCAAAGCTCATATTTCGGACAGCCTTGACAGGCGAAGCGCATTTTATTGCGGAAGCTCTCAAATTTCTCGCTATTCCACGCATCGGTAATACTCATTTCACGAAGGGAAACGCCATAGCGCCTTTCTTGGTCAAAGCTACACGGAACCATTATCATATCGGCGCCGATATAACAGCTATACCGTCCACCCTCGCAGGTGTCAAGCGACTCCGGCACGATTGCTTTGCAAAAATTGATAGCACCCGGTACATTACAGCTATCCATTCCCACCTTGAAGCTATGCTTTTTATCAATTTCGGCAAAGAATGTAGCCACCCTTGGGTCATCGGGGGATAGCATATTATCCCTTGTACCCTGTCCTGCAGGCTTGTGAAGCAGGAATATTACTGCGTTTATTCCCTTTGGAAAATCATTATTCCGAAGTCTTTCTATTGCCTCATCAATGCTATTTTTACCGAGCACATAATGAATATTTGTTTTTACTCCTGCATCAAGCAGCATTTGAATAGCATTTAATGTATATTCGCTCCTATACCAGCTAACCGCAACTGCGCCACAGTATTTTTTACAAAGTGATGCGATTTGGGGTGTCATTCCATAGCCTGAGGTTGTAAAATTAGGAACTAAGATATTTTCGTTGCAGATTTTTAAAATTTCCTCAAAATGCTCGTGCTGGTCGGGGTCTCCCCTTCCACCAAGGGCAAATTGATTACATTTCCCCTTTGACTGCTTGGCAATCCATTCAAAATCAGCAAGAGCCATATTCGGTTGCTCTATAAAAAGACCGCTTTGATAGCACCCTATACCAGCTCTTACGCAAAGTCCTGTTTTTCCATGGATGCAATGCCCCATAATACCAACATCTATAAGATGAGGATATGACGCCATAAACGGGTCCTTGCCTGTATCGTTCCCACTTTCATCAAGGACTCCTGTCCTTACATAAAATCCCGTGCTTGTATCAAATATTGATTTAAAATGATATTTTTTATCGTTTATTATGTATCTCATTTTCTATCCTATGAATAGATTAAGTCTTCTATTTTTATCATTATAATAATTTTATCATACTTTTGTAGTCTTTTCAATAGATAAAGCATCTAATTTTACAAAACACCACCAACTAAGAATTTATAAAAGCCCCCAAGCACAAATTACTGCTTAAGGGCTTTTAATTGATTTTAGGGGAGCTTTTATGAATTGCGCCTTTTTACCTCTGCATTATCCGCATAGATACGCATTTGATGTACATCCTCCATTAGCTGTATACTTGAAGCATCCGCCTTTTCTTCAAGCGCGTTTTGCATTGAGTGTGCGGTCAAAAGATTATTCACGCCTGTTAGTTGAGTTGAAATTCCCTCTATTTGTGAGGATAGGAGCTTAGCACTACTTATTATTGTGCTATTTATGTGCTCCATTCCTCTTTGAATTGTGAAGCAAATTTGCCTTGAAGCCGTAGCAATTGCTTCTACAATGCTATCCATTTGTCTTTGTCTATCAACCTGCTGTAAGGCTTCCTTCATGCTTTCTGCTCTGCCTGTTTCAAGATAGAATATTATAAGGTCAATATTTTCCCAGTCACGAATATCTAAGATTTTTGAATATTCATTTACTAAAGCAGTGTATATTGCATTACCTCGCCTTGTATATTCATCTTCTCCTTTTTCCAGCAGAATACTTTCCTCTCTTACCTTATTACAGTTTTCTATAAGCTTATTTAGATATCCGTTTGATTTTTTAGAGGAAAATTCTTTCATACCATTAGTTATTTCTTTAAGCCATTTCTCTTTCCTTTTCCTCTCAAATTCAGCATCTGAATAAAATGGCTCACATGGGGGAATAGTAAAAGCTATCAAACATACTGAACCAAAAAATCCCGCAAGGCAAGAAAATATTCCAGGAGCAATATACCATTCAATTTCAAGTTTAACAAAAGCAACGATGAAAGCGACTCCTATTAGAAGTAATGCAATTGCGAGTGTCCAGCAAGCAAACCAAAGAAATTTCATAAATTTAAGCTTGATATTGGCTAATTTCAGTTCTCTTTTTGCATATTCTAATTCTCGCGGAGCATACTTTTTTGATTGCTCTTCATACTCGCCGATTTTGTATTCAAAATCATTGATTTTATCTAAAGACTCTTGATACTCCAGCTCATGATTGTCTAAATTCTTGGAAATCAAAGAAATTCCTGCACGAAGGGCGTATAATTGACTGACGGTTTCTTTGATGCTTTCTGTCATTTGTTTTCTACCACCTTTTTACATAATTTGTTATCTATATATAGATAATAATTAGATTATGCTCTATTTATAGACAATTGTCAAGTGTTTGAGTATAATTTATACTAATATAAAGAGGTGAAAAACATGATTACTTACGAGCCACTTTATAAGACAATGAAAAAGAAGGGTGTTACAACCTACACGCTGATAAACAAATTCGGTGTCAGCAGATGCTTAATTGATAGGTTAAAGCACAACAAGCCTATCAGCACATCAACATTAGATGCCCTGTGCAGCTTCTTAGACTGTAATGTTGAGGATATACTGATTTACAAAAAGGATGATTAGTGATTAACTAAAAATCTCGACCTTAATTAGGTCGAGATTTTTGTTTTTAGTTTTTGTCGGTCTTTGCGCTTTCGGCAACTGCGTTTACAAGTCCTACAACACCTTGAAGGTCGCTTGGGATAATAATCTTTGTTGCCTGACCGTCAGACACCTTTTCAAATGCCTCAAGCTTCTTAAGAAGGATAAACGCATCCTCGGGATTTGCCTCGTTGATAAGCTTGATTGATTCAGCCTGTGCTTGGTAGATTTGGCGAATAGCCTCTGCCTCTGCCTCGGCAGCCTTTATTCTTGCTTCCTTTTCAGCCTCTGCACGAAGGATAGCAGACTGCTTTTCAGCCTCAGCCTCAAGCACCTTTGCTTCCTTTTTACCTTGAGCTACAAGGACGTTACTTGCCTTTTCACCCTCGGCACGGAGAATGGACTCACGCCTTTCGCGCTCCGCCTTCATTTGCTTTTCCATTGCGTCCTGAATTTCGTGAGGCGGCTTAATGTTTTTGAGCTCTACTCTATTGATTTTAATTCCCCATGGGTCAGTTGCCTCATCAAGGATAGCTCTAATCTTTGAGTTGATTGTATCTCTTGAGGTAAGAGTGTGGTCAAGCTCCATTTCACCGATAATGTTTCTTAGGGTTGTTGCTGTAAGATTTTCTATTGCGCGAATAGGATTTTCTACTCCGTATGCGAAAAGACGGGGGTCGGTAATTTGGAAAAATACGACTGTGTCAATTTGCATTGTTACATTATCCTTTGTGATAACGGGCTGTGGGTCAAAGTCGGCAACCTGCTCCTTCAAGGATACCTGCTTTGATACTCTTTCAATAAACGGAATCAAGATATGAAGTCCTGTTTCCCATGTCTTTTCGTATGCGCCAAAGCGCTCAATTACATATGCCTTTGCCTGTGGAACGATTTTAATTCCTGCAATAAGCGCAATTACAACGATAAGCACGATTATTGCAATGGCAATCAAAACGCCAACGCCTGCCGAGCCTGCAAGCATCATTAATGAAAGTAAATTAGTCATTTTTGTTCCTCCTAATCTCTTGAAACATAGGCTTTATTTCCAGATATTCGTTTGAATATAACGACCTCGCCCTCAGCAATTTCGCTTCCATCCTCGCTCCTTGCTGTCCAAACAAGTCCGTTGATCTTTATAGCGCCTGTTTCCTTAATATTATTGATTTCCTCGGTAACAACTGCTGTTTTACCGATGTTCAAATCCATATTTGTTTCCCTGCCTGCCTTTTGCGAGGTGAGCTTTTTTACAAGCGGTCTTGTTGCGACAAGTGCCACCACTGAAAGTGCCACAAATATCAGACCCTGCCAAACAATTCCCATTTCATCGAATATGGAAACGATAAGTCCTGTAACAAGTGCCGATGCGGAGAACCATATTGAAACAAACTGTGTTGTCGCAAGCTCCACAACAAGCAAAAGAATTGCAAGTGAAAACCATACCCACATCATATAAAACACCTCCTTAGTGCTTCTTCACTTCTATTTTATCGCAAAAATATGCAAATGTAAATATCTTAGAGCAAAAAAGTTACATTTTTATTTATTTTGGCAAAGTCCAAGGTACATATCAACATTTTGAGAAATAACCGCATCAAGCTTATATTTTTCAAAATCGTATGCTTTTTCCTCGCAAATGATGTCATTTACACGGCTTACAAACGCATCCATATCGTTTAGCGGATACAAGCATTCACTTGGCAAAAGCTCCCTATGTCCCTTTATGTCGCTTGCCACGATGGGCAGGTGCATATTCATAGCCTCTATGATATTAAAGGGCAAGCCCTCAATCATTGATGCCGACACATAGATATCAGCCCTCGCAAGCTGTTCATTTACTCCCTTGGTGAAGCCTGTTACTGTAATTCTATTTTGCAAATTATGCTTTTTTGCATATTTTTCTATATTTTTTCTTTCGTCACCGTCGCCGACTAAGGTAAGATGAGCATTTTCAAGCTCTTTGAGAGCTTTTACGAGAAAAATTTGATTTTTTCGTCTGCTGATTTCGCCAACAAAAACAAGATTCCTTGTATCGCCCGTACGCGCCCTTGGTGTGGGCTCGGGCAAGCGGGACTGCGAGACGCCCATTCCGTGAATGAAGGCTACCTCACCCTTACAGAGCTTATTTTCGGTTGCTATGTCATAATCCTCTTTATTCATTACGACAATGTGATCTGTCCTTTTTCTCATCAGCCTTTCGGCAAGCAAATACACTGCTCTTTTCAGCTTTGATGAGTGAGATGAGAAAAGATATCCATGGACTGTATTTATTACAGTCGGTCGCTTTTTGAGTCCCCACATAGCAAATCTTGTCCAAAACGCGGCAAGAGTCGTGTGAAGATACACAGCGTCATAGTTATTTTTTCTCAAATACCTTCTTATTTTAAAGGAAAGAATAAAATTTTTAAACGAAAACGCTCTTTTTTTGAAGGGGATATTTATATCCGCACCCTCTCCATTCGCCATAACATCAACGCTGTTCCCTCTTTTGGAAAGCTCCTCAATATATGGCAGATGAAAGTTTTTTATATGCACCATGCTTGATGCTACAACAAGTATTTTCATTTCTTCTTTTTGAACTTTTCGTTACGGTTGAACATTTTAAAGGGTGTTGCAACCATTATTTTAAAGTCGTTGAACAATGTCCAGTTTTCAATATACTTTATATCAAGCTCAATTCTGCCCTCTATTGATGTTTTATCCCCACGGAAGCCATAAATCTGAGCAAGACCTGTTATTCCCGGCTTTACCTGGTGCTTTACCATATAAAGCGGAATTGTTTTACTATATTCCTCAACGAATTTCGGAAGCTCGGGACGGGGTCCAACTATTGACATTGAGCCAAAGAGAACATTGAAGAACTGCGGAAGCTCATCAATTCCAAACCTTCTCATAAACACGCCAAAGCGAGTCTTTCTGCTTTCGTCATCCTCATCGTGACGGTCATCATCCTCGTTATCCTCGGTATGTCCAACCTTCATTGAACGGAATTTATAGATTGTAAACTCCTTATTGTTCTTTCCCACTCTTGTTTGCTTAAAGATTACGGGACCCTTTGAGGTGAGCCTTACTCCGATTGCGGCAAAAAGCATTATGGGAGAGGTCAGGATTATAAGTATAAGTGAGAAAACAATGTCTATTGCGCGTTTGATTGCGGAGTTTCCTATATTATCAAGCGGGATTGCCCTTGTATTGATAAGTGGAAGGTTTCCTACCATATCAACCTGACATTTGGATTTAAAGTATTTGTATACGACAGGAATGATTGAGGCACGAATTCCGTTTTGGTCGCAAATATTGATAATCCTTTGCGTCTTACCGTCCTCTTTATTCTCAAGAGCAATAACGACCTCGTGCGGGCGATGCTCCTTGATTACCCTATCAAGCTCACTGTAATTACCGAGCTTTTTAAATCTTGGCTTTTCCGCATCGGTAACACAACCGATTATTCTATAACCGAAGTGAAGGTTATCGTTTACCTGTCTTGCATACTCGATAGCTCCGTAGCCGTTTCCTACAATGAGAACATATTTGGGGTTCTTATTCTTTATACGGATATAGTGAAGTGCCTTTGTTGCCACTATTTTTTTCGTGATTAGCACTGCCAAGGAAATCAGGCAAATTATAATTGTAAGAACGAAATTTCTTGCCTCATCCTCGGTAAGCACAAGAACGAGCACTACTGCAACGCCCATAATAAACGCCTGTGCGGTTACGAGCTTTACAATTTGCGACATGAGCCTTTCCCAGCGCTTTGCCGAGTAAAGGTCAAACATGAAGTATATTGCGCTTGCAAAAATGGCAAGCATTGCGGCAATAAGTATTGACTTTTCATTTATTTCATAATTAAGCCATCTTCCTGCCACAAAATACGATATGGCAAGAACCACGATATTTAAGAAAAAGTCAACGAAGGCGCCGATATATTTTAGCGACAGCTTATTATCCTGTACCATATCTATCCTTTCTTAAAACAAAGCACTAATCACCTCTGACTAATGCTTTATTTCAGTATTACTTATTTTTTATCCGCGGAGTCGTTTTTGGAATACTCGCTGTATTTCTCGCAAATTTCCGCAGAGTCTCCGATTTCAACGATTTCTCCATTTTCAATCCATATAGCTCTTTGACAGAGCTTTTTTATTTGTGGCATATTATGAGAAACGATTATGAAGGTAACGCCCTTCTTTTGAAGCTCCTCTATCTTTTCGGCACATTTTTGCCTAAAATTTTCATCTCCTACCGACAAAAGCTCATCGACAAGAAGGATATCGGGGTCAACATCTATTGCTATTGCAAAGCCAAGTCGTGACACCATTCCTGACGAGAAGTTTTTAAGCGGAACATCAATATAGTCGGCAAGCCCTGAAAACTCAACTATGCTATCAAATTTGTTTTTCAGCTCTTTTTTAGTATAGCCGAGAATTGCGCCGTTCAAATGAATATTTTCACGGGCAGTCGCCTCATAATCAAAGCCCGCGCCCAAATTCAAAAGCGGGGCAATATTTCCTTTTGTTTTTACTGTTCCCGCAGTGGGCTTAATAATACCCGTAATTATCTTCAAAATGGTGCTTTTTCCTGCTCCATTATGACCGATAATTCCAACGCTTTCTCCCCTTTTTATATTAAAGGTGATGTTTTCAAGCGTTTTTTTCTTTCTTTTTTTGATCTTACCCTTTACAAGGCGGATAAAGAATTCCTTCATGTTGTCGATTTTCTCGTCCTGCATGTAGTATTCCATTCCGACATTATCAAGAGATATAACCACATCATCCATTTCGTCTGATGTATCATTTGCGGGCAACAAAAGCTCCTTTTGTTCGTCCATATGACCTCTTAAATACTGAAAATGAATTTTCTTTTCGTTAATGAGAAAATAATTGTTCCGATAACGGCGAATGAAAGCCCTATCAAATAAAGCGTAAGCAGGCTTGTATCTACTGCCGCCTCATGCAGAGTTCCCGTCTTTACACGGTAAATAATGTCTCTGAAATACTCTACATAATGTGCCATTGGATTGAGCTTCATAACAAGCTTCATAACAATTTCCTGCCAAAGTGAGCCAAGGCTACCGATTTTATAGAATATTGGCGTGAAGTACATCCACAAGGTCAAAAACACATTGTAGAAGTGCATTACATCTCTGAAAAATACATATAGCGCTGACAAAATAAGCGACACGCCGTAATTGAACAGGAACAGTGCGGGAAGCATCGGTATTGTAAGCCAAACCATTCGGCTAAATACCGGAACACGAATGCTTACAATAAGCATAACTATTATAAGTGCAATAAAGGAAAACAGGAAGTTTACTATTGCAATCAGGTTTGTTGACAGGGGAAAGACCTCATATGCAATCTTATTTTTAGTAAGCAGTCCCCTATTATATACAAGCGACGGCAACGATTGTGAGGTTGCGGCACGCATTGTATTAAAGATTATATTTCCGCAAAGGAGATACAAAAGATATGTTTTATCATCGTTATAGTCAAGGATTGTACCGAAAACTATATACATTACAAACATATTGAGCAAGGGGTTCAGAATTGTCCAAATGACTCCTATTGCGGAGTTTCTGTACTGTAGCTTTACTCCTCGCTTAACAAGCTGAATGACAATGTTTTTATTTCTTATAAGCTCCTTTTTTTGCTTTGCCAAAAACGGAGTTACCTTTTGCTTGATTGCGGAAAAATTTTGTGAATTAAAAAATTTCATAAAAATTCCATTTAAAAATTAAGCATTATTTTATATATTATAACAAATATTGACAGCTTTGTCAAGTGTTAGCATATATTAGGCTTTTTTGTCGAATGCTAAAAGCGCATCGCACACCTCGGAATACATATAAAGCGAGCCCGTGCAAAGAATTGGAGTGCCATCGCGCTCAGATGAATTATACGCTGATGCAAGCGCATCGCTTACGCTTGAAAAGGCGTATGAGCGAACGCCCCGCGATGCAAAGAGCTCTGCATATTTTTGTGCGTCAAGGGCGCGCGGATTGTTCGGGGTAACGCAGTAAACAGCGCATGCAACCGATGAAATTTTATCGGCAATATATTCATAATCCTTGTCCGCCATTACGCCGGTTACAATTTTGATTTTTTGCCCCTCAAAGTACTTCTCTACACTTGACACAGCGGAGCAAACGCCCTCGGGATTATGTCCGCCGTCGGCGATAACAAGTGGGGATTTAGAAAGAATTTCAAATCTTGCATGCCACTTGACGCTTGCAAGTCCGTCATAAATTGCGGACTTGGGGATTGACATTCCGCCTCTTTTAAGGATATCAACCGCACAAAGCACATTTGAGGCATTAAAGGGCTGATATTCTCCAAGCAACGGGATATAGATATCCTTATAATCGCCAAAATCAAGGATTGTGCCATCAAGGTCAAATCTTTTTATGGCGGTTTTGCTGTGGTCAACGGTATATATCGGTGCCAAGCACTCGCCTGCTCTTTTTGAGATTACTGCGCTTGCCTCATTGCTTGTTCCGCACCACAGGCACGGAACCTCAGGCTTTATAATACCCGCCTTTTCGCCCGCGATTTCCTTAACAGTATTTCCCAAAATCGATGTATGGTCAAGTGCAATTCCCGTAATGACGGTCAATACGGGGGTATCAATTATATTAGTGCTGTCAAGCCTACCCCCAAGACCGCATTCAAGAATGACATAATCGCAGTTGTTTTTTGCGAAGTAGTCAAATGCGATAGCCGTAATAAGCTCAAACTCGGTCGGCTTTTCATCCATTGAGTCGGCAAAGGGCTTTATCCTGTCTGTAAGCTCGGCAAGCTCATCATTTGATATCATTTCGCCGTTTATTGCCATTCGCTCATTAAAAACCCTTACATAGGGTGATGTAAACAAGCCAACCTTATAGCCTGCGCTTTTCAGGATTGATGACAGCATTGCGCAAAATGACCCCTTACCGTTTGTGCCTGCGACATGAATGAATTTAAGGGATTTTTGCGGGTTGCCAAGGGCGTTACAAAGCTTTTCTATACGCTCAAGCCCCGGATTGCAAAAGGTCCAGTTTATTTTATGGATATAGTCAATAGCCTCGTTATAGGTCATTTTTTCTCTCCCTGTCAACATATCCTACCACGCTTGCAAAGCTTTTTCTCTTAAGCAAGGAGCAAATAAGCAGGATTTCAATGGGGGCAATTATCAAGTAAATCGGTATTCTCCAAAGAACCAAAAGCTGGTAGTATTGAAAAAGTCCGATAGGCTTTACTATCATTGAACCAACGACATGCGCAAGCGCGCCCGAAAGCACGATTTGAGCTGTGCCCTTTTTGCGGATTATGAATTTCGAGCAAATACCCGAAACTACCCCGACAAGGCATGCGCCGAGTGTGACAATCAAATTCGGCGGATATACCTGATTTGAAAAAAGATAGCTGATAAGATCCGAGCCTGCTCCGACTACTCCGCCAACGATAGGTCCAAACAAAATTCCTGTGAGAATAATCGGCAGATTTTCAAAGGTGATTCTAAAAACACCGCCAAAGTCCAAGAAATTCTTACAGAATATGCCTATTGCCACGCTTGTCGCAGTAAGCATTGCGCAAATGGTTAGATTTTTAAGGCTTCCAAAAAGCCTAATTTTGTTTTTTTGTTTCATAAATAAAAATACCTCCTCGACGATATACAGATTTTCAGCAACCATCTTGGAGATAAGTCCAGCGGGATGCAATGAGCGTACCGCAACCATAGTTTTCGTTCAAAGGGCAACTCCCCGTCCCTTTGACACTTGACGCACGCACATTTACTCTGTAAAATCTTTTTATGCTATATATCTTATCACATAAACATCTTTTTTTCAATACTTTTTAAAAATTCACACAAAATTCAGACTTATGGCTTGACAAGACAGCTTACTTAGTTGTATAATTGACATGTAATTTGAGAATGTTTCTCAAATTTGAAAATGAAATTGAGAAATTACATCTCACGACATTCTATTCACACACTGTTTATAAAGGAATAATTATGCCATTTGAAGAAATTTTACATGTGATTTTACACGCCGTTATTGAGACGCTAAAATCAATTCCTTTCCTCTTTCTTGCCTATTTGCTAATGGAGTTTATCGAGCATAAGGCGTCGGAGAAAATGGAAGGGACGATGAAGAAAATCGGGAAAACCGGACCCCTTATCGGCTCTTGCCTCGGCTCTATCCCACAATGCGGATTTTCCGCATCAGCCTCTAACCTATATACTGCAGGGCTTTTGACCGAGGGTACGCTAATTGCGGTGTTTCTGTCAACCTCAGATGAGGCAATTCCCCTACTGCTTGGAAATCCCGAGGCGCACGGTGCTATTTGGAAGCTACTTGCCTGCAAGATTGCAATCGGAATTGTCGCCGGATTCACAATTGATTTTATTCTCAAAAAATTGAGGATTGAAAAGGCTACGGTTGACCTATGTGAGGATTGTGGCTGTGATGAGGAAAACGGTATTTTGAAGCCCGCCCTAAAGCACACACTGAAGATTACGATCTTTATTCTCGTTGTAAATCTCGTTTTGGGCTTTGCCATTGAGCTTTTGGGTCACGACAAGCTAAATGCCATTTTGCTAAGCGGAAGCCTTGCTCAACCGTTTGTTACTGCTCTTGTCGGTCTTATTCCGAACTGCGCTGTATCGGTTGCGCTTACCGAGCTTTACATAAGCGGGGCTTTATCATTCGGCTCTTGCATTGCGGGTCTTTGCTCGGGCGCGGGAATTGGTCTTACTGTGCTATTCAAGGCTAACAAAAACAAAAAGGAAAATATACGCATAACTGTGATTTTATACGCAATATCAGCTATTTTCGGTCTTGCGCTTATGCTATGCGGTGTTAAATAGGAGGATTTTATGATAAGCATTAAAAATTTATCAAAGCATTTTGCAAACGAAACCGCTATTGACTATCGTGATATGACATTTGAGGACGGGAAATCGTACATGCTTCTCGGTGCTTCGGGCTGTGGAAAATCAACGCTACTTAATATGATTGCAGGTATTCTCTCCCCCGAGGGCGGAGAAATTGAGATTGACGGAATTGACATAACCAAGCGCTCTCAAAAGGAAAAGGACAAGTTTAGAATTGAGAAAATCGGCTACATATTCCAAGATTTTAAGCTAATTCCCGAAATGACGGTGATTGACAACATAAATATCTTAAAATTAGAGGGGGTTGACACCTCGGGCGTTGATGACATTTTAAAAAGGCTATCAATATTTGAAAAGAAGAACAAAAAGGTCAAGCACCTATCCGGCGGTGAAAAGCAAAGGGTTGCCATTGCCCGTGCTATTGTTAAAATGCCCGACATTATTCTCGCTGATGAGCCGACGGGCAATTTGAACTTTGCTATCGGAGAGGAAGTAATTAAGGCGCTGATTGAAATTTCGCAGGGCAAGACGCTTATTGCGGTTACACACGATGAGCGCTTGGCAAAATACTTTGACTATGTTATTGATATGAATGAAATGACAGGAGGTAGACGAGATGTTTAAATTTGCTCTCAAAAACATGGCGATTAAGAAGATACAAATAATTCTTGTCGTTTTATCTATCGTTATTTCCGCAGGTGTTGCTATTCTTGCCTACAATATCGCATCTCAGATTGATGACGGAATCACGGGCAATGCAGGCTACTACTCTCTTATTGTCGGTCCTGCCGGCTCAAATACCGACCTTGCCATGAATTCAATGTACTTTACAGGAAATCCAACGGAGACAATTCCCTACTCCTACAAGGAAACACTTGAGCAAAACACGAATGTAAAAAGGGTTATTCCTCTTGCTATCGGCGGTGGAACATACAAAAATCAGTACAAGGTTGTGGGCACGGGCGCTGACCTTTTTGCAGGAAATGATTTTTATCAAGGAGCTGTATTTGATGACGGCTCAATATCCCAGGTTGTTGTTGGATACACGCTTGCACAAAGAAACAACCTAAAGGTTGGAGATAAAATCAAGATAGGTCACGGAGCTGACGAGCACGGTCAAGAGCTTGAGGTTGTCGGCATACTTGAGCAAACATATTCAACCTACGACAGTATAGTGTTCACGCAGGTGCAAACGCTTTGGCATTTACACGAGCATGAGGGCGAGGAGCATGAGCATCATAATGTATATGCGTTTCTTATCAATACAAAAAGCATGACCGGTGCAACTATGCTTGTAAACAGTCTGAACAACACGGTAATAACTGATGAGCATGGTGAATCCTACCCTATTCAAGCCATTGAGCCGATGAATATTGTTCGCGGTGTGCTTGATGACCTTGGAGATACGAAATATATAACCTTCGTGCTTTGCGGTATCATTTTGGCGATGAACATTCTTATAATTTCAATTATTACGCTACTTAACATGTACAACTCAAAGAAGGAAATTGAGCTTATGCGACTTATCGGTATTAGCATGAGCAAGATTAACCTGCTCTACATTATTCAAAACAGTATAATCGGTCTTATTTCAACTGCGCTTGCCTTTGGTGCATCAAGACTTTGTCTTTTGTTCATGAGCGATTATGTTCAGAGCATGGGCGTTGTGCTTAATTACGGAAAGGTATATGCGCTTGAATTTGTTATACTCCTAGGGGTATTTCTAATCAGCGTTTTGCCAACGATTATTTGCACATACTCTATGGCAAGAAAGGATAGCTTAGCACAATGAAAAAGAATATTTTTATAAAAGCTCTTGCGTTTATCCTTATTTTTGCGTTTGTTCTCGCTTTTTCCGCCTGCGGTAGCGTCGACTACTCTAACCCGACAAAAATAAGCTTCAAAAACGCATTAAAGTACGAATATTTAAAGGGGCTTGACGGAACGCCTATTACGATAAACGGATATATGGCGACAAGCTCTCCTGTTGACGGCTCTTACATATATCTTATGAACCTTCCGTATCAAAGCTGTCCGTTCTGTCTGCCTAACACAAACGAGCTTTCCAACACGATGGCGGTTTATCCTCAAAAGGGCAAAAAGTTTGATTACACAACTCAGGCAATAAAGATAACCGGTATTCTTGAGGTTTCAAGAGATAAGAGCACATTCTTTACGGACAATTACGGCTATGAGTTCAATTTTAAGATTGTAGATGCGTATTATGAAATTCTTGATGAAAGTGAGCTTGGCGACAAGTCGCTTTGGTCTCAAATTGCAACGAGTGACATTATAACGGACATTTACACAATGTACGATTATGCGTATTTTACAACGCATTGGTTCAATTATACCGCAAAGTTTGAAAGCGGTGAGGACTACCTCTACCCAAGCGATGCTATTTACTTTATTACTCAAGACAAGGCGCAGTTTAACTACGGCTATAAGGACACATACTTCGACTCGCTTCGTGCCTCGGTTTTAGCGATAAGCGAAACGGAGCTTGGCGACCTTATTGAGAACATAAATAAGGTTGAGGCGATGACAAAAACCGCGGTATCCGAGCTACAAAGAGGGCTCAACAACACCGATGTTTACAAGCCTGTTGTAAAATACTCCGATGAGTTTAAGGAAAACAGAACCCAGTATGAGTATGTAGACGACACGCTTCAAAAGCAATATAACGAGCTTTTCAACGAATTTTCCGAATGGATGTCAAGCTTTGAATATTAAAAATGTGGGCAGGGAGCAATTCCCTGCTCTTGTTTTATAATTTTTTTGATTTTCGCCTTGACAAGCTTGATTTTATATGCTAAAATAGGTCACAACAAAGGCTTTGACGGAAAGAGTAACAAAATTTTCGTTTTTCAGAGAGGATAGCGCCTTGGTGAAAGCTATCTATTACGATTTTTGCGAAGACCACTCCCGAGCTGTGAAGGGGTAACAACCTTTACCGTTTTCCGCGTTAAGGATTTTGAGTTAAAAGCAAGGTGGAACCGTGTTAACTGCACCCTTGATGTCATTTTGGCGTCAAGGGTTTTATTTTTTGAATTTATTTTACAGGAGGATTATTTATGCAAATTCTTTTGAATGACGGAACAGTAAGAGAGGCAATTGACAAGGCCGAGGAGCTTAGCGTTATTCGCCACTCGGCGGCGCACATTATGGCTCAGGCTATTAAGCGTCTTTTCCCACACGCGATATTCGCTTACGGTCCTGCTACCGAAAAGGGCTTTTATTACGATGTTGATCTCGGAGATACAAAGCTTACCGATGCGGACCTCGATAGCATTGAAAAGGAAATGAAGAAAATCACAAAGGAAAACCTTCCTATAAAGGCGTTTACTCTGCCAAGAGATGAAGCCATTGCGCTTATGGAGAGCCGTGGTGAAAAATACAAGGTTGAGCATATTGGCGACCTTGATGCTGATGCGGTAATCAGCTTCTATCAGCAGGGTGACTACATCGACATGTGCGTTGGTCCTCACCTTCGCTACACAAAGGCACTCAAGGCGTTTAAGGTGATGAAGCTTTCGGGCGCTTACTGGAAGAATGACAAGAACAACAAGATGCTTACCCGTGTGAACGGAACTGCGTTTGCAAACCAAGAGGAGCTTGAAAATCATCTTAAGATGATTGCTGAGGCGGAGTCAAGAGATCACAACAAGATCGGCCGTGACCTTGAGTTCTTTACAACCGTTGATGCAATCGGTCAGGGCTTGCCTATTCTCTTGCCTAAGGGCTCAAGAGTAATTCAGCTTCTTCAAAGATGGGTTGAGGATACGGAGCAAAAGCGCGGATATCTTTTGACTAAAACACCTCTTATGGCTAAGCGTGAGCTTTACAAGATTTCAGGTCACTGGGATCACTATCTTGACGGTATGTTTATTATGGGTGATCCACATGATGAAACAAAGGAATGCTTTGCCCTTCGTCCTATGACCTGCCCATTCCAATATCAGGTATTTCTTAACAAAAAGCGCTCATATAGGGATCTTCCTATGCGTCTTGGCGAAACATCTACCCTTTTCCGTAATGAGGACAGCGGTGAAATGCACGGCCTTATCCGTGTAAGACAGTTTACAATCTCAGAGGGTCATCTTATTCTCCGTCCCGATCAGCTCGCCGAGGAATTTAAGGGCTGTCTTGAGCTTGCAAAGTATTGCCTTGAAACAGTTGGACTTTGGGAGGACTGCACATTCCGCTTCTCACAGTGGGATCCTAACCGTACTGACAAGTACGAGGGTACACCTGAGCAATGGAATGAGGCACAAGGCGTTATGAAGGAGCTTCTTGACGATATCGGTCTTGACTATGAGATCGGCATTGATGAGGCAGCATTCTACGGACCTAAGCTTGACATTCAGTGCAAGAATGTATTCGGCAAGGAAGACACAATCGTTACAATTCAAATTGATATGCTTCTTGCTAAGAAGTTTGGAATGGAATATGTAGACTCCAACAATCAAATGGTTACTCCTTATATCATTCACAGAACATCACTTGGCTGTTACGAAAGAACGCTTGCGCTTATTCTTGAAAAGTATGCGGGCGCGCTTCCGCTTTGGCTATCGCCTACACAGGCTGTTATCGTTCCTATCAACTCCGATTGCGAGGCTTACGCAAGGGGCGTTAAGGAAAAGCTTGAGGATGCGGGAATCAGAGTTGAGCTTGATCTTAGAAATGAAACGATGGGCAAGAAAATCAGAGAGGCTCAGCTACAAAAGACTCCTTATGTTATCATTGTCGGCAACAATGAGGTTGAGAGTGGAACCGTTTCACTCCGTGCCCGTGGCGGTGTTGACCTTGGCTCTATGAGTGTTGATGAAATGGTTTCAACATTGGTTGTTGAAAACGCTACAAAGAAAAGATAAGATCACTTGAAATTATTAAAAAATAGCATTAAAAAATCCGACGAAATTATTCGTCGGATTTTTATTTTTGATTTGTTATTTGAGTTAATTTAGCCTTTTAAACAAGGGCTCTTTGACTTTTTTGCAATTTACAAATTTTTAATTTTTATAATTTTTGAATTTATAAATTTAAAAACTTTAAAATTCACATCAAAGGTCGTTTTTAGTTAAGTCTGCAAGGCTCTCTCTGCGAATAATTTCAACATCGCATCCATCGCTTATTGCGACTACCTTTGGGCGGGGGATTCTATTATAATTACTTGCCATTGAATAGTTATAAGCACCTGTCACAAGCACTGCCAAGATGTCGCCCCTTACCGGCTTTGGAATAAGAACATTTTCCTGCAAGAGGTCACCGCTTTCACAGCATCTGCCAGCTACAGTGCAATTAAAGTCCTTAATTTCATTCATTTTTGAGGCAAGCTCAACTGTATAATCCGCCTGATAAAGCGCATATCTTGGGTTGTCGGGCATACCGCCGTCAACGGACACATAATTCTTAAAGCCGTGAATTTCCTTAGTTCCACCAACAGTGTAAAGCGTCAGGCAGGAGTCGGCAACTATGCTCCTTCCCGGCTCCATAATTATTGTTGGCTTTTTGATTTTGCTATTTGCAATTTCGCTATCAATATGCTGTGCAATTTGTCTTATAAAATCGGCATAATCAAGCTCGGGCTGAGAGAAAATATATCTAACGCCAAAGCCACCGCCAAGGTTTAGAATTTTTATTTCATAGCCGAATTTTTCCTTGATTTGCGCGATATATTTTATCATTATATCGGCGGAGTCGCAAAATGGCTTGATTTCAAATATTTGCGAGCCGATATGGCAATGGAAGCCGTCAAGACGGACATTTTTCTTTGATAGGGTATATTTTACCGCCTCATCAGCTTGTCCTGTTTCAATAGCTATACCGAATTTACTATCAACCTGTCCTGTTGTGATTGCGGAATGGGTATGAGGGTCAATTCCCGGGGTGAGCCTTAGAATTACCGGCTGTACTATGCCCTTTTCCTTAGCGATTTCATCAATCACATCAAGCTCGGTCATATTATCAACAACGAAATAGCCAACTCCATTATCAATTCCGTATCTTATATCAAAATCGGTTTTATTATTTCCATGGAAAAATGATTTTGAGACATCAAAGCCCGCCTCAAGCGCGGTATAAAGCTCGCCCGAGGAAACGATGTCAATTCCGATGCCCATTTCCTTTGCTATGCGATAGATATATTTACAGGAAAAGGATTTACTTGCAAATGCGGGGAATGAGTCAGCGCCAAAGAATTTCTTCATTGCATCTCTGTAAATACTGAAATTTCTCTTTATTCTTGCCTCATCCATTACCATAAGAGGCGTACCGTGCTTTTTTGCAAGATCAACGGTATCTGCCCCTGCTATGCAAAGGTGACCGCTTTCATTTATGGATAAATTTTCGTGTAGCATTATCCCTTTAACAACTCCTTCATAGTATAAAGCCCTGCACCCTTACCACACATAAATTCTGCACTTTTTATTGCGCCATCGGCAAAGAGTGCCCTATCGTAAGCCTCGTGCTTCAAAGTGATTTGCTCAGTAGCTGTGCCTATTCTTACCTCGTGAATACCAACGATATTTCCTATTCTAACCGAGCTAATACCGACCTCGCCTGCCTCGCGCTTACAAAGACCGCTTCTTCCCTGCTTTTCGCGAGCCTCTTGTCTTACCTCCTTGACAGCGTCAAAGAGCATTTTCGCAGTTCCCGAGGGGGCGTCAAGCTTACGGTTATGGTGGGTTTCAATAATTTCAACATCGGCATTTGGGAACACCTCAACTGCCCTTTTTACAAGGTCGCAAAGGGTTGCAATTCCGAGTGACATATTTCCTGTATAGAAGATTGGTGCTTTTTTTGATGCCTCAACAATAATTGCCTTTTCCTCATCGGTTTGACCTGTTGTGGCAATAATTGTCGGGGTTTTTGTGCTTATGGCGTAATCGGTGATTTCCTTTGTTAATCCGTGGAATGAAAAGTCAATTACGACATCGGCGTTTTCCTTAATATCGGACATTTTTAGGTATTCATTTGCGTTTCTTTGCTCGCCATATTTAATATCAACGAACGCAACGCACTCGTTACCCGAATTATTTACTGCATTTATGACATGCTTGCCCATTATGCCAAGCGCGCCTACTACACTTACCTTCATATTTTAATTCCTTGCTCTCTTAATTTTTCAACGAGAACTGCCTCGGTATCGCTTTCCATTGGATAAAGCGGTGAGCGAAGCACATTTTCGGTATATCCCATATGAGCCATAGCGCACTTTGCGGGGATAGGATTTACCTCGCTAAACAGTGCGTTGATAAGCGGTAGAAGCTCAAGCTGAAGCTGTGCGCTTCCCTTTACATCGCCCTTAAAGAATTTATCGCAAATTTCAACGGTTTTTCTTGGGAGTGGGTTTGAAAGAACGGAGATTACGCCCTTTCCGCCAAGTGCGAGAATTGGCACGATTTGGTCATCGTTTCCGCTATAAACATCAAGCTTATCGCCAACGAGTGCGATCGTTTCGGCAATTTTGCTTATATTTCCGTTTGCTTCCTTGATTGCCACGATATTTGGGTGGTCAGCCAAGGCGAGATAGGTTTTAGGCTCAATATTAACGCCTGTTCTTGACGGTACATTATAAATGATTACAGGCTTTGTTGATGCGTCAGCGATTGCGGTATACATCTTAACAAGACCCTTTTGGGTTGCTTTATTATAGTATGGAGTTACAATCAAGACAGCGTCAGCTCCAACCTCACAGGCGTGCTTTGTCAGCCAAATTGCGTAGTCGGTATCGTTACTTCCTGTACCGGCGATTACAGGAACTCTGCCGTTTGTCTGCTTTACTACGAACTCGATAGCGTCCTTATGCTCATCATCAGTAAGGGTTGATGCCTCGCCAGTTGTTCCGCAAACTACAAGGGCATTTATTCCCTCGGAAATTTGAAATTCTACAAGTTCAGCGAACTTTTTGTAGTCAATCTTCCCGTTTTCATCAAATGGTGTGATAAGGGCGGTTGCTACTCCTTCAAAAATTGTCTTTTTCATCTTTTTATCTCCTGAATTTTATTTTAACATTAGAAAAGCATCCGTCAAATACGGATGCTAAAATACAATATTGACAGAAATATAAATATATCAGTCAACACATAGCACTCCGTAAAAACGACAGTCGGTCAAATCTTATTTGACAAACCAAGAAAGGATTGCGAGTCCCTCTTTCGGCATCCTGCCCTTTCACAAATCCAACCCTTTCGCCCGAGGTTGACGGATTTTGCTACTGATGCGCAGATGCGCCTCTATGATGTTGTAAATATAGTAACACACGAAAATGCTCTTGTCAAGAGGGTTTTGCGAAAAAAGTCTATTTTTGAGAATTTATTTGTATGTGTATATATACTTTTTCTTTAAGAAAAGATTCTTTCGCACTCTAAAACTTGTTTTAGGCAGTGCGTTGTATGCGCACGACCGAAGGAAGTCGCAAAAAGTATACAAAAAGAAACTGAACTTTTTTAAAATACCAAACCGCCAAACTGTTGCTCGGCGGTTTAACTATCGTTATTTTTTCTCGGTTTCTTTCTTCAATCTCTTATACACAAGCGAAAGCTCGTTTACATATCCCACGCTACCACCATTTCTTGCATATGCTTTATCAGCAAACTTTTTTGCATTACCATAATCTTTAAGATCAAGATATGCGGCTGCCAAAGATGTAAGCAATGACACTGATTCACACTTGTGATAATATCCGCAATTTTCTTTCCAAAATTCCACTGCCAAATTCGGTTGTTTCAACCCTCTCAACGAACTTGTATAAATGGGCAATATGATCTTTATGTAACTATCTTCGTGTTCTTTTTTCAATTCTTTTTCTATTGTTTGCACACACAACTGAAAAAAGCCTGCGTCTTTTAGCCCTTTTGCGTAGTCTATCAACTGAGTTTCATCTAACTGATCACAATTTATTTGTGAATAATATTCATAAAGCACTCTTTCAGATCTTGACTTTGGAACACTAATTCCAGTGCTATCATACAAAACTCCATCTTTTAATCTATATCTTTGACCATTCACCTCAATGATTCCTTCTCTAAAAACGATAGGCTTCGGTGCGTTTTCAATATTTTTATTTTCCACTATTTTATCCCCCTCTAATTAACAAAAGTTCTCTTGATTATTCATTTTCAGCTATATTATACTCAATCTTTGAGTAAATGTCAATACTCAATAATTGAGTATTGTAGAATTTTTATAATGATGAATGGGGGTGAGAGCTATGGATTATAGAACAAGAATTAAGAATGTACGCGAGGACAGGGATCTTACGCAGGCTCAGGTGGGCAAGGTGCTTTGCAAATCACAACAGGGCTACAATCATATTGAGGCAGGGCGCGCGGAGCTTAAAATAGATGATTTAATTGCTCTATGTAAATTTTACAATCTTACTGCTGACTATTTAATAGGGCTTTCTGACAATCCTACACCGCTAAAATAAAAATCCACCAGTTTAGCTGGTGGATTTTTGTTTTATTATTGTTTATTTTGCCTTCGTTTCGCAGTAGATACAGCGGTAAACTCGGTTTTCCTTATCGGTTAGGCGGAAAACATGGGATAGCTCCTGCTCGGTTGATGTGATGCAACGAGGGTTTTTACACTTTACTACATCTATAACCTCATACGGAAGCTCAGGATGATATTTTTTAACGATTTTACCGTTTTCAATGAGGTTTACTGTAAGGTCAGGGTCAATATAGCCAAGCACGCTAAGGTCAACATTTACGCTTGTATCAACCTTGATTATATCCTTTCTTCCCATTGTTTTGCTATATGCGTTTTTAATAATTGCGATATTGCAATCAAGCTTATCAAGACCGAGGAAATGGTAGATATCCATTCCGTCGCCTGCTTTTATATGGTCAATTACGACTCCGTTTTTGATTTCATCTACCGTCATTTTACGCCTCCAACAAGAACTTAATAAGCGCCATTCTTATATATTTACCGTTCAAAACCTGTCTGAAATAGCAAGCGCGTGGGTCTTTATCTATTGCGACTGAGATTTCGTTTACTCTTGGTAGCGGATGAAGGATTGCGAGGTCCTTTTTCGCTGTATCAAGCTTTTCAGGAGTCAAGATATAGCTATCCTTAAGTCTTATATAATCCTGCTCATTGAAAAATCTTTCTCTTTGAACACGGGTCATATAAAGAATGTCTATATTTGGCATAGCATACTCAAGTGATGCGGTTTCCTCATACTCAATTCCGTTTCTTTCAAGAACATCGTGCTTGATGTAATCAGGAATTTTCAGCTCATCAGGTGAGATAAGCACGAATTTTATATTTTTATATCTTGCCATAGCGGAGATAAGGGAGTGAACGGTCCTGCCGAACTTAAGGTCGCCACAAAGACCTATTGTAAGGTTATCAAGTCTTCCCTTTTCACGCTTGATTGTAAGAAGGTCGGTAAGTGTTTGAGTTGGATGGTTATGTCCTCCGTCGCCTGCGTTGATTACAGGGATAGTAGAGTTCATTGACGCAACCATTGGCGCGCCCTCCTTGAAGTGGCGCATTACCATTATATCAGCAAAGCAGGAAATTACCTTTGCTGTGTCAGCAACGCTCTCGCCCTTTGCAGCGGAGCTACTTTGAGCCTCTGAAAAGCCAAGCACATTACCTCCGAGCTCCATCATTGCAGCCTCAAATGAAAGGCGTGTCCTTGTTGATGGCTCATAGAAAAGCGTTGCAAGCTTTTTTCTCTTACAAACCTCGGCATATTTATCGGGATTTGCGATTATGTCCTCCGCGGTTGCAATAAGGCTATCTATTTCCTCGTTTGTGAGGTCCTCAATTCCGATTAAATGTCTCATTATTTTTTCCTTTCGTTTTTATTTTGCGACAGGATTATGCTCCGTAAACCTCAAGATATTTCTTGATTCTATTTACATTCTCCTCGTTTGCCTTGTCCTCGGAAAGGTATTCTATAATGTCATATACATCAACTACTGAATATACGGGGAAGCCAAACTCCTCCTCAATTTCAACCATTGCGCCCTTTTCGCCCTTGCCCTTTTCCTTACGGTCAACCATTACGAAGGTAGCGCAAACCTTTACGCCCTCTACGCTCTTCATGATTTCCATAGTTTCACGGATTGCGGTGCCTGCGGTAATAACATCCTCGACGATTACTACCTCCTCGCCAGCCTTTGGCTTATAGCCTACGAAAACTCCGCCCTCGCCATGGTCCTTTGCTTCCTTTCTGTTAAAGAAGAATGGAAGGTTTAGTCCCTCGCCTGCAAGTGCGATTGAGGTTGAAACAGCTATTGAAATTCCCTTATATGCAGGACCGTAAAGCGCTGTTTGCTTTTTGCCTACCTTATCAAGGTATGCCTTTGCGTAGAACTGACCGAGCCTTGCAATATGCTCGCCTGTTTTGATTTCGCCTGCGTTGATGAAATATGGGATTTTTCTTCCGCTTTTTGCAGTGAAGTCACCAAACTTCAACACGCCTGCGCTTTGTAGAAATTCTATAAACTCTCTCTTGTAGCTTTCCATTTTAGTTCTCCTTAGTCAACAAATTCTCTTACGCATCTTCTATATGCTTCAACAGGGTCGGCAGCGGCTGTAATCGGTCTTCCAACTACTATATAGTCGCTTCCTATCTTCTTTGCCTGCTCGGGGGTCATAACTCTTACCTGATCTCCCTTATCTCCATCGGCAAAGCGTACGCCAGGGGTAACTGTAACAAAGTCCTTACCGCAGGTATTATGAACCTTTTCAGCCTCAAGCGGTGAGCATACGATTCCTGCAAGTCCTGCCTTTTTCGCGTTCATTGCGTAGTGCATTACAACCTTATCCATTGGCTCGTTAATAAGAAGGTCATCTCTCATTCTCTCCTCGCTTGTTGAGGTAAGCTGAGTTACTGCGATAAGAAGCGGTCTTGAGCCGTCCTCTCTTGTAAGTCCCTCAAGAGCTGCCTCCATCATTGCGATGGTTCCCGATGCGTGAACATTTGTCATATCTACATCAAGGCGTGAAAGAACCGCCATTGCCTTTTTAACTGTGTTTGGGATATCGTGAAGCTTGAGGTCAAGGAATATCTTATGTCCGCGTCTTTTGATTTCGCGTACGATTTCCGGTCCCTCTGCATTGAAAAGCTCCATACCGATTTTTACAAAGGGCTTTTCATCCTGAAATTTATCAAGAAAGTCAAACACCTGCTCCTTGCTTGCGAAGTCACAAGCGATAATTACATCTTTTCCCATTAGTGCGCTCCTCCTATTATATCCTTTAAATCCTTTATTCCATATTTTTCCATAGCTCTTGGCAGATCTTCAATGATTTTCTTGCATGCGAAGGGATCGATTAGATTTTGCGCGCCGATTTCAACCGCGCTTGCACCTGCGAGCATCATTTCAATAACATCCTCAGCACAGCTGATTCCGCCACCGCCAACGATTGGAATTTTAACCGCCTCGTAAACCTGATATACCATTCTTATAGCGACGGGCTTAATTGCGGGTCCTGAAAAGCCACCCATTTTATTTGCTACAACAGGCTTTTTTGTCTTCAGGTCTATTCTCATACCGAGCAAGGTGTTTATAAGGCTGATTCCGTCAGCGCCTGCGTCCTCGCACGCCTTTGCTATTGAAACAATATCGGTTACATTTGGCGAGAGCTTTATAATAACCGGCTTTTTTGTAACTGCCTTTACTGCCCTTGTAACTGCTGCGGCAGACTCGGGAAGCACGCCAAAGCTCATTCCTCCGCCGTGAACATTCGGACAGCTGACATTTATTTCAAACCAGCCTATCATATCCTCTTTATCAAGCTTTTCAACCGCCTCAACATAATCATCGATTGAAAAACCGCTTACATTTGCCATAACGGGCTTATGAAAGCATTTTCTAAGCTTTGGAAGCTCCTCGGAAATGACCTTGTCAACTCCAGGATTTTGAAGTCCTACGGAGTTTATCATTCCTCTTTCGCACTCGGCAATTCTTGGTGTGGGATTTCCAAACCTTGGCTCCCTTGTTGTTCCCTTGAAGGAGAAGGTGCCGAGCATGTTTATATCGTAAATTTCCGCAAATTCATAGCCGAAGCCGAATGTACCGCTTGCGGGGATCAATGGATTATCAAGCTCTATTCCACAAAGCTCTGTCTTTAAGCTTACCATATGATTTCCTCCTTTTCAAGCACCGGTCCGTCCTTACAAATACGCTTATTTCCGTATTTTGTCTTGCAGGAGCATCCCATACATGCGCCAAAGCCGCAGCCCATACGCTCCTCAAAGCTGAACTGACCGCTTGTCACACTCTTATTATACACTGCCTTGAGCATTGGCTCGGGACCGCAGGTATAAAAATATGTATAATCTACCATATCAAAGGCGTCGGTAACGAAGCCCTTTACGCCATAGCTTCCGTCGGCTGTTGCAACGATTACATTAGCTCCGAGCTTTTTAAATTCTTCCTCATAGAAAACCTCTTCCCTTGAGTTGAAGCCGAGAATCACGCTTGGTGTCTTGCCTTGCTTAACAAGCTCACGGCAGAGCTTATACATTGGGGGCACGCCTGCGCCACCGCCAACCAAAAGTGGCTTTTCTCCGCTTTTTTCTATGTTATAGCCATTACCGAGTCCTGTCAAAACAGGAAGCTTTGTGCCTGAGCACATTTGCGCCATAGCCTCAGTTCCCTTTCCAACGACCTTATAGATAAGAGTAAGCTCGTTACCCTCAACATCGCATACGGAAATAGGTCTTCTGAGATAGAAGCCATCAAGCTTAATATTTACAAACTGTCCGCATTTTATATCGGTACAGTCACCGCTAAGAACACATTCGTATGTATTCTTAGCGATTTTTTTATTTGTCATTATTGTAAAAACTGTATCCTTCATAGCACCCTATTAGCTGTCTATTGTTGAAATTGTGAGTGTAATTTCCTCAAGGACATCAAGCAAGATTCTTACTGTGTCAAGCGAGGTAAAGAGTGAGATATTATTCTCTATTGCAAGGTGGCGGATTTCGTATCCGTCCTTTTGAGTTGAGCCTGCGCTTGAGCTTGCATCGCTTGTGTTGATAACATAAGCAATATGACCCTGACGCATTGTTTCGTAAATGTCGTTTGAGCCCTCGCCTATCTTATTCTTAACTCTTGTTCTGATTCCGTGTTCCTTCAGGAACTTTGCAGTGCCTGCGGTTGCTTCGATGTTACAGCCAAGGTTGTAGAAGCGTCTGATAAGCTCAAGAGCCTCTTCCTTATCATCATCGGCTATTGTTGCAAGAACTGTGCCGTAGTTCTGAACCTGCATGCCCGATGCCTGAAGCGCCTTATAGAAGGCCCTGTTAAGAGTATCGTCATATCCGATTGCCTCTCCTGTTGACTTCATTTCAGGGCTGAGGTAAGCATCAATTCCGCTAATCTTCTTATAGGAGAATACAGGAACCTTGCAATACCATCTCTTCTTTTCCTGTGGATAGAGGTCAAATATTCCGAGCTCCTTAAGGCTCTTTCCAAGGATTACCTCGGTTGCGATGTCAGCAAGCGAATAGCCTGTTGACTTAGAGAGGAACGGAACTGTTCTTGATGAGCGTGGGTTTACCTCTATGATATAAACATCATCGTTCTGGTCAACGATAAATTGGATATTGAACAAGCCGATAATGCCGATGCCAAGACCGAGCTTCTTTGAATATGTGAGGATTTTGCCCTTTACCTTATCGGAGATTGAGAATGATGGATATACGCTGATTGAGTCGCCTGAGTGA
Source organism: Clostridia bacterium (assembly GCA_017466455.1). The sequence goes on from JAFTUD010000026.1 coordinate 35,496, forward strand.
ACTCCTGTACGCTCAACAAGCTCCATAATTCCCGCAACGAATACATCGCGTCCGTCGCAGATTGCGTCAACCTCTACCTCCTTACCCTTGATATAGTGGTCAACAAGAACGGGCTTGTCTACATCAATTTCAACGGCTGTCTTAAGGTATTGGCGAAGCTGTCTTTCGTTTCCTACGAGCTGCATTGCGCGTCCGCCAAGAACGAATGACGGGCGAACAAGCACGGGGTATCCAACCTCCTTGGCTACTCTTACGCCTGCCTCAATGTTGGTAACTGCCTGTCCCTTTGGCTGAGGAATATCAAGCTCCTCAAGGATTTTTTCAAATGCGTCACGGTTTTCTGCTCTGTCAATAGCGTCACAGTCAGTGCCGATAAGCTTTACTCCGCGCTCGGCAAGGGGAGCTGCAAGGTTAATTGCTGTTTGTCCGCCAAGTGATGCAATAACTCCATCTGGCTTTTCAAAATCTATAACCTCCATTACATCCTCAACTGTAAGCGGCTCAAAATAGAGCTTATCAGAGGTTGTATAGTCGGTTGATACGGTTTCGGGGTTATTGTTTATGATAATAGCCTCGTAGCCAGATTCCTTAATTGTCTTAACTGCGTGAACGGTTGAGTAGTCAAACTCTACGCCCTGTCCGATACGGATAGGACCTGCACCGAGAACGATGATTTTCTTTCTATCGGTATGAATTGACTTGTTTTCATCATGATGTGATGAGTAAAAATATGGAATATATGCGCCAACATGGGCGGTGTCAACCATCTTGAATACCGGAACTATTCCGTTCTCATGGCGGAGGTTATATACATTGATTTCGACATCATTCCAAAGCTTTGCGATATATTTATCGCTAAAGCCCATCTTCTTTGCCTCGGAAAGGACTGCTACATCCCTTACATTAGATGCAAGCTTATTTTCCATGTCAACGATATTTTTAACTGCCTCAAGGAAATATGAGGTTATCATTGTGATTTCATGGATCTTCTCTACTGCTGCGCCGTGGCGGAAGAGCTGTGCGATTGCGAAGATGTTATCATCATGGAACTCGCTGATGTAGTTATAGATTTCATCATCGCTCATTTCGTCAAACTTAGGCATATAGAAGTGGCATACACCGATTTCAAGTGAGCGCACGGATTTGAGCATGCACTCCTCAAGGGTTGAGCCTATGCCCATGCACTCGCCCGTTGCCTTCATTTGTGTGCCGAGCTTATTTGGAACTGTTGTAAATTTATCAAACGGGAAGCGTGGGAACTTCGCAACTACATAGTCAAGGCTTGGCTCAAATGATGCTCTTGTTCCTGCGACCTCAATTTCATCAAGGGTCATACCGAGAGCAACCTTTGCAGTAACTCTTGCGATAGGATATCCGCTTGCCTTTGATGCAAGCGCGCTTGAACGGGAAACTCTTGGGTTTACCTCAATGAGATAGTATTCGCTTGTTACAGGATTGAGTGCGAACTGAACATTACAGCCACCCTCAATTTTAAGCTCGCGAATGAGCTTGATAGCGCTATCGTTAAGCATTTTGAGATCGTGATCGTTAAGGGTCATAATAGGAGCTACAACGATTGAGTCACCTGTATGAACTCCAACCGGGTCAATGTTCTCCATTCCGCAAATGGTGATTGCGTTATCATCGCCATCGCGCATAACCTCAAATTCGATTTCCTTAAAGCCTTTTACGCTCTTTTCAACAAGAACCTGATGAACCGGTGAGGCGTCAAGCGCACCCTGTGCAAGCTCAACATACTCCTCCATATTGTATGCGAAGCCTCCGCCTGTGCCACCGAGGGTGAACGCAGGACGAAGAACTACTGGAAATCCGATTTTCTCAATTGCCTTCATTGCCTCGTCCATGCTGTTAGCAATTTCCGAAGGAATAACAGGCTCGCCGATAGACTCGCAAAGCTCCTTGAAAAGCTCTCTGTCCTCAGCCCTCTCTATTGAGCGACTGCTTGTGCCGAGAAGCTGAACTCCGCTTTCCTTCAGGATTCCCTTCTTTTCAAGCTGCATAGCAAGGTTAAGACCTGTTTGTCCGCCTATACCCGGAACGATTGCATCAGGACGCTCGTGTCTGATGATTTTTGCTACATATTCAAGTGTGAGCGGCTCCATATAAACCTTATCCGCGATTACGGTATCGGTCATAATTGTAGCGGGGTTTGAGTTCACGAGGATTACCTCATAGCCCTCCTCCTTAAGAGCTAAGCAAGCCTGTGTGCCTGCATAGTCAAACTCGGCTGCTTGACCGATTACAATAGGTCCCGAGCCGATAATCATTACCCTTTTAATGTCTGTTCTCTTTGCCATTTCTATCTCTCCTTTAATTTTTTACTAATCCTTTATCAATATAAACGAGCCTGCCATCGCATATTGTTGCAAGGCATTTTCCGTTGACCGTTTCGCCGCCGTATGGGGTTGAGCGTCCCATTGTATTGAAGGTCGACGGGTCAACTACATATTGCTCATCAAGTGAATACACCGTGCATCCGTTCGGCTCAATTCCAAGCCTTTTATACGGATTTACAGCCATTAGCTCAATAAGCCTATCAAGCGGGATAACTCCCTCTTTAACTAATTTTGTGTAGAGGATTGGAAATGCGGTTTCAAGACCTACAATTCCGTTAAGGCTCTTTAACCCCTTACTCTTTTCCTCTGCGGAGTGGGGTGCGTGGTCGGTCGCTATCATATCAATCGTGCCATCGCAAATTCCCTCGATGAGCGCAAGCCTGTCCGCTTCCTCTCTAAGCGGTGGATTCATCCTAAATCCGCCCTCATCTCTTATGTTTTTTTGAGATAGGGTCAAATAGTGGGGAGCTGTTTCGCAGGTGATATTTACGCCACTTCTTTTTGCATCTCTTATAAGCGCAACGCTCTCCTTGGTTGATATATGGCAAACATGATATTTACACTTTATATCATCGACGAGCATTATATCTCTTTCAATTTGCTTCCATTCAGCCTCGGGTGAGTCCTTTATTTGTGTTCCGTCCTCACAGTGAGCCGAGATAAGCTTGTCAAGAGCCCTTGCCCTTTGCATTGCCTCCTTCATAAGTCCGCTGTCATCAACGCCACGCCCATCATCGGAGTAGCCACAAACGAACGGTGCGATTTGCTCCATATCGGAAAGCGCCCTTCCGCCCTCGCCCTTAGTGATGCTACCAAACGGCAGGATGCGAATGTCAGCTCCGCTTTTTATGAGGTCAAGCTGAGGCTTTAAATTCTCAAGGCTATCGGGAACGGGATTAAGATTCGGCATTGTACAAACGGTTGTGTATCCCGCACTCCTTGCCGAGGCATTACCCGTTACGATTGTTTCCTTATAAGAAAAGCCCGGCTCTCTAAAATGCACATGCAAATCAGCAAAACCGGGAAATATAAAATATTGAGTTGAGTCGATAAAAAGACTGTCAAAAGAAGTGGAATGAGCGCTAAGCTCGCCACCCTGCTCGAATCTTCCGTTTTTGAAAATAGTAGCACCGGAAAAAACAGCTTTCATTATCAAGTCCTCCTTTGCTACAAAATTATCTTGTATATATTATCACAACACTTTTAAGTTGTCAATACCTAATTCAAAATTTTTTAAAAGTTTTTTAGACCTATACTGTATAGTATTTTATCATAAGAATATTATAATGTCAATATTTAAGTTGAAATAAAATAAAAAATAAAGGGTGATTTTCAAGCGGATTACGCTCCTTTCACCCTTTATCCACGGTTATATTACATCGGCTTCCTTTTCCTCTATTGATTGCTCGCCGACGATTGCGAAAAGCTCCTCTCTTGTAGCCACCTCATCAAAGGTTGAATATCTTACATGCAAAAGGTCGCCTTCTCTGATTTCCTTACCGCCATGCTCATCAACCTCTGCCTTTTTTGTTTCATCATGCTTTAAGGAAAGCACGAAAAGGTTGCTTGGCCAAAAAATGTCTCTGATTTGCTTTCCTATCGCAAAGGCATTTTTCTGCACTGTTACGAAGGTGTCAATAACCTTCTTATCCTTGCCCTCGTTTTGCTCCTCAATTCTTGTATCAAGCACGGTATCGGGAATTGATTTTGCCTCGAAGATTTCGGTAATTACAAAGGCTATGGCGGACACGGCAATTACATAGACTATATTATTATAGCACGAGAGCGCCTCGACCGCAAAGAAAATTGCGGTAAGCGGTGTCTTCATCATGCTTGAAATACATGCGGTTATTCCGAGAATAAGAATTATTGTATAATATTCCTGACTTATTCCGAAAAGCTCCTGAATGACTCTTCCGAGTAGCGATGACAAAAGCGCGCCGAGTGAAAGAATCGGAAGGAAAATTCCGCCCGTTATGCTACTTGAATTCGCGCAAATTGTAAGAACTGCTCTTGCAAGCAAAATCAGAACAAGCATGTAAATTGCGATATTGCCGTTAAACAGCTCCAAGATAAGGTGATGTCCTGTTGAGATAAAGGAATAGGACACAACGCCCAAGATAAGAGTAAGTGCAAATACGGCAAATATTTTATATTGACGGGGAACGCGCCTGAGCTTTTTGTTCATTATCGTATTTATGAGCTTATAAAGCTTTAAAAACACTACCGCGAGAAGACCCATCGCTATTCCCACCACTAACGGAATCCAAATATCCTTGATTTTAAGCGAAATTACGCTCATTTCGGGGAAAAGGTCAATGCTAACGCCAAGAATTGGAGCGATAAGCTCAGTTGTAAGCCTTGCAAACATTACAGAAACGCACGAAACGATTACTATCATTGGAGAAATCCTTTGATGCGCCTCCTCTATTGCAAACATTATTCCCGAAATCGGCGCGCCCGTAGCGGTTGAAAAGCCTGCACACGCACCGCCTGTCATAGAATATCTGTCCCACGCTCTATGCTTTTTGGAGAACGGAAGAACGCTTCCTCTTCCTATTGCCGTTCCCATCTGAACCGAGGGACCCTCGTTGCCGAGTGGAACACCGATCAAAAATGTGGCGAGCGAAAGGGTAAAGGTCCCGATAAGGTTTCTTAACCATTTAAAGGTGATAAGCCCTCTTAATATACCGATGGACATAGGGATTCCGCCGCCGCGAATGCTCGGTAGCTTTTTATAGCAAATGGCATATCCAAACGCGGCCCCAAAAAGGATTGCCATAACAATCGGTATTGCGTAGGGATATTCTCTTAAAAGCTCATATCCCCTCTCGGACACATTTATTACATGCATCGCACACAGCTTATAAAGCGTTACTGTAACCGCTGTTAAAATTCCTGTTACCGAGCCGAAAATAAATGCCGGGCAAATTAGATTTATGAAATAATTTTTATATTTCTTCATTTGCTATGCCTTTCTTTTTGTTCTAATGGATTCATTCTAACATATAGTCGCAAAAAAATCAATAATAAAAGAAACAAAACCGAAAAAATCCATTGACAGTGTCAATGGATTGCTTGCTATACGGCATATATTTATTTGCAATGCGATATTTTATTGCCTATGTAGTTTGAGAGAGGAGACGTTAATATAATCGTGTCTTTTATCTTTTCCTATATTATATTTGTTTTTGTTACCGTACAAACATCGCATCCTCTTTAACTGCCGTTTAATGCCAAAGGATTATGCAAGCCGCCTCCTTTCCTTTTGCCGTTTTGCCTTCGCATTTTGAGCATGTTTTCCCTTTTTTACGCAAGGAAAAGGGCGTTTCTCAAATCCTATTGTCCCGTTTTTACGGTTGACAACCGTCAACATTATAACCGCATGTAAATACAACACAAAATCAAGCATCTCTGCTTGAAGCTCAATTTAATTTTTTATTTTCACAATACATTTTATATCAGCTCATTACAGTGCTTTAAACATACGCGGTATTTTACCCCTTTTACCGCGGTTTTTCGATATTTTTTTGTAAAAATTCGGTAATTATTCCAAATTGTGAAAAAATTATTTTGATTTTATTTTTTCTTAAATTTCTCATTAAAATGATATGAAATGACTGTTAAAAAATTGCTATGAAAAAGAAAAATATTGATTTTACAAATAAAAATGTCATCTTACATCGTTTTATGTTGACAAGAATTTACATTTGTGATAAAATGGGGGAAAATTGTATTTTCAGAGAGGATTTTTATGAAAAAGCCTTTGTTAATTTTGCTTTTTATTTTTACCCTTGCGTTACTGTGCTCTATCGTAGCAAACGCTACGGAATATACAGTAACGGACAATGCTTCCTTTAATTCGGCATTTGAGTCTGCTACCGACGGAGATACAATAATTATAAGATCAAGCATTAGCTCAACCCTTAATTTCGGAAAAAGCATAACCTACATTCTTGACGGTGACGGAATTGTTTGGAGTGCAAGAGCCGGGAACAGTAACACAGGAAAGGATGTAAGAGTTCTTTCCGCAAACGGTATCAACACCTTCAAGCCAAGCTCAGGCATGTGGTGCAACTCATACGGTCTTGCCGTAAAAAATCTGTCATCCACATCATGGTCGCTTGGCTCAGCTGACGGAAACGGCACGCTTATTTTTGATTTGAGCATTGCAAGCAATCGCTTGTTTTACGGAGTAATGCTCAATAAAATTAACCTTTTATCGGGTGCTATTGTAACAAACCTCTACTCCACTATCAGTAGCGGTGACACGAGCTTTATCAAATGCTCAACGCTTAATATATACGACGGTGCCAAGATATTTGGAAACAGCTCAAGCGAGGAGCTTATTGAGGCAACAACGCTCAACATGTACGGCGGTGAAATTTACGGAAATGCTTGCACGGGCATATGGTCGCTGATTACGGCAACTAATTTCAACATGTTTGGGGGTAGTATTCACGGTAACTATCAGCCATCTCCACACGGTTATTACACAAGTGCAAACAATATTCAAAGCGTTGGCACTGTAACTGCTAATGCTGTAAGGATTTACGGCGGAAGCATTTACGACAATTATGTAGGAAACGGCCATGACAATGGCGAAAGAGGAACGGTTGCCGGGATTGGCACTCGCGGAGATGGCTCTACTCTTTATATGGTTGCCGATTCGATTTATTCAAACAAGCTCGTTACTTACGGGAAATTCGGTAGCTTTATAAAAAATAGCGAGGGCTACTACACCTGCGAAATTGACGAGAGTGACATTGTAAATAAAAACGGCGAGTCATATAGCAGGCAGTACAACAGATTCAGTGTTACTACCGCTTCTCATTCTGTTATATTCAAAAATTCCGATAGCAGTATTGCTGATGCGTTTATGATGAATGGCGAGAAGCTTGTGCTTTCCGCTTCAGGCACTACTGAGGCGACAGCTCCTACTGACTACGATGTATGGACTAACATTAAGAATGGAGCTTGTAACAATGCGGTTATCCCCTCGTTCTCTGCAAGCGGTGCTTATTATGGTGCAAATCACGGCATTGATGAGGGCAAATTTATCGCTTACTATCCTGACGGATTTGCAAAGAACGGCATTACGGGAAATCCTTGCATGCTTTGCGATTTTGTGGTTGAGGGAGATACGCTTGACCCTATATTCGGTGCAAGCGGATATGCAAGCAGCTCAAACGGGGTTGCAGGTGGATTCACTATTGACACGACTGCTCTTAAGGCTTACAACAGCTCTTGTGAAACGGCACTTAAATTTGGAGTTATAATGTTCAATCCCTTATATCTTGGAGAAACAGTATTTGATGAGAATCTGAAGCTCAATGCTTCAAGGGGAGCTCTTACCGTAGACGCTACATCCGATGAATACTCAAGCATTGGCTTCTCTATTGAGGGCTTTACATCCGAGGCGCTTAAGGGGCTTGACCTTGTTATTGCGTTTTATGTTATTGACGGCGAGTCGGTTGAATTTATTCAAAAGGATTACACGGGAATTGATGGTGCGCCTATTACTGACACGGTTACCCGTGGGGAGTATTCGCTTTACACTGTTGACTTTACTTCGGTAAGCGCATATACCTCAACACTTGAGGCGCAGGCTTATATTGTTCCCGAAAAGAAGGAAAACTAATTTTTACAGGCAAAAAGGACAGCTAAGCTGTCCTTTTTGTTATATCTAATTTATTTACATTTGTAGGTACGAATTCTAACCTTGCCCTTCTGATAATCCTTCGTTTCGTAGAATTCAGGGTTTGCCTCTATGAATTCGGGGAGCTTTTTGTATCCAAAGGCGGTTATATCAAAATCGGGGCGAATTCTTTGTATGTACTGACCTATTGAGGAAACATTTACGAAGCCCTCATCGTTTTGCCAGCGCTCGGTTTCAGCACCCATTTTGAGCCATTCATGCAGCTCTCTTTCCTTCTCACTCATTCCCTTAAGCTGTTTTACCTTAGGCTTTTCAGCGACCTTGACTTCATTTGCACCAACATTTTCCTTATTTAGCGTATTGCCCGAGAGCTTTTGTACCGAATAAAAGTCATCGCAGGAGCGCTTGAAGGCGTCAGATGCGTTTTTGTTTCCTATTCCTATTACATACACACCTGTTTCCTTTAGGGTTATGCTAAGGGGTGTATAGTCGCTATCGCTTGAAACGATAACAAAGGCATCATAACGACCTGTATAAAGCAATTTCATCGCATCAATAACGAGGGCAATGTCGGTTGCATTCTTCTTTTTTACATAGTCAAACTGCTGTTGAGGATTAAAGGCTAAGTTCTTGATTACATCTTCCCAGTCCTTAAGATTTTCCTTTTTCCAGTTGCCATAGGCTCTTCTAAGAGTTATTCTCCCGAATGTAAGTATTTTATTTACAATAAGTTCCATTTTGCTGATTGCGGCATTATCAGCATCTACTAAAACCGCTATACTGTTAAAAAGTGAGTTATTTTTGTTTTCTTCCATTTTGGGATTCTCCTGTTTTAGTTATGATAATATTTTATCATAAAGAATTTTAAAAAGCAATAATTAAAATGAATTTTGATAGGCTTATGCAAAAGTATAAGAAATTTTAAGCATTTTAATGTTACAGCTAAATTCATCAAGAAAAAGGTACAGGCGGGAAGGCTCGTGACGAGCTATTTTTGCCGAGCCTTTTCCTAACAAGTTGAGAACGGCTTTCGTCAAAAATGTGAACCCGTTTTGCAATCAAGTTGCAAAGGCGTGTTTAATGTTACAACAAAATCCACCAACAGAAAAGCACGGGTCTACTCTATGACCCGTGCTTTTTTATTGCCTTAAACGGGAGAAAAGGTGTCTGAATGAGGTGAAAACGAAAAAAAGGCGTCCCAATTCAACTTATAACAAACAGGGATCAAAATTATTTGCCCACAATATTATTGTCTATCAGCATTGCAACAAATTCATCACTTATGATCCAAGTTTCACCCATATGTATAAAATACCAATTATCATTATATTGATATGGACCAGATAGCTCTATTTGTATGCGAGGATCATCTTTCAAAAACATTTTCAGGTATATATACGTTTTGTGATCTATCGCTGTAGTTTCAACGTCACCTTGTGTCATAGCCGATACAAGAGGAATCTCAATATTAGAGTTCTCTACAGCATATACTTGGGTATAAAGATCGTAATCCGATCTTACGTATACACCTTTAGTGTATAACGTGGATTCTCCATTTTCGCAAAAAATGAATAACGGATCATCCTCATCAAAAGCGTAGTAGTGCATATCGGGAAAGAAGGGAAACTGAGATTGCCAACCAAGCTCAATAACTTTATCGTTTTCGCCTGTTCTCACCCCAAAACGATCATCTGCACGATAATAAGCATTATCGTTATACAACAAATTATGATCTTCGTCATAATCGAGTTGGCTCATATCCCCGGCAAATCTTTCCGCTAACGAGCAAGAGGAAAAAGACAGCAAAATTGCGCAAGTAAAAATGATACATAACAGTTTTTTCATTTTGCGTTCTCCTTTGCAGTTTTGCAAGAAGCGATGAGCATAACTCGCAACGAGGTACATTTAGAGGATAACGCTTTGAAGGTTTGCTCATCTATATACTTTGTCCTATATAACAGTTCAAGCCAATACCCAGTTTCGCTTGCTTCTTTGAGTGCTATTTCGAATTTGGATATAAAGTCCTTCGTTCCTTGTGCATATTGCGCTTCGTGAATATTTGCTCCAATCGAGGTGCCGCTTCTGCCGATTTGGTTGGATATAATCGTTTCGTGATTAGCTTTTAGAAACTTAACGAGGTTTATAATGTCAACGGAGAAGTCCATTGAAAGTTCGACGAGTTTGTTTTCTTTCATATAGTCGCACCTCCTTTTCCGTTATTATATCACGAAATTGTTTGTTTGTCAAATGATGCATCGCCTGCGGCGATATGATGTTTTTTGCTTCGCGTAAAATGATG
>JAFTUD010000027.1 GCA_017466455.1 Clostridia bacterium
CATATCGAGTTGAGCGTAGCGAAACATATCGAGTCCCAACGGGACATATAAGAACCTAACCTACCTGTTCTTGCGAACAGTTTTGCTAAAGCAAAAGTGAAAATCAAATAGCATTTTCACGGTTAGAACCTTGTTACTCGCAAGCTCGTAATCACGCTTGCCTTGGCAAGCATATCACTCACCGCAGGTGAATATCGCGTCAACAGGGTTGACATCTTATTCCTCTACCTTATATCCTGCCTCGGTGATTGCCGATTTTATTGCCAAGATGTCGGCAGGGGCGTCAAATTTCACCTTGACGATGCCCTTTTTATGGTTAGGTGTTGCCTTTTCCACGCCCTCGATCGCCTCAAGCACGCTTTTAACTCTTGCCTCACAGTGTGGGCACATCATTCCGCTTACCTTTAATACAAGTCCCATATCATCATTCTCCTCGTTATTTATCATATTTTCATTTTTGTTCTTGCTGTTTGATTTTTTCAAAAGAGGTTTAAAGAAATTAAGCCTCAGGGCATTTGACACGACGCACACGCTTGACAGGCTCATAGCGAGCGCACCGAGCATTGGGCTAAGGTTAATGCCGACTCCTGCAAGTGCGCCCGAGGCTATCGGAATTGCAACTACATTGTAGAAAAACGCCCAAAACAGGTTCTGCTTTATATTTCTTAGTGTGGCTTTACTTAGCCTTATGGCATCGCAAAGGTCGCTAAGCTCGCTTTTCATTATAACGACCTCGGCTGTGTCTATTGCGACATCAGTTCCCGCGCCGATTGCAACGCCTATATCGGAAACGGCAAGCGCGGGGGCGTCATTTACGCCGTCTCCAACCATCATTGTCCTGCCCTGTGCGCTAAGCTCCCTTATTTTTTGCTCCTTATCGCTTGGCAGAGTGCCCGCTACGACCTCATCAATTCCCGCCTCGGCAGCAACCGCCCGTGCGGTGCGCTCGTTATCTCCTGTCAGCATAACGACACGAATTCCGTTCTTGCGTAGCCATTTTACGGCATCGGCGCTTGATGGCTTTACTGTGTCGCTAAGTGAGATAATTCCCCACGGCTCACCGTTTTTCACAAAGAACAGCGGGGTTTTTCCGTCCTCGGCGATTTCATTGGATATTTTTATCATTTGGTCGGGTATGTGTGCGTAATTCGACACAAATGAGAGCCTTCCGCCCACTGCGACCTCGCCATTTACGGTGGCTGAAACGCCCATTCCCGCAAAGCTCTTAAAGTCCTGCGCCTCGGTTAAGGCAATGCCCTTTTCCTCGGCATAGGCTACTATTGCCCTTGCAAGCGGATGCTCGCTCATTCTCTCAAGAGAATACGCAAGAGATAAAAGCTCGGTGGCGCTTACCCTCTCGGGAACGATTTTATGAACGCTCATCCTTCCCGTGGTTATTGTTCCTGTTTTATCAAGGGCGACTATCCTTACTCCGCCCGTATGCTCAAGCGCCTCGGCTGTCTTGAACAGTATTCCGTGCCTTGCTCCTACTCCGCTTCCTACCATTATAGCAACGGGAGTTGCAAGCCCGAGCGCACACGGACAGCTTATGACAAGCACAGAAATCGCGTGCGTTAGCGCAAGGGCTGTATCATTGCTTATTACAAGCCATAAAATACTGACTAAAACGGCAATAGCTATTATGCTCGGAACGAAAATTCCCGATACTCTATCGGCTATTTTGGCTATCGGTGCCTTTGTTGCGGTGGCATCTCTTACCGTTTTTATGATTTGCGCAAAGGCTGTATCAGCGCCCGTGCGCTGTGCCCTGCATTTCAAAAATCCGCTGATGCAGATTGTAGAGGCGCTGACCCTGTCGCCCTCTCCCTTATCGGCAGGATTGCTCTCGCCTGTCAGTGAGGACTCGTCAACGCTTGCGTTGCCCGAAAGCACCTCGGCATCGGCAGGAATACTCTCTCCGCTTTTAACGATGAAAATATCGCCTGCGCTAAGCTCGCTTGCGCGGACAACTCTTTCTCCATTATCATCTATAATTGTTGCGTATTTGGGGCTCATATCCATAAGCGAGCTAAGAGCCGAGGTCGTCTTACCCTTGGCAAGCGCCTCAAGGAGCTTACCCACCGTTATAAGCGTGACAATCATTCCCGCGCTCTCAAAATAAAGCCCGTGTAAAAGATGCGCCTCACCTAAAATAATTCTAATATAAAGGTAGGCACTGTAAATATACGACACGCCCGAGCCGAGGGCGACAAGCGTATCCATATTTGGAGAGCGATTTATTACCGCCCTTACTCCGCTTATGAAGAATTTACGGTTTATAATCATTACGGCAAGGGCAAGCGACGCCTCAAGCGCGCCCACAATTACGGGCTTTGCAAGAAACGAGGGCAAATACCAGCCCCACATAGCATGTCCCATTGAGATATACATAAGAGCCACGAGAAAGCCCGAGGACAAAATGAGCCTGTGCCGAAGAATTGGGATTTCCTTATTTTCAAGCTCCGATGGGGTTATTTGCGCGGACTCATCAGCCTCATGCGCGCCATAGCCTGCCTCGGTAACTGCCTTAATTATCTCATCGGCGCTTGCTGTGCCCGTTACGAGCATTGAATTTGTGAGCAGTGACACAGCACAGCTGTCTACTCCGTCAAGGGCGCTTACCGCTTTTTCCACTCGCGCGGAGCAAGCCGAGCAGGTCATTCCCGTTATATCAAATTTCATAAGCCTTTAAATCAGCTCCTTTTGTTTTCGTTGGTTTTCGTTTTTGGTCCTGCTAAGCTAACGCCCTTAAAAAAAGCTCGTTATAAAGATTTCAAGACCGATGAAAATAAGAATCGCTCCGCCTAAGATTGATGCCTTGCCCGAGAGCCTTTCGCCAACCTTATTGCCGATTTTTACCCCCGCTAAGCAAATTACGAAGGTGACAAGCGCGATTATAAGGGCGGTTACAAGGGCGGGCATAAGGGTATACTCCGAGATTGTAAAGCCTACGGAAAGGGCGTCAATAGATGTTGCTATTCCCTGCGCTATAAGGAGCGAAAGCGACAGAGGTCTTGCCTCGGACTCTTCTTCCTTATTCTTTATGCCCTCATAGAGCATTTTTCCGCCTATGTAGGAAAGGAGAGCAAGCGCAATCCACGGAACGAGCCTTTCAAATGCGCTAAAATGCCTTGCAAGCGTATGGACAAGCACCCAGCCGACAAGGGGCATAAGCGCCTGAAAAAACGCAAACATTCCCGAAATTCCAAGCACCTTGCCTGTTTTCATATCGGGCTCGTGAAGTCCGTTGGCAAGCGAGATTGAAAATGCGTCCATTGCAAGACCTACGCCAAGCAAAAGCGCAAGGGAAAAGAATGAAAAATCGTACATTATTTCTTACTGTCCTTTGAGTACATATAATAAAGCTCGTGTGCGTAGTCCTTGACCTCATGCACAACGGTTGGCGGTGAAACGACCCTTAAGCGGTTGCCGAAGGAGCAACACCACGCGATAAAGGTCGGGCTGATTTGAACATCTGCCTCAAATACAACGCACTCGCCCTTATCAATCATTTTTATTTCGCCAAATCTATCAAAAATCACATCAACGAGGCTCATATCCGCTTCCATTTTTACGGTCTTGCGCTCTCCTGTGAACATTGAAAAGACCTGCTTCTTATGGCTCTGAATGTCGAAGCCCTTTACCTCGTCGTACGGGGTAATGTCATCATCGGTTACTCTTACATTTTCCATACGGTCAACACGGTAATGCGCCATTCTCTTGTGCTTGTCATCATAGCAAACAAGATAATATTTATCATCGGAAAAAACGGTGGCGTAGGGGTTTACATTGTAGATTTTAACCTCGCCGTCGGGATTTTTTCTGTAATTACGCTCGTGCGCGGGGGTGTAGCTGAAATACTTGAATTCTATCTTTTTACGGTCGTTTATCGCGACTGCAATTTCGTTTACCGCGTAGTAGATTTGCTTGTTTGTTGTCTTTACTGTATTAAATGCAACGATGTTTTGCTTTAGAACCTCGGCACGGTAGCTTCCTGCAAGCTTGGCAATTCTATCAACGAAGTTCTTTGTCTTGTCCTCGCTGATAAAGCTTGATGCCTGTACCGCATCCATAAGTATTCTAAGCTCGGTAGGGCTGAACCTCTCGTCCTCGTTGTCAACGCAATACTCGTTTGACGCTCCGCGAGTGCATTCAATATTGTAGCCGAAGCTGTTCAGCGTTTTTATATCATCGTAAAGCGTGCGACGGTCACAGTCTATGCCCATTTTTTTGAGGCGCTCAAGGATTTCGGGCGTGCCCATAGGATGCTCACTGTCGGTTTCCTGTGATAGAAGCTCCCAAAGCTTTAAGAGCTTAATTTTGTTAGTCTTTTCTGCCATTTTTGTTTCTCCTTATAAGCTTATTTTATTATTTTTTAAAATTTTAACACACTTTTTTTAATTTGTAAATACCTTGTCGCAAAAAAATGACATTTATTTCGCCTCGCCCTCTCTTGCGCCTCGTTACGGAGCTAAACAAATATCCTTGATATCATGATATCAAAATTAGTTAGGGAAAAGGGGCGCTTGGTGGAATAAGGGGCTATAAAGCCCGCGCCTAAAAACGGATATAAGGATATTAAAAAGAAGATAACCCGCAGATTTCTCCACAGGCTATCCTCTTTTTCATATGTTAAAATTAATAGGAAGGCTTTTTGTAGGGGTTTATCTGTTTTGGTCTACGCCATTACAGCATCACCTTAGATTTAGTCCTCTTTGGAAACAGCAGGCTGAAGTGCTACAACCTGTGCAAGAGTTACGCTCTTGAAGCCCTTAGCGCCGATTGTTACATCGCTTCCGCTTTCAGCTTGAATAAATGTAACTCCGTTTGCGTCGATTACATATGCGCAGATTACGAGGTCAAGCTCAATATTTGTCTTTGTGCCAAAGTTAATTGAGCAATCAAAGCTTGCATATTGCTTATCCATTTCAACCTGAAGCGCCTTGTCGGTGTTTACCTTGTTTTCAGCGTTGAAGAAGCTGTTCGCTCCGAATGCGTTTGCATTTGCGATTACAATACCGTAGCTAAGCTCACCGATAAGTCTTTCGTAAAGAGCGAGTGAATCAAGGTCTACGCTATATCCGCCATTGATTGCATTCTTATCCTCGTTTGTTGAATAGCCCTTTGCGGTGAATACAGGAGCAACAACATCTCTGCCGTCCTTATCGCCTACTAAGATGTCAGCGATTGTGCAACCGGGATTTGTGCAATCGTAGGTGTAAATTCCGTTTGCGGTAAGACCGTTTGCAAATACGAGTGTTTCAACCAAGTTGTGACTTTCCTGTCCTTCAAATGCTCTGCCGCATCCAACTCTTGAACAAATTCCGTCTTGTGTGCAGTCGGTCACGCCCTCAACATAGTCAACGCCATTATAGAAGGTGTCGCATGGATTCAAGCCATAAACAATATAGTTTTTCTTAGAGGTGTCCTCAATCGCCTTGAACTCCTCAAGATTAACGATTACGGCGTTTTTGAAGTTACCATTATCGCTTGAATTAGTGTTGGCAAGAAGGGTGTTTAGCTGTTCAAGCGAGCCTGTGTAGTAATAAACAACTCCGCTTCCGTTGGTTTCCTTAAATGCACCCTGTGGGAATCCGGGAGCTGTTGCAGGAAGGTAAATTTCACTAAATTTAGTCTTTTCAAACGTATATGTACCCGTAACTGTCGTGAGTCCTCCGCCAAGCACGAGCTTTCCCATTGTGACATATGCACCTGCAAATGCGTGGTCGCCAAGCGTTGTCACAGTGTTAGGAAGAATAATATCACCCGAAATTTTATGTCCGTTAAACGCGTTGCTTCCGATAGATACAAGATCCTTTGGGAAGGAAATGGTTGCAAACTTTGGTCCGCTTGCAAATGCTCTATACGGAATATCGGTTACCTTTGTGTTTTCAAAATTGATAAGAGTTTCCAAGGACTTACACTGATAGAATGCTCCGCCCGAACCAAGCGACTCAAGAGATGATGGGAAATAGAAACTTGAAATTATTGTTTTCTCAAACTGATATTCGCCTACAAACGCACTAAGCCTTGAATTTTCGCCAATCGTTATAGTAGCAAGAGAAGTACAGTCCGCAAACGCATGGTCGCCAATGCTTTCAACGGCATCGGGAATTACAATGCTTGTGATAGGTGTGCCTCTAAGCGCATTTGTGCCAATGGTCATAACGGTTGAGGGCAACGAAATTGAGGCTATTTTTGTGTTGTAGAATGCTTCTTTAAGGATTCCCTCTACCTTACTGTTTTCCAAGCCCTTAATTGTTGTGAGCGCGGTGCATTTACCAAAGAAATGCTCGCCCATAATTCTCATTGTAGTGGGGATTGATGCCTCGATCAAATTTGCTGCACTCTCAACCTTTTTTCCGCCCGAGCCTGAAACGTATGAGGTTTCAATTCCCTCAGGGATTTCAAATCTAATAAGGTTGCTTCTTACATCGGTTCCAAGACCCAAAGCGCTCCTTACATTTGCGTGAACGCTCCATGTGAACTCCGAATTGTCAGCAAGCAAATAGTAGGTTGGGATTGTGTAATATGTTCCGTTTACTACAACTACTGTTTTTGCGTCCTTGCTGATTACTGTCGGCTCGGGAATGCCGTCAATAACTGAAAGAGTGCCATACTCATTAGTGTCTGACGGAACGATTGTGTCTGCGCTTGCTACAACGGTTAAAGCACATACGATAAGTGCTACCATGATTGCAAGCATGAAAATTCTCTTTTTCATAATTTTTTCCTTTCGTGAAATAATACGGTATTTTGCATTTTTATTATAACATGTGACCATATTATTTGTCAATATGCACAATAAACAAATCCCCCCCCCCATTTTTGTGCAATTTTACCAAAAATGCACAAAAAACACTCCTTCCACGGTTGGAAGGAGTATATCTTATCAAAACGGACATGAACTGTACCGTTGGCACATGAGTTGCAACTGCGTTGCATGAATCGTGCTTTGCACATGAATCGCCCTTACGGGCATGAATCGCACCTGCGGTGCATGAATTGTGCCGTTGGCACATGAATTGCCTTCGGCATTAGAATATTGCTCGGGGGTGTGGAAGCAATTCACACTAAACGATGTCGGATATTGCCCGCGGGGGCTTCCCCGCCGAGAGGCTTCCCGCTATGACAAGTCCTGTTCAATCCAAAACATAATGAGATTGACGATTTTTTGCTGTTGCGTGGGGGAGAGTGTCGTATTTTTGGGGATTTTGTACCATTTTTCAATACAACCGCGACAGCAAGTGGCGGTGGCGTGCTGAGCAATAAAAACGGGATGCCCTCGCCAAGGGGTCTGCGCGCCGTCGTTTTTGATATAAGCGGGAGCAAGGCGCTCTCTAACAAAGTCAACCGCATGGGAGCGGATGGTATCTATTCCCTTCTTCTCTATGTATTCTCTGTCCTTTGCTGTGAGGTGAAACTTCGCGCGAAATTTCGATTTTTTAAGCCTTTCAAGCGCCTCATCAAGTGTCATTTTCGCACACATCTCCTCTCCTTTTCGGTCTAAAAAGGGCGAAAAATTTTCGCCCTTTTTGAAGTTTGGAATTATATTCCAGCCTTTGTTGGGTTTCAGTCGTTCAGAGCAAGCAAGACAAGGCGCACCAGAAATGGCGGGCGCAGGCGCACTTTTGCGTGCGTCAAGGTCGCCATTGAGGAGCAACGCCGTATTGCGACGCTATCAACGGCTGAAAAGATTAATAGTTTTCGGCGTGGATTTCAAAATAAGCCCTTGGATGTGCGCATGTTGGGCAGATTTCAGGTGCCTTTGTGCCTACTACGATATGTCCGCAGTTACGGCACTCCCAAACCTTAACCTCGCTCTTTTCAAACACTTGTGCGGTTTCTACATTCTTAAGAAGGGCGCGGTATCTTTCCTCATGGTGCTTTTCAACAGCGGCAACGAGGCGGAATTTTCTTGCAAGCTCGGTAAAGCCCTCTGCCTCGGCATCCTTTGCGAAGCCCTCGTACATATCGGTCCATTCGTAGTTTTCGCCGTCGGCAGCGGATTCAAGATTTTCAGCGGTGTTTCCAAGTCCGTTAAGCTCCTTGAACCACATTTTTGCGTGCTCCTTCTCGTTTTCTGCGGTCTTTAGAAAGAGTGCGGAGATTTGCTCATAGCCTTCCTTCTTTGCAACCGATGCAAAATAGGTGTACTTATTTCTTGCCTCGCTCTCGCCCGAGAAGGCAGCCCTTAGGTTTTGCTCTGTCTTTGTTCCTGCATACTTATTTGTTTTCATTTCGTGTAACTCCTTTTTTATTTCATTTTGATTTTTTTCTTCTTCAATTTCAACAAGCTCAAAATCCTGCGCTCCGTGCTTGCAAAGTGGGCAAACGAAGTCGCTCGGGAGTGTGTCGCCCTCATGCACATAACCGCAAATTTTGCACACATATGCTCGCTTTTTGAGCTTTTGGGGCTTTGGCTTGACGAATTTATGATAATAGTCATATGTCATGCTCTCATCATCGGACAGCACCCTTGCGCCATCAACCGAGCAAATGAACATTCCGTGCGAGCCAAGGTCACAGTAGCTCTCAACGCTAAGGGAGAAGCACGCATTTGTCACGCCCTCAATGATTGCGATGCCGTTTTCAGTCCTTGAAATTCCGCCGTAAATTTTGTCGGTATCTCTACCGCTTTTGAAGCCGAAATGCTCAAAAACGGCGAAGGGAGTGTCAACGGTCAGGGAATTTACATTCATTTTCCCTGTGTCCTTAATCATATTATGGGAATAGTTTTGCTTGCTTACGGAAACGGCGATACGAAGCGGATCAGCGCTTACCTGCATAACTGTGTTGCAAATAAAGCCATTATCCTTCCCGTTTTGCCTTGCGGTCACGATATAAAGACCATAACCGAGCTTGAAAAAAGCCTTGTTATCAATCATATTATCACCTCTTTGACTTGATTTTATCACACGCGCATTGATTTTTCAATAGATTTTTTCATTTAAATGGCACGATTTTTCAAGCGCATAGCAAAAAGCCCGAAAATTCGGGCTTTTTCTTTTATTATTTGCAGTTATTAGCCTAATTTAGCCTCTAAGCGCTCCTTGATTGCCTTGATAAAGCCTGCGGTATTAACTGCGGTTGCCTTAAAGCCACTGTCAACGAGTCCGACAAGGTCCTTTGTCATAATTCCGTCGTTCAATGTATCAATGCACGCTTCCTCAAGCTTGTTTGCGAAGTCAACGAGGTCGCTAAGTCCGTCAAGCTCACCGCGCTTACGGAGTGCGCCACTCCATGCGTAGATTGTTGCCATTGGGTTGGTTGATGTATCCTCACCCTTCAGATAGCGGTAGTAGTGACGGGTTACTGTGCCGTGCGCCGCCTCATACTCATACTTTCCGTCGGGGGAAACGAGGACTGATGTCATCATAGCAAGCGAGCCGAATGCGGTTGAAACCATATCGGACATTACATCGCCGTCATAGTTCTTGCATGCCCAAATATAGCCACCCTCGGAACGGATTACTCTTGCTACTGCATCATCAATGAGGGTGTAGAAATACTCAATTCCGAGCTCCTCAAATTTTGCCTTATAGGTTGTATCGTAAATTTCTTGGAAAATGAGCTTGAAGGTTTGGTCGTACTGCTTTGAAATTGTGTCCTTTGTAGCGAACCAGAGGTCCTGCTTTGTATTTATTGCGTAGTTAAAGCACGAATGTGCAAAGGACTTGATTGAGCTGTCCTTATTATACTGACCCTGAAGCACGCCTGCGCACTCAAAGTCGTAAATTGTTGCACGGAAGGACTCATTTCCGCCCTTGTCGGTGAAAACAATCTCTGCCTTGCCCTCGGCGGGCACTCTGTACTCGGTTGCCTTATATACATCGCCATAGGCATGACGGGCAATCGTGATTGGCTTATTCCAGTTGCGAACTGCGGGCTTTATCGAGTCAATAAGGATAGGCGCGCGGAATACCGTGCCGTCAAGGATTGCACGGATAGTTCCGTTAGGGCTCTTCCACATTTCGCTAAGGCTGTACTCCTCTACTCTTTGCTTGTTAGGAGTGATTGTAGCGCACTTTACCGCAACGCCGTATTTTTGGGTAGCGTATGCACTGTCAAAGGTAACCTTGTCCTTCGTTTTTTCACGCTCGGGCAAGCCGAGGTCGTAGTATTCGGTTTTGAGGTCGATGTAAGGGGTAAGAAGCTCGTCCTTTATCATCCTCCAGATGATTCGTGTCATTTCATCTCCATCCATCTCAACGAGGGGAGTTGTCATTTTGATTTTTTCCATGCTTTTCTCCTTTCAGGTAGCACCTGCGAGCGTAAATTTTGTTCGTCTTATTTTACATTATATTAACGCATTTTTCAAGGGGTTTTAAGTTATTTGTGAAAATAAAAAAGAAAACACCGCCATCGGCACGGGAGTCATGCCTGACGGGAATGGAACGAACCAGTTTTGGAACGGACAAAAGTCCCGTCTTCTGTGTTAAAATTTTTTGAAATATCTTTATATATCGGCAAAATTTTGCCTTGAATACAAGCCTTTTGGCTCGTTCTAAAATGCAAAGCACCTTAAACCGATGTATTTTTAGATGATTTTGGCAAGGTTGCGACGCAGTTGTATGAACATACTACAAGGAGCAAACTTGACAAAAGGGCTAAAGGCTACCACGAAAACAATCAAAACCACACTTAATGCCGTAAATACACGGTTTAAGGCTGATTCGTTCCGCTCCCGTCAGGCATAGGCTATGACAAAGATGTTCCTCGCAACGCATCCTTTTGCAATCCGTCGCCGATAGCGGTTGTTCCATATCTCCCGTTATGTCAAGAGCCTCGGCGAGCGATATGCACTCTTGCGAGTGGTGATATACACGCCAAGGCGTGATGATATACAGCCCGCAAGGGGCTGATGATATACCAAGCCTATGGCTTGGATAAAAAAAGAACGAAGCGATTGCTTCGTTCTTTTTTGGTGGGAGAAGTGGGTGCCGACCCCACTGTTCCCGAAGGAAACGGAGTTACAGTCCGCCGCGTTTGCCGATTCGCTATTCTCCCATTTATCGCAAGAATGGAGCTGGCGAACGGAGTCGAACCATCAACCTGCTGATTACAAATCAGCTGCTCTGCCATTGAGCCACGCCAGCATATTTTTCTTGCGACGGTTGTTATTTTAACATATAATATCCTGCTTGTCAATATCTTTTTTTAATTTTTTTAAATATTTTTTGATTTTTTTCTTTTATATTGACATATTATTCTCAAAATGATATCATTGTTTTATAGTTATTTACATATTCTTATTAAATTATTAGGAGTTTTTATGTTTATTATTCGGTTTTCGTTTTCATCATTTCAGGATTATTCCCGTGTTGGATACGACAGCTATTCTATCAGCTATTCAATAATTCCAAATGGAACAAAGCGTGATGAGGACGACTTTGAGGTGCCTGAGGATTTTTCGCTTGAGCAAGCAAGAGAGCTTGCAAAAAGAATGAAAAATTGTATGGAAGAGGACGGGTATGGTGGTTCTCTTGCGTACTGGCATGCCTTAAAGAGCATGGGGGTGCGCCTTGACTGATTTACTTTCCCTACAAAAGAGCTTTATTTTATCTCACCTGAGAGAGGGCGATGTGTGTGCGGATTTTACTATGGGTAACGGACATGACACACTGTTTTTATCGCAGACCGTAGGTGAGAGGGGCGAGGTGTTCGCCTTTGATATTCAAGAGAGCGCATTAAGCAACACTCTCGCACGGCTTGAGAGTGAGGGCGCGCCAAAAAATTATAGGCTAATTCTTGACAGCCACAGTAACCTTTCAAAATACATAGACGGAAAAATCAAGGCAGGAATGTTCAACCTTGGCTATCTTCCCGGTAGCGGAAACAAGGGGCTCACCACTATGCGTGAAACGACTATTCCTGCGGTAATGGGCGCGATTGACATTCTTGACGCGCGCAGTATTTTACTCGTTGCCATTTATCCCGGTCACGCCGAGGGTGATGCTGAGGGCAAGGCGCTTGAGGAAATTTTTAACAAAATTGACCGCCACGCAATCAGCGTAATGAAGGTAAAAATCATAAATTCGCCCACATCCCCCTACTTTTTCGTGCTTGAAACGGGAAAAATCTCCATCTCGGAGTACAAGGCGCGGTATGGCTCTATTTTTGAAAACGAAGCAAATTAAGGAATGATTATGAGAAAATTAAGGATTGTTTTATGCGCCGTTTTGTGCGTTATGTGTCTGTTTTTCGCACTTTCCTGCGGAAATGATGAGCCTGTGACGCTACAAGCTCCTGTGCTTAGCTTTGACTCTAACACGGGTGTGGTCAGCTGGGGAGCTGTTGAGGGCGCGACGGGCTATGAATACAGGATAAACGACGGGCAAAGCCTTTATGTCGGCAAGGACACGACAAAAATCACTCTTTTAAAAAGCGAGAGTGTGTCGGTGCGCGCGCTCGGTGACGGTGAAAAATATCTTGATAGCGAGTGGAGCGAGAAGGTGGCATCAAGCCTTTCCTCTCAGCTTGCGACTCCGAGCCTTAAGCTGACCGCTGTGGGGAATCAGGTGCTTGTATCTTGGGAAATTGACGAAAATGCGACGGGCTATGAGTATAGGATAAATAGCGGTGCGATTACCCCTATTGAGGGCGAAATCGGCTCATTCCTCGTTAATAAGGGGGATTACTTCTATCTCCATGCCCTCGGTAATGGCACTACCTTTACAAATAGCGAGTGGGCTATGGTTAAGTGTGAGCCGTAGGCGGTATTTCACTTTGCGCAGACTCAAAATGCGTAATATGCGCTTACGCGCAATTCATGTCACAAGGTGACAATTCACGCAACGGAGCTACAAGTCTTGCTTCAACGGAGCTTGGTAAAGCAAAATAAAAACGGGAATGTCAAATAGCGACAGCCCGTTTTTATTTATACTATCAATAATAGCCGAAGTTAGCCATAATCACCATTACCGTCCAAAATGCAAGGAGCAGGGATTTTATTATTAACGAAGGCATTTTTATTTCGGGCATTGTCACATCGTTTATGTACTCGCCGCTTGTAAACTGGTCGTTTATCTTCTTAAGCTTTTCGTTTGTCTCAGCGGGTACCCTTGAAAACGCCCACCACATATACCATATGCCGAACACAAGACTTGCTATCACGATGCCCAACGCCTCGCCAAAGCCGAATTTAAACACAAACGCAAAGGACATTATAATGCCTACTATGCCGATTATCGTTGTAGGAACGGTAACGGCTCTTGCCTTGCGCTTATTCCTCTTTCCCGCGGCAACAGCCCTTTCAAATCTTTCTACAAGCTCCGATGATCTTGGGAAGTCGACTTTATTATAAATAGTAAGTCCTCTATCATAATCACTGTGACCGAGCTCACATTTATAGAACTTACCGTTATATAAAACGGACACATAATATTGAACATAATAACGCACGCTCTTTACAACGATATTCGACACGGTTGCGCTTTTAAGCTTACAGCTATCAAGCGTGTAGCCTGTCTTTTTAGCGGAGTCGTTTATATCACTTCTACAGCTACTTATTTCCGAGGAACAGCCCGATGACGAGGTAAGCCTTTTTTCCATTTCGGCGGTAACTCCCGTAAATTCAGTTACACCGCCATATACTGCGGGCATTTCTCTCGTGTCTCCTGCCCTTTTTGGCAGCTCGCCGCGCAGGGAAAAATTATTATCAACGCAAATCGTAACGCTTTGTGACACATCGTAGAATTTCTTTGAATAATCGTTTTCATCGGTATAGGTCACCTTTTTGGTGTTCTCTCTGACCTTGTAGTCAACGCCATTCATAGGACCGACATTTCTTGTCACGGTATAGCCCGTCGTTTCCTCTACCTTTTTGTGCGCGCTGTAATGAACGGCAACATACTTGTCGCATGTAAGGCTTACCGACATATAGCATTTTCTTGTGATGGTTATACTTGCCCTGCCCAACACAAGGTCAACAAAGCTCTTGTCAATAGCCCTTGAATCCTTGCTCATTATCTCCTTGATATACCTGTCCTTTACCTCATCATCGGTATAAAGGTCGGTTTCATAATAAATGTCTGCCATAAAGCACCCCTCTCTCTGTGTGAAAAATTTTTGTTTTACTTATTTTATCACATTTGTGTAGTATTGTCAACACTTTTCAATACTATTATACATAACTTTTGTGTAGTATAATGATAATAATCACAACAAATTACTTCACAAGGGGGATTTATTATGGACTGCTTAGAGAGAATACAGGAGCTACTTAACGAGCGTGGCTGGAGCATGTATCAGCTATCACAGCGCGCAGGCATACCGCAGTCTACGCTATCAAATCTTTTTATACGCTACAACGCCCCCACAATTCCAACGCTTGAAAAGATTTGCTTAGCGCTTGGGATTACGCTTTCGGAGTTTTTCAGAGATACATCAGCTCCTTCAAGCGATGATGAGCGTATTCTTGCCGAGTGGCACAAGCTCTCTTTCGAGGGGAAGGACGCGCTACTCAAATTACTTTCGGAGATAAACAAAAAGTAGTCTGAAAAATAAAAATCCAACACAGTGTGTTGGATTTTTTGTTTTATGCGTTTACGCTATCGCCACTTGTTGTTCCGTTTGCTCCGTCTGCGCTCGGGTCAAGGAACTCAACGGTTGAGCCGATGGTTATTCTGATATATCTGATATCCGAGCTACTTATTCTAACCGAGCCCTTTATTGATATTACGCTCTTGATTTGAGTGATTTTGTCGCCGTCAAGGGTAAGGGTGATTTCCTGCGTTGCACCGTCATAGCGGTGTGTTCTACCCTGTGCGATGGATTCAATCATTGTTTCGTATTTTTCGCCATCAACAGCCTTTTGAGTTATTGTATATGTACCGTTATTATTTTTTGC
Organism: Clostridia bacterium; assembly: GCA_017466455.1. The sequence goes on from JAFTUD010000027.1 coordinate 14,852, forward strand.
AACTGCGGTTACAAAGGGCTTTAAGAACTGTGCGCTGTTTATAAGGTCGGCTATGTTTTGCTTTGCTTCCTTATCGGTGATTGATTGACTTGGAATAAAGCCCGAGGGTGTGGTCGTAACTACGCCGTTTTTATAAACCATTTCAAGGTCTGTTCCGTTCACATCAGCAAGGATTTTATAGAAATAGCCACCGTTTTCAACGCCATATGTCACCTGATCCACCTCAGTAGAGGTGTTTTTTGCGCCACCGACAATTCCAACCTCTTGAGTAGCGGTTAGCTTGAGCGCACCGTTTTCGCTTTCCTGATGCTCCTCAATTTGTGCCTCAAGGCTATCAATAAGAGCGAAGCTTTCACTATCTAATTTTATGTACTTATCGGGGTCAATCGTTTCGGTAACGCGCTTTGCGCTGTTAAACTCCGAATAATCGCATACATACGAAATGCTCGGAGTAAGCTCGCCCTTGTTTTCAAACACGAAGCTGAACTCCTCTTTTGTAACAAGGAAATCCTTGCTCATTGTCAAGGTAAGCTCAATATCATCAATTTCCGTGTCAAGAAGGTCAAATTTGTCGCTGACAAAGCCGTCAATCGCTCTTTTTGGAAATCCGCCTGCGGTAATGGTCCATGTTCCGTCCTCGTTTTCCTTAAAATCAAGGTCAACGCACTCGGTTGGGTCAAGCTCGCTTTCGCCCGACTTTTTATCAATGTATTCCTTGAATTTTTCAAAGTCAAATTCGGCGCAAATCTTGTTTTGGGTCTTGCCATCGTCGTATTTTATGAAGCGAATTCCGTTTCTGTACGCCTCAATAGCGGTTGTTTTCGTGTTGATGTCAAGCTCATCGCATTTCAGCTCGTTCACTATCTCCTCGTAGTAGTATGGGCTGTTTTCGTGGTCTGATACGATAATAGTGCCATCAATCTTGCCTGTAACGAGCTTTTCGCTGACATACATTTTTATGTCGGCAATGGCAACGGACTTGAATGAGTCGAGCGTGTCCATTTCGTCCTTTGCTCTTTCCCAAAGCTCCTCGGCTGTTTCGGGCTTTTCCGGTGGCTTTGATGTTTCATCATCGTCCCCGCAGGAAACAAAAACGAGCGTAAGAGAAAGAACTAAAAGCATCATAAGTGATACAATTTTAATCTTCATAGTAAATCTCCTTTATTGTTCATATTGTATATCAATTATACCCCCCTCTAAATTTGCGCCACGCAAATTTAATCCACCTTGACAGAATGGAGAGGCGGTATATCATCAATCCATAGGATTGTATATCATCAGTCATTCATGACTGCATATCCTTGGGGTTGTATCTACTTAATTCTATATTACTTTATATAGAAAATCAAGGGGTTTGGGATAAAAAAGTTAGTTTTTGGGACAAGCAACCGAGGCAGGCGGTGCGGACCGCCAACCAATTTCCGCCTTTGTTTAGTACAAGCTGTTTCCATTCGCTACGAAGCAATATTCTTCATTCCGCATTCCGAATTCCGCACTCCGAATTCTGAATTACACTATCAGCTCTAAGGTTCTTTGGCAGGGTCGGGAGTGGTAATATCTTTTCAAGACATCAACAAAAAGCTCATTATCATCGGTCGCGTTTGCGAACAGGGTCATTGAGGATTGTAGCTTCAAATCATCAATTCTTCCCATTATCATTTCGGGGTCAGAGTGGCGCTCATCATTTGGAAGGTCAAGAAGCGCCCTTGTGATTTTCATAAGATTTTGCCGTAAATAGTCGTTTTTCAGATACTCCCTTGCTTCTTCAAGGCAGGTAATACCATAAAAAAGTGCAGTTTCGCTATATCCGAGCTCCTTTAATTGTGGGAAGATAAACCACATCCAATGCCCTCTTTTTCTACCGCTTGAAATTTCCGCGTAAGCACTGTCAAAGAATTGCTCCTGCGCCTTGACAAAGCGATTGAGGTTATATTTATCATTACATTTATTGTCCATTTTGCTCACCCTGTTTCGTTATTCAAGCGGAATTATATCAAAAAGCACGCATCTTAGCTTGTCGGTAAATTCCTTATCTATATGGTAATGGCCGAAGAACCATTTTTTATAATTGACCTCGTACATTACCCAGTCAAGAAAGTTCAAAAGCGCTCTTTCATGCTCATCGGGAGCTTGCCTTAGATAATACTCAACAACAGTCCTTGGCGCACCGTGCGTTATCACATAATCGACACACATACCCGCCTTTTTCAGATTTTTACGCGCCTGCTCATATTCGCTCTCGCTTGGAAGCTCCTCTTGCCAATAGGTTTTGCCAAGCGTTCTCGACGCTCTGTCGTGGCTAAGCTCTCCGCCCATTACGAAGAAGCTCTTGCCCTCTATTTCATAGATTTGACCGCGCATCAGGTGTATAACATTTTCGCATACGCGGTGAATTTTTCCGCCGTGCCACATTTCAACGGGCAGGCTGTTCAGCTCCGCGTGGTTTTCGTGGTTGCCGTCGCAAAAGAGGATTGTATAGGGCTTTTCACGGGATATTTTGCTAAGTCGCGCCCTTTCCTCGGGGGTGTTCAGAAAGACATAGGAAAAATCACCGCAAACGATAAGGTAATCGCCCTTGCCTATTTCCCACTCGCCGACTCTTTGCGCCTCGGTGAAGGCGTTTTCCTCACCGTGTGTGTCGCCTGTTACATAAATCATTAGTATCTAAGCGTCCTGTAATCAAGGTCGCCCCCCTCTTTTACAAACAGTGGGATTTCATCAAGCTCGGCATGCACGGTAAGGGTCGTTCCGCCCTCGTATTTTTTGCCGTCCTTTACGCAAATCCACGCACAGCCCCTTGGCAAATAGACCTCACGCTCGGTCGCGCCCTCATAGGAAATAGGAGCGACAAGCACGGAGCTGCCGAAGATATATTCGTCCTCGATTTTCCACGCATCGGGATCTGACGGGAAGTCATAAAGGAGTGGGCGCATAGGCGGTGTGCCTACCTCGCTTGCCCTGTCCATTGCGGATTTTATGTAGGGCTTTAATCTTTCACGAAGGGCGATAAGTCGCTTGAAAATACCGAAGGCTGTGTCGCCGTAGCTCCAAATTTCGTTATCTCCGCCCGTGTAGCATTGACCGCCACCGCCGAGTGTTTCGTCAGCGGGGATATAGGGTGCTTGATAGCCGTGCATTCTAAGAACGGGACAAAATGTCGCGTACTCAAACCATCTTATGGTAAGCTCCTGATATTTCGGGTCGCTCGGGTCGCCGTAATCAAATCCGCCGATGTCGGTTGTCCACCACGGAATGCCCGACATTGCCATATTGAGTCCTGCTCTGATTTGACATCTGAACGCCTCATAGGTTGGCATAATGTCGCCACTCCAAACGAGCGCGCCGTATCTTTGGCTTCCTGCCCACGCACAGCGCACAAGGGTGATTATTTCGCTCTCGCCAACGCTCTTTAAGCCCTCATAGAAGCCCTGCGCATAGCGCAAGGGGTAGATATTTCCGACCTCGGAGCAAAGACCCTCGTAATATCTGTGATTGTCGTAGTCGTAGAGCATATATTCGGGCTCTGCCTCATCAAGCCAAAAGAGCCTTACGCCCTTGTCGTAGTAATTTTTCCTTGCGACATCCCAAACGAAGGCGCGCGCATCGGGGTTTGTTGCGTCGTAGAACACGCCAGGGTGTATAAATTCGGTGTGGTTTGACGGTCCTCTGTCGTTGCGAATGAGATATCCGCGCTCGAGCATTTGCTTGTAATTCTCGCTCTTAAATTCAATGGTCGGCCATACGGAAACCATAAGCTCCGTGCCCATTTCCTTAAGCTCGGCGGTCATTTTCTCGGGGTCCTGCCAATAATCGTAATCAAAGCGGAAGTCGCCCTGATGCGGCCAATGGAAGAAGTCGCACACGATAACGGATAGCGGTACGCCGATTTCCTTATATTTTCTTGCGACGGAAAGAAGCTCATCCTGTGTGCGGTAGCGAAGCTTTGACTGCCAAAGTCCCATTACCCATTCGGGCATTTTTGGGGGCATACCCGTGTCGTGCATATATTCCTCTAAGATTTCAGAGGGTGTGTCGCCCGCTATTATGAGATAGTCAAGGCAGTCGCACGCCTCGGCTTTGAATTGCGTGATGTTTTTACTGAAGCTTACCTCTCCAACCGCGGGTATATTCCATAAAAAGCCGTAGCCAAGGCTTGAAATGTAGAACGGCACGCTCGCCTGTGAATTCCTGTGCGAAAGCTCAAGGGTGGATCCCTTCAAATCAAGGAACTGTTGCTGATATTGACCCATACCGAAGATTTTCTCGCCCTCGTTTGCCTCAAAGCTCATTGTAAGCTCGTGCTTTCCGTTGAGGCGCGGACGGAAAAACCTCGCCTTGCGCCATAGGGGAACGAGCCTTAACGCCTCGGAAATAAGAGGCTCGTTTTTGTCGTTGAAAAATGAAATTTTGCCGTTTTTATCAATATGGGCGCTCGCCTTTCCGTTTTTGATGCTACCCGTATCGCCATCTATTTGGATTTGCGCGACAGGTGCTTCGCCTTCAAGAAGCGCGCCCATTTTGTCGCAAATTTTTCCGTTCGGTGAGCATCTTACCCTAAGACCGTTCTTTCCCCACGGCTCAATTTTCACAATCTCGCTGTTAAAAAAGTAAATCAGCGCTCCGCCTTGCTCGTATATCATATAAAATAACTCCTTTAGCTCATCGTATTTTCTTGATACTATTAGTTTATCACAAGCAACAGGTCAAGTCAAGTTTTATTAAGCAGTTAGCTAAAAATGTTTTGACCCTTTGCCTCGGCTTCACTTTTGCTTTGGCAAAACTATTCGCAAGAATAGGTAGGTTAGGTTCTTCTATGCAACGCCACGGGCGTTGATGAGATACAAGGCTTTGCCTTGATGAGATATGATATACACTCCTTCCGTGGGGAAGGAGTGATAGAAGGGGATAGTGAAATGAGTGCAGATACCGTAATTCTTGAAAACTTGTTTTCACTTAGAATTACCTATGCACGCGACCGAAGGGAGTCGCAAGGCTTGAACGCGTAGTCGTCATAGGGGTTCCCCGAAACGAATGAAATGAGTTTTGGGGGTTCTCGTCATCGTACTTTGTACGACAGTACGAGTGGTCGCCCCGCTTCGGGGTTCCCCAAAATGAACGAAGTGAGTTTAGGGGGTTCGCGAAATAACAAACACGATGAAAAGAAGAGATTTTGCACAAGGTGCAAAATCTCAACCTTCATTCTTCTATAAAATCTTTGTTTTCGTAGTTGTTGCCTTAAAGATGTGTTTGTTTTTGTTCTGTGCCATTGCAACAGCCCCTATTTTTTGTGCAAGTTGCACAAAAATGATTGCCCCCCCCCCTGTTTTTGTGCAAAATGTCTTGACTAATGCGGGTGTATATGATATTATATGAGCAGATAAATATTTTTACATATTAAAAATTTTATGAGAGGAAGATTAAGATGAAAAAGAAATTATTTATCCTTCTTGCCACTGTGGCAATTCTTATGTGCCTTTTCGCTCTTTCGGTGAGTGCCGAGGCTATAAACATTACCAATGTGGCAAACGACGGTATTCCCGACTGGGACCAAAAGGTTTTGCTTGACGGCAAGGAATACGCACTTTGGGAGCTTGACTCAAACGGAGTTTACCATCCGCTAATTTGGTATAACAACGGAACGGAGCTTGCCTCGGTTAGAGCCGACAATATAACTGTTGCCGGTGCTGACACAACTATTCCACGCATTACGCAAGCCATGTATCGTAGTGGTGAATATGCCGAGCTCCAAGGAATGACCATCATTTTACCGGACGGCACAACATTTGACGGCAAAGCAACTATCGTTATTGCCAACCTCAATGGAGTAAAGGTTTGGAACGGAAGTGGCGGATATGATATGGACGCGGTAAAAAGTTCAACCTTCAACGGTAGCACCGCGCTTAAATATATCTACCTACCAAGCACGATAAACACCGTTGCATATCAAGATGCAAGAGGCGTATTCCAAAACTGCACTGCCCTTGAAGCGGTTATTTTTGCAAAGAATGCGAGTATTGGAACTATCGGTAACAACTTTGTAATGGGCTGTTCAAGCCTTAAATGTGTATCGCTCCCTTCATCAGTTACAAAGATTGACTACAACTCTTTCCATAAAGCACCTTTGAGCGCACTTTATCTTGGCGATACTTTGGAAACGCTCGGTGGCACTGGCGGAAACTGGGATGCGGGTGCATTCTATAACTGCACAAATCTATACCTTGTGCAAAATCCATTTGAATACTACGGTTATGAAAACACTCTTCCCGAAAAACCCGATGTATATTTCTTCCCAAACACCATTTCGTTTGTTTCTGACAAGGCTTTCAGAAATTGCGCAAATATGAACACAACCATTGTATTCGGCACAAGCCTTACAAGCTGGTCAGGACATATGTTCACAAACTGGACATCATCTACCTCGGGGGATAAAAATGTTGTATTCCTTGGAAATATGACAAGCTTCAACATCTCCGAAACGATAAGCGGTGGCGGATATATCCATTTTTACTTCCCTAACACCACTGACAAGAGTGTGCTTACTGTTGGAGGCAAAGAAACTTATGTTTACTACTACACCGAACTCGGTTACATTGGTAGAGCGCGTTACAGTAGCGTAACTTGGCTAACTGTTGATGAAGTGCAAACTACTACCAATGGCTATTTCGCAGAGGTTAAGAAAACACCTCACCTTGAAAACCCACGCCTTGCCGAGATTGTAGAGGCAACCTGCTACTCTAACAAGAGCGCAGTTACAAAATGCTTCTGCGGTACGGTTCTTACAAGCGGTGAGGTAGAAAACTCAATGCTTGACCACGAATACATTGATGACTTCGACTGCACAACACAAAACAAGTGCTCCGCTTTTGACAACTGCGGTGCGTTCCTTGATGCTGAATTTAATGCTCATAACGAAAAGCACGCAGTTGCTTACGCAGAGGGATTTGCAAAGAGTGGACTTCACACCGTTTGGTGCGACAACGAGGGCTGTAAAGCACTTGATAATGAAATTACTCTCGGCGCAATGATTTCCACAAGCGGTGGTTATTCCGTA
>JAFTUD010000002.1 GCA_017466455.1 Clostridia bacterium
CAGACAGAGGCTAACTCTGTAATTTTTGCACGCAATAAAATAGTTAAAAAAGCCATTTGATATGGGCGTTTTCGCCTATATTAAATGGCTTTTAATTTTATAAAAAATAAATTTATGCCACGGGGGCGCCCCCGAAAGGAGAAAAAATGAAAAAGAGAGTTTTGAGTTTGATTTTAGCAATGCTACTGTTACCAAGTTTGTGTTTATTTACCGCTTGCAGTGACGAAAAATCGTCATCCAACTCGTCATATTATTACCCCGATTATGATTACGATTATGAAGAAACGGAAACATCCTCTCCAGATGGAGAAGTCCCTGTTGACAGCATTTCGTTTAGTGCAGATACATATTATTTATATGTTGTGGGAGATCAAAAAACTTTAAATCCAAAAATTTTACCAAGCAATGCTACTGACAAAAGTCTTGAATACGAATCTTTTGGAGATGCAATTACTTGTAGCGATGATGGTGTTGTAACGGCGGTAAAATCAGGGACGGCATATGTAATAGCAACCGCATCAAACGGAAAATTTGCTAAGGTAACCTTCAAGGTTATAATAGATGATGAGCCTGATGATAGCACGGAAACATCCTCTCCAGAAGGAGAAATATTGCCAATCAGTATTTCGTTAAATATGAATACTGTATCAATGAAAATAGGGGAATCAGTTGATCTTACGGCGACTATTTTACCATCTAATGCTACAAATAAAGAAATTACTTGGATAAGTTCAAATACATCGATTGCAAGGATTGATGAAGGAGTTATTACCGCAGTAAGTAGCGGAACCGCAACAATAACTGCTATAACTGAAAACGGAAAAGAAGCAACCTGCGTTGTAACTGTAATAGATCCAATCGCCTTGGATTTCCGTTTTGAATCATACGGAAACGGATATGCGGTAGTAGAATACACAGGCACAAGCGACACAGTCACAGTGCCGTCTACATACAATGGCAAAAATGTAATTGCCATAGGAACAAAGGGCAAAAATGACGGATTTTATCAAAACTCTGATGTCAAAACTATTGTTCTTCCAAATACGATAAAGGACATAAACGAAAATGCTTTTTTCGGCTGTATATTGCTTCAAAATATAACTATCCCTTCCTGCACCACAATAGGAAATAAGGTATTTGAAAATTGTAAGTCCTTAAAGGAAATCACCTTGCCAAGCGGAATATTGTTATTTGGGGACGAGCTGTTTACAGGCTGTTCAAAGCTTGAAAGCATAACAATAAATGGCGGAGATATAGGTGAAAAGACTCTCCTTGGACCAACAAATGTTAAAACGGTGGCATTCGGTAAAGATGTCACCACAATTGCCGAAGGCGCTCTTAGCGGATACTCGTCACTTACAACTCTTACAATTCCATTTGTTGGCGGGGATGACTCCTCACAGGGCTCAGCTAAAGGCGTACTTGGATACATCTTTGGTACAACCGATTATTCGGGATCGTATTCGGTTTCTACATTTAGTAAAAAGTTTTATATACCAAGCCTGTTAAAGGATATTACTATAACGGGCGGTGCAATAGGTGAAAAAGCGTTCTACTATTGCTCCAAAATTACAAGCGTGACAATTGGAAATAGCGTAACCGAGATAGGATACCAGGCGTTCTGCCAGTGCGACTCGCTTACAAGCGTAACAATTGGAAATAGCGTAACCTCGATAGGAAGTTCTGCGTTCTTCTATTGCGACTCGCTTACAAGCGTAACAATCCCGGATAGCGTAACCTCAATAGGAAGTTCTGCGTTCTACTATTGCGACTCGCTTACAAGCGTGACGATTGGAGAAGGCGTAACCTCGATAGGATCCAGCGCGTTCTATGGTTGTTTAAATATTGTAGAAATAAACCTTAACGCAAAAAAACTAACTCAAGCTGAAGAAGCTTTTGCATATGCCAGTGGAACTCTAAAAATTGGAAAAAATGTATCAAATATTCCGGCTTCTATGTGCGCTCCCATCTATGGTGGAGGCTTTAGTGTGAATGGTCAGGGAAGCTTGGGAAAAGATTATTACTGCTGTATAGAAAAAGTCGTATTCGAAAGTGGAAGTGTGTGTAAAACCATAGGAGATTCTGCATTTGAAAATTGCAGATCACTTTCGAGCGTCAACATTCCTGATAGCGTAAAAACAATAGGAGACGAGGCGTTCATTGGTTGCTCCTCGCTTACAAGCGTGACAATTGGCAATAGCGTAACCGAGATAGGAAGCGATGCGTTCCGTGGTTGCACCAATATAAAGGAAGCCACAATTCCAACTGTTGCAATCTCATCTATTCCAAAGAACTACCTTCAAACAGTTGTGATAAATGGCGGAGACGCGATAGGAAACTCGGCGTTCGCTAATTGCACCTATCTTACAAGCGTGACAATTGGCAATAGCGTAACCGAGATAGGAAGCGATGCGTTCCAATATTGCACCAATATAAAGGAAGCCACAATTCCGACTGTTGCAATCCCATATATTCCTCATGACTCCCTTCAAACAGTTGTGATAAATGGCGGAGACGTGATAGGAGACGATGCGTTCAAGAATTGCACCTCGCTTACAAGCGTGACAATTGGAGATGGCGTAACCACAATAGGAGCCTTTGCGTTCCGTGGTTGCTCCTCGCTTAAATCTGTATATATTCCAAATAGCGTAAAGACGATAGGAGACTATGCGTTCGCTTTTTGCACCTCGCTTACAATTTACTGCGAGGCGACAAGAAGGCCAGATGGTTGCTCTTATTATTGGAACTATTCAAATTGTCCTGTCGTTTTGGGACACAGTCATTCCTATACGGACGGAAAGTGCATTTGCGGTAAAGTTCAATAATAAGTAATAAAAAACACAAAAAGCGCTTCTAAAACGAAGTGCTTTTTGCTTTTTATAAATCTTGTTATTTCTATAATACAAAAGGATTTTTCGAAAATATAAAATTTTCAAATTTTCAAATTTACAATATTTAGAATATTAAAATTCAAAAATTCAATTATTATCCGTATTTATCCAACCGCCGTTATCGGAAAGACCGTCAAAATCGTGCTGTCTTAAATACTCATAAACTGCAATCGCAACGGAATTTGATTGATTAAGAGAGCGCAGTCCCTCTTTCATAGGAATTCTAAGGCAACGCTCCGAATATTTTTCCAAAAGCTCCTCGGGAAGACCGCAGCTTTCGCGCCCAAAGAAGAAAAACACCCTCTTATCATAACTTATGTCCGTGTATCGCTTAGAAGCCTTTTTAGTAAATAGGTAAAAATTCGCATCGGGATTTTTCTCAAAAAACTCATCAAGATTTTCATAGTAATGTATATCAAGATGATACCAGTAGTCCATACCGGCGCGCTTTAGCTTAGCATCATCAATCTTAAATCCAAATGGCTTTATCATATGGAGTGAAGCCCCCGAGGACGCGCAGGTGCGCGCAATATTTCCTGTGTTTTGCGGAATTTCAGGCTCTAAAAGCACAATATTAAGTATATTCATAGCATAATCACGCCCCTTTCGGTTAAATAATACCACTAATCTTGTAAAAAAACAACGCTTTTTGACTCAAAATAATTAAAAAATTTACAAATAAGTATAGATTTTTCATCCCATGTATGATATTATATATTTTATAGTGAACTAATTTACCCCTCGCCTATGGCGTATGAAAGGAATTAAAAATGGGATTATTTTCTAAGATTTTTGGAACATATAGCGAAAAGCAAATAAAAAAGCTTGAGCCTATTGTTGATAAAATTGAGGCTCTCGGCTCTCGCTATGAAAATATGAGCGATAGCGAAATGAGAGAAATGACCGATGTATTCAAAAAGCGTCTTGCTGATGGTGAAACACTTGATGACATTTTGCCAGAGGCATTTGCCCTTGTTCGTGAGGCATCGGATAGGGTCCTCGGTAAAAGACCCTTTAGAGTACAGCTTCTTTGCGGAATTTTGCTCCATCAGGGTAGAGTTGCCGAAATGAAAACAGGTGAAGGTAAAACGCTCGTTGCGGTATTGCCATCATATCTTAACGCCCTTACGGGAAAGGGTGTGCATGTCGTTACCGTAAACGACTACCTTGCAAGGCTCGGCTGTGAGGAAATGGGAAGAATTCACGAATTTCTCGGTCTTACCACGGGTCTTGTCGTTCACGGTCAGTCAAAGGCGGAAAAGCAACAGGCCTATAACTGCGACATCACCTACGGAACAAATAACGAGTTTGGCTTTGACTACTTAAGAGATAATATGGTAATCTACAAGGATCAAATGAGCCAAAGGGGACATGTATTTGCAATAGTTGATGAGGTTGACTCAATTCTCATTGATGAGGCAAGGACACCTCTTATCATCTCGGGTGCAGGAAATAAAAGCACCGACCTTTATGATAGGACTGACGCTCTTGTAAAGGGCTTTAGTAAGTTCGTAATCAAGGAGCTTGACCTAAAGGTTGAGCATGAGGATATTGAGCAGGATTACATCGTTGATGAAAAGGCAAAGAGTGTAACCCTAACTAAGCACGGAATCGAAAAGGCGGAGAAGTATTTCGGTATTGAAAACCTTGCTTCGCCCGAAAACTCCGAGCTACATCACCATGTTCAGCTCGCTATCAAGGCTCGTGGTATTATGCACCGAGATACTGATTATGTAATCAAGGACGGACAGGTTATCATAGTTGATACCTTTACAGGCCGTCTTATGCCCGGCAGAAGATATTCTGACGGCTTACATCAGGCTATTGAGGCAAAGGAAGGCGTAAAGGTACAAAGAGAAAACCGCACGATTGCTACAATCACCTTCCAAAACTATTTTAGAATGTATAAAAAGCTCTCGGGAATGACAGGTACAGCTCTTTCCGAGGAGAATGAATTTAGAGAAATTTACGACCTTGATGTCGTTGAGGTTCCTACTAACAAGCCAATGATTAGAAAGGACTACAACGATGCTGTATATAAGACCAAGGCAGGCAAGGATAGGGCTATCATTAAGCAAATTATCGCATGCCACGAAAAGGGTCAGCCCGTGCTTGTCGGTACTGTATCGGTTGAAAAGTCCGAGGCGCTTTCTCAAAAGCTCAAAAACGCAGGCATTAAGCACAATGTCCTAAACGCTAAGCACCACGAAAAGGAAGCTGAAATCGTTTCCGCTGCAGGAAAGCTTGGCGCAGTTACCATTTCAACAAATATGGCAGGTCGTGGTACTGATATTATGCTCGGCGGTAATGCAGAGCATCTTGCCAAAAAGGAAATGAAAAAGCTCGGCTATGATGATGAAACAATTATGCTTGCAACAGGCTCATCACAGTCCGTTTCAGAGGAAATTTTCAAGGCTCGTGCAGTATTTTCCGAGCTAAACGAAAAATACAAGCAGGAAATCGCTCCCGAGGCTGAAGAGGTAAGAAAAGCGGGTGGCTTGTTTATCATAGGAACAGAGCGTCATGAGAGCCGTCGTATTGACAATCAGCTAAGAGGCCGTGCAGGAAGACAGGGCGACCCGGGCGAGTCAAGATTTTATCTTTCCTTTGAGGATGACCTCATGCGTCTTTTCGGTAGCGATAGGAGAAGTGCGCTTGTAAACCGCCTTCCTATTGATGAGGATACCGCTATTGATGCCAAAATTATATCAGGCACAATTGAGCTTGCGCAGGGAAGAATGGAAAGCAGAAACTTCCAAAGGCGTAAATATGTCCTCTCCTATGATGATGTAATGAATCAGCAAAGAAATGTAATATATTCACAGCGTGCAGATGTTCTTAACGGCGTTGACCTGAAGGAAAAAATTGAGGGAATGATTAAATCCACAATATCCGACTCGGTTGACACCTACACAACAGGCGACCGTGATAATTGGGAGCTTGATCAGCTTAGAAACAAGTATATTTCACTCATTTGCACAAATGACGATTTCAAAAATAACGAAACTCCTGCACAAATCAAAGAAATTCTTATTGAGCGCGCGCTTGAGCTTTGGAAAAAGAAGGAAGAGCTTTTCGGCGTTGATGAAATAAGAGAAATTGAAAGAGTAATCCTTCTTCAAAATGTTGATGAAAAGTGGATGGATCACCTTGAAGCAATGGATGACCTGCGCGATAGCATAAGCCTGCAATCATATGCACAAAGAGATCCCGTAAATGAATACCGCCTTGCCGGTGCGGACCTTTTTGATGAAATGATTTTGGCTATTCGTGATGATACTGTAAGAGGAATTTTGTCCGTTATGCCAAGAAAACAGCCTATCACTCGTGTTCAGGTCGCAAAGCCAAGCGACGAGGGCTTTATGAAGTTCGGCTCAAGGGAAAAGAAGGTTGTACGCACATCTCAGCCCATAAGGGTTGAAAATAAGGTTGGAAGAAACGATCCCTGTCCGTGCGGAAGTGGAAAGAAATATAAAAAGTGCTGTGGTGCACCGAAATCCGAGGAATAAAATGGGATTTGGAATAATGCTTATAGGCGCTCTTTGTATGCTACTTGGAGCGCTAACAACTCTTTCGCCATTTACCTATGTAGTTGGCAGCGCGGTCGTGCTTTACTCATTAAAGGAGCTTGTAAGGCAAAATAAGGTCTTTGTAGCCTCTATGATTGCGGTAGCAGTGGAGCTTGCGCTATCTACGGTGAATATGTTTTTATATGTTTTATCGCCTAACGCAGTAGCAATAGAGTATATTTCGCTTTCGTTGGCAATCGTGAACCTTGGAGTATGCGTTTTGCTAATAACAGCGATATTTATACTCGCAAAAGAGGTTGATTTACCTAAGCTACAAGCAAAGGCTGTAATAACATATATTCTTATGGGAATTTACCTTGTGGCAGTATTACTTTTAAACACGGTCTTTAAGTCAAACGAATTTGCGGTAAGCCGTCTTTCGGCAATCGTGTTCTTTGCACAGCTTTTATATGTTATTATGACCCTTGTCGTAATTGCAAACTCGTATATTCGCATTTGCTATGAGGAAGATAAGGACATGAAATCAATCACAGGCAATAAACCGCTTGATTTCTTGAATGATAAGCTAAACATGGCAATGACTCCAAAAGAAAAGAAGGAATTAGAAAAAAACAAAAGGGATAAAGGAGATAAAGAAAGCAAATGAAAAAAAGGCACTTTATTTTGGCGTCAATATTTCTATTTAACCCTATAATCAGTGTTTTTGATATTTTTCCAGATGTAATCGGTTATTTCTTGATTATGAAGGCGTTTTCAAAGGCTTCGTATGTCTATGATAACGCAGATGAGACTCGTCAGCTTTTCAAGACAATGTCGCTAATTTCAATATTTAAGCTGATATGCTTGATTATTTTGCCGTTTACCGATGCTACAATGGCGCTTGTATTTTCTTTTACATTTGCAATAATTGAATTTATCTTTGGAATAAGCGCTTTTAGGCATATGTTTGATACTGTTTCGTATATTTATTTGCGACTCGGTGAGGACGCAAGTATACCAAGATGTGAGAAGCTGAAGCGCTTTACAATATTATTCTTTATTATAAGAATTGCATGCTCAACAATTCCCGACCTTTTCGCACTCTTTCTCAGTGATCCTCAAAAGGCATGGATGTTTAGATTTAGGATGCTTTTCTTCTTCCTTTTGACAATTGTAGCGCTTGTCTTTGGAATTGTTTGGCTATGCCGAATGATTTCATTCTTTAAGGTAACACTTACCGATAATGTAAAGGAGAAGATTGAGGCGGACTTTACTGAGACTATGAAGGATAGGCAAAGCGTGTTTTTCTCAAAGGATTTTATCCTTGCGATAAGCACAATTTCCATATCAATGCTATTCACGATTGATCTTTACATAGATAAATTTGATTATTTGAGCGATCTTTTCATAGCGCCGATGCTACTCATTACATTTGTATTTCTTATAAAAAAAGGCCATATTTCTCTTGCCAAGCAGGAAAGGCTTTTAATCATGCTCATTTGTACGCATTTTGTGTCAAGCATTTTGAACATCGTATTTACAACAAGGTATGATGATGAATACTTAAAATCAAGTGCTTTAAGGAGCGAGGGGGCACTGAAAATGTATATTCCCGTGGTGATTTTCTCGGTGTTGACAGCGATTTTGATGACCTTTATTATCGTAATAATCATGCGTCAGCTGAATAAATACACTCTGAAGAGAATATACGAAAATCCAAGATTTTTCTCGGAATATAGTGTTGAGGGCTTTGTAAAGGAATTTTCGGCGGAAATTAACAAAAAGATGCGTCTTTCCTTGGTGTTGACCGTTTTGTCGGGCGTTTCTTCGGTGCTTTACCCATTTGTTATTCCTTATAAGGAGGAATATGTGGTGTTTGACAACTTTATTGCAATAATTTTCTGTGTATCCTTTATGTATATGCTCTCATATATAAATGACACAATTTATAGGAAAATCCTAAAATATTCATAATAAAAATCATAAAAAGTCTACGAAAAGTAGACTTTTTTATTTATTTTCAAATAACACTTGAATAATTAAATTACGAGTGCTAAAATAGGGGTGAAAAATAGTTATTTTGGAGTAATTATGTCCGATAAAATAGATATGCTAAATGGTGGCGTTGTAAAAAAGATTATTGTTTTTACAATCCCGATAATGCTTCAAGGAATTTTACAAAGCCTATATAATTCCGCCGACCTTGTAATTGTAGGAAGGTTTTCGGGAGATGTTGCGTTGTCCGCAGTTGGCTCAACAAGTGCGATTTTCAATGCACTTTTAACATTGTTTTTAGGAATTTCCGCAGGTGTTGATGTTGTTTTATCATTTCACCACGGAATGAGAGATAATAGGGGAGCTAAGCAGGTAATTGACACCGCGGTTGTCTCCGCCCCGTTTCTTGGGTTGCTATTGACAATTATAGGAGTTTTTGTTGCTGAGCCACTTCTTATTTTAATGAAAACGCCTGTTGAGGGCGGTGTTTTAGATGGCGCTATAATATATTTAAAGATAATTATGTGCGGTATGCCATTTACCTTGATTTATAACTTCTGTGCAGCGGTATTCAGAACGGCAGGAGAAACTCAAAGACCGTTTATTTACCTTGCAATTTCAGGCGCAGTAAATGTTGCTTTGAATATTGTTTTTGTTGCAGGATTTAATCTTGGAGTCGTAGGTGTTGCTGTCGCAACAGTGATTTCACAAATTGTATCAGCAGTGCTAATTTTGATTAGGCTACTAAAAAATGAAGGATTATTTTCATTTTCTTTCAAAAATATAGAATTTTCTTGGCAAAAGTTCATAAAAATGATAAGGGTAGGAATACCGGCTGGAATTCAAAATTGTGCAATGAATGTTTCAAATGCCTTTTTGCAGTCAGGAGTAAATTCCTTTGGAAAGGACGCCATGGCAGGAAGCACAGCTGTTTCTACTGTTGAGGGGCTTTTGTGGGTTACCTTAACATCCTTCCAAAATGCCGCAACAACCTTTATTAGCAAAAATGTCGGCGCAGGTAAGATAGAAAGGGTAAATAGAATCTTCTATGCGACAATTTCTATGACTGCCGTTTTGGGACTTGTTCTTGGACTTGGCTCATTTGCGCTTGCTGACCCTATTTTGTCAATATTCATAAAGGATAATCCTGTTGCGTTAGTATATGGATATGATAGACTTAAAATTACATTCCCAATTTACTTTTTGGCGGGAATTATGGGAGTTTTGCCCGGCGCAGTTAGAGGACTTGGATATAGCACAGCTCCATCGCTTATCGCGCTTTTTGGCGCTTGTGGAGTGAGAATTATTTGGATTTATACTATATTCAAAATGTATCCATCTCTAAGCACCTTGTACCTTGTTCACCCGATTACATGGGTTTTAACAAGTATTGCACTTGTCATAACCTACATCATTTGCTACAAAAAGGTAAAGAAGAGAATGATAAGCGATAAAAGCAAGGTAATTTTGGAGTAAATCATATAAATATAAATTATTTTGAACATTTTTAAAAAAAGTATTGACAAAGCACAAATAAATGTGTAAAATATAATGCGTGACTAATGTCGCGCTAAGGACCAATAGCTCAGTTGGTTAGAGCAACCGGCTCATAACCGGTCGGTCCGGGGTTCGAGTCCCTGTTGGTCCACCAAACAAAAGAGCAGGCTTATCGCCTGCTTTTTTGTTTGCACAAGATGAAATAAGGAACTCGAACGCAGGCGTTAAAAAAACGATTGATAATCGT
Organism: Clostridia bacterium; assembly: GCA_017466455.1. The sequence continues at coordinate 10,140 of JAFTUD010000002.1, forward strand.
TTTAGCCGGTGACCGAAGATTTTTTTGAGGCATAAATGTGAAATTAATACTCTTGACCTCAAAAAAATCAAGAGCGAAGTCCCTGTTGGTCCACCAAATAAAGAAGGTAGGTTTTTGCCTACCTTTTTTATTTGTAATAATGTTGAAATACAGGGACTCGAACGCAGTCGTTAAGAAATCACTCTACGACTCGCTACGCTCCCATGCATAAGTTCCTCTAAGCCAATCACTCTTCGCTATACTCGTGTTCTTGGAGCGTCACATAGGGGAGTGATTTAAGCCGGTGACCGAAAATTTTTTTGAGGCATAGAGATTGAAATATTCTCGGAGCGTAGCGACCGAGAATTTTGAAGTAATAGGTAGTAGTGAAGAAGTAAGAAGTGATAGTATTCGTTTACATATTTGACGGGTATAATTTAATTTTTTCAAAAATATTTACTTTTGGCAAGAAATATGTTAAAATTCAAATAGAAATTCAAAATAATAGCAAATATCAAAAGAGAGAGGAGAGAATACAAGATGAAACCACAACTAATATTGAAAGGTGTTTTTTTAGCAACACTTGCTTCTTTGCTTGAAGCCTTATTTTTGTTTGTATGCTCAATGATTATAGTAGTAGGAGCAGAGCTTACCACATATTCGTATGGAATCGTATTTCTTTGCTTAGCAAGTGCTTTGGTGTATATTTTTGTGATTTCAAGCACAATTCTTTTGCGTATTTTTGTAAAAAAGTATAATATGTCTTTAGTTGCGCATGTTAAAATGTCGGTAACTGTAATTTTGGTATTTATTTTTGAATTTTATTTTTCGAATGTTATTATAACTACTTTTGGTATTGATGAAATCGGTATCGGCTCGGCGATTCTTTCGATGCCGTTTGGGGGAGTGTGCGTTTCCGCAATAGTGATATCGTTTGTAATGTTGCTTAATGCTTATAAAAAGCAGAAAGATAATAAAACGTTAGTAAAGTCTAATTGAGTAAAAAATAGTAGAATTTTGATTATGTTAGAGGATAAAAAATGAACACATGTTATATAGCATGCGCGCTTGATTGTAAAATTGAGCTTACGCCCGATGAAGCTGACCTTATTATCGGTGCGGACAGGGGATATTTCGTGCTTGAAAAAAATGGAATAAAGCCCAGTGTTGCAATCGGCGACTTTGACTCCTATGAGGGCGAGATAGCTTGCGAAAAAATAATAAGATTTCCTATAAAAAAGGATTATACCGATAGCGAGCTTGCGATAAAATACGCCATAGAGCAGGGATATAAAAGCATTAAAATTTACGGTGCAATCGGTGGTTCACTTGATCATACTATTGCAAATATTGCCTTGCTTGCAAAATATTCAAAGCATGGTATTGACATTGCGTTTTATGATGATGAAAATGTCCTCTTTTCCATTACAAATTCGGGTGTAAGCTTTGATCCTAATGCAAGTGGAAGAATTTCTGTTTTTTCCTTTGGTGATGAGGCTTTTGGCGTTTTTGAAAAAGGACTTTTATACGAGCTTGACGGTGCTAATCTTAGTAATATAAATCCGCTTGGAGTTAGTAATGAGCTTATAGGCAAAAATGCTACCATTTCAGTTGAAAATGGAACACTAATTTTGTATACATCGAAAGAAAATTTTGAAAACCACTTGACAAGGCACTAACTTGGTGCTAAAATTACATCATCGCACAATTAAATATTCAGGGGTGCTGTCATGGCTGAGATGGAAATTTCCAAACCCTTTAACCTGATACGGATAATGCCGGCGTAGGAAGATAATATTTCACGATAGATATATTGTTACCGCATGGATATTTCCTGTGCGGTAATTTTATATTTTAGGAGGTTTCCAATGGAAACAAAATTATTTCAATCGGGCAAAATTCTTGCCCTAACACAAAGTGCGATTTTTATTGCGCTCGCCACAGTTCTTAGCTTTTTGCCGGTTTACGAGATGCCAATGGGTGGCTCGGTAACACTTGCAAGTATGCTACCAATCCTCTTTATCGGTCTTAAATTCGGCTATAAGTGGGGACTTGCATCATCAGGAATTTACGCATTTATCCAGCTTATGCAGGCGCTAATTAAGGGGAATGTATTTATTTATTGCACAACCTTTGGAACAGTGCTTATTTGCGTATTGTTTGATTACATAGTGCCGTTTGGAATTCTTGGCTTATCCGCATTTGCAAAGCCGACAGATGGTAAAAGACTGTCAATTATAAAGGCGTCTATAACCTTTGGTGTGCTTGTTGCAATTAGATTTATATGCCACTACATAACAGGTGTTGCAATTTGGGGACAATGGGCACCCGATGGAATGGGAAAATATCTTTATTCCTTAATCTATAACGGTCAATATATGCTCCCCGAGCTTATAATTACGCTTGTAATTTCCGTTCTTCTTATGTCATCAAGTCAAATTGAAAAGAATCTTACAAAGGAAAATTAATTAAAACTAAAAATGCACGCTTTGCGTGCATTTTTTTCTTGACTTTAATGTGAAAAAATTATAAAATATAGTTAGTGAGTTTTTGGAGGTACATATGGAAATTATTGCTGAGTATAAATATGACGGTCTATGTCAAATTGAATTTTATTTTAAAAGCAAGAAATGCAGTGCTGTCTTTTGCGAGGATGAGAGCAAAAGAAACGGAAAAACCATTTTAAAAACTGAATATTTTTCAGCCTTTCCCTCACTTCAAAATGAAATGGTGAAGAGAGGCTACACCCTTATTTTTATTGAAAACCGTAATCGTTGGGGAACTCCTGAGCAAATTGAGGATCAATACGAATTTATAAAATATGCTTCGGGCGTGCTTGGTATTTCGGATCGGGTTACAACAATAGGAATGAGCTGCGGCGGAATGATTTCAATTCACTTAGCGTCAAGACACCCCGAGGTTATAGATTGCCTCTACCTTGATGCACCTGTTATGAATTATCTTAGCTGTCCTGCAAGGCTTGGTGATGCCTGCGATGTTACCGACGGAATGTGGGAGGAGTTTGAGAACGCTTGGCATATGACAAAAAGTGAGCTTTTGACATTTAGAGGACATCCAATAGATGAGCTTGACCCACTTGCTAAGAATAAAATAAGAATTTACATGGCATACGGCGATAGCGACAAAACCGTTCCGTATCACGAAAATGGCATAGCCCTTGAAAAATTTTATTATGAAAAGGGTCTTGATGACTTGATTTTCATAGATAAAAAGGAAGGCGTTGACCACCATCCACACGGCCCAAGCGACATTGAGACCGCGATTAAGTTCATTGAGAATAAATAATTTTCAAAATATCTTCATTTTAACTTGATTTTGGCACCATAAAATATTATAATGATTATATAAACAAATATTTTTATAAAAAGGGGATCTAAAAATGGCAGAAAACAGATATGTTGGAGAATATCCGGTTATAGGAATTCGTCCTTGTATTGACGGTCGTCGTGGTCCAATGCAGCTCAGAGAAAATCTTGAGCCAACTGTATGGGCAATGGCGAATGCCGCAAAAAAACTTTTTGAAGAAAATCTTTTCTATTCAAACGGAACACCTGTTAAGGTAGTTATCGCAGACACCTGCATCGGTAGAGTTCCCGAGGCTGCTGCGTGCGCTGAAAAATTCAAAAGAGAAGGTGTAGATATCACACTTTCAGTTACATCTTGCTGGTGCTACGGCTCCGAAACAATGGATATGGACCCGAACACAATCAAGGGCGTTTGGGGCTTTAATGGAACAGAGCGCCCAGGTGCTGTATATCTTGCAGCCGTTCTTGCAGGTCATGCGCAAAAGGGACTTCCTGCATTCGGTATTTATGGACACGATGTGCAGGATGTTGAAAATGTTGGCGAAATTCCCGAGGATGTTAAGGAAAAGCTCCTTCGCTTTGGTAGAGCTGCAATTGCCGTTGCAACTATGAGAGGCAAAAGCTATCTCCAAATCGGTTCTCAATGTATGGGAATTGCAGGCTCCATTATGGATCAAGACTTTATGGAAAGTTATCTCGGCATGAGAGTAGAGTCCGTTGATGAGGTTGAAATCCTTAGAAGAATGGAAGAGGGCATTTACGACGAAGAGGAATATAAGAAGGCTCTTGCTTGGACGCGTGAGCATTGTAAAGAGGGTAGAGATGATAATCCCGACTCCGTTTCATTCCTCGGCGAAGATAGAAAAATTAAGTTTACTAAGGAAGAAAAGGATAAGCAGTGGGAATTCACTGTTAAGATGTACTGCATCATAAAGGATCTTATGGCAGGAAATAAGGATCTTCCCGATGCTTTTGTAGAAGAAAGAGCAGGACACAACGCAATTGCAGGCGGTTTCCAAGGTCAAAGACAATGGACAGACCATTGGCCTAACTGCGATTATCCAGAGGCACTTCTTTCCTCTACATTTGACCACAACGGAGCAAGAGAGCCATATACACTTGCAACCGAAAACGATGTTCTTAACGGAATTTGTATGTTGTTTATGAGACTTCTTACTCATAGGGCGCAAATTTTTGCCGATGTTAGAACATATTGGTCCGGTGAGGCTACCGAAAGAGTAACAGGCTATAAGTTTGAGGGTAAGGCTAAGGAATGCAACGGTATTATTCACCTTCTTAATTCGGGTGCTGCTTGTCTTGACGCTTGCGGAGAATGCACAGATGAAAACGGAAACGCAGTTATGAAAAAATGGTGGGAAGTTACCGATGAAGACATCAAGAAGATGACTGATGCTACCGTTTGGTGTGAGGCAGGATTTGATAACTTTAGAGGAGGCGGATTCTCCAGCCACTTTACAACAAGAGCAGAAATGCCTTGCACAATGATCAGACTTAACCTTGTTAAAGGACTTGGCCCTGTTCTTCAAATCGCTGAGGGATGGACAGTTAAGCTTCCTGATGATGTTTCTGATAAGCTTATGGAAAGAACCAATCCAACATGGCCATGCACATGGTTTGCGCCAAGATGTGATGGCAAGGACGGAAGCCCATTCAAGACTGCTTATGAGGTTATGCAAAACTGGGGTGCTAACCATGGTGCTATCAGCTACGGTCATATCGGTGCCGACCTTATCACACTTTGTTCAATGCTTAGAATTCCTGTATGTATGCACAATGTACCTGAGGACAAGATTTTCCGTCCTGCAGCATGGAACGCATTTGGCATGGATAAAGAGGGTCAGGATTATCGCGCTTGCGCAACCTATGGACCTATGTATAAATAATTTTTGGGAGAAATTTTAATGAAAAAGACATCACTTGTTATTATGGCTGCCGGAATCGGTTCAAGATTTGGTGGCGGAATTAAACAGCTTGAGCCTCTTGGACCTAACGGAGAGGTAATAATGGAATATTCCATTCACGACGCACTTAAGGCAGGCTTCAATAAGGTAGTATTCATCATTAGAAAAGAGATGGAGGACTACTTCAAGGAAGTTGTCGGAGATAAGATTTCAGGCATTTGCGAGGTTGCATATGCTTATCAAAACATTGATGACCTTCCAAAGGGCTTTACAAACCCTGCAGAAAGAAAGAAGCCTTGGGGAACAGGTCAAGCAGTCCTTGCTTGCAAGGGCATTGTAAACGAGCCTTTTATGGTTATCAACGCTGATGACTACTATGGAAAGGAAGCATTTGCAACCGTACATGATTTTCTCGTAAGCAATACCGAAACACCAAAGGAATATAATTTCTGCATGGCAGGCTTCATCCTCAAAAATACACTTAGTGATAACGGCGGAGTTACTCGTGGTGTATGCGAGGTTGATTCAAATAATTACCTTACAAAGGTTGTTGAAACAACTGATATTGTAAAGACTGCAAATGGCGCGGGCGTAGAGAAGGACGGAAGCGTTTCACCACTTGATCCTGAAGCATTTGTTTCTATGAACATGTGGGGACTCACTCCTGACTTTATAGATGTTCTCGAGGGTGGATTTGTAGAATTCCTTTCTGACCCAAATCTCAATCAGCTTAAGGGAGAATATCTTCTTCCATCAGTTATCGGCGGACTCGTTGAGAGTGGCAAGGCATCAGTAAAGGTGCTTCCAACTGCTGATAAATGGTTTGGCGTAACCTACGGTGAGGATAAGTACGCGGTTAAAGAGGAGTTTTTAAAGCTCCACGCAAACGGTACATACGCAAAAACACTATACTAATAAAAAATCCCTGCGAGGCTCGCAGGGATTTTTGAATATGATTGATTTTTAAAATATATAATTTAAAAATTAAATAATTCAAAAATTTTAAAAAACGATTGAAATAATTTGTTTAAAAGGCACAATCGGTTTTTATTATGGATTAGTTTTTCTCAATTATTTTAAGACCGGTTGGCAAAATTCCCGACTGCTCGTAAACGATTTCGTTAATTTGAGCAACCTCGCTTGCCAAAAGACCGTCGGTCTTAACAATAACTGTCGCTGTATCATCACTAATAACTGCGATGCACTCCTCAAAGCCTTTTGCTCTTACAAGTGTTTCGATCTTTGACTCACTGTCAATATCCTGTGCGATTTGTGCAATGTCCGCAAGTGCGGCGTCAACCGCCTCGGGAAGAGCAGATGTGTTTGTAGCAACAGCCTGTAAAACCTCAAGAGCCTCATCTCTTGCTTGCTGACGGCTAAGTGCGGTTTGAGCAAAATAATCAGATGTGTTTTCGTCCTTATCAAGCGTGTCTTGAATGTTTGTGTCACCAAGGTCGATGTCCACATCGCCGGCAGGCTCGTCATTTTGGTCAGAGTACATTATGTAATTTACACCGATTGCACCGCCGATTAACAAAACTGCGCAAATAACAACGAGATTTCTCATGCCGATTTTTTTGAAAAATTCTTTTACCTTGCTCGGCTTCTTTTTGATAGGTTGATTTTCTTGATTCATAGCTTTACTCCTAAAAATTATTTTATATTAAATCATATGATTGTTGCCTTATAAATATTCTATTTTTTAGCAACAATTTTTATTTTATTTGTTGGTATTCCAAGATATTTTGAGACAATTTCGGTAATTTTGATTTGCATTTGATAATCATCACCGTTTGTGCAGGCGACTGCCACTCCTCGTACTCGCGGAAGGGAAGCGTCGCTCTCGCCCGAGTCGTTAAAGACGCTATCAGAGCCTAAGCTCTCGCCCTTATATTCTTCAAGAGTGATGATAACACTTGCATCCTTTACGCCATCAACCTCCTTTAAAAAATCTTCAATTTTTTCTTCAAGCTTTTTTGTGTATTCCTCGTGTGAATCTAAATCATTTGATTTTCCACCAAAAGACCCTGCAAAAATAAAGATAACACCGAAAAGCAAAAGAGCAATTACAATTATCTTATTTTTATTGGCTTTTAGCATTTTTACCTCCTTGTAACATTGATTTTACATCCTATGGTCTTGTCAAGATATTCCTTAACTCTATCGGTGTCGGACCAAGATGCTTTATTTGTCAAAACTACATTTACAGCCCTGATTTTGATAGCATTTATCTCGGCTTTATCTAAATCAAGGGATATGTAAACATCCGTTTCTTCAAATCCAAATTTTGAAATCACCATTTCCTTAATTCCATTACAAACCCTTTCCTCGCTTGTGTTGACAATTAAGGTGTTTGAGCTATTTATCAGCTCCTCTGTTTTAATGCTATGAGAAAAATCTCGCATATATTCCTCAATTTTATTTATTGAGGATAAAACGCTAAAAACGGGACTCATTACAACAAGCACCATTATAAGACCGATTAAATAATTTACATATTTTTTGATAGCTCCATTTATGATTAAGGAGCTTATAATCCCGGATATAACAGAGAAGATTAAAATTGCGTTAAAAAAATCATTCATTATGCAATTCCTACCGAAAATTTTATAAATACAGTTAAAGCGAATATGAAAACAACGACGCAAAGAACGCAAATTGCTAAAATAAAAGAGCAAAGTGTGCTTGCCTCATCAAAAATTCTACATTCGCTATCAAGGCCTATCGCCCTTGATGCCCCGCTAATAAGATTAAAGGAAAGCCTATACAGCAGTAGTGAGATTACAATCGGCAGAGTAAGTATTACTATTACAATTATTGCGACGACACCGCATGCGTTCTTTACATATGAAAGGCTTGATGAGATCGTTTTTAAAGAGTCGCTAAGAAATCCTCCAACTATAGGTATAAAATTTCCGATCGCAAACCGTGCAGTCCGCATTGATAATGAGTCAACGCTGTGCGTAAGCACACTTTGAAATGACATTACAAATGAAAAAATAGACATCAAAAGCACACAAGCTCCCGTAAAGGTGTTTTTGATAAACCTTGAAAATCCGCTAAGGTCAACACTGCCCGAAATTGCCGATATTGCCGAAAAGGAAAAGGACATTTTAATAACAGGGATAAGCGCAATAATAATGAAATTTTCGACGATTGTTAAAAAGAGCATAAACGATGCGTTTGACACGGTTGCGCTTGAAATTGAGCCTGTCATTATCATAAGCCCGCTCATAACAGGGGCGAATGTATTCATAGTAGAGCAAAGGGCATGCAAATAATCTATGCAAAGTCCGCTAATGCTTGTAATAGCTGAGAAAACAGTTACCGAGATACTAAGCGCCGAGCATAAAGAAAACGCCGTTTTAAGCCCCTCAGAGGTAAAAGATGTCTTTAATGTATTAAATATTGATGCAATAATAACTAAGGCGAGCATAGACGAAAAGCTTTTTATTATACTTGGTAAAAAGGCAAGAATATAGTCAATGGAAAAATCAAGAAAGGTAGACTGATTTATTTTTCCGTTTGAAAGTGAAGAGAAGTCACCGTCAAAGATTTCCGACGGGAGAAAATCTAATACCGAGTCGGGAAGAGATGACTTGAATTCATCAAGCTCGTTCTCAATGCTTCCAAGAATATCAGAATTTATATCATCATTATTGATATTTATTTCTTGTGTCGCATTAGCCGATGTTGCAAAAGCAAAAATAAAAAATAAAACGAAAAATAATCCCTTAAATCTTATAAGCATTAAGAGATCACCCCCTCACAAAGAGCGAGCAGTCGCTTGATTACCGGGAGTGAAAGTACAATTATCTCCGCTTGTCCAAGTAGGTAAATTCGGTTGGCGATTGAATCTTCGCCAGCGTCTTTACATGTATCGGCGGTAATTTGCACAGCGGTTGCGATTCCTAATGCCTTTAAAAGAGTGCCAAGAAATTCGTTTATCACGGTAGTGCGTGAAATTTCGCTTATGTAGGATAGCACGGGATACATTACTGTAACCGAAAGAATGCTTACGCCAACCGTTATAGATAGCCTAATAAACAGAGAATATTCGTTTTTCAAGTGCTTTATAATTACACAAAAGGCTACGGCGCAAACGATTATTCCGTAAATTTTTAGATTTTCCATTATAAACCAAACACTCTTGATAAAATAGTAAAAAGCTCCTCAAGCTTGCCAATAATAAGAAGCATAACTACGATTATTCCGCCAATCGATAAAAGCGTTGCTTGCTCATCTCGTCCGCTTTTTGAAAGGATTTGGCAGGCTACTGATACCAAAATTCCTATTCCTGTAATTTTTAATATCAAAGAAATATCCATTTTTACCTCTAAATTAGCAAAATTACCGCACAAGCACCGACAAACATCGCGATCGCTCTGAAGGATTTTATCTTGCTTGGATAATCAGCTTTTTTCTTTTCTGTTATTTTTTCAAGCTCGGTCACAGTATATGAGCATAGCGAGACCTCCTCCGCCTTTAACCCCTTGCCAAGAGAAGAAAAGAATGGCTCTAAAATAGCTTTTTCCTCCTTGTCATTCCATTTAAGGCTATTCCTTAGCTTTGGTAGCTCCATATATTCAGTAAATTCATCCTCACTAAGCGCCAGCTGTGCCTTATAAGAGGAAAAAATTTTATCAATGGGTGTTGAAAAATATTGTATTTGAGATTTTATAAATTTTATTAGCTCGCAGTATCGCTCACATAAATGAATTTTTCGCATTTCATTTTTTTCGTAAAAATAGCATGCGCTAACAGAAGCGCAAAGAATTAAAATTGACCCTATTAGCTTAAGCATACCTAATTCAGCCTATCTAACGAAAACTCATATTTTGAAGAACCGTATTTACGCTTTACACCGATTGCATAGTCAAAAATTCGGTGAGAAAAAATATCCTTTAAAATTTCTTTGGATAATAGCTCGTTAAGAGAGCTTGCGTGGCAGGTGGCAACAATTCTAACTCCTGAGCCTGTTGCCTGTAACACCGCAGTTGCTTCCTCAAGCGATGAAATCTCATCGCATATTATAAGCTCTGGAGTCATGCTTTTTGTAGCGATTTCAATCGCTAATCCCTTCGGGTAAGAAACAAAAATATCCGATGAAATTTGGGACCTGTCCATAAAAGGAGTAATTTCCTCTCTTGAGTCTATTACAGCGTGGCGAACGGGCGGATCGGATTTTTTTGAGATTAGATATATAAGCTCTCTTAAAATGCTTGTTTTTCCTACTCCGGGTGCTGAATAGAGAAGTACCGATTTTTTGAACTCGTTTTTTTCTAAAAAGTCATATAAGAGATCCGCCGAATGATATATTCTCCTTGGAAATCTTATATTGATAGATGAAATGTCCGAAATTGCGGTAATTTTTCCGTTTTCGCAAATCGCTTTTCCGCAAACTCCAGCCCTCATTCCGTTCCCTAAGCTTATGTATCCATCTCGAATGGTGTTAAAATGAGCGTAGATTGATCCACCGCATAGTGACGAAATTAAATTTTCAATATCATTTTCGCGAATATAAATGCTTGTGTTGATGTTTTTTGACCCTGCAATTAAACTAATGAAGGAATTTTTACGAAATCGTAGCTCGTTTATATTGGATAAATGATTTTCCAAAATAAAATTTTTTATCTGACTGCCTATTTCTTTCGGGAAAAACTGACATATAAACAAAACACTTTTCTCAATATTTGTTTTTTGAAGCACAGTGCAATGCATTTTTCATCCTCCTTTTTTAAAATTGTATTCAAAAGCGTAAAAAAAAGAACAAAAACAAAAAATATCTTGCTTTTGTTCTTAAAAAATGGTAGAATTTTATTAGTTTGTTGGCATAGATAGTGTATGTATAAAGCCTTTCGCATCGGCAGAGCAAATATCACCTGCAATTACTCGGTTTTTGTAAACGATAATATTAGCATATACCGTTCCCTCATAGTCGGGATAATTTGTGATTTTATAGGTGTATCTTTGTGCAGTCTTTTTTGAATATTTTGTAAGATCCAAGCCTTGTTGCTTCTGCAGCTCGTTATACGATGTCATTACCTTGTCAAATTCCTTTGGAATTGTTACCTCGCATTCCTCAACGGGAGTCTTGTCGACTGTCCATCCATATTGTGATAGGAATTTTTCTCCGTCCTCAATGCTTTTTATATTATCAAATGATATCTTTTCGTTCATAAGCGCAATTTGAGCAGTTGTATCATTTGAATATGAGGGAATTAGAAGGACAAGAGAAACAAGTACAATAAGTGCTATACCGATCACTCCAAAAAATTTCAGGGTTGATGCCTTAAAAGAATAAATAAACATTTTAAATCTCCTCAACGATTTTTTCATTTTACTAAATCTTATTTGAGGACTCAAAAAAATATTACAAAGGTGATAAAAATGATACTGATTTTTGATGATAATTCTTTTAGATTGAACGATTTGTGTAAAAAATTACGCTTTTCCAATTTTCCTGTGAAGGGAGCAGCTTATGCAGATTGGGAATATTATAATAAGCCTATAATAACTGTTTTTATGTATCCAAGTCCTTCTGATGTTAAATATATGAGCAGTACGATGCTTAATCAAAACACACGCGCTGTTTTTGTGTTTAAAAAGGATATTCCAGAGAAGAAATATTGTAGAAACTACATAATTTCTCCAAACGGAGATGAGCTTACTGCTGAAAAGATAAAGGAAATTATCCTTAAGGAATATAATTACAATTTTGAAAGTGATTTTATCAATTTGATATTGATAGAAGATGGACATGATGACATATATTTTGGTCACCGTCATATACCTCTTGTTCACCATGAGAGCATAATTGTAAAATTCTTGGCATACAACTCGGGAAGGGTTTTTACCACTGATGAAATAATTGAATATTTAAATTTAAAAATTTCCGAAGCAACCCTAAAGGTTTATATCTCAAATATAAACTCAAAATGTACAAGGTCTTACAGAGAGGATTTGATTTTGAAAAAATCCGTTGGATATTGCATTACTCCTGCAATTTTGAGAAGAGGATTGAAAAATGAAGAAATAAAAAGAAAAATAGACAGGAAATAATCCTGTCTATTTTTGCTAATTATTTTCAGAGCTACCGAAGGCAATATACCTTTCGGCTTGAGCAGAGAACAGCTCATGATAAATTCCTTTTTTATCCATAAGCTCAGCATGCTTACCCATTTCGACAATTTCTCCATTTTGAAGAACAATGATAACATTTGCTCTTGTAGCGCTTGAAAGTCTATGTGAAACGAATATAGTTGTTTTATCAGCTCTTAATGTATCAAATTGAGCGAAGATTTGTTGCTCGGCAATGGCATCAAGCGACGCTGTTGGCTCATCCAAGATTAGAATATCGGAGTCGGAGTAAAACGCCCTTGCTACTGCAAGCTTCTGCCATTGACCAATTGATAGCTCCATACCGTCCTCTTCAAAAAACTTTGAAAGATATGTGTCATATTTTCTCGGTAATTTTTGAATAAAATCATCAGCCCCGCTTTGAATAGCGGATTTTTTAATATCTTCCTCAATTTCTCCCTTGGCAACATCTCCAAAGTAAATGTTCTCATTTGCCTTAACTGCATATTTGCCAAAGTCCTGGAAGATTATTCCGTAAAGGGAATAAAGCTCATTAAGATCATATTCGCGAATGTCCTTGCCGTCAAGCAAAATTACACCCTCGGTAGGATCGTAAAGCCTCGTAATGAGCTTTATAAGCGTTGTTTTTCCTGCACCGTTTAATCCAACGAGGACAGCCGTATCTCCTGCGTTTAGAGTGAAATTTATGTCCTTAAGCACATATTTATCGGAACCCGGATAAGCAAAATAAACATGCCTAAATTCTATAGTATGAGGGGCATGCCTTAGAACATGGTGCGGATTTTCTATTGAAGGGACAATTTTAGGCTGAACATTATTGAATGCGATCATGTTGTCAATGAATAATGTTCCCTCGTAAATAGTAGCGGTGGTAGCAACAACTGTTCCAACACAGCTTATAATTGAGTTCAAAGCGCCTGAAAAGAACGAGAAATCACCAACCGTAAGTCCGCCTGCATCAGATGAAGAAACCTTCATTGCGATGTAGAGGAACATTAAGGCATTCACAAGAGCAGTTACAACTGTTGTAGCAATGTGCCAAAGCGTTTCACGAACGGTAAGCCTCTTTAATCCCTTGTAATATTTATCAAAGGTAGTTTGGAATTTGTTTGTGAAAATTCCCGACAAATCAAAGAGTCGGATTTCCTTGGCAAGATCCTTGTTTGTCAAGACGTTTGAATAGTAGTCCATAAGACGCCTATCCTTGGAGTGCCTACGCATATAGTGAAAGTTTTTTCTTCCGTAATAAAAACGAATTATAGCCGCAGGAAGGGAGAAAATCACTATCAAGAATGGGGCAAACGGATTTAGTGCAACAAGTGCAACAATAAAGGAAATTACTGTTATAAGCGTACTTAAGAGATTAAAGGTAGAGCTTAAAATCTGAACAGGACGGAAGCTTGCTTCTCTTGATGCGTTCTCAAATTTCTCGTAAAACTCTGGAAGGTCAAACTGTGCAAGATCCATTTGCTTTGATTTAGTTATTATTTTTACCTTTATGTGGTTCACAACCTTTTCGCTTAAGATTTTTATAATCGCGTTATATACGGTTGACACAACGCCTTGTGCTAAAAGGTAAATAAACTGCAGACTTATCCAAAACAGGATGTTTGATTCCAAGCCGTTGAAGGCTAAAACGATGGCGTCCAAAAGCTCCTTGCTAATGAGCGCTCCAAAAAAAGGCATAACACCGTTAAACAGGGAGGAAAAAGCCATAGCAAAGAGAATAAGCGGGCTTGTTTCCCATACCAATTTGAATATGTATGCGTATCGCGAAAAGAAGCCTCCGATTAGTGATTTAAGATATCGTGGCACTTCCTTTATTGATTTCGGCTTTGGAGGAGCCGAATTTGTTTTTTTTAGTGGAGGAGGATACATACAAAATCTCCTTATTAATTCAATATATTATAAGTATATCATGTTTTTCTCATGATTGCAAGATATATTTTTGTGAGGATTTTTGTCGTAAAAAAATATTGTTTTATCATCAAAATTTGACATTTTTTTAAATGGACAGGATTTATAATTTACTTGGAGGATTGAGAATGAAAATCTATGTTGATATGCTTTTTGCGATAAATTTTAGTATGGATTTTGTTTCCTTATTTTTAACCTTAAAATTGTTGCATAAGCCATTGTATAAGAGAAGAATACTTGCTTCCGCAGCCTTGGGAGGTCTTTATGGAGTTTTTGATGTGTTAGTAAATCAAGCTCCAATAATATCAATATTAACCTCGGTTTTAATATCATTTTTAATGTGCTTCATTTGCTTCAAGGAGAGGAGCAAGCGAAGATTTATAGGAGCATATGCCGTCTACTGGGGTGTTAGCGCCTGTCTTGGCGGATTTATGAGCCTTCTATATTCGTTTCTTAATAAAACCCTTGCCGAATACATAGAAAAGCATAGCTATACAACAGTATATAATGGAGCGCGATTTTTTATAATTTTGGCAATATCAATAATAGCATCGCTTCTTTTGAGCCGAGCGCTAAATAACGAAAGACAAATTGATGTGGCAGAGGTTTTTGTTGAATATAGCGGAAAAGCCTTTACCTTCAAGGGGCTTTGTGATTCAGGAAACCTACTGACCGAGCCGTTTTCAGGACGGGCAGTGATCCTTGTAACGAGTGAAACACAGCTTGGCAGAGAAATAGAAGCTACTGCTGACATTCATAAAAAATATATTCCGTACGATGGAGTAGGCGGACACGGATTTGTCAAGGGAATAAAGCCACAGGTGCTCAGAATCAATAATGAAGAAAAATCGGCTATTATAGCCCCAATAAATAAAAAAGAATTTGGCGGATACGAGGCGTGTATTCCTATGATGCTGATAAATTAAAAGGAGATTATCATGAGATTGCTTAAAAAAATACGAATTTTCATAATTAACATTTTTAAACCTAAGCCAAAGCAAATATTCTACATAAATAGCGTTGAAACGCTTCCGCCACCGTTAGAGCCCGAGGTTGAGGCTGAAATAATTTCTCAAATGGAGAGCGATCCTGATAAGGCGTCAATTTTAATAGAGCATAATTTGCGCCTTGTCGTTTATATAGCAAAGAAATTTGAGTCCACAGGAATACCTCTTGAGGATTTGACCTCGGTTGGAACAATAGGGCTAATTAAATCTATAAATACCTATAAATCCGACAAAAACATAAAGCTCGCCACCTACGCCTCAAGATGTATAGAAAATGAAATTTTGATGTACATAAGAAAAAATAACAATAGGTATGTAGAAATTTCAATTGATGAGCCACTTAATACCGATTGGGATGGAAACGAGCTGCTGCTGTCAGATGTTTTGGGTACAGATGATGATGTGGTATACAAAAACATCGAGGAGGAGGAAAACAAAAAAATAATCCATGATGCGCTTGATAAGCTGAACAAGAGAGAAAGAATAATAATAGATTTGCGATATGGATTTATTGACGGAAACGAGAAGACTCAAAAGGAGGTGGCAGACGAGCTTGGAATTTCTCAATCATACATATCTCGCTTAGAGAAAAAGATAATAAAAAAGCTGAAAAAAGAGATAGAAACAAAATTTTAAAAAATATTTGCAAAAAAGTATTGACTTTTACATTTGATGTGTAGTATAATAAAGCGAATTTAAAGAACTTTAATGCAAAGAGGTGAAAATAATGAAATCAGGACTTCATCCGGAATATAAGGAAGCAACAATCAAATGTGCTTGTGGAAATACCGTAACTACTAAGACCACAAAAGGCGATATCTCAGTTGAAATCTGTGCTAAGTGCCATCCTTTCTTTACAGGAAAGCAAAAGTTGGTAGACGCAGGCGGACGAGTTGACAAGTTTAAGAAGCGTCTTAACGGTGTTAAATAAGAGTTAAAACTGGCAAGCAAGCGCTTGCCAGTTTAATTTTATCACAATTTATACAGATAGGAGGATATATGGATAAAAATTTAATAGATGATAGAGTGATAATGGTTTCCGTCTATCCTCAGGGCAAGGCCGATGAGGCAGAGATATCCCTTGATGAGCTTGAACGGCTTGTAGATACGGCAGGAGGTAGCGTGTTTGCAAGGCTGACTCAATGCAAAAGCTCCCATGATGTAGCCACTTGTCTTGGCGAGGGAAAGCTTGAGGAGCTCGCTCAGCTATGCAAAAATAATTCCATAAAAAAGGTTGTTTTTGATTGTGAGCTTACACCTGCACAAATAAAAAATATTGAAAACGCCATAGATGCCGATGTTGTTGATAGAAGCATGCTTATTCTTGATATTTTTGCCTTGCATGCTAAAAGCGCGGAGGGAAAAATACAGGTAGAGCTTGCTCAGCTCAAATATACCGCGCCAAGACTTATTGGAGCAGGGCGAGATATGTCAAGGCTCGGTGGTGGAATAGGAACTCGCGGACCGGGTGAGAGTAAGCTTGAAATTGACCGCCGTCGCCTTTCCTCGAGAATTGCGTTTTTGCAGGATCAGCTAAGAGAAATAGAGAAGAACAGATTAACAGCAAGAGCCCAAAGAGATAAAAGCGGTATTCCTAAGGCAGCAATTGTTGGATATACAAACGCAGGAAAATCAACTATATTAAATATGCTTACCGGAGCTGGAATTCTTGCTGAGGACAAGCTTTTTGCAACGCTTGATCCCACAACAAGGAAATATGAGCTTCCAAGTGGAATATCTATGCTTCTTACTGATACGGTAGGATTCATAAGAAAGCTTCCTCATCATCTGATTCACGCCTTTCGCTCAACTCTTGATGAAGCGGTGTACGCGGATTTCTTGATTATAGTAGTAGATTCCTCTGATGATGAATGCTTTGAGCATATGGCTGTGACGGAATATATTTTACAAGGGCTTGAGGCGTTTGATAAGCCAAAGCTTTACATTTTTAATAAAGCTGATAAATGCACTCCCGAAAGACTTTATGATTTGCGTTTGATAAAGGGTAGAGATGATAGGGTTGTTTCCTTGTGCGCTAAGAGTGGACATGGAATAGACGAGCTTTTAGAACAGCTTGAGGCACTTTGCCGTAGCGGTAAAAGTGTAGAGGCATTTTTGTTTCCTTACACCGAGCAGGGTGCATTAAATTCTCTTTATGCGGTAGCCGAAATAAGGGAAACCAAGTACACCGATGAGGGTGTTTGGGTTGAAGCAATTGTTGATGCTAAGGCAAAGGGAATGTTCAAAAAATTCTTAAAAACCGCAATGTAATTATTGTAGTAATTTGGTAATAAAATGGAAAAAATAAAAAGGTTAAAAGAAACCGCGGAAATAGAATTTGTAGAAAAGAAATCTGTTTTTATAGCTATCGCCAAACGGGTGAATAGCGAAGAGGAAGCGGTTGAATTTATAAAACAAAGAAAGAAGAAGTACGCTGATGCAACACATAATGTGTATGCGTATATCTTGGGCGACGGTCTTGTTTCAAGATATTCTGACGACGCCGAGCCACAGGGCACGGCGGGAATGCCCGTGCTGAACGCTATAAGAATGTCGGGGCTTACGGATGTTTGCGTTATAGTAACGAGGTATTTTGGCGGAATTTTACTTGGCGCGGGCGGTCTTGTCCGCGCTTACTCGACAAGCGCTTCTATGGCGCTTGAAAATGGGGGAGTATCGGTATATGAGCAGTTTGATGTTCTCAAATGCGATTGCTCATATTCGGACTATCAAAGGCTTCAACCGATAATGGAGCATTATGATGTAAAAATTGACGGCACGGAGTTTTCCGAAAATGTGACATTGAATTTTGCCATTCCATGCGAGCAATCACATGAGCTTAATTTAAAAATACGGGACTCCTTTGCGGGTAGGATAACACTCAATTTTGTTGAAAAAAGGTTAGACTGTAAATAATTGTAGATAAATGTAGAAAATTAGTGCAAAAAAGTATTTGCACTAATTTTTGCGTATTTATATAATATAAAAGAAAATGAAAGGAGATGCCTATGACTGCTAATGAAATGTTTCTTGAACGAGAAAGATCGTTTTTGTCTGAATATGCTTTTTTGACTTCCAATACAAGAGGCAGAGTGACTCCTTGTCCGCCATGTCCTAATCGTACCGAATTTCAAAGAGATAGAGATAGAATACTTCATTCTAAGGCGTTTAGAAGGCTTATGCATAAAACGCAGGTGTTTCTTTCTCCTGAGGACGAGCATTTTAGAACGAGAATGACGCACACTCTTGAGGTCACTCAAATTGCGAGGATTATATCTCGCGCCCTTAGGCTAAATGAAGACCTTTGTGAGGCAGCCGCCCTTGGTCATGATTTGGGACATACTCCGTTCGGTCATTCGGGTGAATCTGCAATGCAACGATTCTTTGATCCGGATTTTGCGCATTATAAGCAGAGTATTAGGGTTGTTGAGATTCTCGAAAACGAGGGAGAAGGCTTGAACCTGACATGGGAGGTTAAGGATGCTATACTTAACCATACCGGCTCATGCGAGGCATCTACCTTAGAGGGTAAGATTATAAAGCTTGCTGATAGGATTGCATATATCAATCACGATATTGATGATGCGTGCAGGGCAAAGATTATGTGCATTGAGGATATACCGAAGGAAATTCGTAATGTCCTTGGAAGCGGACATAGTCAACGAATAAATACTCTCGTTTCATCAATAATTTCGGAAAGCATGGACAAGCCATATGTTAAGATGTCGGATGAGGTTTCATCGGCAATGCTTGAACTAAGGAGCTTTCTTTTCCAAAATGTATATACAAACAAGATTGTTAAGGCGGAGGAGGAAAAGGCTATTGAAATGCTTGGAACTCTATTTGAGTATTTTGTGAAAAATCCAATGGAAATGCCTGATATATACATAAAAAATTTAAATACTGAGTCGGTTGAAAGATGCGTATGCGATTTTATTTCGGGAATGACCGATAGGTATGCGGTAGATTTGTTTAGAGAGCTATTTGTTCCTAATTCATGGAGGCGAAATAAATGATATCACCTCAAATCATAGAAGAGATCAAGTATAGGAACGATATTGAAAGTGTCATATCATCTTATGTCAATTTAAGAAGGGCAGGCTCTAACTTTAGCGGACTTTGCCCCTTCCATAGTGAGAAAACGCCTTCATTTGTCGTTTTCCCGGCTACCGAGTCCTTTTATTGCTTTGGATGCGGAGCTGGCGGAGATGCAATATCGTTTGTAATGCGTGCGGAAAACGTTGACTATGTTTCCGCTATTAAAATTCTTGCACAAAGGAGTGGAATTATCCTTCCTGATGATGTAGACAATACGAAAAAAGAGCGTGGAGTCGGCCGTCAAAGAGTGCTTGATATGAATATTGAGGCGGTCAAGTTTTTCCAACAGTGCCTTTGGGATGAACGCCTCGGCGCTGAGGCAAGGGAATACTTGCTCAATAAAAGAGGCTTGGATAGGAGAGTAATTAAGCACTTTAGAATAGGCTTTGCGCCTAATTCCTTTGGTATGCTTCATGATCACCTTAAAAAGCTTGGATATACTGATGAGGAAATGTATGTTGCGTTCCTTTGCGGTAAGGGTCAAAACGGAGCAACTTACGACTACTTCAGAAATAGAGTTATGTTTCCAATAATTGACACATCGGGAAATGTGGTTGCGTTCGGTGGCCGTGTTATGGATGATTCAAAGCCAAAGTATTTAAATACATCAGACACGCCCGCGTTCAAAAAGAGTAGGAATTTATTCGCCTTGAACTTCGCAAAGGGTCACTGTGAAAGCAATATGATTTTGTGCGAGGGATATATGGATGTTATCGCGCTACATGCTTCCGGATTTGAAAATGCGGTTGCAACACTTGGAACTGCGATCACCTCAGAGCAGGCGAGAATTTTCTCAAAATACACTAAAAAGGTAATCATATCCTACGATAGTGATGACGCAGGACAGCGAGCCGCTAATAAAGCGTTTACCTACCTTCAAGAGGTTGGAGTTGATGTAAGAATTTTGAAAATGGCAGGAGCAAAGGACCCCGATGAGTATATAAAGGCCTATGGCGCTGACAAATTTAGGGATCTTCTTGAAAAGCCACAAACGAGATTTGAATTTGAAACCGAAAAGGTTCTTGCAAAGTACAACATACTTGACTTAGAAGAAAAAATAAAGGCTTCCTCTGAAATTTGCAAAATTATTTCGTCATTTTCCTCGGAAATTGAACGGGAAATTTATTATGCAAAAGCTTCCGATATTCTAAAATTGCCACAGGATAGCATCAAAAGAGATGTTAACTCTATTTTGAATAAACGAAGACGGGAAGAGAAGAAAAACCAAATAAACGAAATATACCGTGCAACGAGCGGTATAGGAGATAGAATCAATCCTGAGAGCGCTTCTAACATCAGGGCAAGTAAGGTGGAAGAGGCAATTTTGGGAATGATGCAGCTTCATGATGAGCATTTTAATAAGTGTGTAACAACACTTACGGCTGATGACTTTGTTACTTCGTTTGGCAAAAGAGTTTTTGAAAAAATGAGGGAGTTACATAACTCGGGTACTAAATTTGACACAGCATATTTTTTGGAAGACTTTACTCAGGACGAGGTTTCAAGAATTACTAAAATGCTTGCAGACAGACAAATGCTTGATTCAAACGGGGCGGATGTGCTTAAAGGATGCATTGATTCGCTTTTGAAGGAAAAGGCAAAAAAATCAAGTGAGGACACGCTTGATTCGTTACAGCAATTATTAAACAAAAAGAAAAAATAAGTGGGGGTACTTATTGATGGATAAGGATTTTAACAAATTTATTGACCTTGAGCAAAACAAAAACATTAACGATGATGAACTTGATGATGAGGTAGCCGAGGAAAAGGTTAATTATTTTGATGACGAAGCACTTGATGAAATGTTTCGTTTAATTCACGCAGGTGGAGCAGATGGCTCCGAGGGAATTGACGACCTTGAAAAAGAGGTTGAGCTTCTTATGAGCCCCGAGGAGCTCAAAAAGATGCAGGAGCAGTTCTCAGTTGATGATCCTGTCAGAATGTATCTTAAGGAGATTGGCCGAATCTCTCTTCTTAATGCTGATGAGGAAAAGATTTATGCTACCCGCATGAAGAATGGCGATGAGAATGCAAAGAATAAGATCGTAGAGGCAAACCTCCGTCTTGTTGTAAGCATCGCTAAAAAGCATCTTGGAAAGGGAATGGCATTCCTTGACTTGATACAAGAGGGAAACCTCGGTCTTATGAAGGCGGTAGAGAAGTTTGATCCTGAAAAGGGATACAAATTCTCAACCTATGCTACATGGTGGATCAGACAAGCTATTACGAGAGCAATTGCCGATCAGGGAAGAATGGTTAGAATACCTGTTCATATGGTAGAAACAATTCACAAGATTTCAAGGGCATCAAGACAGCTCCTTCAGGACCTTGGACGCGATCCAACACCGGAGGAAATTGCCGAAAAGATTGAAATGGCTCCCGAAAAGGTAAGAGATGCAATGAAATATGCTCTTGAGCCCGTTTCTCTTGAAACTCCAATAGGCGAGGAGGAGGACAGCCATCTTGGCGATTTTATCCCTGATGAGGATTCTCCATCTCCTGATGGTGCAGCATCATATCAGCTTCTCAAGGAACAGCTAAACGAGGTTCTTCATACGCTTACCCCAAGAGAAGAGGAGGTTCTAAGACTACGCTTTGGATTGGATGACGGAAGGACAAGAACTCTTGAAGAGGTTGGAGAAAAATTCAAAATTACCCGTGAAAGAATTCGTCAAATTGAGGCAAAGGCGATTCGCAAGCTTCGCCACCCAAGCCGTTCTAAGAAATTGAAGGCTTATCTTGACTAATTTTGAAAAAATGTAAACGATGTTTGAAATCTCTTGACAAAAGCATTTGTTTATAGTAAAATTATAATAATTGAATAAAACTCAATTTGCGGAGGAATTGATTAATGAAACTAAAGCTTGTTTCCTTGCTTCTTGTTTTGCTCATGGTTTGTTCACTTATGCTTACTGCCTGTGGAAACGAGAAGTCCGAGGATGAAATAAGAAAGGAAAATGTTTTGAAGGGTCAAGAGCAGGCGTATACGCTCTCGCTTTGGATTCCTACAAACTCAGATGCTAATTCCGCTGAATTCAAGGCAAGGCTTGAAGCAGTAGAGGAGGCCATCAACGATATTATTGCGTCAGATAACACAAGAATTAAGATTTTTGCTGTATCCGATGCAGAGTATGAGGCAAAGCTCAATGAAAAAATTACACAGGCAAAGGGATCAAACCTTATTAAGCCGAGCGAGGCGGGCGCTTTGTATGTAAATACCGCTGAAAAGAACTATCCCGACCCAACAAATACAGAGGATTATTTCTATCAGCTTCAATATCCCGCGATTCTTGATAATCAAATTGATATTTGCCTAATAAGGGATTATAATACATATTCTTCACTTGTAAAGGACGGCGCGCTTCATTCTATTAACAGCTATGTTACAAACGAGAGCGCTTCATATCCAAGATTTAAGAAGATGATAAGAAGTGAATTCATCACACCTCTTATGATAGAAAGTAATTTGTATGCAATTCCTAACAACCGTGCATATGTAGATGATGAATATCAGTATATTCTTATCAACAAGGAGCTTGCAAACAGCGCAAGCGTAGCTGTTGAAACTGATAATATCAAGTCTGTTTTGGGCTGCAAGGACATTATCACCAAAATCGGTGAATTGAATGTGGACGGAGTTGTTCCTTTCGTTGGAAGCGAGAAGGACCTATCTGGCCTTACATACTGGTCAAACGACGGTCAATCCTTGATTGCTTCTACAAGCAGCAGTCTTTCTCCCGATAGTATTCTTAACAACGAAGCATACATTTCTTATACAAAGCTTTATAAGGAGCTTCTTGATAAAAACTATGTAAAGGGAACCCTTGGCGATGGTGAAACAGCGGGAGTATTTGTGTACAATGGCACAATGGCAGGTGCTGAAAAGTATGCCGAGGATTATTACCTTGTAAAGACCGAGGTGCCTGTAGTAGATGAGTCTGAGCTTTATGGCTCAATGTTCGCAATTTCCGAATATTGCATCAACTTTGATAGAGCGATGAGCTTCATCTATCTTCTTAACACAAATGCTCAAATACGCACACTCCTTCAATACGGTATAAAGGATGTTGATTATGTTCTTGACTATACCGAAAGCGAGGATGATCCTAAGATTCAGCTCGTGAAGGATGAAAACGGAAAGATTGCGTATGATATGGACATTAGATTTACAGGTAATGGCTATATTACATATAAGGAAGACGGAAGCGTAATTGATGATTGGGATTATATAAAGCTCGTTAACCATGATGCAGTCGTTTCAAAATATCTACACCTCTTGACAAATTATAAGAACAGCACTGATTCTGTGAAGTTCTGTAAGACCTGTCATGCGGTTCTTGAGGCGAGAACAACTAAGGTTGAGGGTGGAAAAACTCTTTGTAAGACCTGCTCAACCGAGGCGGTTAATCTCAAGAGCGTGGTTGAAGAGGCTACAACCGCATTAAAGACGCTTAGTGCCGAGGTTATTTCCGAAATTAACGCAATGACTCTTGCTGAATTTGAATCATTCTTGGAAGCTTATGAGGTTGCAAAGGATAAGGCAAATATTGAAAAACAGCTTGATGAAAAGGCTGAGGAATATGCTGCCTTGAAGCCAAATGAGCAGGCGAAAAAGGATAAAATAGAGGAAAACAATCTCTTTATTGAAGCAAATAAGGAAAGCGAAGATGAGGCAGTTAAGGAGCAGGTTAAGGCTTGCGAGGATGAAAATAAAACACTTACTGCTGAGCTTGAAAAGATTGAAAAATACGATGAGCTATTAGCAAAGAAGGCTGTTTATACAGCAAATTCAACCTTAGTTAAGCTTCTTGATTCCTCCGCATATTATGATGCACTTTCAGCGTATGCGTACTTGAACAAAGCATATAACAAATAATAAAGCCACATAAAAATGCCGAGAAAAATCTCGGCATTTTTTAACAAAAAGATAATAAAATGTAAACTTTTTGTGAATTTAGCGAAACATACTTGAAAACGGAATAATAGGATGTTATAATACAATGCGTGTGCGTGAGAAACACACGAAAATTCAAAACACACACAGTAGCTCTGATGCGTTGCTCGGTGCCGAATTCGGTAGTGATGCTAAGCTATTGTGGTGGAAAAAACCAAAGGAGGACATTAAAATGTCAGTAATCTCAATTAAGCAATTGCTTGAAGCAGGTGTTCACTTCGGACACCACACAAGAAGATGGAACCCTAAGATGGCGGAGTACATCTTCACAGAAAGAAACGGTATTTACATCATCGACCTTCAAAAGACAGCGAAGAAGTTTGACGAGGCTTACATGTTCGCTCGTGAGGTTTCTGCTGAGGGCGGAAACATCCTTTTCGTAGGTACAAAGAAGCAGGCAACAGATGCTATTCGTGATGAGGCTCTTCGTTGCGGAATGTACTATGTAAATGCTCGTTGGCTCGGCGGAATGCTCACAAACTTTAAGACAATCCAAAGAAGCATTGGTCGTCTTGAGCAGCTTGAACAAATGAAGACAGACGGAACATTTGATTCACTTACCAAGAAAGAGGTTGCAGGTCTTGTAAAAGAAATGGAAAACCTTGAAAAGAACCTTGGTGGTATTAAGACAATGGGCGCACTTCCTGCCGCTATTTTCATTGTTGACACAAAGAAAGAGCACAATGCAGTTCTCGAAGCAAAGAGACTTGGCATTCCTGTAATCGCAATCGTTGACACAAACTGTGATCCTGACGATGCTGATTATGTAATCCCTGGTAACGATGATGCTATCCGCGCTATCAAGCTCATCTCTGCAGCTATTGCTGATGCAGTTATTGAGGGTAAGCAGGGTGAAACACCGGTAGTTGAGGCAGAGGCTGATGCTGCTGATGTTGCAGAAGACGCTGAATAATCTTAGGAGGTAGAATAAAATGGCAGCTATTACAGCAAAATTGGTTTCAGACCTTAGAACTAAGACCGGTTGTGGTATGATGGAGTGCAAGAAGGCACTTACTGAAACAAACGGTGATTTTGATGAAGCAGTAAAGGTTCTTCGTGAGAAGGGTCTTGCAGTTGCAGCTAAGAAGGCATCCCGTATCGCATCTGAGGGTGTTGTTGATATCCTCGTATCTGCTGATAAGAGAAGCGCTGCAATGATTGAGGTTAACGCAGAGACTGACTTCGTTGCAAAGAACGCATTGTTCCAAGAGTTTGTAAAGGGAATCCTTGCAGTTATTCTTGAAACAAGACCTGCAACAGTTGAGGAGCTTAACTCAAAGAAATATAACGACACTATGACCGTTGAGGAAAAGAGAATCGAAATGGTTCAAACTATCGGCGAAAACATGAACATTCGTCGTTTCGTAATCGTTGATGGCGTATTGTCAACCTACATTCACGGTAAGGGAACAACTGGCGTTATTGTTAAGTTTAACGCTGATGATGCTATCGCTGATACTGATGCGTTCGCTGAGTTCTCAAAGAACATCGCTCTTCAAGTAGCGGGTATGCCTGTTCCTTATCTCAACAGAGATGCAGTTCCTGCTGAGGTTGTAGAGGAAGAAAAGGCTATTATCATGGCTCAGCTCAAGAATGATCCTAAGAACGCTTCTAAGCCTGAAGCAATCCTTGAAAAGATGATTTTCGGTAAGATCGGCAAGTTCTATGAGAAGAACTGCTTAGTTGAGCAATCATATGTAAAGGACGACAAGATGTCAGTTGGTCAGTATGTAGACGTTACTGCAAAGGCTCTTGGCGGAAGCATTTCAATTGCAGCATTCTATATGTTTGAAAGAGGCGAGGGTCTCCAAAAGAAGGAAGAGGATTTCGCTGCTGAAATTGAAAAGATGGTAAACAAGAAGTAATTATCTTTTTGGATTATGTGACCCTAACGGAGCTTTCCGTTGGGGTCATTTTATTGCAAGCCTTCATTTTAATACGAAAATTAGAATTAATTTCTAAAAAATTATTCCTTTAAAATGGTGATTTTTAATAAATTATTTAAATTTTTTGAAATAGCTATTTACAAAACGAGAAATATATAGTATTATTATAATATATAATAAAAGTTTAGGAGTACATCGTGAAAAGCGAACAACCTATTTACAAAAGAGTTTTACTTAAGCTTTCAGGTGAAGCTATTTCCGCGGGAAAAGACGGAATTTTAAATTTTAATTACATTCAGGAAATTGCCTCGGTGGTTAAAAAATGCCTTGATCAGGGGGTTCAAATCGCTATTATTGTTGGTGCCGGTAATATTTGGCGTGGCAGAAGTGGCGAAAATATGGATAGAGTAAAGGCCGACCATATGGGTATGATGGCGACTTGTATAAATGCCTTGGCATTACAGGAGAGTTTTTTGGGAGCTGGAATTGATGCAGTTGTTATGACCGCTGTTGAAATGAAGGCATTTGCAAAGCCGTTTGTCAGAGACGATGCCATTGAGGCACTAAACGATGGTAAGGTCGTTATTTTTGGCGCGGGACTTGGAATTCCGTTCGTATCTACTGATACTGCCGCGGTTGTAAGGGCATCCGAAATTGGTTCCGATATAGTTTTGATGGCTAAAAACATCGATGCAATTTACTCGGCTGATCCTCGAAAGGATAAAAATGCGGAGAAGTTTTCTAATATAACATATAAGGAAATTCTCGCAAGAGGTCTTGCCGCGATGGATTCAACCGCAACCTCGTTTGCGATGGATAATAATATTCCGATTCATGTATTCGGACTTGATAAATCAGAAAATATCTATAAGGTAATAATGGGTGCAAAAATGGGCACTGTAGTAGAAGGAGAATAAAAATGAAGCTTAACACAACTGAATTTGAAGCAAAAATGAAGAAGTCCATTGAGGCTTATAAGAACGAACTTGATTCCGTTCGTGCAGGAAGAGCAAATCCTAATGTTCTTTCAAGAATTATGGTAGACTATTATGGTACACCAACCCCTGTTAACCAAATCGGTTCAGTATCAACGCCCGATGCAAGAACAATTGTTATTCAACCTTGGGATTCCTCAACCTTGAAGAACATTGAAAAGGCTATTTTGGCATCCGATATCGGTATTACACCGGCAAATGACGGTAAGGTTATTAGACTTGCTTTCCCACAGCCTACCGAGGAGCGCAGAAAAGAGCTTAAGAAGCAGGTTTCTAAGCTTGGTGAGGATGCAAAGGTTGCTATTAGAAATATTCGTCGTGACGCAATGGATAAGGCGAAGGATATGAAGAAGAACGGTGAAATGACCGAGGACGAGCAAAAGGCTTCCGAAAAGCTTGTTCAAGATGTGACCGATAAGTTCATCAAGGAAATTGATGTTATCACATCTGCTAAAGAAAAGGAAATTATGGAAATATAACTCAATGAAGGACCACTCAGGTGGTCTTTTATTGACTAAGGTGATATATGTTTTTTAAAAAGAGAAAAAAAGAGGAAATATTTGTTGATGAGCGTTTATCTCATATAGCCTTTATTATGGACGGAAACGGTCGTTGGGCTAAATCTCGTGGCTTGCCCCGTAGCTTGGGACATAAGCAGGGCGCTATCGCATTTGAAAAAATAGTGCGTGAATGCTCAAGGCTTGGAATAAAAACCGTGACAGTTTATGCCTTTTCAACCGAGAATTGGCGCAGACCTAAGGAAGAGGTTGATGCAATAATGGCTCTTTTGTCCGATTATATTGAGCGCGCGCAATCAGAGGATGGCACAAGATATGTTTTTCTTGGAGACAAATCGGTTTTGAGCGATGATTTGAGGACAAAAATGCAAGAGCTTGAGGAATCGTCCGAAAATCGTGAATATACCCTTAATATCGCCTTTAACTACGGCGGTAGAGCCGAGCTTGTAAACGCCTTTAACGAGCTTTCAAGGGAAGGCAAGGACAATATTACAGAGAACGATGTAAGCGCACATCTTTATACAAGAGCATCTAAGGACCCAGACCTCATTGTTAGGACCGCAAACGAATATAGAATTTCTAATTTTCTTTTGTGGCAGTGCGCATATTCAGAGCTTTATTTTACCGATGTATGTTGGCCCGATTTTGATGAAAAAGAGCTTCATAAGGCTATAAAGAGCTTTTATCAAAGAAAAAGAAATTTCGGAGCTATCTAAAAAGAGGAGAGTATATGAAAACGAGAATTTTAACCGCTATTGTTGCGATTGCACTGTTTGTACCAGTTTGCGTTTTTTCGCATACAATCGTTTTTGCGGCAGTAATGTCAATTTTATCCGTTGTTGGAGTTTATGAGATTTCAAAATGTGTAGGTCAGCATAAAAATCTGACCCTCACTATTCCTATGTATATAATCGCAGCGCTTCTTCCTGTAATGAGAAAATTGCTCATTAAGCAATCGCATTTCTTCTCACTTGCTATGATAGCATTGTTCTTCATGCTTATTTATTGCCTTACATATGTTATGTTAAGGAAAAATCAAGATAAAATATCGGATATTATTACACTATACGGATTGTTTGTATATGTAGTCGGATGCTTTTCTTCCATCGTTTGTGTTAGGGAAATGGCAGGCGGTAAATATATTTACTTGCTTATATTCCTCGGTGCTTGGGTATGCGATACATTTGCTTATTTTACAGGCAAATTTTTTGGAAAGCACAAGCTCATTCCTGAAATCAGCCCCAAAAAGACAATTGAGGGCTCAGTAGGCGGAATTGTATTTACAATAGGAGCGTTCGTGCTTTATGGCTTCATTGTAAATAAAAACTATGGTGAAGAAATAGCGCTTTCATATGTTTTGCTTGTTATTTTGGGCTTAGCAGCATCTGTTATCTCTCAAATTGGAGATCTTGTTGCATCAGCTGTAAAAAGGCAATATGAAATTAAGGATTACGGAAGACTTTTCCCGGGTCACGGCGGTGTGCTTGATAGATTTGATAGCGTAATGCTTGTTGCTCCGGTTACCTATGTGATTTTCCTTATTGCATCATTTTTTTAAGAGGATTCTATGAATATTTCAAAAAAGATAGCGATTTTAGGCTCAACCGGCTCGGTTGGAACGCAAAGCTTAGAGGTTGCACAAAATATCGGTGCAAGCGTTGAGCTTTTAGTTGCTAATTCAAATATTTGCGCGCTTGAAAGGCAGGCGCGTGCGCTAAATCCAAGGGTATGCGTTATTATGGACGAAACTAAGGCGTCCGATTTGAAATCTCACCTCGCCGATACCGATATTAAGGTTTATTCGGGCGAAAGAAGCATGCTTGGCGCAATTGAAAATAGCGATGCAGAGGTCGCAGTAAACGCTATTTCGGGCTTTGCAGGCTTGCTTCCCGCTATTGCGTGTGCTAAAAGCGGAAAGCGAATTGCTATGTCAAATAAAGAGGCGATAGTAATTGCTTATGATTTTCTAAAAAAAGAACTTGATAAAAATAGCGCAGAGCTAATCCCCGTTGATAGCGAGCACAGTGCAATTTTTCAGTGCTTGCAGGGTAAGGGCGAAAATAAGATAAAAAAGATAATTCTCACTTCATCGGGAGGACCGTTTAGAGGCAAAAAGAGAAGCGAGCTTCAACAAATAACAGCAAAAGAGGCGCTTAGCCATCCAACATGGAAAATGGGTCCTAAAATTACCGTTGATTCCGCATCATTAATGAATAAGGGCTTTGAGGTAATTGAGGCGGTGAGACTTTTTGGCGTTTCTCCTGAACAGGTACAGGTTGTTGTTCATCCTCAAAGCATAATGCACTCCGCAGTGGAATACACTGATAATAGCGTTATTGCACAAATGGGCGCACCGGATATGAGGACCTGCATTCAGTATGCGATTACTTATCCTCATAGAGTAGAGCCCTTGGCAAAATCTCTTGATTTTGCATCTATTGCTAGCTTAACCTTTGAAAATCCCGATATGGAAACATTTTCGTTGCTTCCTTTGGCTTTTTATGCGGTCGAGCAGGACGGTATTTTACCAGCTGCCTTGAATGCGTCAGATGAGGTTGCAGTTGATGCGTTTTTAAGAGATCAAATAGGTTTTGTTGATGTTTTTGATATTGTATCAAGAGTAGTTATGGACTTTAAAAACATAAAAAATCCAACTCTTGAGGACATTATTTCAGCCGATAAAGAGGCAAGGCGAAAAACTAACGAAATAATTAAAACGCGTTAAATTTTTAACGGAGCTGTTTATGATAGTTGTATATATTTTAATCGCAATTTTGAGCTTTGGATTTTTAATATTCATTCATGAGCTTGGGCATTTTATATTTGCGAAAAAATTCGGAGTAGCAATTACTGAGTTTTCGTTGGGAATGGGTCCAAAGCTGTTTTCCAAAAAAGGGAAGGACGGAGTGGATTACTCTGTAAGGCTTCTTCCAATTGGCGGTTATGTCGCTATGGAGGGAGAGGATTCTGAAAGTGATAATCCAAACTCCTTTGATAAAAAGCCTGCATGGCAAAGATTTATAATAGTTCTTGCGGGCGCTGTTATGAATATCCTTGTTGCAGTTGTAATAATAACAGCTCTTATTTCAACACACGAGGCGTATGGAAGCACAACGGTCAGCAAATTTGCCGACGGCGCGACATCAAGCACGAGCGGTCTTTGCTTATATGATGAGATCATAAAAGTAAATGGATCAAGGGTCCACACTGCGAGTGAGTTAAGCTATGAAATTATGCGAAACGGATACAAGAGCGTTGAGCTAACCGTGTTAAGAAACGGAGAAAGGGTTGTCCTTAAAGATGTAGTCTTTCCGCAAACCGTATCTGATGGTATTGTATTTGGAGCGCCCGATTTTAGCGTTTTACCCGAGGAAAAGAACTTTTTCACGGTAGTTAAAAATTCCTTTTATACCTGTAAATCAACCGTAAAAATGATTTGGGAATCTCTTTTTGATTTGATAAGCGGTAGATATGGTGTGGAGCATGTTTCCGGACCTATCGGAGTTACAGGGGCAATCACAACCGCAGCAAAGACAAGCGCATACTCGCTTTTTTATCTTATTGCGGTAATTGCTATGAATTTGGGCGTTTTTAACCTACTTCCAATCCCTGCGCTTGATGGTGCATCACTTCTTTTATTGCTTGTAGAAATGATAACAAAGAAGAAACTTCCCGAAAGGATTGAGGGAGCAATAAAGGCGGCAGGCTTTGCGCTTCTTATGCTACTTGCAATAATCGTTTCGTTTAAGGATATAATTTATTTGTTTAAATAAGAGGAAGCATGAAATATAATGACATACGCAGAAGGACAAAATGCGTAAAAATCAAGGATAAAAAAATCGGTGGAAGCGAAAGTATTCTAATTCAGTCAATGACTAATACTGACACCGCAGATCATATCGCGACAATAGCGCAAATAAAGGCTCTTGAAATGGCGGGATGCGATATTGCAAGAATAACCGTTCCTAATATCGAAAGTGCTCAAACCATTGCTAAAATAAAAAATAGCGATATAAGGATTCCTATTGTAGCTGATATTCATTTTGATTATAAAATAGCCCTTGAAGCTATCAAAATGGGCGTTGATAAGATAAGAATAAATCCTGGAAATATCGGAGAGGACTGGAAGATTAGAGAGGTTGCATCCGCCTGTCAGCAGTCAGGCGTACCGATTAGAATCGGCGTAAACGGCGGATCTCTTGAAAAGCATATACTTGAAAAATATGGCTCGCCAACTCCTGAGGCACTTGCTGAAAGCGCATTTTATCATATTGACCTTCTTCAAAGGTTTAATTTTGATGACATTGTAATATCGGTAAAATCATCAGATGTTAGAAGCATGATTTTAGCAAATAGAATTATTGCAAAAGATTGTGATTACCCAATTCATATAGGTGTGACCGAGGCGGGAGATGATTATAGCGGACTTATAAAAAGCTCTGCGGGCATCGGCTCACTTCTTTGTGATGGAATAGGCGATACTATAAGAATTTCTCTTACCGCCGATCCTGTAAAGGAAATATATGCTGGCAAGGAGCTTCTTTCATCCTTGGGTTTTTATGATAAGGGAAGCATCAAGGTTGTTTCTTGTCCCACATGCGGAAGGACCAAAATTGACCTCATATCCCTATCAAGCCGGTTTAAAGAGAGAATAAAGGATATTGATACAAGAGGCAAGGACATAAAGGTTGCTTTAATGGGATGCGTTGTTAACGGCCCCGGAGAGGCTAAGGAATGTGATATAGGAATTGCCGGTGGCAACCAAGAGGCGGTTCTATTTAAAAAAGGTAAAATAATTAAAAAAATTGCGGAAAGCGATGTTATTTCCGTGCTTGTTGAAGAAATTAAGACCTTAATAGGTGAAAAACAAAATGAATTTAATTGAAAGATTTCCTAAATATACGCCGAGCGACCGCTTCAGTAGCATGATGTCGGTGGCGCAGGTGCTTGCAACAAGAGTTGATACTGGGACTCGCATGATGGAGGTTGATGTAAGTCTCGATGATCTTGTCACTAAGGACAAGCTTGCCGAGCTTGAGGCTGAAATCACTAAAGCATATAATCTAAATAAGTTAAAGATTTACACAAAATATCCATCGTATTTGTTTTCCATGGATTACATGGAGGATGTTATTTATGAAAGCTACAGTCGCGGAGCAGTTACCCGTGGATTTTTTGGTGAATATACATTAGATTATGATGGCGAAACGATTGAAATAAAGGTTCCGTTTGTTCAAGGGGGAATAGGCCTTCTTGAGTCGGGACAAACAAATAATGTTATATCTAACATTATCTTTGATGAGTTTGGAATAAGAAAAAATGTTGTAATTTCACAAAGAGAAGACTACGACAAGGTAAATTCCAACTTTCAAAACGATTTGATGGAGCAGCTTAAAAAGGCGCTTGATACATCAAATCCTTCTCAAGGCACAAAGGCCAAGGATTCTGCCCAAAAGGAGGCAGAGGAAAGAGAGCTACGCGCTAAATTCAAGAGGGTTACATCATTTAACGGCGAAAATGCTACTGCTACTATAAAGGATAACAAGGTTACAATCGGAGCTATGAGCTTTGATATTTCCTTGCCCGAATATGTTTTTGGCGGAGAATTCCAAATTGAAAATGTTGTGCCCATCGCAAATTTAAGAGAGGGTATGCATTCCGTTTGTGTTCTTGGCGAAATTTTTGAAATTACTGAAAAGCCGATAAAAAAGGGAAAAAGCTTTGCTATGACCTTCGGTCTTACCGATAATCTTTCTTCAATTTACATAAAGACAGTGGTGGATGCTAATAAGAAGGAAATAGTTGATTCCTTGTTTGAAAAGGGATCCGCTTATGCCATTAGGGGAAATGCTAAGGTTGACTCATTTGACAATGAGCTTTTCCTTGAATATGTTGATATAAGCAAGATAAAAACTGTAAAAAGGATTGATAACGCCGAGGAAAAGCGTGTTGAGCTACATCTTCATACAATGCTATCTCAAATGGATGCAACCATTGACCCGGAAACTATAGTAAAGGTAGCAAAGGAATGGGGACATAAGGCAATTGCTATTACCGACCACGGAAATGTTCAAGGCTTCCCACCTGCGATGCTTGCTTCCGAAAAAATAGGAATGAATGTCATTTATGGTATGGAGGCATATTTTGTCAATGATACAAATTTGCCTATATATGGTGATAGGCGTGATGATTTTAATGGCGAATTTTGCGTATTTGACCTTGAAACAACAGGACTTTCAAGAATTAGCGATAAAATCACTGAAATAGGTGCTGTTATTGTAAAGGGCGGAGAAATTGTCGATTCATATACAACCCTTGTAAATCCTATGATGGAGCTTAGTGAGGATAATATAAAAATCACAGGCATCACCAATGAAATGGTTAAGGACGCAAGAACAATTGATGAGGTTTTACCCGAATTTTTAGCATTTGCGGGAGATAGGACTCTTGTTGCTCATAATGCGGGCTTTGACACTGGCTTTATTCGTAGAGAATGTCGCCGTATGGGATTGCCGTTTGAAAATACATATCTTGACACTCTTGGACTGTCAAGATTTGTAAATTCGGACTTGAAAAGGCACAAGCTTGATATTGTAGCGAAGCATCTTGGAGTTGGTGACTTTGAGCATCATAGAGCGTTAGCGGATGCGGAAACCACGGGAAAAATCCTTATTGCTATGTTTGAAAAGCTTAAGAGGGACGGAGTAGATAGTGTTACAGCTCTTGCTGATACCATTACCTCAAATACCGATCCTAAAACGCTTGATATGTATCACCAAATTATTCTTGTCAAGAATAAGAAGGGACTTAAAAATTTATATAAGCTAATTTCGGATAGCTATTTAAAATATTACAAGAAAAGACCGAGAATTCCTAAAACCTCGCTTATTGAGCTAAGAGAGGGGCTTATTATAGGCTCTGCATGCGAGGCGGGAGAGCTTTTTGAGGCTATTAAGGAAAACCGTAGCGAGGAAGATATTGAAGAAATTGCAAGCTTTTATGACTACTTGGAAATTCAACCGCTTTGTAACAATATGTTTATGGTTGCAAAGGGAGAGGCAACTGTTGAGGACTTGAAAAACTTCAATCGCAAGATTGTTGAGCTCGGCGATAGACTTGGTAAGCCTGTTGTGGCTACTTGTGATGCGCACTTCTTGAATAAGGAAGATGAAATTGTTAGAAAAATCATATTAGCAGGTCAAAAGTACGATGACGCTGATAGAGATATAGGGCTTTATTTCCGCACAACCGAGGAAATGCTTGCTGAATTTGAATATTTAGGCAAGGAAAAAGCGTACGAGGTCGTTGTAACTAATACGAACAAGATTGCCGATATGATTCAATATGATGAAATAAGACCATTCCCAAAGGGAACATTTACTCCAAAAATGGAACATGCCGAAGAGGATCTTCATAAAATGTGTTGGGATAGGGCAAAGAGCATGTATGAATTTGAGGGCAAGATTCCCGATGTTGTTTCGTCTCGACTTGATAAGGAGTTAACCTCAATTATAAAGAATGGCTTTGCGGTGCTTTATAAAATTGCGCGAGACCTCGTTGCCGAGAGTGAAAGGCTTGGATACCTCGTTGGCTCTCGTGGCTCGGTTGGATCATCATTCGTTGCTACAATGGCTGGTATTTCGGAGGTTAATCCGCTTCAACCGCATTATAGATGTCCTATGTGTAAATATAGCGAATTTATTACCGACGGTAGCGTGGGCTCAGGCTTTGACCTTCCAACTAAAGCCTGTCCTCACTGTAATACTAAAATGGATCAGGATGGACATGATATTCCATTTGAAACCTTTCTTGGCTTCTATGGTGATAAATCCCCCGACATAGATCTTAACTTTTCAGGAGATGTTCAAGGAAAAATCCATAAATTTACCGAGGAGCAGTTTGGCGCGGAAAATGTATTTAGAGCAGGAACAATCGGTGGTATAGCCGAAAAAACCGCTTTTGGATATATAATGAAGTACATGGATGACCATGAGCTAAATGTTAATAAGGCAGAGGTTGACAGACTTGTAAAAAAATGCACAGGAATAAAAAGAACAACAGGTCAACACCCCGGCGGAATAGTTGTTGTTCCAAAGGAAAATGAAATTTATGACTTTTGTCCCGTTCAGCACCCGGCTGACGACCCGAACTCGGATATTATAACAACGCACTTTACATTTGAATATCTACACGATACACTCCTTAAGCTTGATGAGCTTGGACACGATATGCCAACTAAATATAAGGCAATCGAGAATTATACCGAAACATCAGTTCTTGATGTTCCTATGAACGACCCTAAGGTATATGAGCTATTTTTGTCTACCGAGTCAATCGGTGGTAAGGACCTTTTGAAGGAGCTGAAATGCAAGGTTGGAACCTTTGGACTTCCTGAATTTGGTACAAAATTTGTTCAACAAATGCTTGAGGATGCAAAACCGCGTAATTTTTCCGATCTGCTTCAAATTTCGGGACTTTCACACGGAACGGATGTATGGCTCGGCAACGCAAAGGACCTCATTGATGACGGTACATGTACAATTTCAGAGGTTATCGGAACAAGAGATAGCATTATGACATATCTTCTTTATAAGAATGTTGAGCCAAAGGACGCGTTCCAAATAATGGAGGATACAAGAAAGGGAAAGGCTCCCAAAACCTTTACCCCTGAGCGTGTTCAAATGCTAAAGGACCATAATGTTCCGCAGTGGTATATTGATAGCTGTTTGAAAATAAAATACATGTTCCCAAAGGCGCACGCCGCAGCATATGTAATTTCTGCGATTCGTCTTGGGTGGTATAAGGTGTATAGACCGCTTGAATTTTACGCAGCTTATCTAAGTGTAGCCCCGGGTGGCTTTGAGTCCTCTATGGTTGCAAACGGAAAATCGGGAATACTTAGTCAAATCTCCGAGCTTGAGGCGAAGGGAAACGAAGCAACTCAAAAGGAAAAACAGCAAATTGTCGCATTACAGCTTGCTTATGAGTGCCTTGCAAGGGGAATTGAATTTTTACCTGTTGATCTTATGAAATCCGATTCCTTCAAGTTTTTACCCGAGGACGGAAAAATCAGACTTCCATTCTCATCAATTCCAAAAATAGGAGATGAGGCGGCGGTAAAGATAGTTGATGTAAGAAATGGCGGAAATATCTTCTCAGTGGAGGATTTCCAGCAATGCTCTCGCTTGTCAAGCACGGTTATAAGAATACTTGAGGAAAACGGAGTATTCTCAAATCTTGCAAAAACAAATCAAATATCAATATTCTAACAAAAAGGGAAATCAAACCGCTTGGCTTGATTTCCCCTTTTTACAATAATAAGTCGCGCATATTTTTAACTATAATATCGCGTCTTGCAGTGTTGAAAATAATAAGATTTGTTTTATAAACCTTTATATTTTCTTTACCAAAAACCTTTATTATTTCCTCAACGCTTGCATTAGTGTCCAAAACAATTTTATCAATGCAAAGCGTATTGCACCCATCAAAGGCTAATAGAACAACCTTATCCCTGCGAGAAAGAGCATCGATTGAAAAGCTCTTGAAATCAAATTTTGTAAACTCCTTCGGTAGTAGCTTGGCTGTTTCGTCGGTGCAGTTTATGTATATTCCTCTACAAAACCTGTGGTAATATTCTAAATCAAGCAGTTTATTCTTGATTCTTAAAAGCGTATCCTCTAATTTTATATTGAAGGAATATTTTTCCACATCAAAGAGATTAAAAACATCATTTGCAAGATTTACCGAATAAATTTGAAAATACGAATCAAATTCCTGAATAAATGTGCAGTAATTATCCTTAAAGATTGTATATTTGGTTCTTGGACGCCCCGCAGTTGTAAGTCCCTCTTGCTCGGCATGAGCAATATTGAGAGAAACCAACCTATTACAAATGCTACTTACAGATGAATGACCGATGTTAAGATGAGAGGAAATGTCCGAAACGGTAGAGTATCCCTTGCATATAGCATCGTATACCTTAGTGTAGTTTATAATTTGCATTTCATTATGCTTCATAAAATCACCTCAAGGAAATTATACACGAGCTAAGAGGGAAAATCAATAAAAGATCCCTAAAAACAATAAAAATATCCCAAAAATATTGAAAAATGCAGAGTTTTATTATATAATTTACTTATATAAAAATCCGGAGGTTTTAAAATGATTATAGGTGTTTTAATTGCATTTTTGTGCTTGATAGTAATGGCGGTTTCGGGATTTTTTGCATATAAAAACAAAAAATCCAAGGTAAAGAAGCCTGTTGTTATGACAGTAATTCCGATTTGCTTGATTATCGTTATGGCAATAGTTTTGCTTGTTGTTCCTTTTAGTATTAGAACCGTCAAGGCTGGTGAAATTGCGGTTGTTAAATTTCTTGGAGAGGCAAGAGAAACGAGAACCGCAGGAACATATTTTGATTTTTGGGTAACTCAAAAATACGATGTATATGATGCAAAGGTTCAAACCCTTGAGCTTGTAGCCCCATCATATTCAAACGATAAGCAAACTATGGACATTACAATGACCGTGCAATATCAAATCCAAGGCGATAGAGTAATGGACATTGCTGTAAACTATGGCTCGCTTGAACAGCTTAATAATAGAATTCAAAGCGTAGTGCTTGAAAAAACCAAATCCGAGCTTTCTAAATATAATGCGGATCAGCTAATACAGGATAGAGCAACAATCTCTCCCGAGGTTACAAATGTAATCGGCACTGCCCTTGGCGAGAACTATTATGTAAATATCCTTACTGTTTCTCTTGTGAATATTGACTTTTCAGACGCATATGAGCAAAGCGTTGAGCAAACTATGATTTCTAATCAAGAGGTAAAAAAGGCAGAGGCGGAGGCTCAAAAGGCTCTTATAGAGGCACAAAGCAAGGTAGCGGTAGCGGAGCAGGAGGCTGCTGCAAAGGCAGCAGAGGCACAAGGTGAGGCTGATGCTATTAAAATAAAGGCCGAAGCAGAGGCGGAGGCTATTAAGATCAAATCCTTAGAGGTTGCAAGCATGCTCGGTCTTACGATAAAGGATGCCGACGGAAACGAGCAAATAAAGCCCAACCTAACCGCTGATGAGGCAAAATTGATTTCTGATTACCTACAATATGTTGAATATCTTTCTAAATGGGACGGAAAATTGCCCGAGGTTCTCACTGACGGAAATACAAGCGTTATGATTCCTGCGCCAACCAACTAAGAGGTATATATGGAAAACCGAGTTAGAGAAATCGTTGCAGGATATATGGGAATTCTTGTGTCCGAGGTTATAGATGATAAAAGCTTTATAGAAATGGGTATGGATTCCTTAACCCTGCTTAAAATTATTATTGATATAGAAAATGAATATGATATCAGTATTGCCGATGAAGAAATCGTAGATATACGAAATTTTGCAGATATTTGCAAATTGATTGAAAAAAATTTTTCTTGAAAATCAAACACATCCCACGCCGTTTTTAACGGCGTGGTTTTTTTGGGGAAAATTTTTCAAAATTTGTGTTGACAAATATATTAGGCAAGTGTATAATATAAGAGCGTCACTAAAAAGAAAGGACATGAATATGGACAATTCAAAAAAGTTGCCGGAGGCGGAGTATGATGTGATGGTCGCTCTTTGGAACAGTGATGTTTCTCCGGTCAACACCGCATATCTCATGGAGAATGTTGGAAGACATAAGGGGTGGAAGGCACCCACACTTATATCGTTCCTTACAAGACTTGAGGATAGAGGGTTCATTCATTCCGAAAAAAAGGGAAAAGAAAGATATTATTACGCAGATGCGATTAAGGACGAGTACATAAAGACAGTGACTAACGATTTCTTAACCAAATATCACGGTGGCTCATTTGTAAAAATGATGGATTTACTATATGAGAATCAATCCCTTTCCGTGGATGAACTTGATGAGATGCTTAAATGGCTTCAGGAGCAATATTAAGATGATTTTTCTCAACATTTTGATCGTCGTCTAATGAAAATAGGCTTTCGTTAGACGACGATACTGCGGTCACACAAAATTCCGAACTGATTTTCAGTTCTTTTTTTATTTTACTATTTATTTTTTGAGTAAAGTATGATAAAATGTAAGTAACAGATGAAAATATGGAGAAATTGTATGTTCAAAATATTTAGCAAGCTTTCAAGCTCAATAAAAAACCCCTTTTTATCCGCAATAATCCTTTGCGCGGGTAGCTCAACTCGCTTTGGAGAAAATAAACAAAGGGCTATGATAGGGGAAAAGACCGTTGCCGAGCGCACACTTGAGGTTTTCCAAGCCTCTGAGGCGGTTAGGGAAATTATTCTTGTCGTGCCTAAAGAGGATATTCAGGAATATCAGGACTTAATCGTTATGAACGATTTTAAAAAGGTTAGCGCTGTGGTCACAGGCGGAGAAACGCGCCAAGCCTCGGCAATGAGGGGCTTTAAGCATGTTTCCGAAAAGGCGAAGCTTGTTGCCATACACGATGGCGCAAGATGCCTTATTACCACGGAAATTATTGAAGAGGTGTATAGATCCGCAATTGAAAACAGATGCGCATGCGCAGGAACTAAGGTTACCGATACGATAAAGCTCGTTGATGACGATGACTTTGTAAAGCGCACCGTTGATAGAGAATATCTATGGAGCATTCAAACTCCGCAAATTTTTGACAGGGACATTTATGCCGTATCCGTTTCCAAGGCGATTAAGGACGGAATAATTGTGACCGATGACTGTATGCTCGTTGAGCATGCTAAATTCAAGGTAAAGCTTGTTGAATGTGGAAAGGAAAATATAAAAATCACTCATAAGAGTGATATTATACTTGCTGAGCATATACTGAAAAATAGGAGCGAGGAGTAAAATGAGAATAGGACACGGTTACGATGTTCATAGGCTTGTTGACGGAGATGGAATTACAATAGGCGGAGTGCTTATTCCTTGTGATAAAAGGCTTCTTGCACATTCCGACGGAGATGTTCTAATCCATGCGATTGCTGATGCACTGCTTGGCGCAGCCTCGGAGCGTGATATAGGCTTCCATTTTCCCGATAATGATAACGAATATAAGAATATTGATAGCAAAATCCTATTAAAAAGGGTTTTGGATATAATTAAAGCAAAGGGCTTTGAAATAGAGTATATTGACTGCACTATAATTGCCCAAACGCCTAAAATGTCACCTTATATTGAAAAAATGAGGAGTGCGCTTTCCTGCGTGCTTGAAATATCCTGTGACCTCATAAATGTTAAGGCAACCACTGAGGAGCATCTTGGCTTTACGGGTAGAAAAGAGGGAATTAGCGCGCACTGCGTATGCCTTCTGAAATAAAACGAGCAAGGAATGAATTTAAGCTCACTCACATCCGTAATTTTAACTGCCATTTCATTCCTTAACTCGTGCGCCCTTATTTATATGATACGCACATAGGCAATAAGTGACACAAATTTACAAAATAAGACAAGAGGTATTTATGAAGCATATATCCCCATCAATTCTTGCAAGTGATATGCTTAATTTAGGCAAGGAAATTGAAAAAATAGAAAAAGCAGGCGCGACAATGGTCCACATTGATATAATGGACGGCTCATTTGTGCCAAATATATCCTTTGGTATGCCTATTATTTCGGCAGTAAGGGGCTGTACTGACTTAATTCTTGATGTTCACGCAATGATTGTTTCGCCCGATAAATATGTTGAGGATTTTATCAAATGCGGGGCTGATATTGTAACCTTCCATTTAGAGGCTCTTGATGAAAACGGCATTTTAAAAGCCATTGATTTGATAAAGAGCCATGGTAAAAGGGTTGGAATTTCCATAAAGCCCAAAACTCCCGCTAAGGCTGTGCTTCCATATGTTGAAAAGGTTGATATGGTCCTAGTTATGACTGTTGAGCCGGGCTTTGGCGGTCAAAAATTTATGCAGGACACAATGCAAAAGGTAACTGAAATAAGAAATTATGCGACATCTATTGGAAAAGAGCTTGATATTGAGGTAGATGGCGGAATTAACGATGAAACTATAAAAATCGCATCTGATGCAGGCGCAAATGTCTTTGTTTTGGGAACTGCATTTTTCAAGAGTAAAGCTCCCCTGAGCGCAAGCGAGATTATCGCAAAAACGGAATAATATGAGAAAATCGATTGTTTTAACCCTGTCGTGGGCGTGCGTTTTGCTCACTATGATAATGATTTTTTGCTTTTCTGCCGAGGATGCCGAAAAATCAACGCAAACAAGCTCAGGCGTGATAGAGGATGTGCTTGATATTGTTTTACCAAAGGATGAAATTACACCCGAGGTAGTAAAAAAATATCAATTCCCGTTTAGAAAGGCAGCGCATTTTGGAATTTATATGCTACTTGGCTTTTCTCTTGCAAATGCGTTTTTATCAACAGTTAAAGGAAAAAAATACATTTCCTATATTTGTGCACTTGCTTGTGGCATTCTATACGCAATTCTCGACGAATGGCATCAAAATTTTTCGGACGGTAGAGGGCCAAGCGCCAGGGATGTCCTGATCGACTCATCGGGCGCACTTGTCGGAATACTGATTTTTGTCCTGTTTATGTATATTTTTAACCGTATTAAATCAAAAAAGCAAGAGCTATAAAAAGCAGATAATCAAGCGATTATCTGCTTTTTTAGTATATCAATAAGTGCGTCATAAAAGGAATAAACCTCTTTTTGTGTGTTAAATAGACTAAATCCTATTCGCACCGCACCGAAATCACCTGTTTTTAGCTTTTTGTGGGCAAGCGGAGCGCAGTGAAAGCCCGTACGCACGCAAATGTCGCGCCTGTTAAGCTCATAGCCGATTTTAGCGCAGGAAATCCCCTTAACATTGAACATAAGTGTGTTTCCCGAATACTCGTTCATTTTATATACGGTTATTTGCTCATTTTTTCTCAGTAAATCAAGTGCGGTATTGTAAAGTCCTTCCTCATGCTCGCGAATTTTATTCATATTATAGCCTCTGAGCCATTTTAAACTCTCTCCAAAGCCCGCAATTAGCGGAGTTGATAAAGTCCCTGCCTCATATCGCTCGGGCAAAAAATCGGGCATTTCAAGGCTTAAAGAGGCAACACCCGTTCCACCCTCAATAATGGTGCGCCTTGATTTTTCGCTATTTAGGATTAAAACCCCCACTCCCTGCGGTCCGTAAAGCGCCTTGTGCGCAGGGAAGCAAAGCGCATCAATGTTCATCTCGGTCGTGCTTATTTCGTGTATTCCTGCACTTTGTGCGCCATCAACAATGAAAAATATTCCTCTTTCCCTGCAAAGCTCACCGATTTCCTTGATAGGAAGACGCCTTTCCCCAACATTTGATATGTGAGAGCATATTAGCATTGATGTATCATCAGTAATCTTTTGGTGAATGCTGTTTAAAATGTCCTCATTTGTTCCGTCAGTGCAAAAGAAGTCATAGGAGCAAAGCCCATCTCGTGAAAGCGCGGAAACAGGTCTTAATACCGCATTATGCTCAATATCGCTTAAAAGAATGTGGGAATGAGGCTTTAAGCTTGACTTTATCGCAATATTCAGAGCATAGGTCGTATTATAGGTGAAAATCACATTTTCAGGCTCACAAGAGAACATCTCGGCAATAATGGAGCGTGTTTCAAAAATCCTTTCTGCACTTTTCATAGACATAAAATGAGTGCTTCTGCCGGGATTTCCGCAATAGCATTTTATACATCTTGAAATTTCCTCGGCAAGCAACGGTGGCTTGGGAAATGTCGTGGCTGGATTATCTAAATATATCATATACACCTACAATCTTATAATTTCGCTGTATTCAAGCTCCTTACCCCTTAAAGCATCTTGAACAGCCTGTAAATTCACACAGCTAAAGCTTATGCCATAGGCACAGCCCTTGTGGGTCATTTGTGGCTCAAGCCTTACAATTTCCGAGTCTATGCCTATTGCCAAGAGCGCTTTTTTCGCTTTAATTGAAAGAGTCATTGATTTTAAGGAAGCAACGCACATATTATCACCCCCTTTAGTATACTTAATTACATTATATGCGTAAATTAAATTTAGGGAAGTGAGGAATAGTCAATTTTATCTTGACTAAATTTTATATATGACTTGAAATGATATAAAAAATTGGACAAGACAAAATCCTTCAATACAATGTTTGTGTTAATGTTGCAAGTGATGATACAGGTTATGCTAACAAGTTAAATAATCCTTTTGAATATAAAATATATTCTTCTAAAACAATGGACATCTCAGGCGCATCAGTTGAATATGTAGCACAATAAGACCTATTTTAAAATAACAAAAACCACTCAATGGAAATTGAGTGGTTTTATTTTTATAATCCCAAGATTGATGATGCAATATTGAAATAAATCAAAAGAGAAACCGCATCAATAATAGTGGTGATAAACGGGCTTGCCATAACCGCAGGGTCAAAGCCGATACGCTTCGCAATAATCGGAAGCGTGCAACCAACGATTTTCGCAACGATAACGACCAAAACCAAGGTAAGCGAAACGGTCAAGGCAACCTCAATCGTGATATTTGGGTTTTCAAATAGCAAATTATCAACAAGCATCATTTTAATAAAGTTAACAATGGCAAGTGATGCACTGCAAAGCAGAGAAACACGAAGCTCCTTAAATATAATGCTCAAAATATCGCCCATTCGGATTTCTTCAACTGCAAGACCACGAATAATAGTAACCGATGATTGTCCGCCTGCGTTACCACCCGTACCCATAAGCATAGGGATAAAAGCGATAAGAGCAGTGCCGGCAATAGAGGC
Organism: Clostridia bacterium; assembly: GCA_017466455.1. The sequence goes on from JAFTUD010000002.1 coordinate 54,599, forward strand.
AACAAGCTTGTCTTCAAAATATGTTATAATTGCGCCTGTAAATGTTGCCGATAGCATAAGAAGAAATAGCCACGGAATACGGTTTTTCCAAATTTCAAACACGCTTGTGCTAAGATATGGCTTGTCAGAAGGGGTAATAGCTGCCATTTTCTCAACATCCTCGGTTGCTTCCTCCTCCAAGACATCAATAGCGTCATCGACGGTTACAATACCGACAAGCCTATTTTCCTTGTCAACAACGGGAAGTGCCAAAAGGTCATATTTACTCATTTCCTTAACAACGACCTCTTTGTCCTCATCAGTATGAGCGACAATCATATTTGTCTCCATAATATCGGAAATAATTTCGTCGTCCTCGGAAAGGAGAAGTGTTTTTGCGGTGATATAGCCCAAAAGCGTTCTATCAGGCTTAGTTACATAGCAGGTGTAGATTGTTTCCTTATCAACACCCGTTCTTTTTATATGCTTTAAAGCGTCAGCAACGGTAATGCTCTCATTAAGTCGCACATATTCCGTTGTCATAATGCTACCGGCGGAGTCGTCGGGATATTTCAAAAGCTCGTTAATTACAAGCCTATCCTCAGGCGAGGAGTTCCTTATAATACGCCTAACAACATTTGCAGGCATCTCCTCGATAATATCGACTGTATCGTCAATGTAAAGCTCATCTAAAATCTCTTTGATTTCCGTATCGGTAAAAGAGCTAAGCAAAAGCTCTTGATTTTCGCTTTCCATTTCAACGAATGCTTCGGCAGCCAAGTCCTTGGGCAGGACTCTAAACAAAAGACAAATTTTCTTGTCGGGAAATTCCTCAAGAACAAGAGCAATATCGGCAGGCTCCATCTCTTGAAGCAGTATTTTGAGGTCATAAAAGTTCTTTTCCTCTAAGAGTCTTTTAGCCTCATCAACAATTTCCATGAGTTCTTCAAGTTCCATTTTTTATACCTCCATTTAGATTGATGGAGGGCGAAAGGACAAATGCGTTAAAAGCAAAGCACGCATATGTCATTATTAAATTTAAATCGCCCTCGTGGGACATTAGTCAAGCTACTGACACCTGCGTCCATGATTTTAACTCCTTTCATTAAAAAATAGTATATGTTAATTATAAATAAATTCTACCTCAAAATCAATAGGATTTTCAAAAAAATCCTTCTAAGAATTAAAAATAGAGTAAATGTAGTGGCGAATATGAAAATCAAGTCCCAAAGGCCGATGCAAATTTTCTTAGTGTCAAGTATATTTATGGCAAGGCGTGATGGCTCAATTCCCGAAGCAAGCACATAAATAAGGCTACTAAATCCGCACAATACCCCGTGAAAAAGCTTGAATATTATAAAGCGCATTTTGTCAAGCGGTAGCCCCTCGCAGGTGGAGAATATTTGAAAATGCACGCAAAGCCCGCCAAACCCAACACAAAAGCCCGTCATAAATGCGCAAGCTACTAAGTCGCCATACGAGGCGCTAAGAAATATCCCTTGCGAAAATTCTAAAATTATGCTAACAGTTAAGTAGAGAGGGGAGTCCTTTTTTATCCTAAAAAGGGAGAATAAATTTCCGCTAAAGCAGGAGAAAACCACGACAAAGGCACACATGGAAATTATGGTTAAAGATGAGGTTGAAACCGCCCTGCAAAACGCGCTTGAAAATGAGGAATTATGGTGAGGCAAAATTAGTGCCGTATCATTAAATTTTGGGTGCTTTAAAATTAGCCTGCCGAGTAAAATTGAAATTAAAATTTGACTAAAAAATAGGTACACTCCGAAAATGGCGCTATCCCAAATTTTAACCCCCACGCACCCAACCAAAAATCCAACACCTGCATTAGAGGAGAGAATAACAGCGTTTGAAAATTCAACCTCGCTCCCACCAATTTTCTTAAATTTTTCCGAAATAATTTTCGCCCCTGAAACAAATCCGCATACAGAGCAAAGAAGCACCTCGAAAAAGTATTTTTTGCAAATGCCTAAAAGTCTGAAAAGACTATTATTGCATTTTGATAAAATTCCCGAAAAGTCGCATAAATAAAGGAGAAAAGAGAAAAACACCATGTAAATAAAAATTGATGGCACAAGATTTTCAAAGCAAAAAATCAAAGCGGATTTTACCGCTAAATTTGTATTTTTTACATTTGTAAAAAATACAAATCCGATAAAAAACACCGTAAAAACGGGAGCATATTTCTTTAACACTGAAGTAATTATTATCACCAACTCATCATAGTATTTTACAAAGAAATTATATGTTGTCAGAGGGTGTATAAATGCGTAAAAAACACATTAAAGAAATCATTTTTGATAAATTTGACATTCCCCTATCGGGCATTGCCTCAATTCCAAATGCACAATTTGTTGGCGATTATGAGCTTAGCATTGACGCCTGCATAGGGGTCAAAAAATACGAGCCAAACGAGATAATAATTAGGGCGAAGGATTACCTTTTAAGGGTGAGTGGCTCGTCGCTAAATATGATGACCTTTTCGGGTGGACGGGTCACTATTCGCGGGTTTATTTCATCATATCAAATTGAGAAAATTTAACGAGGTCAAAATGAAGCTTGGATACCTAAAAATAACAATCCCAAAGGAACATAAAAATTCGGCGATGAATGCAATTTTGCAAAATCAGCTTTCCTATAAAAGGGTGGAATTTACCCACGACAGCTCAATACAAATTACGATAAAAGCATCAATGCAGGATGAATATAAAACGCTTTTTGAAAAAGAAGGGGTTTTAGCGACCTTTGGCAAAGTCGAGGGAGCTGTGGCATACCTTTCAAATTACAAGGCTCGTCTTGGTCTTATAATAGGCGTTTTCATGGTGATTTTATCGGTTTATTGCTCCTCGCTCTTTATTTGGCGCATTGACATTGTGGGCAATGAAACACTTTCAAAGGAGGAAATTTTAAGCATGCTTGAGGACTCCGAGTGCTATGTTGGCGCATTTATTCCAAAAATTAATTATGATAGCCTACATAACAGAGTCATATTAAATTCACCGAGCATATCTTGGATTTCCGTCAACATAAAAGGAAATGTCGCTACCGTTATGATAAGAGAAAGCGAAAAAGAAAAACCGCAAGACAGTAGCGAATATGCAAACATTGTGTCAAAATACGATGCCCAAATCGTTCTTGTCAAGCTCTTTGAGGGGGAAAAGAAGGTTTTTGTAGGCGATACGGTGAAAAAGGGCGATTTGCTAATCTCGGGAATTATGGACTCACAATCGCTCGGCACTCGCTATGTTGAGGCAAAGGGGAGCGTTATGGGATATGTAAATAAGTCAATATCTGTCAAAATTCCGCTACAATATGAGAAAAAGGTCTATCAAAAAGACTCCTATATAGAAAAAAATATAAAAATTTTTAATAAATCTATAAAATTTTCTTTAAAGGGTAGAAATGAAGAGGCATTTTGTGATAAAATAATAAAAAGCAATCGTGTTAAGCTTTTTGGCAAAATTGAGGTGCCTATTGAGATAACTACAACGGAATATTTGCCGTATGAATCTCAAGATGCCACCTATACCTATAACGAGGCTGTGGATATCGCATTTTCAAGGCTTAGAGAGGAGCTTGATATTGCATTAGCGGATGCACAGCTCATTTCAAAAAGCATAAGAATATCTTATGATAGCGAAAATGTTTACATTGATTGCGACTTATATTGTATAGAGAGCATTGGAGAAAAAAATACATTTCATATAAATTAAGGAGCTTTTATGCTTGAAAGGACATTAAATACACCTACTCCCGAAATAACAAGCGTTGTTTTTGGACCGTTTGACATTCATGTGAAGACTATTGAGAGAGAATTTTCCGTAAAAATTGTCAATCGCCCTTCAAATAATGAAATCGGAGATTGTATAACAATAAGCGCCGATAACGAGCAAGGCGTCAAGGACGCATATGAGGTGCTTTTATATCTCGTGAAAATGGCGTCACTTAACACCATGGTGACCGAGCAAAGCGTTGATTATGCGATTTCAATGGTTAAAGACGGAAATATAAACGATCTTAATCAGCTTGACGATGATTGCTTTTTTGTTAGCGCAAAGGGAAGGCCGATAAAGGCAAAGACCGTAGGTCAAAGAAAATATGTCAATGCAATCCAAAAAAATACTATCACCTTAGGTCTTGGTCCTGCAGGAACGGGAAAAACCTTTTTGGCAGTCGCAATGGCAGTAAAGGCACTTAGAAATAAGGATGTATCAAGGATAATTCTTACTCGCCCCGCAGTTGAGGCGGGAGAGAGGCTTGGCTTCCTGCCGGGAGATTTGCAAAGTAAAATTGATCCCTATCTAAGACCGCTTTATGATGCCTTGTATGAAATGCTCGGCTTTGAAAGCTGTGCTAAATATATGGAAAAAATGACAATAGAGATTGCACCGCTTGCTTATATGAGAGGTAGGACGCTTGACGACTCGTTTATTATTCTTGATGAGGCGCAAAACACCACTCCCGAGCAAATGAAGATGTTTCTTACCCGCCTTGGCGTAGGCTCAAAGGTGGTTGTTACGGGTGACCTGTCTCAAACAGACCTGCCCGACGGTAAGAAAAGCGGTCTTTCCGAGGCGGTGAAAATTTTAATGGATATAGAAGGCATAGCAATACACACATTTTCCGATAAGGATGTTGTAAGACACAGACTTGTTCAAAAGATTATACTTGCTTATGACAAATACGAAAAGGAAAGAAAAGATAGCATAAATTCAAATAATTCTAAGCGAAGAGGAGCTAAAAAATGAAATTAAAGACTTATATCAGTGATGAGCAGGATGTATTAGAGCTAAGAGTAGCGATGAAAAGCACCATTAGAAAGGCAATTTTTAACACCTTAGTTAACGAGGGCTTTGACTATGATACAGAGGTTTCAGTAACTCTTGTTGATAACGAAAGAATAAAGGAATTAAATAAGGAATACAGGAATAAGGACTCCGTTACCGATGTTTTGTCCTTTCCTCAATACGATGATTTTGATAATGCTGTAATTCCAACGGGCTTTCTTCCTCTCGGTGACATTGTTATATCATTGGAAAAGGCAAGGGAGCAGGGACATGCCCTTTTACATAGCGTTTTTCACGAGGTTGCATTCCTTTGCGTTCATTCAACGCTTCATTTGCTCGGCTATGACCACGAAACATCTGAAGAGGATGAAAAGGAAATGTTCAGAAAGCAAAAAGAAATTATGGAGATAATGGGATACTAATGAGAAGGACAGCATTTATTGCAATTGTAGGAAGACCTAATGTTGGAAAATCAACTATATTAAATTCCATCTTGGGTGAAAAAATTGCTATTGTTTCATCAAAGCCACAAACTACGAGAAATAGAATAACGGGAATTTACACGAAGGATGAAAATCAGTTTGTGTTTTTGGACACGCCCGGCTTCCAAAAGCCAAGAACAAGGCTTGGAGATTACATGCTGAAGGCATCAACCTCATCAATCGGCTCATCTGATGCGGTAATTTTGGTTGCCGACTCATTTCATTCTCCCGGAGATATTGAGAAAAATATCATAGAAAAGATAGTAGAAAGCAAGCTTCCGGCTATTTTGGTATTGAATAAAACCGACATGTCAACGCCCGAGCTTCTTGCAAAAACGATATCACAATATGCCGAGCTTCATAAGTTCTCGGCGGTTATTCCTATGTGCGCATCTAAGGGCGATGGGACTGATATCTTAATCAAGGAGTGCGAAGGCTTTCTTGTTGATAGCGAGTGGTTTTTCCCCGATGATATGATTACCGACCAGCCCGAGAGAATGATTGTTGCGGAAACTATTCGTGAAAAAATTCTAAGAACCCTAAACGATGAAATCCCACACGGAACAGCTGTTTCCATAGAGGAATTTAAGGATGAGGGAAATATAATTAGGGTTAGAGCCGATATTTATTGCGAGAGAGAATCTCATAAGGGAATTATTATAGGAAAAAAGGGCGCTTCACTAAAAACCATTGGCTCATACGCAAGAGAGGATCTTGAAAGATTTTTTGGAGTAAAGGTTTTCATTGAGCTTTGGGTAAAGGTAAAGGAAAAGTGGCGTGACAGCGTGGTAAATCTTGCCAACTTGGGATATAATCCAAAGGATATTCAATGACGGATTTTAAAATTAACGGACTTGTTATAAAGGAAGGCGAAATAGGTGAAAATGATAAGCTTCTCACTGTTCTTACTGAAAAATACGGAAAAATTTTTGTAGTAGGTAAGGGTGTTAAAAGCGTCAGAAGCCTGCATATGGCTACAAGTCAGCTCTTTGCCTATTCATCATTTACCCTTCGTAAAAGAGGAAATTATTACTACATATCCGATAGCGATCTGATAGAAAATTATTACAGTATAAGGGATGACATTCTTAAGCTATCCTTAGCCAGCTTTGTTTGCGATGTTGTTTGCCATGTAGCTAAGGAGGGTGCCGAGGAATCTCAGCTTTTAAAATTAGCGCTAAATACCTTATACGCGATTTCAAAGGATGTAAAGCCTCTTGAGATAATAAGGGCGTGCTTTGAGCTGCGTGTAATATCGGAGCTTGGATTTATGCCCGATTTGAGCGCGTGTAGATGCTGTGGAGAGGTAAATCCCGAAATGTCGTGCCTTGATATAATGGATGGCACGATTATTTGTGACTCGTGCAGGCAAAAGGGCGGAGAGGACGCAGTTGTTAAGGATTCGTTTTATGAGCTTGGGCTTCCTAAGCCGATATCAATAATTTCACTATCGGCTCTTGCCGCTATGAGATACATAATTATGGCAAAAAGCGAGAGATTTTTATCCTTTTCACTCGGTGAAACGGAGCATCCCATGCTTTTTGATGCTTGCGAAAAATATTTGCTACATCAATTAGAGCGCGGATTTTTTTCGCTTGATTTTTATAAATCATTACTGTAAAGGAAAATATGCTTAACTTAGAAAAATCAATAAGAGTACTTGAATTTGACAAAATTTTGAGCATGCTCGTTGGAGCTTCCGCTACCGCAGGAGCTAAAAAGAGAGCGCAGACCCTTCAACCATCGTCAAATTTAGAAACAGTACAAAAAAGACAACAGCTTACCGAGGATGCCAAGAAAATGGCAGGCATCAAGGGCGCACCATCCTTTGGCGGTATGCCCGAAATTCTTGATTCGGTAGAAAAGGCAGAGAAGAACTCCATTTTGTCGCCGAGAGAAATTTTAGATGTTGCATCTGTGCTACACACAACCTCGGCTTTAATTGAATATATTCGCTCTGATGCCATAGAGGCTTGTGATTTGAGTACATTTTTTGATCTGCTTGTGCCAAACAAGACTCTTGAAAACAAGATAACAAGGGTCATCATAGGAGAGGACATGATTGCTGATGATGCAAGTCCTGCCCTTGCGGATATCAGAAGAAAAATCAGGTATCAAACGAATAAAATAAGGGATCTTCTTCAAGGTTTCTTAAGTGGCGAAAGCTCGAAACATTTACGCGAAAATATCGTAACCATGAGAAACGGAAGATATGTTCTTCCTGTTAAAAGTGAAAATAAAAACGAAATTAAGGGCTTGGTGCATGACACCTCTGGCTCGGGCGCGACACTTTTTATTGAGCCTATGTCGGTAGTCGATGCAAATAATGAGCTTCGCTCCTTGCTCGGGCAGGAGCAAACGGAAATTGAACGCATACTTGCGGAATTTTCAACCGAAATTGCAAATTTTTCACTCCAGTTAAATAATAATTACCGAAATATAACCGAAATTGCATTTTATTTCGCTTGCGCTGAGCTTGCTTATAAAATGAATGCGGTAAAGCCTGTAATCAACACAAAAAAGCATATTAGCCTCGATAGGGCAAGGCATCCCTTGCTTGATAAGCAAACGGTTGTGCCAATTACCGTTTCTCTTGGCGATAAATACAAAATGCTTGTTGTAACCGGTCCGAATACAGGCGGAAAAACGGTTACCCTTAAAACACTTGGCTTATTTGCGCTTATGGCACAATCAGGACTTCAAATTCCTGCTGAAAATGCGGATATATGTGTTTTTGATGGCGTTTTTGCAGATATAGGCGATGAGCAAAGCATAGAACAGTCGTTGTCAACCTTTTCGGCGCACATGCTTTCAATAGTTGATATTTTGAATGGAATGACTGAAAACTCGCTGATTTTGTTTGACGAGCTTGGCGCGGGAACCGATCCGATTGAGGGCGCAGCTCTTGCCCAATCGATTCTTGAGGCAGTACTGGCTAAAAATGCGCTCTGCGCATCTACAACTCACTATGCGGAGCTTAAGGCTTTTGCGCTCAATACCGACGGAGTGCTAAATGCGTCATGTGAGTTTGACATAAATACCTTGAAGCCCACATACCGTCTTATTATAGGTACTCCAGGAAAATCAAACGCGTTTTTGATTTCTCAAAAGCTTGGAGTTCCAAACAGCGTGGTGGAAAGGGCAAGAGAATTGACCTCTGATGAGGCAAAGGGATTTGAGGGCGTCATTGAGAAGCTTGAAAACGAAAGAGCCTTGATGGAACGGGAAAAGAATGAGGCGCAAAGGCTTCGCATTGAATTTGAGGAGTTCAAGAAAAATGCGGAAAAAGAGCTGACGGATAAGTTATCTAAAGCGCAAAGCGAGAGTGAGGCGATTAGCCAAAGGGCTCAACAGCTCATCTCGGGTGCGCGCGCAAGCGCGGAGCTAATATTTGAAAGACTCGAAAAGCTTCAAAATGATCAAAGCGACTATTCCCAAAAGAAAAAGCAAATACGCGCCGAGCTTAATAAGGCTGACGACATATATAATCCGGTAGAGGAATTTGATGAAAATTATGTTTTACCGCGCCCATTGGTAAAGGGTGATAGAGTTATTGTGAGGACGCTTGGAGCTGAGGCTGAGCTTTTAGAAAATCCTGATAAAAACGGGAATGTATTTGTCAAAAGTGGGGCAATAGCAAAAATAAAAACGAATGTATCAAATCTAATGCTATGCGCCGAAAAGAAGGAGGCAAAAAAGCCGTCTTCAGTTCAAAGAACGATTAGTAGCTCGGCAAAATCAAGCTCAAGCTTTTCAATGTCACTTGATGTTAGAGGTAAAAATATCGAGGAGGCATGGCTTGATGTTGATAAATATATTGATGATGCCATATATTATAATGTCAACAGCATTACCATCGTTCATGGAAAAGGCACAGGAGCTCTTAGAAAGGGCTTGTGGGATTTTTTCAAAAAAGACAAGAGAATAAAAAAATACAGGAACGGAGAATATGGCGAGGGCGATTTTGGAGTTACAATTCTTGAATTAAAATGAATTAAAAATCCAAAAAAGTATTGAAAAATACTCCCTTTACTGTTATAATACCTGTATAATATAAAAATATATGTTCTTAAAGGAGAATTTTATGGCTGAAATTAAAATGCTTGCCATTGACCTTGGCGCCTCAAGCGGTCGTGGAATAGTTGGCTCTTTTGACGGAAAAAAGCTTTCCGTGCGTGAAAATCATCGTTTTCCTAACGAGCCGGTTAATACCTGCGGGAATTTTTGTTGGGATATTTTGAGAATATTTCACGAAATCAAGGCATCAATTTCAAAATGTGCATTATCAGATGACAAAAACATCAAGAGTATAGGAATTGACACATGGGGAGTTGATTATAGCTTTATTGACAAGAAGGGTGCGCTTATGGCAAATCCTTATCATTATCGTGATGCAAGAACTGAAGAAATTCAACCGTATGTATTTAAAACAGTTCCCTTCAAGGATATTTATTCTGTTGCAGGAATTCAAACTATGAATTTCAATACTCTTTATCAGCTTTGTGCCGATTTGAGAGATAGGAAATATCTTGTTGATAATGCGGACAAGCTTTTGTTCGTTCCGGATCTTTTGAACTATTTTCTCACAGGCGAGAAGGTAACAGAGTATACTATCGCTTCAACAGGTTCAATTTTGGATGCGAAAACAAGGACTCTTGCTACTGATCTCCTTAAAAAGCTTGGAATCAGAACCGATATGTTCTGTGATATTGTTATGCCCGGCAACAAGCTTGGCGGACTTACACCGCAGCTCCTTTCCGAGGTTGGAAGCATTTCTGCAACGGTTGTAAATGTTGCATCACACGATACCGCAAGCGCTGTAATTGCTGTTCCTGCTAAGCGTGGAGACGATTTTGTTTACATAAGCAGTGGAACATGGTCACTTATGGGCGTTGAGTCTGATGAGCCCATAATTAACTCAACCTCTATGAATTATAACCTTACAAACGAGGGCGGAGCAGGCGGAAAGATCAGATTTTTAAAGAATATTATGGGACTTTGGCTTGAGCAGGAGTCAAGAAGGCAGTGGAAGCGCGAGGGTCTTGACATTTCCTTTGATGAGCTTACTGAGCAGGCACTTAAGGCAAAGCCGTTCCAGTGCTTTATCAATCCTAATGATGATTTGTTTACACCTCAAGGTGACATGCCGTCAAGAATTAGAGAGTTTTGTAAAAAAACGGGTCAGCATGTTCCTGAAAGCATCGGCGAAGTTGTTAGATGTATTTTTGAAAGCCTTGTTCTTTGTTACAGACAAACAATAGAGTCTATTGAGTCTATGACAGGCAAGAAGTATAATTCAATAAATATTGTTGGTGGCGGAACAAAGGAAGCGATCCTTTGTCAATATGCTGCTGACGCATCAAACAGAGTTGTTTATGCAGGGCCGGTTGAAGCTACTGCTATCGGCAACATCGCAATGCAAACTATTGCTTCCGGTGAGCTTAAGGACATTTGCGAGGCAAGAGAGGTTATAAGAGATTCATTTGAAATAAAGGTATATGAGCCGAATCATACAAGCGAATGGGATGAGGCTTATGCAAGATTTATTGAAATTTGCGGAAAGGAATATAAGTAATGAAAAATCAAATGTATGAAATTGCCAAGGCGCAATATGCAAAAATCGGAGTTGATACTGATGCAGTTATTGAAAGAATGAAAAAGGTTCCCATTTCAATTCAATGCTGGCAGGGAGATGATGTTAAGGGATTTGAAAGTAAGGGTCCTTTGACGGGCGGAATTCAAACAACAGGAAACTATCCTGGCGCAGCTCGCAATATTGCAGAGCTTCAAGCGGATTTTGATAAGGCTGCCTCAATGATTCCCGGAAAGAAAAAGCTGAGCCTTCATGCAATTTATCTTGATAATAAGGGAGAGAATGTTCCAAGAGATCAAATTAAGCCCGAGCATTATGATGTTTGGATAAAGTGGGCAAAGGAGAGGGGATACGGTCTTAATCTTGACCCAACATGCTTCTCACATCCATTGTCCGATGACGGATTTACTCTTTCACACCATAATGAGGAAATTCGTAAATTTTGGATAAATCATGTTATCGCAACAAGAAAGGTTGCTGAGTACATAGGTAAGGAAATGGGCGAGGTTTGCGCAAGCAACTACTGGATTCCTGACGGATTTAAGGATATTCCTGTTGACAGAAAGGGATACAGAGAGCGCCTTGAGGATTCGCTCAATCAAATTTTTGCAGTTGAGGTTGACCCTAAGTATAATATTGCTGCTCTTGAGGGAAAGGTATTTGGAATCGGTGCTGAAAGCTGCACGATCGGATCAAACGACTTCTACCTTGGCTACTGCGCTAAAAATTCGCAGTATTTGACCCTTGATGCAGGACACTTCCATCCAACTGAATTTATCTCTGATAAAATCAGTACAGCGCTTCAATTCACTCCCGGCCTTTTGCTTCATGTTTCCCGTCCTGTAAGATGGGATAGCGACCATGTTGTTATCTTTGATGATGAGCTTAAGGCAATCGCGCAGGAAATTGTAAGAAGCGGTGAAATGGATAGAATTCATATCGGTCTTGACTTCTTTGATGCAAGCATAAATAGAATTGCTGCATGGGTAATCGGAGCAAGAAATATTCAAAAGGCGTTGCTTTTTGCTATGCTTGAGCCTACCGAAGCGCTTAAAAAGTATGAGCTTGATTTGGATTACACATCTCGTCTCGCAGTCCTTGAGGAGCTCAAGTCTATGCCATTTGAGGCTGTATGGGATAAATATTGCGCTGAATGTGGCGTTCCTTGCGGTATGGACTGGATTTCTATGGTTAAGGACTATGAAAAGGAAGTTCTTTCCAAGAGATAATGTATTAAATGACTTAATGCTATTGCAAGGATTGTTACAAAATAATTGATTTTCAAAACATTTATAATATCTGGGGGTTTTTATGAACGAAAATTGTTATGGAGAATTGAAGGTTATCGGAATGAGAGGCTGTGAGCAGTTTGCGGAGCAGGTTGATTTCTACTTAAAGAAATGGAGAAACAGTGAATCTACCTTCATAGCCGATGCTCATTGTCCACGATTTGGCTCTGGAGAGGCGAAGGCTCTTATTAACGAATCAATGAGAGGTCTTGACCTTTATATCATTTCCGATTGCTTCAATTATGGAGTTACATATAAAATGTACGGTATGCAGGTGCCAATGAGTCCTGATGATCATTTTCAGGATTTGAAGAGAATTATTGCTGCAACAGGCGGAAAGACACGAAGAATTTCTGTTATTATGCCAATGCTTTATGAGGGCAGACAGCATAAGAGAAGCGCAAGAGAATCGCTTGACTGCGCACTCGCACTTCAAGAGCTTACCAATATGGGAGTTACCAACATAATTACATTTGATGCCCATGATGCGCGTGTTCAAAACGCAATTCCATTAAATGGCTTTGATAGCGTAAGACCCACATATCAAATGCTTAAGGCTCTTGTAAAAAATGTACCAGACATTAAGCTTGACAAGGATAATCTTATGGTTATCTCTCCTGATGAGGGAGCTATCGGCAGGGCAATGTATATTGCATCTGTTGTTGGTATTGAGCTTGGCATGTTCTATAAGAGAAGAAATTACTCCTTGATTATTGATGGTAAAAACCCAATAGAGGCTCATGAATACCTGGGCAAGGACCTTCACGGTAAAGATGTTATCGTAGTTGATGATATGATATCCTCTGGCGATTCTATGATTGATGTTGCACTTCAGCTTAAATCAAGAGGCGCTAAGAGAGTATTTGTGTTCTCAACATTCTCGCTTTTCTGCAACGGACTTGAAAAGTTTGACAAGGCTTATGAGGAAGGCATTATCGATAAGATTTTCTCAACAAATCTTACTTATCATACCTCTGAAATCCTTTCAAGAGAGTGGTACTGCGATGTAAATATGAGCAAGTATGTATCATACATCATTGATACACTTAACAAGGATGCGTCGATTAGTGATCTTCTCAATCCTGTTAAGAAGATTCACACCTTGCTTGACAAATTTAATGCCACAGGTCTTTCCGACCTTGAGGAAGATGAAAACTAAGGAATTTAGAAATGAATAATTTTAAAAACACAGTAGCATCAGATTTGCTTTCTTGCATTTCGGATCTTGCCACTGATATCACCTTAACAAAAGAAGACATATTAGGTATGTTTGAGTACCCACCGGATAGCTCGCTTGGAGATATCGCTTTCCCTTGCTTTAAGCTAAGTAGAATTCTAAGGAAAGCTCCGCCTGTTATTGCCAAGGAAATTTCCGAGGCCTTTAAATCAAATGTTGTTTCTAAGGCGGAGGCAGTAAATGGATACCTAAATATATTTGTGTCACACGAATATTTGCTTGAAAATGTTCTTTTGAAAATTGAAAGCGAAAAGGAATCGTATGGCTCAGACGGTAGCGGTAAGGGTAAGGTTGCGGTATTTGACTATTCCTCTCCTAATGTTGCGAAGCCTTTTCATATAGGACATCTTGGTACAACAGTAATCGGTCATTCGCTTAAGATGCTCCACAAATTCCAAGGCTACGATTGTATAGGAATCAATTATCTTGGAGACTGGGGAACTCAGTTCGGAAAGCTCATAGTTGCTTATAATCTTTGGGGTAATAAGGAAGCTATTGAGAAGGGCGGAGTTGATGAACTTGTAGCTCTTTATGTAAAATTCCACGAGGAAGCTGAAAAGGACGAAGCCTTAAATCAAAAGGCAAGAGAGGAATTTACTAAGCTTGAGCATCATGATGAAACTAACATTTCACTTTGGAAATGGTTCGTTCAAATCAGCCTGGAGGAATATCAAAAGACCTACAAACAGCTCGGTATTGAATTTGATAGTTATAAGGGCGAAAGCTTTTATACCGATAAAATGCCCGCACAAATTGAGATTTTGAGAGAGAAAAATCTCCTTAAAATTGATGACGGCGCATCAATAGTTGATCTTTCTGAGTATAATATGCCACCATGCCTTATTCTGAAAAGAGACGGTTCCACGCTTTATCCTACAAGAGATATCGCAGCTGCGGTATATCGCAAAAACGAGTATAACTTTGATAAGTGTATTTATGTTACATCTGCCGGTCAAAGCTTACACTTCGCACAATGGTTTAAGGTTGTTGAAATGATGGGCTACGATTGGCACAGCGGACTTGTTCATGTCCCCTATGGTACGGTTAGTATAAACAACGAAAAGCTTGCTACAAGAACGGGAAATGTAATTCTTCTTAAGGACCTTTTTGCTACCGCTATTGAAAAGGTAACCGAGATAATGAATGAGAAGAACCCTGATCTTCCTAATAAAGAGGAGGTGGCTGAGGCGGTTGGAGTTGGCTCGGTAATCTTCTATTATCTTTATAACAATAGAATTAAGGATATAAACTTTGTTATGAAGGATGCACTTAGCTTTGAGGGTAATACAGGACCTTATGCTCAATATACCTATGCAAGGACATCGGGAATACTTGAAAAGGCTAAGGGAATTGACCTTAGTGCAACAAAACCTGTTATTACTGCCTCCGAGGAAGCGGACCTTTTAAAGGTGCTTTCTAAGTTTAACGAGGCTGTTTGCGGTGCAATAAGAGAATATGAGCCATCAGTTATAACAAGATATATAATTGATGTTTGCACATCGTTTAATAAGTTCTACCACAACTGTCAAATTGTTTCAGCCGATGATGAGGCAGTAAGAAATACAAGAATTCGCCTTACATCAGCAACTAAGGTTGTTCTTGGCTCAGCATTTGAGCTTATATGCTTAAAGAAAACGGAAAAAATTTAATTGTTACGAGGTTATTATGTCAGGACATAGCAAATGGAAAAATATAATGCATAAAAAAGAGAAGACTGATGCTCAAAAGGCGAAAATCTTCACGAAAATAGGTAAGGAAATCTCTATTGCGGTAAAGGCAGGAGGACCTGACCCAACGGTAAATGCAAAGCTTGCTGCTCTTATTGCAAAGGCGAAGTCAAATAATGTTCCTAACGATAATATCGAAAGAACAATTAAGAAGGCAAGCTCATCTGACTCTGCGGCTCTTGAGGAAATGAGATATGAGGGCTACGGCCCCGGCGGAGTTGCTATTATAGTTACTGCCGCAACCGATAATACAAATCGTACAACCCCTGAAATTCGCTCTTATTTTAGTAAATATAAGGGCAATCTCGGTACAACGGGATGCGTTGGATATTTGTTTGAGGACAAGGGAGTTATCATGATCTCTAAGGAAGAGGGATATGATGAGGACACATTGATGGAGGCGGCTCTTGAGGCAGGTGCTGAGGACTTTGTTTCCGATGATGAGGCATTTATCGTTTATACCGCTGATGCGGAGCTTGATGCTGTTGCAACTGCTCTTGAGGCACAGGGCTTTAAGTATGTATCTGCGGAGCAGGATAAAATCCCGTCAAACTATGTTACACTTACATCTGATGATGACATTAAGTATATGAATCTTCTTATTGAGCATCTTGAGGATAATGATGATGTAACAGAGGTTTATCATAACTGGGAAAACTGTGACTAATATTAAATCGGGCTTGTATAGCCCGATTTTTATTGTTTATATAAAAAATACTTGACCGAATAAAAGTGAAAATTTGCCGTTTGGTTGGTTTTTCTTGACTTTCTATTCAAAATGCTTTAAATTATAGTTAAGGGGTGATGAAATTGAAATGCACTATTATAATTGATAAGGACAGGGAAGAAGAGTTAACAATTATAGCGCACGAGAAAAATAAGCTTGTAGAGGAAATAGAGCGTCTTATGGAGTCAAGCTCGTTAGAAATAATAGGATATGCTAACGAAAATATTAAAAAGCTTACTCCTATGGAAATATATTGCTTCAATATAGAAAATGGCAAGATTGTGGCATATACCGAATTTGAAAAATTTTTCGTAAAGAAACGAATTTATGAGCTTGAGGAGCTTTTAAGCTATGATTTTGTTAAAATAAATCAAAGCTGTATTGTCAATATAAAAAAGATTTCTCATTTTAGTGCGTCATTTGGAGGCGCGCTAATGATAACCTTAAAAAACGGTTATCGTGATTATGTATCAAGAAGACAAGTTAAAGCAGTAAAGGAAAGGGTTGGCATTTAATATGAATAAATACTTAAAGGCGTTTTTTCAAAGAGGACTTGCATTTGGCGGATTTGGACCGATAATAGCAGGAATTGTATTCCTTTGTATTTCAACAGCTGTTGATGATTTTTCACTTACGGCACCCCAAGCATTTCTTGCTATTGTTAGCACATATATTTTAGCATTCGTTCAAGCAGGGGTTAGTATATTTAATCAAATAGAAAGCTGGCCTATTGCTAAATCACTTTTGTGCCATATGGGAAGCGTTTATGTTGCGTATATTTTCTGCTATCTTGTTAATTTTTGGATCCCTTTGAAAATTAGTGTGATATTGATTTTTACTGCAATTTTCTTAGTGGCATATCTTTCAGTGTGGTTTATAGTTTTCTTGGCGGTTAAGGCAACAAGCAAAAAAATTAATGAAAAATTAGAAAAATAAAAAATAGCCTGTTTAAAAACAGGCTATTTTTTAAATTCTTGAAATGATGATTTCGAGATTTCCATTAACGCAATATGTACCTATTCCCGCAGGAATAAAGTAGCTGTCGCCCTTACAAACAGGGAAGCGCTCTCCTTGGTATTCAATTTCTCCAATGCCGTCAAGGCAGAGAATAGAATGGAAACTTTCGGCATTTGCCGAAAACTCGCAGTGCCCGTCAACAAAGAACTTTTCTACATTAAAGAATTCGCAACATGCCAAAGTATTATCGTTTTTGACATTTGTAGAAAATCTTATTTTATCTATTTCGGATTCGCTCCTGTTTACGATTACATTGAGTGCGTCCTCAACATGAAGCTCCCTTGGCTTGCCGTCCTTTCCGAGTCTATTGTAGTCGTAAACGCGGTAAGTAATGTTAGAATTTTGTTGAATTTCAGCAAGTAAAATTCCGGCACCGATTGCATGTACAAGACCGGACGGAATGAAAAATACATCGCCTTTTTTTACATCTACATAATTTAGTTCATCTTCAACAGTCCCGTTTTGAATAGCTAATTTTAATGATTCAAGAGTAGATGTTGGCGTAAGACCATAAACTAATTTAGCCCCCGGCTTAGCATCAATTATGTACCACATTTCGGTTTTGCCAAGGCTATTTGCCTTAGCCATACCGTATGCATCATCGGGGTGAACCTGAATTGAAAGATTGTCCTCAGCATCTATGAATTTAATGAGAAGAGGGAAGCGGTCAAGAGTCTTGCTTGAAACAACCTCAAAACCATTTTCGTTTATATATTCCTGCATTGTAAGGCCGTCAAATTCACCGCCTACGATTGTGTTCATTCCATCATCGCGAACAGTAAGCTCCCAGCTCTCGGCAATATTAGAAAGATCAGACTTCTTGTTATAATCGGTTTTGAGCCTGTTCCCGCCCCAAATTATCTCTTTAAATACTGATTGTAGTTTAATTGGCTTTAACATAAAATAATCTCCTAAAAATGCTTTTATAACAATATAATTTTAATACATAATACAAAAAAAGTCAATAGAGATAAAAACAAAAACGGAGAAGAATCTCCGTTTTATGTTATTTGATTTCTACCGTAACCTTCTTGTCGTCAAATTTAGCGACGGTTTTCATAATGGTACGAATAGCCTTGGCGATTTTACCACGCTTGCCAATAACCATTCCCATATCCTCCTCAGCGACATTCAAGGTCAAAAGGACCTCATCGCCTTCGATATGCTCGGTAACAACGACCTTTTCGGGGTTATCTACGATGGCTTTAACCATATTGCCAAGTATTGTGCTAAATTCTTGCATATGCACACCCTGATTATCCGTAAATAATCACCTTTCCTTTGAGATTATTTTACGATGCCACTCTTTTCAAGAATGGATTTTACAGTTTGAGTAGGTTGCGCACCGTTGTTCAACCACTTCATAGCCTTTTCGCCGTCAATCTTGATTTCAGCAGGGTTCTTCAAGGGGTTGTAGTAACCGATTTCATCGATAAACTTACCGTCTCTTGGAGCTCTCTCATCTGCTACGATTACGCGGTAGAAAGGAGCCTTCTTTGCGCCCATTCTTCTAAGTCTGATTTTTACTGCCATTGTTGAATTCCTCCAATAAATTATTTTTCTTTTTTATTTTTTATTTTATCTAAAAATCCGTTATTAGAACGGCATTTTCATTCGTTTTCCAAACAAGCCACCCATTTTTCCAGATGTCATTTGCTTCATCATCTTTTTCATCTGGTCAAATTGCTTTAGAAGCTTGTTTATATCCTCAACCGATGTTCCACTTCCTTGAGCGATTCTTTTCTTTCGGGAAGAGGAGATAATATCGGGATTTGTTCTTTCCTTAGGAGTCATTGAAAGGATGATAGCCTCGGTTTTAACGAGCATGCTTTCATCAATCTTTGCATCCTTGGCCATTCCTGCATTCATGCCGGGAATCATGCCCATAAGGCTTTCAAGCGAGCCCATGCGTTTGAGCTGCGCAAGCTGTTCGAGATAATCAGTAAGAGTAAATGTGCTTTCTCTCATTTTCTTTTCAAGCTCTTGCGCTTTTTTCTGATCAAACGCTTCCTCAGCCTTTTCTATAAGAGAGAGGACATCACCCATTCCGAGTATTCTTGATGCCATTCTATCGGGATGGAATGGCTCGATAGTATCAAGCTTTTCGCCCGTACCAACGAACTTGATAGGCTTTCCTGTAACATATTTAACAGATAGAGCAGCACCGCCCCTTGTATCACCGTCAAGCTTAGTTAATACAACGCCTGTTATTTCAAGCATTTCGTTAAAGCTTTGTGCAACATTTACAGCATCCTGACCGAGCATAGCATCGACAACTAAGAGTATCTCGGTAGGGGAAAGAGCAGCCTTAATATCTTGAAGCTCCTTCATTAAAACCTCATCAACATGCAAGCGTCCTGCGGTATCAATAAATACCATATCATGACCGTGTTTTTTTGCATAATCAAGCGCATTTTTCGCAATTGAAACAGGCTTTTGATTCTTTTCCTCCGCATAAACGGGGATATCAAGCTTTTCACCAACGATTTGTAACTGCTTTATAGCCGCGGGACGGTACACATCGCATGCTACTAAAAGCGGATTTTTTCCTTGCTTTTTGTAAAGACCTGCGATCTTTCCCGAGTGAGTAGTTTTACCTGCACCCTGTAAACCAACCATCATAACAACAGTTGGTGGCTTTGGAGCAATTTCAAGCTTTGCTTGAGTTTTACCCATAAGGTTAATTAGCTCTTCATTAACTATTTTTACAATTTGCTGAGCAGGGAGTAGGCTTTCAAGCACCTCAGCCCCAACAGCGCGCTCCGAAACAGTGTTAATAAAGCCCTTAACAACCTTGAAGCTTACATCAGCCTCAAGTAGAGCAAGCTTTATTTCGCGCATTCCTTCCTTTACATCGGCAGGAGTCAATTTTCCCTTGTTTCGGAATTTTTTAAAAGCATTAGCGAGCTTATCCGCTAAGTTTTGAAACATTGCCATTAAATAAACCTCCGTAATTAGTCCGCCAAATCCTTAATTTGCTCAATTAAAGACTTAATTTTGAGAGAAATTTCATCATCGTTAATTAAATCGGTGATTTTTTCAAGCTCAATGACGAGTTGGGATGATTTTTCTTGCACGGAAGAGAAGCGCTCTGCTAAATGAAGCTTTTCTTCCATTTTTATAAGTATATTTTCGCCTTTTTTCAACACGCTACGCACACCTTGACGAGAAATATCGTAATTATGTGCAATTTCGGCAAGCGAAAGGTCATCGTTGTAATAAAAATCAAGCATATCTCTTTGGCGTTCGCTTAAAATTTCACCGTAAAAATCAAGCAAAAGTGAAATGCTAAGGTTTTTTTCAAACATAAAAACGCCTCCAAAATATATGTAAATCAAATTACTTTACACAGTATATCATATAAAATCACCTTTGTCAATAGAAATTTATAATTTATTATAAAAATTTTATGTGCTATATACTTGTTGAAAAGTAGTTACTAATATGGTAAAATATGATTATAATCAATAAATGATTGGAAGGAGAATGAAATGTTGAATTTTAAGTATAAAAAGGTTATTGTAATTGGTAATAATGGAAGCGGTAAAAGCTATTTTTCTACAAAATTATCAGAAATTACCGATTTGCCTCTAATTCATTTAGATGTATTGTTTTGGAAGGAAAACTGGACACATTATAGCAGGGAAGAATGGGCGAACATTCAAAGAGAGTTGGTTAGCAAGGATGAATGGATACTTGACGGAATGCATATAAGCACTCTTGAAATTCGTTTTGCAAGCGCGGATGCAATTTTCTTTTTAGATTTTGATACATCATTTTGCATTGAAAGCGTAAGAAAACGACAGCTTGAGGAATCATCAAGGGCAGATTTTCCCGATCACTTGGATAAGCATCAAAGAGACTTCGATGAATTTGTCAAGGGTGTTGCTGAGTTTGAAGAAAAAAGAAGACCAAAAATTATGGGGCTTCACGAAAAATATCCGAGTAAGGATTTTATCGTATTCAAAACACGCCAAGAGGTAGATGACTACCTAAAATCAATTTCAAAATAAATTTTTGATTAAAAAGAGCATAGCGAACTTTTCGCTTTGATTTTTTATTTTGTGTCGTGTCATCAATTATCTCATTGCTTTATCATTTTATGCTAAATATACTAAAAAAACAAAATTCTATAAAAAACAATAACAATATTAAATCCTGATATTGAAATGGATCAATCACTATCATTCCTTTTCATACCCAAAAATGAATAATCTCTTATTATACAAAATGCAAATTTTATATAATTTAGAGAACAGTAAAAATCGCGTAAACAGTAGCTTTTGCGTAATTTCATGCATTTTTATTATTTTTATCTATATTTATTATTCAAATCTTATTGTACAAATTATTATAAAAAATTTCGAGCCTTCCATCAGCTATTAAAATTTTTCTTATAAAAAACGCCGTCTTCAAAAACGGCGTTTTAAATTTTATCATTAAACGATGAACTCATCAAAACAAAATTTATTTTTAATTAAAGTATTGATGCTTAATAAAAATTTTTCAGTTGTCCAAGGGAAACATTATTAAGATTAAAAATTTTTATTCAAATTGATAATTAGTATTCATTAGTAAAAAATTAATTTTCATTTTTCATAAGTTTTTATCTATAATGAAAATTATGATGAAAAATCCATGAGCTTATAAAAAATTATTTAAAAGGGTTTGCTTTGCGAAATTATAAAATTAAAATTTTTGTTTAAAATGATGAAGACATTAAAAATGAAAAAATTTTAATTTTCAATCTACTGTAAAATCATCATTATAAAGATTTTTTCTTGTTTTGTGCATTTATGTATTTTTGCTTGGTTGCCTCACCGCCTCTTAGATGACGCTCTGATTTGTTGATTTGCAAAATCTCCTTAACATCATTATAAAGGAAAATATTTATTTTATATAATTTATCTGTGAGATCCTTATGCACGGTTGACTTGCTAATTCCAAATCTTTTTGCGGTATCTCGCACAGTTGCTTTGTTTTCTATAAGATATTTTGCCATCATCTCACAACGCTCACAGTTATTTGAAAAATACATTATATTTACTCCTAAATTATAGTTTTAATATAACATATGAAAAAAGCCACATAAATATGTGGCTTTTTTATTAATTTTCAAATTTAAACACGGTTGTGTAATCGTAAAGCTCTCCAACATCAAGCTCACAACTTATAAAGCTTGGCTGATTTGGCGCATCAGGAGAATGTTGAGTTTCTAAGCAAATTCCACAGCGCTTTACCTGCTTTATACCGTTTTTGAAGGGCGCATCATCAGGATTTATGCAGTTTCCTGCGTAAATTTGGACACAAGGCTGATTTGTATAAGCCTTCATAATTCTTCCTGATTTTGTGTCCTTAAGGGTCGCAAAATGCTTTACAGTACCATCAAAATTTAATACAAAGTTATGATCATATCCTTGACCGTACTTTATGTTGATATCATTAGCATCAATATCCTTGCCGATAAGCTTTTCAGCTTTAAAATCAAACGCTGTGCCGTCAACTAAGAGCTCCTTACCGGTTGGAATAAGCTCGGCATCGGTTTCGGTAAATTTATCAGCATCAAGCCAAAGCATATGGGATTCGATATTTCCGCTATCATATCCACCAAGATTGAAATATGAGTGGTTTGTAAGGTTTATAATGGTTTTTTTGTCCGTTGTAGCCTTGTAATTGATGCAAAGCGTGTTTTCATCATCAAATGAATATAAAACGGTAACAGAAAGCCTTCCGGGATATCCCTCTTCTCCATCCTCGCTTATTATAGAAAGCTGAAGGTACATCGTGCCACCAATTTGCCATGAGGTTGCACTCCAAAGCTTTTTGTCAAAGCCAATCTCGCCACCATGCAAATGATTACTTCCGTTATTCTTGTAAAGTGTATATTCAACGCCGTCAAGGGTGAATTTTCCATTTTTAATTCTATTTCCGAAGCGTCCAATAAGCGCACCCTGATATGCACTATCTTCCAAATAAGATTTTACATTATCAAATCCGCACACAACATCGGCAAAATTACCGTTTTTATCGGGGACATTGATTTGATTTATTCTTCCGCCGAGGGTAAGAATTTTTACACTTGCTCCCTTAGAATTAGTAAGCGTATATGCGTATACATCTTCGCCGGTGGGCATTTTATCAAAATAAGACTTTTCTATCATATTATTCACCGTATCCGTCGGGATTTTTTCTTTGCCAATTAGCAGAATCTTGGCACATCTTATCAATATCGTACTGTGCTCTCCAACCAAGAATTTCGTATGCTCTGCTTGGATCGGCATAGCAAGCGTCAATGTCACCGGGACGGCGAGGGGCGATTTCGTATTTAACAGTAAGACCAGTTGCCTTTTCGTACGCCTTTACAATATCAAGAACTGAATATCCGTTTCCGGTGCCTATGTTAAAATGCTCAATTCCCGTAACAAGAGCAACTCTATCAAGCGCCTTAAGGTGCGCGTTAGCAAGGTCAACTACATGGATATAGTCACGCACGCCTGTTCCGTCATGAGTGTTATAATCATTTCCAAATACGCTGAGATGATCGTATTTTCCTGATGCAACCTTTACAATATAAGGCAAAAGGTTGTTTGGAATTCCCTTAGGATCCTCACCTATGAGTCCGCTTTCGTGAGCGCCGATAGGATTGAAATATCTAAGAATAGAAACGCTCCATTCAGGATCGGACTTAGTAATGTCAGAAAGAATTCTTTCGATCATTAGCTTAGTTTCGCCGTACGGATTAGTTGTAGAAAGAGGAAAATCCTCTTTAATTGGAACGCTCTTAGGATTTCCGTATACTGTTGCTGATGAGGAAAATACAATTTTCTTACAGCCGTTATCAGACATTGCCTTTGTGAGATTGAGCGTGCCTGTGATGTTGTTATTGTAATATAGCATAGGCTTTTGAACGCTCTCTCCTACTGCCTTTAGTCCCGCAAAATGAATTACAGAATCAATTTTATTCTCCTTAAAAATAGTATCAATAGCGTCAAAATCAAGTAAATCCGCCTTGTAGAATTTTACGCTCTTTCCTGTTATAGTCTTTATTCTGTCAAGAACGCAAAGCTTAGAATTGCACAAATTATCAACGATAACCACCTCTCTGCCATCATTTATAAGCTGAACGACGGTGTGTGATCCGATGAATCCGGTGCCACCTGTAACCAAAATTGCCATATTATAATCTCCTTTATTATTTATCAATATAATAATACCCTATTTTGTCAAAAAAATCAATACATTTATCAAAAATATTATTGACAAAAATATATTTTTCGTTTATAATAAGTGTATCAAATGATACACTTTTTGAGGGGGTGTTTTATGGAAAAAATATCCGAAATCTTATCAAATACTTTTCTTTTTAAGGGGATATCTAAAAGCGATATTGAAAGCTGTTGTAGCTTTGAGGGATATGAAGTTATTAAATATTCAAAAAACGATATAATGCTTTGCGCAAAATCCCAAAAAAGAATAGGTATTATCATTGAAGGAAGGGCTACGATAATATCAGGAGATGATGGAGTTATAATAAAAAAGCTTTCTTCAAATGATATATATGGAGTAGCAATACTGTTTGATGAGCCCGAATACCTAACAAAGGTAATCGCAACATCAACCTGCACGGTTTTAACCATAAGTCGTGAATTTGTTCAAAAATGTATTGAGTACAACCATAAAATCGCACTTAATTATATTGAGTATTTAGCAAATAAAATTAGCTTTTTAAACAATAAAATAAGTGCTTATACCGCAAAATCGGCGGAAAACAAGCTGTATTCATACTTGCTTCAGCTACCAAGGAATGAAAATGTCATAACCTTGAAAACTGACTTCTCCGCTATTGCCAAAATGATTGGCATAGGGCGAGCATCGCTTTACAGAGCCTTTGATAAGCTCGAGGAAAGTGGGCTAATTGTTAAAAATAAAAAAGAAATTATATTATGTGAGGTTTAAAAATGAAAAAATTACTGTCTATTCTTATGATAATTTGCATGCTTGCATCATCAATTTCCCTTTTTTCTTGCGGAAATGATGATTCAACTGAAAGCTCCGAGAGCGAGCAGGGTCTTGCGGTAAAGCTTGACTTAACCGAGGAATGGAATAAAATTTCAGATGGAGCCGAGCTTGTTCAAGGCTGCGTTGTTGTCCGTAAGGATTTCGCTGAGAAATATCCCGAAAGCGTAAATGCTTTTCTTGATGAATATAAGACTTCCATTGAATTTACAAATTCTAATCCGCAGGATGCAGGCACATATATTGCCAAATACGGAATTTTTGAAAAGGCTCCGATCGCAACAAAGGCTATTCCTAACTGCAATATAGCATTTAAAGAGGGCGCGGATATGAAAACATCTATGTCTGCATTTATAAATGCTATGTATTCTATCGCACCGGCAAGCGTTGGAAAGGCTATTCCTGCGGATGATTTCTACTACTCAAGAGGTAACGGCACAGGAAAAACAACCGAAAACATCAAGGTTTCCGTGCTTAACGGCACAACAGGCTTTGGTATGGCTAAGCTTATGGCTGATAACGAGGCAGGAACTGCTAAAAACAAGTATGAATTCTCTGTTGAAACAGCAGCAAATAGCATTATGACAGGCCTTAGCAACGGTTCTATTGATATTGCGGCGCTTCCTACAAACGCAGCGGCTAATATTTACAATGTAACGGGCGGAAAGGTTCAAGTTCTTGCTATAAATACTCTTGGAGTTCTTTATGTATTAGATGACGGAAATTCTATTAGTAGCATTTCTGATCTTGAAGGAAAAACAATTTATTGCCCAGCGCAAAACCCAACATTCATTTTACAGTATATTTTAAAAGAAAACAATATCAACGCTACCATTGATTCTACATCATACGCAGCACCTGCAGACCTTAGAAATGCAGTAGCAAATGGTACTGTTAAGCTTGCAGTGTTGCCCGAGCCGATGGTAACGATTGTACTAAATTCAACTAAATGAAAAAAACTATAAAAATATCTTTAATCGTATTATTTTGGCTTGCAGTATGGGAAATTGCATCGCTAATCGTTGATTTGCCGATGCTATTCCCATCTCCTGTAACAGTGATAAGACGCCTTTTTGAGCTTGTTTGCGAATGGGATTTTTATAAATCCATTTTAATCTCGCTATTCCATGTTTTGTTAGGAATTGTTATAGCGGTCGTTATCGGAGTTGCTTTGGCAATTATAAGCTCAATCTCGAGGACTGTTTACAGCATTTTAGCGCCATTTTTAACAGTTATTAAATCAACACCCGTTGTTGCCTTCATATTCCTTATAAATGTGTTTATCGGCGATGAAAAAACAGTTGTTATAATATGCTCGCTAATGGTGCTTCCGATAGTTTTTGCAAATGTTTATCAAGGAATAAAAAGCGTTGACGGATCACTGCTTGAGGCTTCGAGAATGTTTAAAATACCATTTAAAAGGTTAATTTTTGCTCTCTATGTCCCAAGTGCGCTTCCCTATTTCTTGTCAGCCTTGCTTTCGGCTATCGGTCTTGCGTGGAAGGCTGGCGTTGCTGCTGAGGTCTTGTGCAATCCAAAAAACTCTATCGGAACGAATATTTCTTCCGCAAATCAGTATTTTGATAATACGGAAATATTTGCGTGGACTATTGTCATAATTATTTTTAGTCTTGTCTTTGAATTTTTATTTACTAAATTGATAAAAACCGCCTTTAAGCGTCAATTAAAGATAGGAGGCTCAGATGGAAATAAAAAATTTAACTAAGAGCTTTGGAAGCAAGCAAATATTTGAAAGCTTTAACCTATCCATTCCAGATGGCAGAATTTCTTTTATAATGGGCGAGAGCGGATGCGGAAAAACGACGCTTATGCGAATTATTGCAGGACTTGAGCAGGATTTTTCGGGAGAAATTATTAAAAATAGCGAATTTATTAGCTGTGTATTTCAAGAGCCGAGATTATTCCCAGCCTTGACAGTTAAGCAAAATCTTGAAATTGTTTCAAAGGGCACTTCTCTATCTCTTGAGGAAATTTTAGATATTGTAGAGCTTACAGGCGAGGAAAATTCATATCCTGATAGCTTATCGGGCGGAATGAAAATGCGACTCGCGATTGCAAGAGCGCTATACTACAACGGCGACATTTTCTTAATGGACGAGCCGTTCTCGGCGCTTGACCCCGCCATGAAGGAGCGAATAATGCCTAAGGTTTTTAAGCTTTTAGAGGGGAAAACAGTGGTTATCGTATCTCATAATTTAGATGAGGCAAACGAATATTCAAGTAACATAATATCGCTTTAAATAAAGCCACAGGGTAAACCTGTGGCTTTATCTTATGAGCAGGAGCAAGTGCCCTTGCCATTCGTTTGCTCATGCTTATTTCCGTAGCATCCGCCGTGAGGAAAGCTGTTCAGAGCTGGGGGAGAAAATTCGTTTACAGGGAAAGCCATCGCCTTAAAAAGGGTACATGGATCATTTTCCGGAGCGCTAATACATTCCTTTTCGGGAATATTGTACTGAGTAGCATTAATTAAAAGCTGTTCAGGGCGCTCTATTCTTACAACCGAGAAAAATCCGAGCGAAACAACAAGTGATTTTTCATCTCTTGCGCAAAGATTTCCGTTTACATGGCAACGAACATTTTCAGGGATATCATCTACGCAACAGCAACAACAGCATGGGAAAACTCTTGGCTCTACTACTCTTGCATCTAAGATTACGGGATCCACTGTTTCAAGCACTGCGATAGGCAAATTAGCGGACATTGGCGCTTGACACGGCATCTCGGCGCAAAAGCCACCGTTTGACTTCTCGCTCTTGAATACCTTTACATTTCCCTCGCTACCAAAAAGAATTACCTTCTTTTCAACTACTGCAATTCCTTCAAATTCTTGTATATTTCCCGAGCAAATGCATGCCTCAAAGGTGATTTTTGTGTATATCTTGATATTTAACTGATAAAATCCCTTATTAAAAGGAACATCATTAACATCAATATAAGCACAAATAACCTCAGCGCCTTTAGCGCGAATATTGCTTGTGCGGTCAATTATTTCCTCACCAAATTCGGTAAGATAAACCTTGACATTTTCAAAGCAATCCTTATCTCTACATGAATCAAGGACTCTATAGGTGTCAATACATACGCATTCCTTTGCGTGTGGCGGTTGACACATTCTGTTATCAGGCATATAGTAACCTCCTATGAGTATTTATGAAGCGATAAATTCGTCTTCTATAAATATCGTATGCAAAACGCCAAATTTTGACATTTTAAACATAAAAATATACACCTCAAAAGCTGATGCTTTTGAGGTGTATATCATTTCAAAGGGGTTTTCTTTTGTAAGAATCAAAGATACTTTTTAATTGTATCGGTTGCGTCCTCGGCAGGCATAGAAAGCGTCATAACAAGATTTACATTTAGCTTTGATACAAGCTCATCAGCTTCCTTAAGGAATTGCTCGAATGATGGCAAATCTCTCTTGCAAATTCTAAATGTAGCATCAATAAACATATCTGTTATGTCGTGGTTACTTGCCAAAAGTCCTGCAATAAATCCATAAAGTGCTTCAGCATCGCAAACCATATATTCATCAGAGTTGATAAGTCGGCACTTGTGGCTAACCTGCAACCTGAGATTATCTCCCTTTTCAATACAAACAACCGAGCCGTTAGAACGATCAAGTGCCGAATTTATCATGTCGATAAGCACCTTTGTTTTTCCAGTTCCCTTAACTCCAATAATAATTTTTGTCATAGTAATCAATCCTCCAAAAAATATTCTTCTTGTAATTAAATTATACATTAAAGCATTGAAAAAATCAATACATTTTGTGAAAAATGTATAAAAAATTGAAAGAAATTTACATTTTTGTATTGATGTTGTCCTGAAAATGAAAAATAGGCGGTTTTAACCGCCTATTTTGATTAGTCTATTCTTTTTTCGAGCTCTGCTTTAAGCTCCTCGTAGCCTTCTTTACCAAGGAGTGCAAACATATTTTTCTTATAGCTTTCAACGCCGGGCTGATTGAATGGATTAACTCCCAATGTATATCCCGAAACAGCGCAAGCATATTCAAAGAAATATACAAGGTATCCAAAGGAATACGCGCTTCTGTTTTCAAGATTGAGAACAATATTAGGAACATTTCCGTCAGAGTGAGCGAAAAGCGTTCCAAGCATAGCCTTTTGATTTACAAACTCAAGCTCCTTACCTGCCAAGAAATTAAGCTTATCAATGTTAGCAGGATCGTTGGGGATTATGATTGTATCGTTAGACTCGTTTATGTTAAGTACTGTTTCAAACATAATTCTTGAGCCGTCTTGAATAAATTGACCGAGTGAATGCAGATCGGTTGAAAAAATTACCGAGGAAGGATAAATTCCCTTTTGATCCTTTCCTTCGCTTTCACCGAACAGCTGCTTCCACCACTCGCAAAGCATTTGAGCAGCGGGCTCGTATGAAACGAGAATTTCTACACTCTTCCCTGTTCTATAAAGAACATTTCTCATAGCAACATACTTAAGTGCATCGTTTTTTTCAATAGACGGCACAGCACATTTTGCCCTTGCATCAAAAGCGCCCTTCATCATAGCGTCAATGTCAATTCCGGCAACTGCAATAGGAAGAAGACCTACTGCGGTAAGAACTGAAAATCTTCCGCCAACATCATCAGGAACAACAAATGTTTCATATCCCTCATCATCGGAAAAGCTTTTTAGTGTTCCCTTCGCTTTATCGGTTGTGGCAAAAATTCTTTCTCTTGCGCCGTCCTTGCCATACTTTTCTTCAAGAATACCTCTGAAAATTCTAAAAGCAACCGCAGGCTCAGTTGTTGTTCCCGATTTTGAAACAACATTTACGCAAATGTCCTTGCCCTCGCAAATTTTGATAAGATCAGCAAGCGCGCTTGAGCTAATTGAATTTCCCGCAAAATAAATATCAGGCGTATCCTTTTTGAGGTTGTTATACATCGGAGATTTAACAAACTCGATCGCTGCACGAGCACCAAGATAAGATCCACCGATACCGATAACAATCAAAATATCACAGGACTTTTGAATTTTTTCGGCAGCCTTCTTTATTCTTGCAAATTCCTCTTTATCATAATTTTCGGGTAGGTCAAGCCAGCCCAAAAAAGCGTTTCCTTCTCCAGATTTTTCCATCAATTCAGCTTGTGCGGAATAAATTTCGTCGGCAATATCCTTAATAGCATCTTCAGAAACATAATTCTTCACAAACTTGTCGTTTAATGAAAGAGCCATTTTAATGTCCTCCAAGGGTAGTTTTTTAATATCTTATATATTACTACATTTATCCGCAAAATTCAACACTTTTTAAAGAAGTTTTTATAAATTTAATAAAAATTTTTTAATAGCTAATCCAAAGTAATCAAAAAAGGTAATTTTATCAATATTTTCTGCACAATAAATAGGATTTTCGCCTATTATTTCATCGTTTAATTTGTAAATTATTTTTCCTACTGTATCACCCTTTTGGACAGGAGCTGTCGCATATTCATTCATTTTAATTTCAGATGTTATTTTTGAAGAGCCTTCCTTATTAATAAGGGCGGTAAAATCATTGCAATAGGTAGAAGCAAAGTCGCTTTTACCTCCGTAAATTCTTATTTTTTCAGGTGTAATAGAATTGTCAACATATGCACCGTAATTTGCGAATCCAAAATCAAGTAGCTTTGCTACCGAAATGTTTCTGTTATCTGAGGAGTCTGCCCCCATTATAACCGCAATCAAGTGCAAGTCATTCCTTTTTGCAGTGGCGCTAATGCAAAAGCCCGCCTTTGAGGTTGAGCCCGTTTTAAGCCCTGTAATTCCTCTGTAAAAGCGAACAAGACGGTTAGTGTTAGTAAGCGCAAAGTCACCGTTTCGCACGCTGTCCATCCAAATTGTAGTATATTCGGTTATCTTATCATGCTTTAATAGCTCTCTTGACATTGTAGCAATATCTCGTGCGGTGGTAAGATGTTCGGTCACATCATCGTCAAGTCCTGTAACATTCTCAAAATGAGTATTTGTCATACCAAGCTCGATTGCACGCTCGTTCATAGCGCTTACAAACGCTTCCTCACTACCCGAAACATGCTCCGCTAAGGTAAGCGCTGCATCATTAGCAGATGCTACAATCACGCTTTTCAAAAGGTCGTTGACGCTCATCTCCTCTCCGACCTCTAAAAAAATTTGAGAGCCACCCATTGAAGCAGCATTCTCGCTTACGGTTAAAATATCATCGTATTTGAGAGTTCCCTTTTCTATCGCCTCAAAAACAAGCAATAGAGTCATAATTTTTGTAACCGATGCCGGTGAAAGACGCAAATCCGCATTCTTTTCATACAGTACGGTGCCGGTGCCAGCATCAATCAATATGGCGCTTTTGCCACTAAGCTCAAGATTTGGCTCTTTGATTGTGAGTGCAAATGATGAAACCGCGAATGTCATACAAAGTGATATAAGAAGTAAAATTGCCATTGCTCCCTTTAAAATTTTCATAATATTCCTCCTTGAAAAATGATAAGCAATAAAAATCACCTCAATTTAACTTATGAGGTGATTTAAGATTTAATGCTTTATTTTTTGCGTGATTCAAGAAGATACCCTTCGTCTCTTACGCCTAAGCTGTCAAAATTCTCACTGCGAATATAATCAACAAGGCCTATTTTTCTTTTGAACAATGAGTTTGTTCCCGGTGTAGCGATATTTCCTGTTCGTGAGTCAATTGTTACAGTCTTGTGGCGGCTACATTCTTCCTGTGGCTCTGTCCCTTTTATAAAATATCCTGCTTGTATTCTGTTTAGTCTTGGATCTATACCGCACGAAGGACAAGGAACGAGCCCCGAATCTACACAAAACTCCCGCTTTATGATGTTTCCCGAAGGCGTAAATTCTCGCTTTTCAATATTCGCATGAGCGCTTGTCATAATAGAATCAAAAAGAGATAATGCGTAATTTGCGCCTGAATATATTGTGGAAGGCTCATCATATCCTACCCATACTCCACAAAGATAATTTGGAGAATATCCTACAAACCATTTATCCTCGCACTCTCCTGATGTTCCGGTTTTTCCGGCAATAGGAACACTGTTTTTTATGCTCAATGAGCTGGCTGTGCCATTATTTACAACATTTTGTAGCATTAGAGTCATTAACGAGGATGACTCCTCCGAAATAACTCTTTCCGATGAATAATCGTTTGATAAAATTACATTTCCGTAATTATCAGTAACATATAAATAACTGCGAGGGGAAGCTATATAACCGCCGTTTGCAAAAGCGGAATACGCATTGGTTGTATTTAGCAGTGTTTCTCCGTTTGTTAACTGACCAAGCGCAAGCGGAGCCTCATTCTTATCGGCTTTATCTAAGCTCAACTTGAATTTTTTCCTACAAAAATCAAATGATTTTTCAAGTCCTAAATCCTGCAAAATTTTAACTGATACTGTGTTTAAGGAATGCTCAAGTGCGTAATTTGCGCTCACCAAGCCACTATACTTCTCGCTTGCGTTATGTGGCCAAAGGCTTCCGTCTTTATAAAGTGGCACATCGTCGTAAACGCTTGCGTAGGTTATGGTTCTATTTTCAATTGCGGGACAGTAAACGGATAGAGGCTTGATTACTGAGCCAAGGGGGCGTTTAGCATCAGTTGCACGGTTAAAAATTCTGTTTGCGCTCTTCTTACCGACGCCGCCCGCAATTCCCAAAATATCTGAGGTATAGGGATCTAAAACAACGCATGACGCCTCTGGATATTTATCGTTTTGAGGCTTCAAATAAGCAATATAGCTTTCAAATGTGCTCTCGACAGCCTCTTGAATATTTATATCCATAGTGGAATAAATATTCAATCCTCCCTTGTTTATCATCATAAGCGCGCCTTCCTTGCTTAGATTGTAGCGCTTAATCAAATCGTTTGTGACATCATCTATTACCTTTTCGGTGAACCACGAATAAATTCCGCTTGTTCGTTGTCTTTCAATATTGGAATTTATCTGTAGCTCCTCGTTTTTTGCGTCTTCATATTCATCACTTGTTATCATGCCATACGAATGCATCATACTCAAAATTAAATTTCTACGCTCTTTATTGTTTTCGGGAAATTTATAAGGATCGTATTTTGTTGGATTTTTAACAATAGATGCTAGCGACACACACTCAGCAAGGGAAAGATTTGATGCGTCCTTGCCAAAGTAAAGCTGTGATGCACTTTGTATCCCATAAGCATTTTGAGAAAGATATACAACATTTAGATAAAGCTCTAAAATTTCATTTTTACCAAGCTTTTTTTCTAAATTTATGGCACGGAGAATCTCCTCAAGCTTCCTTTTTGGGGTAACCATATCGTCTCCCGTAAGATTTTTTATAAGCTGTTGAGTTATCGTTGAACCGCCAAAGCCACTTTTTTCAAATTTAAAAAAGTAATTTAGAGTTGCTTTTATAGTCCTCTTCCAGTCTACCCCGTTATGATCGTAAAATTTATGGTCCTCAACTGCGATAAAGGCGTTTATGAGATTTTTTGGCATATCGTATAACGAGCACCATTCGCTATTTTCAAGAAATATTCTTTCATCCTCAATTTCAACGGGCGTTGCAAGATCTATTTCACCGTTTTCCCGTGAAAATGCGTATAGCTTTGTAACCGATGATGAGCCTGTACGAATAAGGCTCAAATCTATTTCTGAATTTAATCCAATGTTTACATATATAACAAATATTATTGCGCTTATAAGCAAAGCTACAAGCACACTTGAAAAAATAATTAAAAAAATATGCTTCCTTTTTCGCATAACATTCCCTTCTTTCAAGGAGTTTGTAATTATTTTTTGTATTTTTGGGTATTAGATACTTGAATATTTTTTCATATAAATGCACTTTTTTCAAAAAACAATCCCCACCTAGAAATAGATGGGGGTTATTTTATTCCTTGTAAATTACTGCATCAGGTCCCAAAAGTGATTTTAAAATTGAGAGAATTTGCTCATTTACATTTATTGATATATCCTTTGCCTTTACATATTTTTTAGTTGTGGAATCAAAGAAAATTATTTCAGCTTCGCCCGAATAATTCTTTAAAAGCTCCGTGATTTGAGTTACAATGGGGGAATTTATTCCATTGACCTTTAAATAAAGCTTTGGAGTACTCTTTTTGACCGTTTCCTTAAATTCCAAATTTGATAAAAGATTTTCCGCGCTTGAAAGAAGAATTTTACAAGGCTCATCCTCTCTTACACTAATCGTTCCGTTTAAGAAAACTACATTTTCAATATTAAGAAGATGAGAATATTTTTCGTAAAATTTAGGGAAAACAATAACTTCAATTTCGGATGTCGCATCTTCAACGGTGATAAATGCCATATTTTCCTTCTTTTTTGTTTGCTTAACTGTTTTTGAGGTTATAATTCCTGCAATTTTTACGCTATCCTTTTCCTTGTATTCTCCCTCTTTTTCCTCGTCTCCGACAATATCTGCAATATTAACAGGCTTAATTTCGGCAATATGCTTGCTGTAAGAATCCAAGATATGTCCCGAGAAATACATTCCCGCAATTTCCTTTTCATACATAAGAAGCTCTTTTTTAGAAAATTCCTCAATATCGGGATATTCGAAGGTAGGAAAAACATTTCTTTGTGCATCGGATGCCATCATTGAAAAGATGTCGGTTTGTCCGTGTGCGGTTGTTCTTGAAATGTTGGTGGCGCTATCAACTATTTCCTCGTATTTTTGCATTAGCTGAGAGCGATATTTTCCAAGGGAATCAAGCGCTCCTGATTTTATAAGTGCCTCTATTTGACGCTTATTTATATCAGCATTTCTAAGCCTAAATATAAAATCCTCAAAGGATTCAAATGCTCCTGCGCGCTCACGCTCGGCAATTATAGCGGAAATAAAGTTTCTACCAACATTTCTAAGTGCCAAAAGTCCAAATCTAATATTTGCACCATCAACTGAAAAATTGATTTCACTTTTATTAACATCAGGTGGTAAAACTCGTATATTCAGCTTTTCACACTCATCAATATACTTATTTATTTTGGGAATGTTGCCAAGAACCGATGTTATAAGAGAGGAATAATATTCCTTTGGATAATTAGCCTTCAAATATGCTGTTCTATATGATGTTACCGCATATGCAACCGCGTGACTCTTGTTAAATGCGTACTTTGCAAAGCCGAGCATTTCTTCAAAAAGATCGTTTGCTATATTTTCGGATATTCCGTTAGAGATAGCACCCTTTATGAAGGCTGCTCGCTCCTTTTCCATAACATCTGTTTTCTTTTTTGACATTGCACGCCTTACAATATCGGCATGACCATATGAATAGCCTGCAACCTTAACGCACATTTGCATTACCTGCTCTTGATATACAATACAGCCATAGGTTGACTTTAAAATAGGCTCTAAAATAGGTGCCTTATATTTAATCAAATTCTTGTTATGTCTGCGCTCAATATAGTCGGGAATTGAATCCATAGGCCCCGGTCTGTAAAGCGCAATACAAGCGATTATATCATCAAAGCGCTCGGGCTGGAGCTGCATCAATACTTGCTTTACACCTGCTGATTCAAGTTGAAAAACTCCGTCAGTCTTGCCTGATGAAAGCAGCTTATACACGCTTGGGTCATTAAATGTAAGCTTTTTTACATCAAAATCGGGATTTGATTTTCTGATTAACTGCTCGGTATTATCAATTATTGTCAAATACCTAATAGCCAAAAAGTCAAATTTCAAAAATCCAAGCTGTTCAATAGCATCCTTTGCGTATTGTGTAACGGTCATATCTCCGTTTACTGACACAGGAATATCATAGCACATGGGCTCTTCCGTTATAACCACTCCTGCCGCATGAGTTGATGAGTGGCGCGGAAGCCCCTCAATAGACATGGATATGTCAATAAGCTCTTTTACCGTGCTATTTGTATCATAGAGCTTTTTTAAGTCCTTATTTTCCTCTAACGCCTGTGATAAGGATGCGCTTGCTCCGATCATTTTGGAAACGGTATCAACCTCGGCATAAGGAATTTCAAGCACTCTTCCAACATCCTTTACCGCTGCACGCGCAGCCATTGTACCAAAGGTTACAATTTGCGCAACTCTATTTTGACCGTATTTGTTTTTTACATACTCAATAACCTCATCTCTGCGCTCATAGCAAAAATCGGTATCTATATCGGGCATGCTTACTCTTTCAACATTCAAAAAGCGCTCAAAAAGAAGATCGAATTTTATAGAATCAACATCGGTTATTCCCAAAAGGAACGCAACGAGGCTACCTGCGCCCGATCCTCTGCCGGGACCGACAGGAATTTCCTTACTCTTTGCATAGTTTATAAAGTCCCATACAATCAAGAAATAATCATTGTATCCCATACGGTCTATGATTTCAAGCTCGTATGCAATTCTTTCCTCATAAATTTGACGGGTGTGTGCTTCATCAAAGACAATATGAGAGGAATTAATTTTGCTCTCAAAGCCCTTTTCTGTTAGAAATTTTAAATATTCCTTAGCACTCATGCCATTTTCAATAGGAAATTTGGGCAATCTTATCTTGTTAAAATCAAAGTCAAAATTACATTTATCAGCAATTTCAAGTGTTGCGTCGTAGTATTCGGGATTATTTGGAAACGATCTATACATTTCCTCTTCGCTTTTAAGATAAAATTGATTTGTTTTGAAGCCTATTTCGGAATTTGTTGATTTTGTGTTATTCGTTTGAATTGACATCAAAATCTTTTGCTTTTCGGAGTCGTCCTCGCTGATGTAGTGAACGTCATTAGTGATAACTACCCTACATCCCTTTTCTTTTCCTATTTCAATAATTGCCTCGTTTACAATTTTTTGCTCATCTAAACCGTGATTTTGAATTTCCAGGTAGTAATCCTCGCCGAAAATCTCTATCATAAGATCTACATGCGCTCTTGCACCCGCTAAATCGCCCAAAATAATGCTTTTAGCAACATATCCCGATAGACAAGCGGATAATGCAATAAGTCCTTCGGAATGAGCCTTTAAAAGCTCCATATCAATTCTCGGCTTTACATAAAATCCTTCGGTAAAGCCTGCGGAGACTAAAAATGATAAATTTTTATATCCAATTTCATTTTTTGCGAGCAAAACAAGATGATAGTATGGGACATCGTTTACACGGGTTCTTTCAAATCTGCTGTTTGGAGCAAGGTAAACCTCACAGCCGATGAGGGGCTTGATGCCCTCATCCTTGCAGGCTCTGTAAAATTCAACCGCACCAAACATGTTTCCGTGATCGGTTATAGCAATAGCATTTTGACCAAGCTCTTTAGCTTTTTTTACAATATCCTTGATTTTGCATGCACCGTCAAGTAAGCTGTATTCAGTATGAACATGTAAATGTACAAAGCCCGACATTGTTTTCTCCTTTACTTATCCTTTAAATCCTCATATATGGACAATATTTTTTCCAATCTGTGGTAAATTCCCGATTTTGATATAGGCGGTGTAAATTTACTGCCTAATTGCTCAAAATTTAATTCTCTATGCTCTAATCGCTTATACGCGGTTTCCTTTAAATTCTCGGGCAAGGCATCAAGCTTGTCCGTATTTAAAAGATATGAAATTGCGATTATATACTTTTCGTTTGCTTTTAATGATTTATTTATGTTTGCGCTATCACAGTTTGAAGCTCTGTTAGCATTGTTCTTAAACTCCTTGAAAATCTTGCTATTCATAACCGCAAAGGTTGCGTTAACCGCACCTATCATAGCGAGAAAATTTTCAATCTGCTCACTGCTTCTTAGATATATGATATGCTTGCTTGACCTGCTGCTTATCTTAGGCGAAAAATTACTCTCTATTAGAAGCTGGCAAATCTCGTCTCGCTTGCTTTTATCTTCAAAAACAAGCTCGAGCCTATAATCCTTGAGCGGATCAGTAACGGTTCCGCATATCAAAAACAACGACTTAAAAAACTCTCCGATACAATCGTCACATTTCAAAATGTTGCTTTTAATTTCGGCAAGTGTAGAAAATCGCGAAACCCTTCTATTTATTAATAATTCCTTGCTTTTCTGATTGTACTCGGCGTTTGAACCCTTCAATACTGACAATATCCTGTTCATAGCAAAATTAGCATTTTCGGCATTTGTCTTTTTTAACACAAACACATCATTTTTCAGACTTGAAAGATATATAAAAGCATAAATTGATGCAAATGTACAGCATCGCTTTGACTTCTCAACTTCTAACAGTTCTCTTTTTGTAATGGTAGAAAATGATTCCATTTTTCCCTCATTTTAATAGTAAAATTTCTTCCTCTAATTTGATTTCAAATTTGTTAAAAATCTTGCTCTTAGTTTCTTCAATCAAATCCAAAATATTTTGCGAAGAGGCATTATTCTTATTAACTAAAAATCCCGCATGCTTTTTTGAAATTTCAGCGCCACCTACCGAGAGTCCCTTAAGGTTCGCCGAATCAATAAGCTTAGAGGCATATGAATTTTGCGGGCGCTTGAATGTGCTTCCACAGCTTGGCAAATTTAGAGGCTGACTTTTGATTCTCTTTTTTGATATTTCAAGCATCTTTAAATATATTTCTTCCCTGCTTGATGATGCTAAAATAAATTCAGTTGATAAAACTACTAATCCTTTATTTTTAGAAAATATTGAATATTTTTTATCAAATTCATGTGCGACGGAATCTATAGATTCAGTAATTCCATTGTTCAAATCAAGCACGGTGCTTTTATATACTATGCTTGAAATTGATTTTTCGTATGCCGAGGCGTTCATTGTAATAGCACCGCCTACACTGCCCGGAATACCGCATAAAAATTCCATTCCACACAGGCTATTTTGCATAGCCTTGATGGCACAATCGGTCACCAAAGCTCCGCACTGTGCAAAAATTATGTCGCTTTTAACCTCAATTTTATTGAGATGCTTGGTAGAAACAATGACTCCGTTATATCCCGAATCAAGAAAAAATGTGTTAGTTCCATTTCCAATTATTCCAAATTTAACAGATCTTTCGTGACAATAATTTAAGATAAGAGAAAATTCGTCAAGGCATTTTGGAAAAATCACTAATCTCGCATATCCGCCAACCTCAAGATATGTTAAATTAGATGTCGAATAATCACTTTTGTATTCAATTTGACTAAAATTTAAAAAGTCTATTAAGGAATTTATACTCATATTTTCACCATGCCAATTTCTTTTACTAAATTATATGATGAAAAATGAATTTTGTACTATTTTCCTTCTTTAATGAGCTTTTTTGACTGAGCTATAAGCTCGGTTGCGGCAGCAACTTGCTTTTCAGTAACATTGATTCCGCCGATAATTCTTGCAATTTCGGAAATTCTTTCTTCATTTGAAAGAACGCTTACATGGGCCTCGGCTCTTCCATCCTTCTCAACCTTCTTTATAAAGTAATGAGAATCGGCAAGCGATGCAATTTGAGGAGAGTGAGTTACACATATAGTTTGCGTATCGGTTGATATTGTATGAAGCTTAATTCCAATTTTTTGCGAGGTGCTACCAGAAACACCCGTGTCAATTTCATCAAAAATAACCGTTTGGGCATCAGCCTTGCTTGACATCGCGCTTTTCATAGCAAGCATTATTCTTGAAAGCTCGCCACCGGAGGCAATCTTATTCATAGCACCAAGCTCCTCGCCCGCATTTGTAGCAATCATAAATTCAACACTATCAAATCCGTACGGAGTAAGCACGGTCCTTCCGTCTGATTCGTTATTTTTAATAGAAATTTCAAATCTTACCTTTGGCATATCCAAAAAAGTGAGAGCATCCATTACTATTTTGCTAAGCTTAGATGCGCTAACCCTTCTTGCCTCGCTTAAGTTACTTGCAAGCTCAAGCGCTATTTGGTATGTCTTTTTATACTGGGCGGTAAGATTCTCTATTTTTTCCTCGCCCTTTTCAAAGCCCTCAAGCTTCTCCTCGGCTTCTCTTTTGAATTTTAAAATTTCAGCGATTGATGAGCCATATTTTTTCTTTAATCTTTGAATTTGCATCAATCTCGCTTCTATTATTTGAAGCTGAGCCTCGGGATTTTCAATTCCGTCAAACGAACCAAACTCAAGCGCCCTTTCAGCTATATCGGATATTTCATACTTGTATGATGTCAATCGCTCAGAAAGCTCCTTTGCCTCGGGTTCAACGTCAGAAAGCTTATCCAAGGACTCAATGGCCTTTTCAATTAAATAAACAGCGCTTATTCCGCTATCATTTCTACAAAGGGCTCTATAAACATTTGAGGAATTTTTAATTATTTTTTCAGCGCCTCTTAGCTTTGATCTTAACTCGGTTAACCTTTCTTCCTCATTTTCATCCTTGAGCTTGACTGCGGAAATTTCATTTATTTGGAAATTTAATATGTCAAGCATCATATCCTTTTGCTTGCTCGCTTCCTTAAGTGATGAAATTTCATTTTTAAGCGATGTTAGCTTTGAATAGACCTCACCGTACTTAGCAAGCTTGTCAAAATCGTTTGTATATTCATCAAGCATATGAATGTGATTAGCCTTATCCATAAATGCGTGACTTTGATTTTGACCGTGTATATTTATAAGAAATGTGCCTATTGACTTTAACTGAGCCAGTGTAACGGTGCGTGAATTAATTCTCGCAACGCTTTTGCCATCTGCACTAATAGTCCTTGATACAGAAAATAAATCATCCCTGTCGTATTCTATTCCGTATTCATCGCATAACGAATACACATTATCACTAACATCTGAGAATAATGCGCTAACTATAGCCTTATTTGCGCCTTGGCGAATGATTTCCTTAGAGGCTTTTTCCCCAAGAACCAAGCCTATTGAATCAATTATTATAGATTTTCCCGCGCCCGTTTCACCTGTTAGCACATTAAATCCATTTTCAAATTCAATATCTACATTTTTGGCTACTGCAATATTTTCAATGTGTAAAGAGTATAGCATAAATTACTCCTGTAACCCTTATTTTTCAGCAATTTTAGATATCTTATGACAAATTTTAATGCTTGCTTCCTCAGAGGCAACAACGACAATTATTGTGTCATCTCCCGCAACACAACCTAAAATGTCTTCCTCCTGCAAGGAATCAATTCCTGCGGCAACAGCCTGCGCAAGTCCTGGCGCAGTTTTAATAACAACATTATTAAGAGCATATTTTATTTCTCTTATTGAGGAAATAAGCGCGCTGTTATATTCGGAAATGCCATTTAGCTCTTTTTTGGGTGCCACATACTTATAAACACCGTCTACCATTACCTTAAGAAGCTTTAGCTGTCTTATATCTCTTGACGCAGTAGCCTGAGTTGCGGCAAAGCCCTCGCGCTTTAAGGCATCAATTAACTCCTCTTGAGTTTCAATGTTTTCATTTGAGATAATTTCTAATATTTTCTCTTGCCTTGTAGATTTCATTTTTCTCTCCTATTTTTACACATTATAGTTGCTTTTATATCGGATTCGGTAAGGACCTTTGGGCATTTTTTAGAAAAGACCGCTAAATACTCAACATTTCCGTCGCCGCCCAAAATCGGGGATTGTGAAATGTATGAGCAATATAGACCGTTTAAGGCTGCGCAATCAACAACTCGCTTTACAGCAAAAAGCCGATCCTCAGATTTTTTTACAATTCCGCCCTTTCCAATTTTGTCCCTTCCTGCCTCAAATTGAGGCTTTATCAGTGAAATATAAACTCCGTCATCTTTTAGAAGACTAACTGCGCTTGGAATAATATAGGTTTGGGAAATAAAGGAAACATCAATCGTTATAATATCGCAAAGCGCTCCTATGTCATCAAAATTTATGTTTCTTGCATTATAATTTTCAAGTGATATAACCCTTGGATTACCCTGTAAGCTCCTATCAAGCTGATTTGAGCCTGAATCAATCGCATATACGGTACTTGCACCTCTTTTAATTAAACAATCCGTAAAACCGCCTGTTGAGGCTCCTATGTCAATTGCAATTTTTCCATTAACATCAATTTGTGTATCATCAAGTGCTTTTTCAAGCTTCAGTCCGCCACGGGAAACATATGGACAAGGATCACTTATTTTAATGCTATTCTCTACCGTTTCGTCAATCAAAAATGATGGCTTTAAAACCTTAGATGAATTTACTAAAACAAATCCACCCTCAATAAGCTCCTTTGCCTTTTGACGGCTCTTTACATATCCGCCTTC
The DNA here is from genome assembly GCA_017466455.1 of Clostridia bacterium. Next base: position 96,616 of record JAFTUD010000002.1, read on the forward strand.
GCTTAAATATAAATCTAATCTTATCATTTTTCTCTGTTTACAAGATACTTTGCAAGGGCTGACAGTGAGTTTTCCTTGCCGTTTGAGTATTTTTCAATTATATCAACCGCCTCGTTGGTATAATCATCAACCGCTTTTTGTGCTTTTTCAATACTCATATACGAAAGCGAGGTCATTTTATTATTTTTTTCATCCGAGCCAACAGGCTTTCCAAGAGTGCTTTCATCGGCTATTTTATCAAGAATATCATCTCTTATTTGAAATGCAAGTCCAATATTTGTAGCAAATTTTGTCAAATCCGCAATTACATCATCGTTTGGAGTATCGCAGGAAGCAAAATATCCTAATAGAACAGCACATTTTATGAGTGCGCCTGTCTTTAGCTCGTGCATTTTCTTTAACTCATCAAAGGAGTTGACCCTTGCGTTTATATCAATCATTTGACCGCCTGCCATTCCCGCAAAGCCTGAGCAATCGGATAGCGTATTCACAGCAAGTCTTATACATTTATCGCTTACCAATGTGTTGGAGGCTATAAGCGAAAACGCATAGGTTAATAGCGCATCGCCGGCAAGCAATGCGTTAGCCTCACCGTAAACCTTATGATTAGTCAGCCTTCCACGCCTATAATCATCATTATCCATACAAGGAAGGTCATCGTGTATTAACGAATAGGTGTGAATCATTTCAAGTGCGCAAGCAAACGGCATAGCTCTCTCTACACTCGCTTCCGCACCCGAAAAAAGCTTGTAGACTTCCAAAACAATGAACGGGCGGAGTCTTTTACCTTGTGATAGCAGACTATACTTCATAGGCTCCTCAAGCCCATATCCATTTATATCAAGCCACCTTGCAAACTCCTTTTCAATAATTTCGGAATTTATTCTGATTAATTCTTCAATTTTCATCGTTATCCTCGCTTGAAAAATCGATTTCTACGATTTCTCCATTGACATTAGCAAGTTGTTTTACAACCGCATCAGCATTATCAAGCCTTTCATTGCAAATTTTAATAAGTCCTACGCCTTCCTTAAAAAGCTCCAAGGATTTATCAAGAGAAATGCTTTCGTTCTCAAGTGAATTTATTATTCCTTCAAGACTCTCAAGAGCCTTTTCAAATGTAATTTCCATTTTCTCGGGCATTTTTATTTATCTCCTTTTATTTCATTTACAGTAGCATATACCGAGCCGTCGGACAATCTTACTTGAACATTATCGTTCACCGCTAAATCAGAAACAGATCTTACAGGTGTACCGTTTTTATCATATACGGCACCGTAGCCTCTTGATAAGACGGACAATGGGCTAAGAGCATTTAGCGATGCCGAAAGCGTTGCTAATTTAGTACGGTAAGAATTAACCCTTGTGTCCATCACAGTGATTAAATCATCAGTTAGATTGATAAGCTCAAGCTTTTTATCCTCAAATATAATCTGCGGATTTTTAAAGATTTTGTTATTGGCAATATATCCGAGTCTTTCTTTATAATTGTCAAGCTTACTTTTTATTGATGCGTTTACTCTCAAAGCGTATGAATTAATCATCATTTTTAGCTCCAACGCATCAGGCGTCGCTATTTCCGCGGCATGTGATGGTGTTGCGGCCCTTACATCAGCGACAAAATCGCAAATCGTAAAGTCAATCTCGTGTCCAACCGCGGATATAATAGGAATTTTGGAATTAAATATAGCACGGGCGAGCCCTTCGTCATTAAATCCCCATAAATCCTCGATAGAGCCACCGCCTCTGCCGATTATTATTACATCAGCTAAATTTTCCATATTGAAATATTCAACCGCCATTATAAGCTCGCCTGGCGCACTTGCTCCTTGAACCGCCGAGGGAAATAACAAAAGCTTAGAAAACGGCCATCTTCTCTTAGCGACCTTTATAATATCCCTTACCGCTGCGCCTGTTGGTGATGTTATAATTCCGATTGTTTTTGGAAATTTTGGAAGCTGTTTTTTAAATTCAGCATTGAAAAGCCCTTCCTTAGAAAGCTTTTCCTTTAATTGCTCAAAGGCTAAATAAAGCGAGCCTATTCCCTCGGGCTGCATTGAGCTTACATAAAGCTGATATGAGCCACTTTTTTCGTAAACACCTATTCTTGCATGAACCAAGACCTTCATTCCGTTTTCTGGCTTAAATCTCACTCTCATGGCATAGGTCTTGAACATTACCGCGCGAATTTCGCTTTGCTCATCCTTTAGGGTGAAGTACATATGTCCGGTCGTGTGATACTTAAAATTTGAAATCTCCGCCGATACATAAATGTCTTGAAGCTGTGCCTCCTGTTCAAGAATTGATTTTATATATTCATTTATCCAGGAAATTGATTTTGGCTCGGGTAAAATTTCATTACCGTTATCATCAAATTTATACGATACCGCCATTTTCCTTCTCCTTTAAATATCTTTCTCTTGCCAACAGCGCAACACCCGCCGCATTATCAGAGCTAAATTCGGGCTTGGCGAAATAAACTCCCTTGAATTTATCCCTAAGCCTTTTTTGAATTATTAAATTGCTCATAACTCCGCCTGCATAAATTATAGGCAAGCTCTTAAACTGTTCTTTTAAATTAGCTGTTATTTTTTCAAGCGTTTTTCCGATAAAATTGAATGTATACGCACTTGTTAAGTATTTATCATTTGTTTCGTTATATAGCTTTATTGCAAGATTTTCAAGCCCCGAAAGATTACATGAAAATCCTCTAACGCAGGTCTTGGGACTTGGAATTTCACTGCTATTTTGAGATGCGAGTAGCTCCATTTCTCTGCCACAAGGAAATTTTAGCCCCATATGAACACCGATTCTATCAATTGCCTGTCCTGCATGCAAATCAATGCTTTCTCCAATTTGAGAAATGTCATAGTAAGAGTCTTTCGTTCTTTTGACATGCAAAATTTCAGTTGTTCCGCCTGAAACATGGAAGGATATAAATTCATCACCCATATCCTTACCGCTTGAATAAATTGCAGATCTGATATGTCCTGCCTGATGTGAAAAGGGATATTCTTTCACCGCTGAAATGGCACCTATCATTCTTGCAACCGCCTCTCCTGTCAAAAAGCAAGGCATGTACGAGCCTTGCACATCTCTTGGAAACGCCGAGTAGCCTATTGCCGAAATTTCAAGTCCGTTAGTATTTTCCCTTATTTTATCGGCAATCACCATTAAGTTTTTTATATGAGCAAAAACTGCATCACTTTGACGCAGTCCCCTCTCTCCCTCTGATACAGGGAGTAAAATCTTAAAATTATGCAAAACAACACCGTTTTCATCAACTACCGAGCATGATGTTGTATAATTGCTTGTATCAATTCCTAAAAATACCATATTTTACTTAAATTTCGCTTTTAGAGATAGAATTGAGAACACCGTTTATGTATGATGGCGCTCCATCCTCTCCATATTGCTTTGCAAGCTCTACTGCCTCGTTGATTGAAATAGCATGTGGTAAATCTGTATATTTCATTTCATAAACACTAAGTCTTAAAATAGAAAGCGACACATTTGAAATACGAGAAATTGCCCAACCCTTTAAATTTTTAGAAATTATATCATCAATCGCTTCAATATTTTCACATATCCCAAAAAATGTAGCCTTTACGCTTTCGGTTTCGTCGTCCTCGCAACAAAAATTATCATAGGCATCATTATAATACTGCTTATAGTCTGTTTCTTTATTAAATTTGTATCCAAAAACAAGCCCAAAGACATTTTTTCTGATTTTTCTTTTTCCTAACATTTACAAAATCCTCTTAATTAAAATTTTGAATAATAATTCACTTATATTATATAATTTTACAGTAGTAAAGTCAAGTGAAAATATTCATTTATTTGTGAATATTTTCACTTTTTGCATAGCAAGCTACAAAATTGCTCATTTTATATGTTTTCACTTGAATATTTTTTCAAACTGTGTTATAATCAAATCATAAATTTCGGGAGGTAATGCTATGACTAAGAATGTTGCAATAAAAATAATGCTACTTTGTTGTAGCATGTTTGCTCCTATTGTCGTTTTGTGTGACGCTCTTATTGCTATTCTCTTTTCCCCTACCGAGCTTCTTGGACTGGGTGCTACTTTTGTGCTTTTTGTTTTATCATTTATAATTTCCTCATTTTGGATAACGCTTGCGGAAAAATTGCCTAAATTTATAGAAAATGGCAGGCTTTTTTCGCTTTCATCAAGCTTTTACACCTTTCTTAGTGTAATTTTGAAGATCATAGTATCAATCGTGAATATATCATCAAAGAAAACACTCTGGAGCATCAATATTTTTTCAATAATTGTCATCTTCATCTTTTCAATAGCCGTTTCCGTATCTATCTTGTATCTAAAAACACAAAAATTGGCTTTAAAATTGTTAATTTACTTCTTTGGAATAGGAGTGTTTTATTACATTTTAACCGTTACAATCGGAGGCCTTGCTGTTGGAAATGCTCTTATTTTAATCATCAGCGCATATGTTGTAGCGTTTTCAATAGTAGCAATTATTTCGGTGCTTGTTTCTTCACATAAAAAGAAGAAAGAGCGTGATTCCAAGCCCTATCAAAGTCAATTTTAAGAAAATATGGCAAGAAAAAAGGACTGCATTTTTGCAGTCCTTTTGAAGTTTTGAGAATTACAAATTACTTAAATTTGCGCTTTCTTGCTGCTTCAGATTTCTTCTTTCTTTTTACACTTGGTTTCTCGTAGTGCTCTCTCTTACGGAGCTCCATAAGAATTCCGCTTCTTGCGCATTGACGCTTGAATCTACGAAGCGCGCTATCGAGTGTTTCGTTTTCTTTTACTCTGATTTCTGCCATCTATATCCCTCCCCCCGCGTGTAAGCAAGAGAATTAAATCTCTATAGTATTATATTACAACATTTCTTGATTGTCAAGAGTAATTTGTAATTTTTTTGAAAAATATTATTTCACTACGATATTGACTATCTTTCCGGGAACATAGATTTCCTTTATAACAGTCTTATCAGCAATAAAATCCGCCACCTTAGGATCAGCCTTCGCAAGAGCAAGAACATCGTCCTTTGGCATATCCTTTTCAATAACTATTGTTGAGCGAAGCTTTCCGTTGATTTGAACTGCTATTGTAACACTGCTATCAACAGTTTTGGATTCATCATAGGCTGGCCAGCTTTCATAAGCGATAGTGCTGTCATGGCCCATAATTGACCAAATTTCCTCTCCAATATGAGGACAAATGCATGAAATCATCTTTATAAAGCCCTCGGCATATGCCTTTGGACACTTTCCTTCCTTGTAAATAGCATTTACAAAGATCATCATTTGTGAAATTGCAGTATTGAAAGCAAGCTTTTCAAAGTCCTCGGTTACCTTTTTAACTGTTTTGTGATAGATTTTTTCAAGCTCGGGCATATTTTCATCAACAAGATTTGCTTCCTCGGTAAAGAAATTCCAAATTCTGTTAAGGAAGCGCCTTGCGCCCTCAACTCCCGCATCACTCCAAGGCTTTGAAACCTCAAGCGGACCCATAAACATTTCGTACAAACGAAGCGTATCAGCACCGTAATCCCTTATTACATCGCTTGGATTTACAACGAATTCAGGGAAACGCTTACCCATTTTTATACCGTTAGCACCAAGAATCATTCCTTGATGAACAAGCTTCTTAAATGGCTCCTTTGTAGGTGCAAGTCCCTTGTTATAGAGATATCTATTCCAAATTCTTGAGTACATAAGATGACCGACGGAATGCTCCGGACCGCCTATGTAAAGGTCAACAGGCATCCAGTGCTTAAGAAGCTCTTGATTTGCAAACTCTTTATCATTAGTTGGATCAATATAACGAAGAAAATACCAGCTTGATCCTGCAGAACCGGGCATTGTAGATGTTTCTCTTACGCCCTTAATTCCGTTTTTATCATACTTTTTCCACTCAGTAGCATTTTCAAGAGGTGCTTTGCCGTTTACTCCCTTATAATTCTCAAGCTCAGGCAAAATAAGCGGTAGCTCAGCGTCATCAAGAACATGAATTTTTCCGTCCTCTCCGTGAACAACAGGAACAGGCTCACCCCAATAACGCTGTCTTGCAAATATCCACTCTCTAAAGTGATAATTAACAGTTCTCTTTGCAACCCCAAGCTTTTCGAGCTTTTCGGTAATTGCTTCCTTAGCCTCTTCAACTGTAAGACCTGTAAATTCCTCGGAGTTTATAAGCCTATATCCGCGTCCGAGATATTCACCCTTTTCAAATGCTTTTTCAGAAACATCAACATGTCCAAGCTTTTCATCGCCGTCGATAACTTGAATCATATCAATATTATGAGCAATAGCATACTCAAAGTCACGCTGGTCGTGAGACGGAACAGCCATTACTGCACCTGTACCGTAGCTTGCAAGAACGAAATCTCCAATAAACATTCTTACTTCCTTGCCGTTTACAGGATTTATACAGGTAACTCCCTTAAGCTCACAGCCCGATTTGGTCTTATTGAGCTCGGTTCTGTCCATATCATTTTTCTTTAATGTTTCATTAATGTATGCTTGAACCTCATCTTTATTTTGAATTCTTGGCATAAGCTCCTTTACAATGTCGCCATCAGGAGCAAGAACCATAAATGTAATACCGTGAATGGTTTCAATGCAGGTGGTGAAGATAGAAAATTCGCCTCCACCAACGATTTGGAACTTAACCTCAACACCGGTAGACTTTCCAATCCAATTCTTTTGCATAAGCTTTGTTGACTCAGGCCAGTCAATTTCATCAAGCCCCTCCAAAAGCTCCTCTGCAAACGCAGGTTGATTGATTACCCATTGCTTCATATTCTTTCTAACAACAGGGAAACCGCCTCTTTCAGACTTACCGTCAATAACCTCATCGTTTGACAAAACGGTACCAAGCTCCTCACACCAGTTTACAGGCATATCAACATATTGTGCATATCCGTCAAGATAAAGCTGCTTGAATATCCATTGTGTCCATTTATAAAATTCGGGATCACTTGTCGCAATCATTTTACTCCAGTCATAATCAAATCCAAGCTCCTTTAATTGCTTAGAAAAGGTTTTGATATTTTCCTGAGTAAATCCGTTAGGATGATTTCCTGTGTTTACAGCGTATTGCTCCGCAGGAAGTCCAAACGAGTCATATCCCATCGGGTGAAGAACATTATAGCCCTGCATTCTCTTCATTCTTGATATAATGTCAGTAGCTGTATATCCTTCGGGATGTCCTGCGTGAAGTCCAACTCCCGATGGATAAGGGAACATGTCCAATGCATAGAATTTAGGCTTTGAAAAATCCCAAACATCCGTTTTAAATGTTTGATTTTTCTCCCAATATTCTTGCCACTTTTTTTCAATTAACAAATGCTCGTATCTCATTTTAGCCTCTCAAATTATGAATTTAAAATTTTACTGATATCTATTTCTTCACAGTCAGCCCAAAGTCTATCAAGCTTATAAAATTCTCTTGCCGAGGCTGAGAATATGTGAACGATTACATCCTTGCAGTCAATAACCTTCCAATCATCAGCGAGTGAGCCCTCAAGCCTTAATTCACTAACGCCGGCTATTCCAAGACGATAATCAACCTCGTCAGCGAGAGTTTTTACATGCGTGTTAGAGGTTCCCGTGCAAATAACAAAGTAATCGGCGATTGTAGTTTTGGCATCAATTTTTAATACCTTTATATCCTCCGCCTTTTTGCTGTCAAGAATTTTAACAGTAAGCTCTGCCATTTCATAAGAGCTTGCTCCTATTAAGCATCCCTCTTTAATTCCTAAAATATTTTCCATTCGTCCTCCTTAAAAGCAATCATTATTTTTAAGAAAATAATTTCTTGCCTTTACAGTATCAAAATCAACCAATTTTCCATCATCAATTAGACCTTTGATGGTCAAATCAAAGGAAAAAATCATTGTTTTTCTTAAAAGCTCCTTCTTCTCCGCCATTGTACTGCATTTTTCCAAATTAACATAGAAATAATTTCTAAGCAGTACGCAGTCGTAAAAGGTTCTATTTTCTTCAATATAGTCGGAAAGATATATTATAGCATCAAAAATTGTCATTTTTTCATTACCGGTTGTATGGTAAAGAATTGAATTATAAATTTCATCATCTACAAGCTCTTCCCCAAATTTTTCTCTTGCATAATCACATCCGGTTATAGAATGCCACAAAACAGGAGGAAATGAGATAAGCTCGTTTTCCCTTCCGTATTTTCTTGCAATTTCAAGCTGCTTCTCTTTTGAAAATTCCTTTGTTATATCGTGCAAGAGTCCTGCAACAGAGAGCTTGTCACACTTCTCGGGAATAAAAATTTCGCCAAGCCGTCTTGCTTCCTTTTCGACCCCAAGCGTGTGTAAAAATCGCTTTTCTCGCATAAAGGGTCTTACTATCTCTCTGATACACTCAATCTCAACCTTATCCATTGTATAACCCCCTTGCTTTTACATATTCATATACATCACCTGGCAAGTTATCAAGGATAAATGATCTATCATCTATCATGCTCCTTATTTTGCTTGATGATATATCTATTGCTTGAGTGCTTATAAAGCGGATTTTAGCATTATATTTTTCGCGATATTCATTAGCCTTATCAGCAATTAATTTATCAAAAGCTGTGTCATTTTCGCGCCTTACACAAACAATAGTTGAGTTTTCAAAAATATAAACAAATTCATGCCACTCATCAAGAGTAACAAACATGTCCGTTCCGCAAAGGAGAAAGATTTCTTCTATTTCCGGCGATAAAAAGTGCCTTATTGTGTCAGAGGTGTAGCTTTTTCCTGTTCTGTTTAATTCAACATCAGAAAAAATAATTTTCGGTGACAGCTTAGAAAACGCAAGCCTTGCCATCTCCATTCTATCATTTCCACTCACACTTGAATCTCTTTTCTTATGTGGAGGAATTGAGGTTGGAATGATAAAAAGCTTATCCATTTCAATTTGATCAATAAAGCATTTACATGCATTAACATGCCCAATGTGCGGTGGGTCAAAGGTCCCGCCATAAATACCGATTTTCATCTTATCTTCTTCAAATCTATTTTTCTATTTTGCTCTTTTGACGATTGCTTATACAAAACTATCTTCATTCCAATAGTTTGAACAACATCCGCACCAATTCGCTCAGCAATAATTGTAGCTGTGTCCTTAACGGATGTTGGACAGCTCTCGAGAATTTTAATTTTTATTAGCTCTCTTGCCTCAAGCGCGTTGTTTAGCTGAAAACAAATTTCATCGCTAACTCCGCCCTTACCTATTTGAAAAATAGTTTCCAAGTCAGAGGCCAAGCTCTTCAAATATGCTCGTTGTTTACTGTTCATCATTTAACACCTCTGCAAGCCTTTGAACAAATTTTTCTACCGCAATTCCTCTATGGCTTACGGTATTTTTTCTTGATAATTCTACCTCGGCAAATGTTTTTCCAAATGGCTCATAATAGAACAATGGATCGTATCCAAAACCGCCGTTTCCGTGCCTTTCGGTCAAAATTTTACCTGGACATTCGCCTCTTACGACAAAATCGCTCTCATGATTTGGAAAGACACACGCAATCGCACATACATATTTAGCAGAGCGATCATCCTTGCCCTCAAGCTCCTTTAAGAGCAAATTATTATTATCCTCATCATCTCCACCGGAATAACGTGCAGAATATACTCCGGGAGCGCCATTCAACGCATCAACGCAAAGCCCCGAATCATCGGCAAAGCCTATATATCCAAGACTTGCAGGAACAGAAGCCTTTGTTATAGCATTTTCCTCAAAGGTTTCTCCGTTTTCAACAATATCGCCGAAAAAACCAATATCATCTAATGATAATACCTTGATTTTATCCTTAAAAATATTGTTAAGCAATGATTGAAATTCAACTATTTTCTTTTTGTTTCTTGATGCAAGTACTATTTCAGTCATAATCATTCAAATAACGCGTCTATAAATTCCTGTGCGTTAAATTTCTCCATATCATCTATTTGCTCGCCCACACCTATGAACTTGACTGGAATATTTAACTCATTTTTAATTGAGAAAACAATTCCACCCTTTGCAGTTCCATCAAGCTTCGTGAGGACAAGTCCTGTTATATTTGCTGAATTCTTAAATTCCTTTGCTTGATTTACTGCATTTTGTCCAGTGGTAGAATCAAGCACGAGAAGAGTTTCTCTATTCGAGCAAGGAAGCTCTCTTGTGATTACCCTATCAATCTTAGCAAGCTCATCCATAAGATTTTTCTTGTTGTGAAGTCTTCCCGCTGTATCAACTATTAAAACATCAGCTCCACGCTTTTTGGCAGCGTTTATCGCATCAAAAACAACTGCCGCAGGATCAGAGCCCTCAGTATGCTTTACAAGATCAACTCCGGCTCGCTTGGTCCAAACCTCAAGCTGGTCGATAGCCGCTGCTCTAAATGTATCTGCCGCGGCAACAAGAACCTTTTTATGAGATTTTTTTAACGAATGAGCGATTTTTCCAATAGAGGTGGTTTTTCCAACTCCGTTTACTCCAATTACTAAAATAACAGTAATTTCCTTGGAATACGCAATTTCTCCGCCCTCGCCAATCATATCAAGCATTATGGCTCTTAGCTCGTTTTTTACATCGTCGGAATCCTTTAACCCCTTTTCCTTGATTCTTGCTCTTAGCTCATCAAGAATAAGCTCGGTAGTGCTTGCTCCAACATCAGCGCAGATGAGAATTTCCTCAAGCTCATCCATCAAATCCTCATCTATACGCCTTAATGTTTTAAATAAATCCGAAAATGGCTTAAAGATTGCATTTTTAGTTTTTTGCAATCCTTTCTTTAATTTTTCAAAAAAAGACATTGATATCTCCTATTTATTTTGGGTTGTTTGTTTCAAGTATCTTGTCGTTACCTACATCATTTACATCCATGGTAAGAACCTTTGAAATACCCTTCTCATGCATAGTAACGCCATATAGCTTATCCGCAATTTCCATAGTACCACGCCTGTGCGTAATTACAATGAACTGCGTTTGCTTAGAATAACGCTTAATGTACTGACCAAATCTTGTAACATTTACCTCATCAAGCGCTGCTTCAATTTCATCAAAAATGCAGAATGGTGTAGGATTAACCTTCAATATAGCGAAAAGCAACGCTATCGCTACAAATGCCTGCTCACCGCCCGAAAGAAGCATAAGGCTCTTAATAACCTTGCCTGGAGGCGCCGCCTTAATTTCAATACCGCAATTCAGTAGGTCATCAGGATTGTCAAGAAGAAGCTCCGCGTGTCCACCGCCAAACAATTCCTTGAATACTATATTGAAGTTTTCATTCACAGCATTGAACGCCGAAACGAACTTAGTCTTCATTTCTTCCTCAAGCTTAGAAATTTCATCAAGAATAAACGCCTTGGACTTTTCAAGATCAGTAATTTGAGTGTGATACATATCGTATCTTTCCTTCTCATTTATGTAATCCTGAATAGCCGCAGTATTAACACTACCAAGCTCCTTTATTCTTTGCTTATAATCATTAACCTCGGCGCTAACTTCTCTATAGTTCCTTTCATTAACCTCGGGATAATCAAGATTATATGCATCAGATGGCTCAAGACCGTATTCTTCCTTTAGCCTATCCCTCATTTTCTCGCGGTTTTCATTCTTTTGCTTAAGCTGTTCAGCGATAGAACCGTGATTACGAGAAAGAATTTCCTTCTTTGAAGAAATTTCCTTAACCTTGAGGCTAAGCTCATTTCTCTTTCGTTCTATTTGCTGCTCAAGCTCGGAAAGCGACAGCCTTTGCGCTTCAAAGTCGGCAAGGCGTTTTTTTGCATCATCATATGCCTTACGGTTGTCTTCGCGCTTTTGAGAGAATGAGCCCACATCATCATTGAGTCTTTGGATTTTATCACGGCGAGTAGATAGCTGTTCGTTGATGTCATCTAATTTATTCTTAGAATCCAAAACAACAGCGCTTGCAACCTCTAAATCCTTTTCTACTTTTACGACATCGATCAAGCAACCGCTGATTTTCTCGGTGCACTCATTTATTTTTTCCCCGTATTCATACTTTTGCTCGTCAATATCCAATCTTTTTGTTGTGATTTCTTCAATTTGATTGTTTAAAGCCTTGCTTTTCTCAGTAAGCTCAGAAATTTCAATCGCACTTTTTTGCTCGTCATCAGCCAACTTTTGCTTATCGTACTCAAGCCCCTCAAGAAGCTCCTTCTTCAGATTGATTTGAGCAAGAAGCGTTTCGTACTCGGTTTTATCGTTTCTATAAATAGCATCAATAATATTGTACTGTTGCTTATTTTCAACCTGCTTGCTTGAAAGTGTCTTTAACAAATCGCCAAGCTCTTTTCCCTCGGCCTTGATAGCATCTAATTTTTCGTTAACGCTAAGCAATTCCTCTTCCATATGCTTTATTTTACTTGCACGGGAAAGAACATCACTCTCATGCTTTACAGATCCACCGGTGAAAGAGCCTCCGGTATTTATTTGCTGACCGTCAAGGGTAACCACCTTAACTCTATATTTTTGAGCCTTTGCCATCTCGGTAGCATTCTCAATATTGTCAAAGATCAATGTTCTTCCAAGAAGTGACGAGAAAATATCCTCAAACAAATCATCGAAATCTAAAAGCTCATTAGCAACGCCTATATATCCCTTGAAGCTCTTTGCCATCTCCATTTCATATGTTGAATCCTGTGGCTTTACAGAGCTTACGGGATAAAATGTTGCTCTTCCTGATTTACTTTGCTTAAGACTATAAATACATGCCTTTGCGGTTTCTTCATCATCTACAACTATATGTTGAAGTCCAACGCCAAGAGCAGTTTCAATAGCTATTCTATATTCATCCTTTGTTGAGATAAGATGTGATATAGGTCCATAAATTTTTCCAACACCGTTAAGCTCATTATTCTTATACGCATTCATAATGTAGCTTACACTCTTGGAATAGCCCTCAAATAGCTCTTCCATCGTTTTGAGAGTGTTTATTCTTTCGGTTAATGATGAAAGCTGAGAATTATATTCATCCTTTGACAGCTTTAAATTGTCAAAAATTTCCGCCTTTTGAGTTAACTCCTCTTCCGTGTTCTTTAACTCATTTTCAAGGCTTGAAAGGGCGCTTTCCTGCTTTGCCAAGCCCTGTGCCTTCATTTCGGAATCCGAAATCATCTTATCAAGATCGGCTTTAATTTGACCTATGTTATCGTCGTTGCTTGTTGCCTTTTCCTTGTCGCTTGACGACACACTGTTCAAAAATGCGATACGAATGCTTATTTGAGAAAGCTCTTCGTTCAATCTCTTCTGCTCTTCAAATAGGTCATCAAGCTCCTTTGACGCCTCATTGAACTTCAATTGAAAGCCTTCCTTTTCCTTGATAAGATCCTCATGGGAGTCTTGAAGGTCAGAAAGCATTTTCTTTACCTCTTCAACCTTAGCCTGATTTTGATCAATTTCGGATAGTGCGAGATTTTTCTTTGCCTCTAATTTTTCAATTTCAGCAAGCTCCTCGCCCGAAATCACTTCAACATTTTGGTGATTCGTTTCCATAATAGCGAGATCTCTGTCAAGGTCGGAAATAGTAGTATTACATGCCTTTATCTCGCTGTAAATTCGTTCCTCATCAAGCTTTGTTTTTTGAAATTTTTCCGATAGCATGTTTTGCTGGTTGGATATTTGATTTAGAGCACCGTTAGCGGTTTCAAGCTCGTGAGTTGCCATGTTGAAATTATTCTCAAGAGATTCAATCTCAGACTTATTCTTCTTTGACTGATAAACCCATAGCGCTATATCAGAGCCCTTTTTCTTTTCTGATAATTCCAAAAATATCTTTGCCTTCTGAGCATCTCTTTCAAGAGTGCCGATGCGCCTTGAAAGCTCATTATACAAATCAGATACACGATCAAGATTTTCCTGTGTGTTTTTGAGATTCTTCTCAGCCTCAGTCTTAACATGCCTTGTTTTGGAAATTCCAGCTGCTTCCTCAAAAATATTTCGCCTATCTTCGCTCTTTTTAGAGATAATTTCTGCAATTCTACCCTGTCCAATGATAGAATAACCCTCACGACCGACACCGGTATTCATAAATAGCTGGAAAATATCTCCGAGCCTACACGGAGTACGATTGATTAAATATTCGCTTTTTCCTGCGCGAAGATATCTACGAGTAACGGTAATTTCATCAAACGGACTGTTGAGTCGTCCTTCCTCGGATGAATTATCAAAGGTAACGGAAACCTCGGCGAAGCTCATTGGCTTTCTGTTTTCCGCACCGATAAAAATAACATCTTCCAATTTAGAACCACGAATATTTTTTGATGATATTTCACCAAGAACCCATCTCATGGCGTCGGTGATGTTGGATTTACCGCTTCCGTTTGGTCCTACTATAACAGTAGCGCCATCATCAAATGTAAGCAATGTTTTATCTGGAAATGATTTAAATCCATGTAGCTCAAGCGATTTGAGATGCATCGTTAGTCCTCCTTATTTTCTATTCTTATTCCGTAAGCATCAAGAGCTATGTCTTCGCATACCTTAATGCTCTTGATGCCATATTTTTCTCTTATTTTAGTTAAATTTGCCTTGCTATTTCCAACTGTCTGAGAAATAGCTCCCTTGGGGCAAAATATAATTATATTCCTTGAAAATGTGTTTTCATCTAAAATGTCGCAAATTTTGTTAAAGTATAAGCGACTTCTTATAAGCTCTCCAAGAGATGGGTGATTAGGTCCTGCGACATATGAGTCAGCGGAATGTAAATTCTCACTCTCACAAAGACCGATTCTTATGCAGGGAACATTGTTTTGAACAAATATTTCAAGCACTCTTGCGCTTCTTTCAACAGCATCCTCGCATGAAAGCGGCATATATTCATTTAATGCCGTTATCCTTTCAAGCTCTGTTTGCTTAAATACAACCGTTGGATAAATTCTTGAGCCCACTGCTCCACGCTCGCAAATAAGCTTAGCACAGGCAATTTCGTCATCTAATGTAGCCAGTGGCAATCCGACCATCATTTGACCAACAAACGGAATATTATGCTTTTTCAAAAGTGAGATGGCTTTTTCGGTATCCTCAACGGTATGCCCACGCTTAAGATAGCTTAAAATCTTATCATTTACTGACTGAATTCCAAGCTCAACACAGCTTATTGTATATCTCTTTAGTATTGATATTACTTCCTCGTTAATATAATCGGGACGAGTTGACATTCTTATGGCGCATACCCTACCGCTATTTACATATCCTTGCGCAATATCCAAAAGACGCACCATTAGTGCTCTATCAATTCCGGTAAAGGATCCCCCGAAAAAGGCAATTTCGGGCTTTTTGTCACCAACTGTTGACAAGACCTCGAGGATTTGCCTGTCTACATCAGCCTCAGAAAAATCAATGTGCCCAGAAATAAATCTTTGATTGCAAAAAATACATTGATTTGGGCAGCCCAAGTGAGGTATAAAAATAGGTATATTTATATGTCCCATTTTATGTCAAATAGCTGACAAGCTTGCTTTGCTGCGAGCTGTTCTGCCTCTCTCTTACTACTTCCTGAGCCCTTACCTACAACATTTGAGCTGATTTTAACCTCTACATCAAAAATCTTGGCATGGTCGGGTCCATGCTCGTCAACACACTGATAAGTAATCTTCTCCTTACCGTTTGCCTGAACAAATTGTTGAAGGGCGGTTTTATAATCTCTATTGATTTCATTTTTTGAAGCCTCATCTATTTCCTTAGAAATAAGAGGTATTAAAAACCTTGCAACGGTTTCCTTGGAACAGCTTGAATCAAGATAAATAGATGCAAGTAATGCCTCAAAGGTATTTTCAAGAATCTTGCAGTTAATCCTTCCGCTTTCCTCTTCTCCCTTGCCAAGGAGTAAATAATCACCAAGCGAGATTTTCTTTGCGAGATTTGCAAGCGATTTTGAGCATACAACACTCGCTCTTACCTTACTTAAATATCCCTCGGGGCTATCCTTAAATTTATCGTATATATACTCACTTGTTATCAACGACAATACGCTATCTCCCAAGAATTCAAGGCGCTCATTATGCTCACATTTGGTCTTTTTACCGTGACTTCTTTGCTCGTTTGCGAATGAAGAATGTGTAAGAGCTGTTTTTAATAATGATTTATTAACAAATGTATAGCCTATTGCTTTTTCTAATTCTTCAATAGGAAACGGATAATTAGCCATTTCGACCTCCTGTAATCTATTTTAATTCGTTTGCAACCTCTTCAATAATGTTTGATTTAGCATATTCAACAGCTTGTCTGATTGCAATTTTTATTTCCTTAGCCTTTGAGCTTCCGTGAGCCTTTATAACAGGCTTTGAAAGTCCCAAAAGCGGAGCCCCGCCGTATTCAGAGGCGTCAAGCTTATTTTTGAAATTATATATCTTCTTTTTGAAGAAAAGCAAATACGAAAGCTTAGTGAAAAAGTTCGATTTAAATATACCTGTTAAATTCTTACCGATAAACTTTCCCATTCCCTCAGCAAATTTCAAGGTAATGTTTCCTGTAAAACCGTCAGTGATTAAAACATCGCAGGGCGAATTTGGAATTTCCTTTCCCTCAACATTACCGACAAAGTTTAAATTCTTGCAATTTTTCAAAAGTGTATGAGCCTCGCAGGCAACAGCGGTTCCCTTATGCTCCTCTGTACCATTGTTCAGAAGTCCTATACGAGGATTTTCAACGCCAAATACCTTATTCATATATGCAGATCCAATATGTGCCCATTGATAAAGAATATCAGCGGTAACCTCAGGATTAGCACCCGAATCAAGTAGTAAAATAGGTGGATCAAACGGTAAAATAGCACCAATGGCACTGCGTCTGACTCCCTTCATCTTTCTTACTATCAATGTAGAGGCGGTGTGAAGCGCTCCCGTGCTTCCCGCACTTATAAAAGCATCGCATTGCTCGTCCTTAAGGAGTCTCAATCCAACCGCCATTGAAGAATCCTTTTTTTCCTTCATTACCACCATTGGATCGTCTTCCATTGTAACAGCAACACTCGTATGGACAATAGATATATTTTCGGGAATAAGCATTTCAAGCTCTTTTGCGCACTCTTTTATCTTGTTTTCATCACCGACAAGAGTAATTTTGATATTCTTATATTCAAGCGCTGCATCAAGAGTCCCCTTGATAATCTGCAATGGAGCAAAATCTCCTCCCATAGCATCAACAGCTATATTCATAAATTGTTTCCTTCCTTCAAAGCATGTATTGATGTTAATGATCTCTTGGCGATTTCCGCATTGCGAGCCTTTTTTCCGCCCTTAACCTTATAATTTAAGGGAGCGACAATTCCAAAATTAGCATTCATTGGCTGAAAATTGCCCGAAATACATGATGAGCTGACATAATGTGCAAGCGCACCGATCACGGTATTTTCGGTAAAATCAATTCTCTCAAGACCAAGAGCCTGTCTTCCTGCATTTATTCCCGCAACATATCCGGATGAGCATGATTCAATATATCCCTCAACGCCGGTCATTTGCCCTGCAAAATAAATGCTGGGATTTTTTCTCAAGGAATAATCAAAATCAAGAATCCCAGGAGAATTAAGATAAGTATTCCTATGCATAACTCCGTATCTTAAAAATGAAGCATTTTCAAGACCTGGAATCATTCCAAAAACTCTCTTTTGCTCCAAAAAGGTAAGATGAGTTTGGAATCCTACAATGTTATACATAGTTCCCTCATTATTTTCTTTTCTAAGCTGAACAACCGCAAAATAAGTATCCTTTGTTTCGGGATGTTCAATTCCTACGGGCTTAAGAGGACCGAAAAGCAAGGTTTCATATCCCCTTTTTGCCATAACCTCAACAGGCATGCAGCCTTCAAAAACCTTTAAATCCTGCTCTTGCTTGTCAAAATCGTGCAAAGGAGCTTCCTTAGCGGAAATCAATGCTTCATAAAAAGCTCTGTACTCCTGCTCATTCATAGGACAGTTGATATAGTCTGCATCACCCTTATTGTATCTTGATGCAAAAAACGCCTTTGTCATATCTATCGACTCAAAATCAATTATAGGTGCCGCAGCATCAAAAAAGTGAAGATTATTGAGTCCAAGCTCGCTTCTTATAAATTCCGCCAAGCTATCAGATGTTAAAGGACCTGACGCAACAACGGTAATTTCATCAGAGTTGATTTTTGAAACCTCATCATAAATCACTTCAATATTTGGGTGATTTTTAATCTTATCAGTAATATATTTTGAAAAAAGCTCTCTATCAACCGCAAGTGCCGAGCCTGCGGAAACACGATTTTTTTCCGCTGACTCCATTATTAACGATCCAAGCTCCCTTAACTCTTGCTTTAATAGACCTATGGCATTTGAAAGGTCATCGGAGCGCAAGGAATTTGAGCATACAAGCTCAGCAAAATTAGGGTTATGGTGAGCAGGCGTGTACTTTTGGGGCTTCATTTCGTATAAACGAACCTTAACTCCCATTTGCGCGGCTTGATATGCTGCCTCGCATCCCGCAAGTCCTGCTCCTATAACATTTATAAATGGTTGTTTAGTCATTTTTTGAATCTTTCGTTTTGTATCTGCACTTGGGAACGCTACACATAAGAGTTCCGTTTTTCTTTCTTAGTAGCATGCTTCCGCAATCGGTGCATTTTTCATTAGTAGGCATATCCCAAGTTGAGAAATTACATTTTGGATAATTCAAGCAGCTAAAAAATTGCTTTCCGCTTTTTCCAACCTTGGAAACGATATCCTCACCGCATTTAGGACATTTAACGCCTATTTTTACTATTTTAGCCTTTGTAAACTTGCAATTAGGATAATTAGAGCAAGCATAAAAATCGCCATATTGTCCAGTACGAACAACAACATCAGAACCGCAAATTTCGCACTTAAAATCCGCTGTTTCAGCTTTCTTCGACTCTTGCAAGGATCCGTCCTTATTAAGAGTCTTAGTATTTTTACACTTAGGATAATTAGAGCAAGCTGCAAATTTTCCAAACCGTCCGTTTTTAACGATCATTTCACTTCCGCATTTATCACAAATTATTCCTGCTCTCTCTTGCAAGATTTCTGTGCTATTCTTAAGCTCTGCCTTTTCCGCATTTTCAAGCTCTATTTCAAATTGCTTGTAGAAGTCGGATAGAACCTCTTGCATTTTTTCCTTTCCGCTTGCAATGGTATCAAGTCTGTTTTCCATAATGGCTGTAAACTTATAGTCCATTACATCGGGGAAATATTCATCCATTATCTTAGTAGTAACCTCTCCAAGCGGAGTTGGTTTTAAGAATTTACCGTCTCTTGCAACATATCCGCGGGTTATAATTACTGTTATGATAGGCGTAAATGTGCTTGGACGACCAATTCCGTTTTCTTCAAGGAATTTAACAAGCGTTGCCTCATCATATCTTAACGGTGGCTCTGTGAAATGTTGAACGGCTTCTATACTCTTTGAAGTAAGCACATCTTTTTCCAAAATAGCAGGTATTTTAGCATTTTTTTCGGGATCAAATGCATCGTCCGCATTACTTGGAGCCTCCTCGTTTGCTTCCTCGTATATTGTCATATATCCCGAAAACGCAACAGTATATCCGCTTGAACGGAAAATATGCCCATTATTTTCAAAGTCAACGACAACGGTGTTAATTACCGCTGATGACATTTGACTCGCAACAAATCGCTCCCAAATCAGCTTATAAAGCTTATACTGATCGTTAGAGAGTCTTTTCCTAATAAGCTGTGGCTCAAGCTCAACATTTGACGGTCTTATCGCTTCGTGAGCGTCCTGTGCATTAGATTTGGATTTATAAATTCTTGTTTTTGAAGGATAGAATTTTTCACCGTATTTTGAAATAATCAAATCCTTAGCCTTCGCCTGCGCTTCTTCGGAAATTCTAAGCGAATCCGTACGCATATAGGTTATAAGACCTTGAACGCCACCGTGTTCAGCTCCAACATCAATACCTTCATAAAGCTCTTGAGCAATTTTCATTGTCTTTTGAGATTGAAAACCGAGCTTTCTTGCTGCGTCCTGCTGTAGGGTTGATGTAGTGAACGGAGGCATCGGCGCACGACTCTTAGTTCCCTTCTTAATGTCATAAACATTGAAGGGATTACCCTTTACGGCTTCAAGAATTGCGTCAGCCTCTTTTTGGTTCTTGATTTTTATTTTTTTAGTCTTATTACCGTAAAAATGTGCTTCTACCGTTTTTTTATCATCCATCGAAAGCACAGCATCGATTGTCCAGTATTCAGTCGGCTTAAAGGCTTGAATTTCTCTTTCTCTTTCAACGATTATCTTTGTAGCCACCGATTGAACTCGTCCTGCGGAAAGACCGCTTTTTACGGATTTCCAAAGGATAGGACTAACCTTATATCCCACAATTCTATCAAGAAGCCTTCTTGCCTGCTGGGAGTTAACAAGATCCATATCTATATCTCTTGGATGCTTGATAGCTTCCTTTACCGCTGACTTTGTGATTTCATTGAAGGAAATTCTTTTTGCCTTCTTGCTGTATTCACCAAGCACAGCCGAAAGGTGCCACGAAATGGCTTCTCCCTCACGGTCAGGGTCAGTTGCGAAAAATATTTTATCCGCCTTCTTGGCTTCCTTTTTCAAATCCTTTATGAGGTCGCCCTTCCCGCGAATATTTATATAATGTGTTTCAAAATTATTATCTATATCAATTCCAAGGGATGATTTAGGTAGATCTCTTACATGTCCCACGGAAGCTATTACTTTATAATTTGAGCCAAGGTAGTTTTTTACAGTTCCAATTTTACCGGGTGACTCAAGTATTACGAGATTGGTTGCCATTTATAATCCTTTCGCTTATATCTTCATACAATTTGAACCGTCAATGATAGTTATTTTTCCGGCAATTTCAAGTATTGACATACTTGACATTACAGCAGAGGCTGACAGTCCGGTGAGTAAAACAAGCTCATCAGCTGAATAAAGCTTGCCATCCTCCATAGATGCGTATATTTTCTTGTCCTCATCGGAAAGACTTTCATCATCTTCTTCCTTAAAGCATTCCTTAACCTTTTTCATTGACTTAGCAGCTTCCTTTTGATGCTTCTTCTTTTTCTCAAGAAGGTCGTCCTTATCCTTGAAGCGTGCTATTGAAAATCTCGGGCGGTGCTTCGCGCTCTTTAGGTCAATGCTATTGCCAAAATCCTCTAAAAACTCTTTGAAAATATCAATAGCATTTTTTACGAGCTTTGCCTTTCCTTCCTTTATGAGCTCGTTAGGAAAGTCGCTTTTTCCCATCTTTGCAGGACCGGGAACGGCGAATATGGGTTTTCCCTGCTCTAATGCGTGTCTTGCCGTGATTCTTGCACCACTTATTTCATTTGCCTCAACAATTACAGTTCCTCTGGATATTCCGCTTATAAGCCTGTTTCTTGATTGAAAAGCTCCTTCTAAAACCGGAGTATTTGGAGGACATTCGGTAATAATCGCTCCACCGTATAAAACAGCGGCATCTCTTGTTTGCTTTGTGGAGGTGGGATAATTTATATCGATTCCGCAAGCCAAAAAGCCAACAGTTCTGCCAAAAGCGCTTAAGGTTCCTTGAGCAACGCTGTTATCAATTCCGCGGGCAAATCCACTTACCGTGATTGCTCCGCCCTTTGAAAGACAATATCCCAAATCAAATGCCATTCTTTGACCATAATCGCTCATCGTTCTTGTTCCAACGACGGAAATAGATAGCTCATTGTCAAAATCAGGAAATTCACCGATATAGTAAAGAACCGCAGGAAAATCCTCCAGCTCTCTAAGCGAATTTGGATATTCGTCATCGGAATATGCAAGTACATTTACTTCCCTATCATAGCACCATTCAAGAACATCCTCTGCATTTTTTAAGCCTTTTAGCTTCAACGCATTTTTCTCATGAGGCTTAAGCCATTCAATTGCATCAATTTCCTCATCATCAGCATCGTATATAGCTTGCTCGTCTTGAAAATGCTCTATTAATTTTTTGTAAATAGGATTTCCCTCTCTAAAAAGAAGAGATAACCAAACCCATATAAGCTTTTTATCCATGAAAATTACGCCCGTTTTTCTATAAATTTTTAAATATTATAATAATATATTATATAATAGCATTTTAAACGGTGTTTGTCAATCATTTAATTAAATTTATTTGAAATTTCCCACATTATGATTGCAGATGCCATTGCAACATTAAGAGATTCGGTATTTTCCCTCATAGGAATAAAGAGCGTATTTGTAGATGCTCTTATAACATCATCGCTTATTCCATGTCCCTCGTTCCCCAATATAACAATATCATCTCTCTTTAGGGAATCCTTCCCTAAAATCAATGCGTTATTGTCGAGAGCCGCGGATAAGACTCTTCTTCCGCCGGACTTAAACACCTCTATTGACCCCAAAAAATCTGATACAACATCTACCTTAATCTTAAAAATCGCACCCATGGACGCGCGTATTACCTTTGGCGAATATATATCAACGCAATCAGATGACAAAACTAATCTATCTATTCCAAGCGCAACCGCATTTCTCATGATAGTGCCCATATTACCGGGGTCACGGATTGACTGAAGCATTATTATAGAATCATTCTCATTATTTTCTGCATTTGCCGAAAACGAATGCATTTTATCATAAAATCCGCACACGGTTATTATTCCCTGCGGTGAATTTTCACTTGTCATCTTGGCAAATATATAGCCTTCAACACAAAGAATTATCGCACCTTTTTCAATACATTCCTTGATTTTTTGTACTATTTCATTAGAAAAAGCCGTATTATTTTCCAAGATAATATACTTAATGTCGGCATTAAATTCAACAGCCTCCAAAAAGAGCTTTATGCCATCGCATAGGAACAATTTTCTCTGCTCCCTGTACTTTTTATTCAATAACTTTGATAGTTCGGTAACAGTTGAATTCGACTTACTTTGTATTAAATCTACTCCAAAAATTTTATTATTCATATAACCTCATAAATGTCAAAAAACTCGGCAAATGCCGAGTTTTTATGGTTTTAATTAAAGAGCTGCCTTAGCTTTTTCAGCGATTGCTGCGAAAGCATCCTTGTCAGATACAGCAAGCTCAGCGAGCATCTTTCTGTTAAGATCAATGCCAGCAAGCTTCAAGCCATGCATAAGTGTGGAATAGTTCATTCCGCAAACCTTTGCCTGAGCTGAAATTCTTGTAATCCAAAGAGAACGGAAATCTCTCTTCTTCATCTTACGGCCTGCGAATGCATAGTTACCACTCTTCAAAACAGCCTGCTTAGCCATCTTAAAGTGCTTGCTCTTTGCACCCCAGTATCCCTTTGCCATCTTTAAAACTTTATTTCTTCTTTTGCGCGTCATCATTGCGCCTTTAACTCTAGCCATCTTAAAAAATCCTCCTTGTTAGTGTTTCGCTCTTATTTGTTGATAAGCTTTCTGATTGCTGGTGCCATGCTCTCGCTCAAGTATGAGTTACCACGAAGCTTTCTCTTACGCTTTGCAGTCTTAAGACCGAGATTGTGACGGTGTTGAGAGTGAAACATTTTTACCTTGCCTGTACCGGTCAAAGAAAATCTTTTGCTTGATGCCTTATGTGTTTTGATTTTTCCCATGATATTTATTTCCTTTCAAACATATTAATCTTTATTACTTTTTAATTGGTGAGATGGTAACATTCATTCTTCTTCCATCTAATACAGGAGCCTTATCGGCACCTCCAAACTCTGCGCATGCCTCAATGAATCTTTTAATAATTTCAAGACCTGCATCAGTATGTGCCATTTCTCTGCCCTTAAATAGAAGAGTAACTCTTACCTTATCTCCGCCCTTTAAAAACCTGATTGCGTTATTGGCTTTTGTGTTGAAATCGTGCGTATCAATTCTACAGGAGAGCTGAACCTCTTTAATGTCAACGGTTTGTTGCTTTTTCTTCGCTTCCTTTTCCTTCTTATCCCTGTCATAACGGTACTTTCCGTAATCCATAATGCGACATACGGGCGGATTAGCACCGGGAGCGATAAGAACCAAGTCAAGCCCCAACGCATATGCCTTTTCAAGTGCATCGCGAGATGATGTAACACCAAGCTGTTCTCCGTCAACGCCAACGAGTCTTACTTCCTTCAATTTGATTTCTTCATTGATAGACAATTCTTTAGAGCTAATAATTAAGCACCTCCATTTACAAAAGTAAATACAATCTTATAAAAACAAAAATCGTGCGTAGAAATTTCTCCGCACTTTATACAAAATCCATACCTCACCCCTTTATAAGGTAAAGTACAAATGAACCTGTATTAACCGCAGTCTACCATATGTAACTGGGTGAGAACGGAGTGTTCTACTTCTTTTTGCTCCACTATTTTAACACAAGCTTTTGCGTTTGTCAATAGTTTTTTGAAAAAATATTTTTATTTTTTGAAATTACGTAAATCCCTTGATTTTAAAAGGCTTTTTAGCATTTTAAAATAGAATATGACAAAGAATAACCAAGGGGAAAATTCCCCTTGGCTCTCTATTGAGATTATTTTCTTGCCTCTATAACATAATTGCTCTTAAGAATAAGCTCAAGAATTCTACAAGCGCATTTTTGAGCACTTGCTCTGCTCACACTTCCGTCCTTAAGACCTTCTATTATGTCCTTTCTGTGGCATCCTGGCATGATAAGGTCATTTCCTGCATATGGATGCTCCTTTGAGTTGGAGCAAGGATTCCAGTCGGTCATAACAGTCCCCTCAAAGCCCCATTCTCCACGCAAAATTCCGTTAAGAAGATCAAAGCTGGTAGATGCGAACTGTCCGTTGATCTTGTTATACGCAGTCATAACAGCATGAGCTCCACTCTTCATTATTGCTATTTTAAATGCCTTCAAATATATTTCTCTCAATGCCCTTTCGCTTACAACACTGTTAGAAACACCGCGCTCGTACTCTATATTATTGCACGCAAAATGCTTTATAGTAACATATCTGCCAGTCGGCTCCGCATCGCTATCATATTGAACACCAAATGTTATGTACGCACCCGTGTTTCCGGCGATAAGCGGATCCTCGGACATATATTCAAAGTTTCTTCCGTTCAATGGATTTCTATGAATATTTATTCCGGGAGCAAGCCAGCCCTCAATATCGGAACAAATCATATCATCGCAAACACAAGCGCCAAAATCATATGCAATATTAGAGTCCCAAGTATTAGCAAAGCAGGTGCCCGATGGGAAAGCAACCATTTCGTGACAAACATCAGTATCGCTCTCCTCAGGCGTTCCAAAAATGGAAAGGCGAATTCCACCGGGGCCGTCAGCTACTGCGCTTGTAGGAATCTTATATTTATCACTTGACCAGTATTCACCCGCTGCACCGCGCACCTTAATAGCCATGCTACCAACATTTGCGTTAGCATTTGCGCCATCATAAATTACACCGTTTAAAATATCAGCAAGCTCTTCATCACTAAATTGAGCCACAACATGCTCAACAGTGGCGTTTCCTGCCCAAACATCCTCAAGAGTGTAGATTTTATCTTCGGCGAGCCCTTTAAGCTCCTTGTCTGGATTATCCTCATATTTTTCGCAAACAAGAGGTTCCACACAATCACAATCAAAGGCTATAACCGTAGCGTTCTTAATCTCATCAGCCTCACCCTCATATGTATAAGGCGCTATTCCTGCCTTGCTAATGAGCTTTAGTGCATCGTTATCACATACAAGCCTGTTTGTTGTTTTAACGCAAATAACATCCTTCTCAAGGCTTATAACAAACGCAACATGTGTATTTCTTGAGGAATTACCATATCTAACGATATAAATTCCCTTTTCAAGAACATACTGTGCATTTTTCTCATCGTAGCTTGCCATGTCGGTAAGGTCAAACGAAATAATCATTTCTGTTTCTTCGTCGGGAGCGAGTTCTGGTGTCTTCGCATAAGCACAAAGCTCTTGGTAAGCCTTTTCAAGCCTTCCGTCAGGAGAAGAAAGATAGCATTCAACAACCTCTTTTCCTGCTACCGCTCCGGTGTTCTTTACATCAACCGAAAAGCTAACAATATTTTCATCTACGGAAATATCATGAGCGATCATTTCAAAGGTTGTATAAGATAGTCCAAAGCCGAATGGATACATAGGATCAACATTAAATGTATCAAAATAACGATATCCAACATAAATTCCTTCATTGTAAGGAACAAGCTTTGTATCAATTCCGAGCGTAGTTGGATAATCCTCGTATTTATAAGCCCATGTGGTAGTTAATTTTGCACTTGGAGTTACCTTTCCGCTGACTATATCGGCAACAGAATTACCAAACTGCTCTCCGCCCATGGAAGCATACAAAATAGCATCAACCTTGCAATCCTTAATGCTTCTTAAATCAAGAGGTCCGCAGGTGTTGAGAATTAGAACCGTGCGGTTAAAGCATGATGATACATTTTTAATGAGCGCTGTTTCATCGGCGTGTAGCTTGTAAAAGCCTTCCTCGTTTTTGAGGTCATCAGCCTCTCCACTGCATCTTCCAACGGAAACGATAGCTGTATCAACTGCACAAGAGGCATCTTTAATAGCATCAAACGGCATATTTATTTCATTAAATCTAAATACCCACTCTGCCCAGTTCCTGTTTACTCTTTTATATTCCTCTGCATGCTCGTTAACCCAAGCCTTATTTATAGCGTCGGTTTTAGGCTCAATTTCATATCCTGCCCATTCAAGTGCTTCATTTGTTTGAATGATTCTTTGCGCAAGCATATCGCCCGAGCCCCAGCCGAGCTTAAAGCATTGATATGATGCAATTCCAAAAAGTGCAATTTTTTTGTCCTTTATAGGAAGTGCGTTATTATCATTTTTCAAAAGCACCATACCGTCAGCAGCCGCGCGACGGACAAAATCAACCTTTTCCTGTCTTAACATATTGATTCTCCTTTAATTTAGGTAAAAAGCGGGAAAATCCCGCTTTTTCTTATTTTTTCGGGAAGCTATCCTTCAATCCTACTATCTTGTTGTAGGTGTTTTCATATTTTGAGTCCTTGCAAAAATATCCATTTCTTACAAACTGGAATTTATCACCACTCTTAGCGTCTGCAAGTGATTTTTCCACCAAAGCATTCTCAATTTTAACAAGCGAATTTGGATTGAGATAATCGTTGTAGGTCTTATCCTCGGGAATATCGCCAACATTTTCAATAGTAAATAGCTTATCGTAAACCATAAGCGTTACATTATCGGCATTCTTAGCGCTTAGCCAGTGGATTGTACCCTTTATCTTTCTTCCGTCAAGAGGCATTGAATTTCTTGCCTCGAGGTCAGCTGTACAATGAATTTCTACAACCTTTCCGTTTTCATCCTTAATGATTTCGTTGCACTTAACGATGTACGCGCCCATAAGACGGACCTCTCCTTCAGGCTTCATTCTAAAGAACTTAGGCGGCGGAACCTCTTCAAAATCGCTTCTATCAATGTAAATTTCGCGAGTGAACATAAGGTCACGAGTACCTGCCTCGGGATCGTTAGGATTGTTAGATACAGGGAAATATTCCACCTTGTCTGCATCATAGTTAGTTATAACAACCTTGATAGGGTCAGTTACACAAATTCTACGAGGGGCGCTCATATTAAGCTCTTCTCTAATGCAATGCTCCAAAAGCTCAATATCAACAATGCTATACGCCTTTGCAACGCCTGCCCTGCTTACGAAATCAAAAATTGATGCAGGAGTAAATCCGCGTCTTCTAAGTCCGCAAAGTGTTGGCATTCTCGGGTCGTCCCAGCCATCAACCATATTGTTTTCAACAAGATAACGAAGGTATCTCTTGCTCATTACGGTATATGTTACATTAAGTCTTGCAAATTCCCTTTGCTTAGGCTTCTTTTCAAATCCGATATTGTCAACAACCCATTCATAGAGTGGTCTGTGATTTTCAAACTCCAATGAGCAAAGCGAGTGCGTAATTCCCTCAAGTGCATCTTGAATTGGGTGAGCGTAATCGTACAATGGATAAATGCACCATTTATCGCCCTGACGGTGGTGATGCGCTCTTAAAATTCTATAAATTGCAGGGTCACGCATATTCATATTAGGCGACGCCATGTCAATTTTTGCTCTAAGAGTCTTTGAGCCATCGGGGAATTCTCCGTTCTTCATTCTCTCAAACAAATCAAGGTTTTCCTCAATGCTTCTATCTCTATAAGGGCTATTTTTACCTGGCTCGGTAAGTGTTCCTCTATATTCCTTTAGCTGATCAGCCGAAAGGTCACAAACATATGCCTTACCGTCCTTGATGAGCTTTATTGCGAACTCATAGCACTTATCAAAATAATCAGAGCCATAGAAAATGCCACCCTCGGGCTCAGCTCCAAGCCATTTAAGATCTTCATAAATGCTATCAACGTATTCAGTGTCTTCCTTTGACGGATTTGTGTCATCATATCTAAGATTAAATAGTCCACCATACTTTTTCGCAGTTTGATAGTTAATCCAAATAGCCTTTGCGCTACCGATATGAAGATATCCGTTTGGCTCGGGCGGAAAACGGGTATGAATTCGGTCAGCAAAGCCGGCTGAAATATCCTCATCAATAATATCGTGTATAAAATTTGAACTCATTTCTTCCATAATAAACCTCTTAAAGCGAACTAATCATATCGTTTATTCTTTTAATTACTCTATCGTATCCCAAAATTTGCATAACAGTATACATGTCGGGAGAGTTTTCCTTGCCTGTTACTGCAATTCTGATAAACATACTTATGTCAGAGACATTTCCCTTATAAATTTCGGGGTTTTCTTTATATGCCCTCATATCCGAAGCAAATCCAAGCATATCGGCAATATCCTTGATTTTTTCAAACCAAGCGCCCGAATCATCGGATACATCAAATGTCTTTGCAAACTCGGTAAGCGTAGCCTTTATATCACGCTTTTCAAATTTTTCGGGATATTGACTTTGAATTTTAAAGAGATCGTCAAAGAAAAAGTCAACATATCCGCGAACATCCTTCCAAACGCAAAGGTCCTTTCTTGGCTTTTTACCGCCTCTACCGATAGCGAATATAGACTTTGTATATTCGGGCGATGCAGTAAGCTGAGCATAAAGCTCCTTGTCAAATTCTCTTGCCCACTCACACGAAAGCTCATAAACCTTATCAGCGCTCATTCTTGAAATTACATTCTTTGAAACATCGTTCAATTTAGCAAAATCAAATAGACAGCCCGAAATTGACATTTTCTTAATGTTGAATGGAAACTCGGTATACGGCTTGTCCGCATTTTGCATGTGCCACTCCTCGTAGTTGGAATTAAGAAGCGTCATAACATACTCACAAACAGCCTCGGGGCAATATCCCATAGATGTATAATCATCCATATTAGCGCCCATATCACGCTTTGAAAGCTTTTTCTTATTTCCGTTCTCATCAATTCTCATAATTTGAGCAATGTGCATATACTTTGGAAGCTTAAATCCAAGATATGAGAAAAGCTGAATGTGCTTTGCAAGGCTTGGTAGCCACTCTTCTCCACGAATTACATGAGTTGTTCCCATAAGGTGGTCATCAACCGCATGCGCAAAGTGGTAGGTTGGAATACCGTCTGATTTGAGAAGAACAAAATCCTCATCATTTTCGGGTATTTCTATCGTTCCCTTTACAAGGTCCGTAAATTTAATTTTCTTTTCAGGGTCACCGTTTGAAAGAATTCTCAAAACAAACAAATGTCCCGCATCTAAATGCTCCTTAACGCTCTCTATTGTAAAATTGCGCCTTGCAAGCATTTCGGCACGCCTCGCCTCAGCCTCAGCAAGCCAGTCGGTGTTTTTTATTTCTTCCTTCTTGTTTACCGCATGAAGCTCATCAAGCTCCTCCTCGGTAGTAAAGCAAGGATACGCCTTGCCCTCACGCACAAGCTGCTTTGCATATGCTTGATATATCGGTCCACGAAGACTTTGCTTATACGGTCCATATGAACCGCGGTCGCAAATTTTTCCGTTTTCATCAAGAATTGCGCCCTCATCAAAGTTTATTCCATATTTTGCAAGAGTCTTTATAAGTCCTTCTGCTGCACCCTCAACCTCGCGCTTAGCGTCGGTGTCCTCAATACGAAGATAAAACACTCCGCCTGATTGGTGTGCTAATCTTTCTCCAACGGTTGATGGAAAAAGTCCGCCAAAGTGAACAAATCCTGTTGGGCTTGGTGCAAATCTTGTTACCTTAGCACCCTCGGGAAGTTGACGCGGTGGATATTTTGCCTCAATATCCTCAGGAAGATCGGTTATGTGAGGAAAAAGTAAGTCAGCAAGATAGTTGTAATCCATTTTATACCTCATAAAAATATATTATAATCTAATAAATTATAACACGGAAAAAATGAATTGTCCATATATATTTGTAAAATTTTTACCTTAAAAGCGAACTTTTTCACCGATTTTTCGCATTTATTTTTAATTTGTGTCAAAAAACAGTAAAACGAGTGCCGAAAAATCAGCACTCGCTTTTAGGAGGTATCAACTCAAAGATTTTATAATTTCTTTGAATTCTTTTGTTTCTCTTATACTTGAAAAGTCCTTTTCTTGTAGCCATTTATCCCTCATTCTTATTCTTAGTGGGCGTGGGTCGTTTGTTTCATAGTTGCTCTTAGTCCAACTCTTTTTACCAAGCAAAAGACTTTCATATTCTCCGTGGTCATTTGTATCAAACAACAAAGCATGCTTGGCAGCTATTTTCAAATGCTCAATTGCCTTTTCTTTATTTCCTAACCTTGCGTATTTTTCTGCAATACAGCAATGGTCATTAGCATTTCCATAGCAATCATCAGGTGGAACTCCATCATACACAACATTATCAAGCTGGATTTGCTTTTCGTAAAGCTTCAAAAGCTCTTCATCACTTATGCCCTTTACACCGGTCATTTTATTTATTCCGCCACTTAGAATTTCATAGCCTGCAATTATTTGATTTCTTGCGTGTTCTAATTTCTCACCATCTTCTAATGCCCAATAAATGTTGAACTCTCGACAATGCTCCCAAGAAGGTAGTGTTTCATATATTCTTCTGCCTTCCTTTTTTCTGCCCTGCTCGCAATGGTTAAAGGCTAAGCGTATAGTTGCTTCAAGCCTTATATCTTGGTCGGTGCAATATTTCATAATGCGTTCACCCAATTCGGTGATTTCAGCATCATATTTTTGCATATTTTCTTTCCATTCACTAATTCCACCATCGCTGTCGCCCGATATGAACAGTGCATCCATTAGCTTGTTAAGCAATTCATAGTTGTTGGGAAACTCTTTTACTCCCTCTCGTGCTATGCGAATGCACTCATATACATCACCACGACTAATAGCAAGCTTGTAGTCAGAAAGATATTTATCAACCTTATTTCTTACTAACATTTCATCTGTTCCCATCAGCTTATCAACCGTAGTGTTGAAAAAGTCAGCAATAACAGGAAGCATTTCAATATCGGGATAGCTCGAATCTGTTTCCCAACGGGAAATTGTTTGACAAGAAACATTAAATATTTCTGCGAGCTGCTCTTGCGTAATATCTCTTTCTCTGCGTAATCTCTTTATATTTTCGCCTATGCTTAATCTCATAAAATTCTCCTTGTGAAAAAATTGTATTCAGATCTGTTTACAATTTGATTATAGCAGAGATTTTATGGCAATGCAACAACACATAACGAGAGTTTTTTTCAACTATTGCGTGAATTACAGAATTGATTGCCGAAAAATCAGCACTCGCTATTCGTTTATTTATCAAATTTATTAAGGATCTCCTGTATTTTTTCTTCCTTGCGAAGTTTTGCAATTGACCAGTGATTTGATGTTCTCCAATGGTTGATATAATATGCTAAAATGTTTTCCGTCTTATAAGGAACTAAAACACCTTTTCTTAATACATCATCCATTTTAATCATTTCTGTTTCAGCCTTGGCAGACAATAATAGTTTATCTAAAAATCTTGCTATATCGTCTATTTCTCCACCGTGTGCCGACATCAGTATTAAAAACTGCTCTATAAGTGATTTTTCAAACACTAACAAAAAGCTTTCGTTTGATTTTTTGCGTGCTTCGGTAAATGAGTCAATTATCTTTTCACATTTTGACACCTTTTCCTGTTTGGACAAAGATTTGTCATACCAATACATTCTTGCGCACTTCATAGCTGCAAATTCCATATAACGATATATGTTCATTTTGTTCCAATAATGATATTCGTTTGTGTCCTTTGTAAATAACTGTTCTATTTTTTGGTATGCATCTTGTGTTAAATTTGGAAACTCTGATTGATAGAAAGCTATTGCTTCATCAATTTTGCCTTGAGCCTTTAAAAGCTTTGCTTGCATATTTTTAGCATCCAAAACTATTTTAGCATCGTTACATCCCTCTAATATTCGATTACAAATTCCTGTAAATTCTTCAAGGTGTTCTAAATATGCTTCATCCTTGACATCGGCACAATCTACAATATCCCACATATAAATATTCATTATTCTGTAATCATTGGGGTATTTTTTATATGCTTCTGCTATAAATTTTTTTGTATCTTGATAGCTTCTTGACAAACGGTGATATTCCTTTATTGTATCTAAAATATCTTGTTCGATTTTTTCTTTATTGTAGCCCATTAAATCATCCACCGATACATCAAAATAATGTGCCAAAGGAAAAATCAAGGTTATATCTGGGTATGTTTCCCCTCTTTCCCATTTACTAACTGCAGCTACAGAAACATTAAGCACCTCTGCCAATTTTTCTTGCGTTATATCTTTTTCCTTGCGTAACTTTTTTATATTTTCACCAATAGAAATATTCATAATTCAAGCTCCTTTTTGTATTGAATTAGCGCTAACTCTATACTTATGCTAACACAAAAAGTATAATTTGTACAGATAATGTTAAGAAAATTATATTTAACTACAAGTTGAATTTTTAGAGTCTAACGATAAGACGAGTGCCGAAAATCAGCACTCGCCATTTGTTTTATAGAAAATCGCAATATTGATTAACTTTTGAAACTAATGCCTTAAACCTTTCTGTTTCTCTTATTGGATTTAACCACTCCCAACCTTCTGAATTGTTTAGAATATTACTTATAGTCTGCATATTCATTTTTCTATAGTCATCATCTACTGTTATCGTTATTAAATCAAGAGATGGGCAGTTATATTTCAGCACAGTTCCATTTGGAAGATTCCAAATTTTAATATACAAATCAACAGCTTTTTCAAGTGCTATAAAGCCCTCTACTGTTTCGCCTGAGCCAACCAGTCCGCCTGCTAATCTTAAATACCCCATAGCTCTTTCTTGTAGCCAACCATCTATTTCCTCGTTTGGATTGCTCATTACTTCTATAATTTTAAGAATAATTTTTTGACCATCTGCACGAGATTTTGCATTTTTGTATGTCTTGGCATCTCTTTTACAAAAATCTCTATCAAAAATATCTTCTAATTCGTGTATTATATTCCATTGAATTTGCTCGTTATATTTTTCAATCTCATCGCGATAATTGTACCGTGATGTCAAAATACTTGGCAAAGAGGTATAAAAGCTATCACTTACATATTTTGTCCAATTTTCAAGCTTATCCTCATCCTCTACTCTAATCATTATTCTTAAGCATCCAATGCGAAAATTTCCATCGAATGATTTATCATTTTCAATGACAAATGCCGAGTGTTTTCTTAATTCCTCAATATTTTTCTTGGCACATTCATAACCCATTCTATGATACAAGCTACATAGCTTCCACTGGAAAAACACATCTTTTGGAAAGCTTTTGATTGCTTCTTTAAGAGTTTTTTCGAACCTTTTGAAATCCTCGTTGCTATATATGTTTTCCTGTTCTTTGATTGTTTTCAAATATTCCTGTCGTTTATATTCTATGGTTGTTTCATCTGCACCAAAAAGCACATCAGTAGTTACGCCAAAATAATTAGCAATCAACGGAATAAGTTCAACATCAGGATATGCAAGGTCATTTTCCCATCTGCTGACAGATTGATAGGTTACGTTCAAAACCTTTGCTAATTCCTCTTGCGTGATATTTTTTTCTTTTCTTAATCTTTTTATTGTTTGTGATATAGGTAATCTCATATTTTCACCTCGTTATTAAATTCAAAGTGCACCTTGTATCCTTATTGTAATGCAAAAATTCCTATATTTCAATAACTTATCACGCATAATGAGCTAAATTATTAAGTGAATTTTTCACTCATACCTCGCAAAAGCAGGAAAACGAGTGCCGAAAATCAGCACTCGCTATCTTTATTTTGTACATTGCTCTGTCCAAATTTTCCAACGATAGTCTTTAGAAATCTTTTCTTTAACCTCTTTATAATCGGGATTTGCCCACATTGGCCAATCATTTGGCAAATTTTGAGCAAGGCTTCCACTTTCGCTAAAGGTTTCAGTTCTGCACTTTGTATTTCTTAACAGCATAGATGTATAATGTTTGCTTGGATTCAATGCAAAAACATCATATTTTTTCGCCTGCTCCAATGCTTTATCAAGAGAAATAAATGCTTCTTCCTCATATCCTTTTTCATACTGTAGTCTTGATAAATAGAGATACAAATAGCATACCTCCCTATGATATATTCCTAAGAATCCATCCTCTGCTAACAATTCAAAATTAGAAATTGCTCCCTTAACCTTTTCAATAGGCATATCAGTATAAAAATTCGATTTATTACTTACAAGGTCATAAATTATCTGCTCGGCAAACATATATGCAAGTTCAAGTAAGGAATCACCTAAATATCCCGATTGCTGTTTTCCATCAGTTGACAAGGAAAGCATTATTTCTTTGCTGTAACGAATTTGTGGCAATGTGTTTGCTAAATTTATTGCTTTTTGATATTCTCCTGTATTTCTATAAAGCATAATCAAGTTATATATTGAATTTGCTTTTATTTCATTGTTTGAAGTGTTTAATATAAGAGTTTCAAACAATATTTTCGCTTCATTCCAATATTCATTTGTTTTTTCGGTATCAAAGCAATATACAATATTACCGTTTTTGTCATAGTCTTGCCACTCGGTGTGTCGTTGCCATCCTGTATCGTTCAACACGCAAGCTAATTTGTGCATAATCCTTTCGTTTCCAGGAAACTCTGCCAAACCTGTGCGAAGCAATAAAATACACTCGTCAAGGTTTATATCCTCACGAACATTTTGAGAAGAAAGAAGCTCTACTTTATTTAAAAGGTCATCTATCTTCTTTTCTCTTTCACCATAATATCCAAATAGCTCATCAATAGACACTCCAAAGAAATTCGCTATTGACGGTAACAAATCAATATCTGGGTCTCCTGTACAATTTTCCCACCTTGAAATTGCCTGCGCAGTAATTCCTAAAGCGTTTGCTAATTCATCCTGTGTTATCTTATTTCGCTTTCTTAAAAGCTTTATTCTTTCACCGATTCTAATGTTCATAGTGAACCTCCAAAAATTATTTTTGTAAGCTTACAATTACATTATAATCCGCCACAAACCAAAAATCAATTATCAATTAGTTGTTTAAAAGTAAATGATTGCTTTACCAAATTAGTTAATTAAAAACGAGTGCCGAAAAAACGGCACACGCTTTTAGGAGGTATTGTAAAATCATTCAAATATTTTCTTCATATTTTTCAGTAAGTTTTTCAATAATAAAAGTTCTTAAAAACATGATTTTTTATGAATGACATACGAATAGACATAATAAATTATAAGTATTAAAACTGCAGAAAAGAAATACTCTATAAGATTAGGCAACTCAAATTGAGTTAAAACAAATACAGAAAAATAAATCAAGGACAATTTAGAACTTTCAAAGACAATGTTCAGCAGCAGAACAATAAGCAATGCTAAAATCATGGAGCGTTCCTGTGACAAAAAAACGCAAAAACTTTTACTTTTTCCTTTCTTATATCTGCGATTTATTATGTTAATCTTATGCTTAAAGCTCACCATCAATAGTGGCACAAGTATGTTTATGAATATTAAAACAAAACATAATATTGTATTCCAAACCACGTTACCCATAATTAAATTCACAATGGTGCGCAGCATAAAATATGCACATCCGGCAAGGATTGAAGATATTGAAATAAGCAAAAGGTCTATGGTTAAATTTTCAAAAAAATTTCTCATATTAAATTTCTATTCTTCATTTTCTTTTAGCTTTTCATTGATTTTTTCAAGACTTCGCTTTTGCAATTTAATTACGATTATTTGAGCAATAAGGTATAAAATAGAGATTACGACAACAGTCCATACAATTCTCCATATTTTAAACTCCAAAATTCCAAATGCCATTGGTAAAAATATAGCTGATAATACCATAACTGAGCATTGCAAAACACCGTTTATTATTCCGTTGTGAGAAATTAACTTTAATCCAAAAAATATGTGATTTGATGTTGTTATGATAAAGCCCATTACAATTAACATTCTAAAAAAATCGATGTCAAATATTTGTGAATTTATGATAGAAGCAAACATAAATACTGTCGCCATTGCTCCTATTGAAATAAGAATCTCTTTTATATAAGTTTTCAGCATAACTACACCCCCAACTTTCTTTTTATTTCATCCACATATTTGCGTGATACTATAATTTTCTCGCCATTTATAAGAGTTGCTATCAATTTACTGTTATCTGCTTTTTTAATGCTAATTAGCTTTTTTAAATTAGCAATAGCAGTTTTGGAAATTCTTGAAAAAGTTGTATTTTTAAGATTTTCTTCCAAAATAATAAGTGTTGATTTGCACCTGTAAAAATTTTCTTTGGTATAGAAAAATATTTTCGAGTCAACTGCCTCAAAATAAAGAATTTCCGAAAGTGGCACAAAAAATGCCTCGTCATCTATATGCCCAACCATTTTAGAATCATTCAAGCACAACTCGGACATGAATTTTTCAATTTGTTCATTCATAGAAGCACATTTTATGTGTATTTCTG
This sequence comes from Clostridia bacterium, assembly GCA_017466455.1. The sequence continues at coordinate 133,485 of JAFTUD010000002.1, forward strand.
TTTCACTTATTGAGCTATCATAATCAATTGTAATTTTCATACATTGCACCCCTTTGCTCTTTACTGTTTTTACTATACATTATTTTCTATAATTTGTCAATTGGTATGAGGATGAGTTGCAAAATATGACCATTGAAATGCAAAAAAGTTAATACTACAAAAACATAAGCTTTATTTAGCATCTCTTAAAATTTCTCATTTGCACTAAAAAAGAGCTTATGCGAATAAAATCAACTCGCCAAAAGCTCTTCTTTGATTATTCAAAATCCAAGTCAACATCATCAATGCACTTATTAAGCTTAAAAATTGCCACGGAGCTTTTATCAAGCTCGTTTCCTATTTTACCTGTAATAAGATTTTTCAGCTTAAGGCTTGATGAAATATTGACAGTCCTATCACTTATATTAACGACAGTTACAATACACGATTTTTTATTGTATCTTGCGAATGCAAGGACATCACTACCGCAACGCAAAAGCCTAAAGCTACCGTCTTTATAAAGTGGCTCCCTTGTCCTGATTTCGCCGATTTTCCTATAAAAATCAAGTATTTCGTTGTTTTCTCGTCCCCACGGGAATGGCAAACGGTTGAACGGGTCACGATAGCCCTGCATTCCCGCCTCATCTCCGTAAAATATACACGGAATTCCAGGAACTGTGGCGTTTATTGCGTATGCCATTTTCAAACGGCTTATGGCAAGTCTAAGCTCATCGCTTGACATTTTCATTGTTGATAGCTGTTCATTAGTATAGCCATCAGAGCTTTCACCGCCCAAAACGGTCAAAATTCGCTCCGTATCATGAGTGCCAAGCACATTCATAAGCAAATCGCACGAATCCTTAGGATAATGAGAATATAGCATTGTAAAGGTGTTGGTCAGCTTTTCAAAGTTACCATTTTTTACATAATCTATAATTGCCTCTCTTAACGGATAGTTCATAACCGAATCAAGCTCTTCGCCGAGAAAGTATTTTTTTCTCGTTTCATAAGCGATTTTATTAGACGCATCCTCCCAAACCTCGCCGTATATTATGCCATTCGGGTTGATGCCCTTCAGCTTGGAATTTAGCGTTTTTAGAAAATCGTCACTAAGCTCATCAGCAACATCAAGACGGAAGCCTGCTATTCCCTTTTTCATCCATTTTTCAATAACGCCACCATCACCTAAAATAAATTTTTTATACGATGGCGTATCGCTTTTTACTCGTGGCAAAATTTGCACATCCCACCAGCATTCATATTTGTTTGGATAATTCTTAAAATTATACCATTCATAATAAGGTGATTTCTTTGATTGATATGCACCAAGTGAGTCGTATGTGCCAAATTTATTAAAATAAATGCTATCAGCGCCCGTGTGATTGAAAACTCCGTCAAAAATTATTTGTATTCCCCTATTTTTAGCCTCTAAAATAAGCTTTTCAAGTGTAGCCTCATCGCCAAACATAGGGTCAATGCTCATATAATCCGATGTGTCGTATTTATGGTTAGAATATGCGTCAAAAATGGGGCTCAAATAAATGCAACTTACCCCAAGCGATTTTATATAGTCTAATTTTTCAATTATTCCATACAAATCTCCGCCGAAAAACATGTTGTTTTCAACATCCGCACCGGGATATTCGGGATATTGAGGTATCCCGTTATACCAATCCCCGTTTATAATTGCGCTTTCCTTCTTTTTAAACCTGCCGCTTTTGGCAAATCTATCAACAAAAATATGATACATTACGCCACCGTTTAGCCAGGACGGATGCCTTTTGCCTTCTTTAAATACAGTTAGCTGTATTGCCCCATCGTAGCGGTTTTCAAGGATAAAAATCTCACCGTTTAGCGCTCTTTTGCCATAGAATTCGGATTTTTCAAAGCCACAAAGCTCGTATGTATAATAATAAAGTCCAACACCAAGCATAGCAAGATCTATTTTAACCTCGTAAATATCGGAAGACCCATCAATTTTAGCCCATTTCAACGGGATTTTATCGTAAAATTGAGAATTCAAACCGTCCGCCGACAAATGCATAAAAGCCTTAGAAATACCACGCTCGCGTGGTATTCTAAGACTAAATGTTATGATTTTTTCATTTGAAAATGCGCCGAGGTATCCAAGGTCTACATTTTTTTCGTGCTTGGTTTCAATAATCATAAAATCACTTTACGGGATTCAAGTGCCAAATATTATCAGCATACTCCTTTATGCTACGGTCCGCTGCAAAAAATCCGGATTTTGCAACATTGATAAGTGACATTTTGCCCCATTTATCCTTATCATTATAAGCGTTAACAATTTCTTCCGACTTGTTGTAATAAGAATCAAAATCGGCAAGACACATATATGGATCGGAAATTCCATATCCACCAATGAGATAATTTGCGATATTTGAGAATGAAACACCATTAAAGCCCTTATTAAGCCTGTCAACAGCCTTCTTAATACGAATACTGTTAGCATAATAATCAAGTGACCTGTAGCCCTTCTCCCAAAGCTCATCAACCTCTTTGGCATTAAGTCCGAATATGAAGATATTATCATCTCCAACAGCGTCCCTCATTTCAACATTCGCTCCGTCAAGAGTTCCGATTGTGAGTGCGCCATTTATCATAAACTTCATACAGCCTGTTCCGCTTGCCTCTTTTCCAGCAAGAGAAATTTGCTCACTAATATCAGATGCCGGCATAAGCACCTCAGCGGTGCTAACATTATAATCCTCAAGATATACAACGGATAATTTATCCCTAACCCTCGGATTTTTCTTAATGTCCTCACCAAGATTCCATATAAGCTTAATAATATCCTTAGCCATATAGTATCCAGGCGCTGCCTTTCCACCGAAAATAAATGTTCTTGGAGTAAATTCCTTCTCAGGATGCTCCTCAATATCAACATAATAGTAAATAATTTTTAGAACATTCAAGAGCTGACGCTTGTATTCGTGCATTCTCTTAACCTGAACATCAAAAATTGAAGATGTATCAAGACTGCTACCGTACTTGTTAAATACAAACTTAGAAAGCGCAAGCTTATTTTCTTCTTTTATTGCCTTCATTTGCTCATATACCGTCTTATCATCGGCATATTTCATAAGCTTTTCAAGCTCCTGAGGATTCTTTACAAATCCATCGCCGATACAACCCTTAATAAGGTCATTAAGCTTGGGATTTGAATAGCAAAGCCATCTTCTGTGCGCAATTCCGTTAGTTACATTAGTGAATTTTTCGGGAGTTGCCTTATAAAAATCATGGAAAACAGTCTTTTTAAGAATTTCAGAGTGAAGCTTAGATACACCATTTACCGTATGAGACGCTACAACGCTCAAATTCGCCATTCTAACCTGTGAGTAGGCAATTATTGCCATCTTGGAAATTCTGTCCCAATCTCCGGGGTAGATGTTCCACAAATCATTGCAAAGACGGCGGTTAATCTCCTTCACAATCATATGAATTCTTGGCAGCTTAAAGCTGAATAGATCCTCATTCCAGCATTCAAGTGCCTCTGGCATTACTGTGTGGTTTGTATAAGAAACGGTTTTCAGTACAACATTCCAAGCATCGTCCCAAGAATAGTTATAAACATCCATAAATATTCTCATAAGCTCCGGAACACAAAGCGCAGGGTGTGTATCGTTAATATGAATAGCTACCTTATCAGCAAACTCGTTTAGCGAGCCATATGTTGCAAGGTGATCGCTGATAATACTTTGAAGTGACGCTGAAACCAAGAAATATTGCTGAGTCAAGCGCAAAAGCTTTCCTTCAGTATGGTCATCAGAGGGATAAAGCACCTTTGAAATAACCTCGGCATTTGTAGTTTGCTCTATCGCCTTAACATACTGACCCTGTGAGAAAAGATTCATATTGAAGCGATTAGTAGTATGCGCTCTCCAAAGACGGAGTCTGTTAACTGCGTTGTCAGCACCCGAAACCATCATATCATAAGGAATTGCCTCAACCTCCTCATAATTTTCATATTTGAGGTCTAAATGTCCGTTTACCCACTCTTCCTTAAGATGTCCGCCGAATCTAACATTGAACTTCTTATCAGTTCTTGGAACGAGCCAGCATTCGCCATCCGGAATCCAAACATCGGGAAGCTCAACCTGATTTCCGTCAATTATCTTTTGCTTAAAGAGGCCGTATTCGTATAAAATCGAAAATCCGTCAGCAGGATAGTTGAGTGATGTTAGCGAGTCCATAAAGCACGCAGCCAAGCGTCCAAGTCCACCGTTTCCAAGTCCGGGGTCGGGCTCCATTTCGTAAATCTCGTTTATATCAAATCCAAATTCATCGAGAATTTGAGTATATTCATCGGCAATTCCAAGATTTCTAAGGTTATTTTTAAGAGAGCGTCCTATTAGGAACTCCATACAAAGGTAATAAATCTTCTTCGCCTTTTCATCTCTTACCTTATGCTTAAAATGAGATCTCTTTTGAGTCAATATATCCTTTACGGTCAAAATAGTCGCCTTGTAAACCTGTTCCTTGCTCGCATCGTCGGGATTTACGCCAAAATATCTCGACAATTTGAGCTGCAAGGCGTTCTTTATATCATCTTTGGTAAATTTTCTGTTCATTAGTTTTTCTCCTTTATTCAACAAGAAGCAAATTATTTAGCTATAATTTGCAAATCGTATCAAATTAAACTGTCCCGCAAGATACGGGACAGTCAATTTAACATTCGCCGACTAAATTCTTGTATAGATCTACATATTTTTCAGCGGAGCAATTCCAAGAAAAATCAATGTTCATAATCTTTCTTACAATATCATTCCACTTTTGCTCATCCTTGAAAAGCTCAACCGCACGACCGATTGCATCCTTCATTTCGTGAGCATTGTAATTAGCGAAGGTAAAGCCATTACCTTCACCTGTATATTTGTTATATGGCTTAATTGTGTCATAAAGACCGCCTGTTTCACGAACGACAGGAACGGTGCCATACCTTGAAGAAATCATTTGAGCAAGACCGCACGGCTCACTCTTTGAGGGCATTAGGAATATATCAGAGCCCGCATAAATCTTCTTTGAAAGATCCTTGTTGAATTCAAGGAACACTCTTACCTGCTTTGGATATCTGTTTTGTAAATCAACAAAATAGTTTTCAATATCACTCTCACCGGTTCCCAAAAGAACAAATTGAATTCCAAACGAAAGAATTTCGGGTATAATATACTGAACTAAATCAAAGCCCTTATGTGATGCGAGTCTTGAAACCATTGATACAACAGGGATTTTTTCATCCTGCGGAAGTCCTGCAAGAGCTTGAAGCTCCTTTTTGCAAACGGCCTTTCCCGAAAGATCCTTTGAATCATACTTCGCCGGAATAGCGTTATCCTTTGCAGGATTATAATAGTCAACATCGATTCCGTTGACTATTCCGCATACCTTATCAGCAACCATGTGAAGAATGTGATGAAGTCCGCTTGAATAAAATTCAGTTTGAATTTCATTAGCATATCTTTCGCTAACGGTAGACACGGTATCAGTACAAACGATTGCTCCTTTAGTAAGGTTTATACAACCATTATACTCAAGCATAGTCAAATCGTCATTTGAATCAAGGCCAAATACATCTCCAAGAATACTGAGAGGATAAATTCCCTGATAATCAATATTGTGAATGGTATAAATTGTCTTTATTCCCGAATAAGGCTCCAAATGAGAGTATTTTCTCTTTAGATAAATTACGCTCATTGCGCTTTGCCAGTCGTTTGTGTGCAAAATATCGGGATAAAAATCAATTATAGGCATCATGTCAAGCACCGCCTTGCCAAAAAAGCCATATCTTTCGGCATCGTCGTAATTTCCGTAAATCGTGTCACGGTCAAAATAATATTCATTATCAATAAAATAATATGTTACACCGTCTTTTTTGCAAGAAAATACGCCACAGTATTGACATCTCCATGACAAATATACATATGTTTCACCAACAAAATCAAGCTCGTTTATAAATTTGGTTTTAATGGCTCGGTGAAGCGGTAAAACAACTCTTACATCATTTTTTCCGTCTTTAGCTAATGCGGAAGGAAGTGATCCAAGTACATCTCCGAGTCCTCCAGTAGACACAAATGGTATGGCCTCGGCTCCGACAAAAAGTATTTTCATATGTCCTCCTTAAATCATTTTACCCTTTGCAAGATAAAATGGTAAAGTTTCATCTCCTGAAAGCACCTTATTATCGCGAATAACAACATTTTTGTCCGCAATAACGCAGTTGAGCTTAACATTTTCTCCGGTAAAGGTATCTTGGAATAAAATGCAATTTTTAACAACGCTTCCCTTTCCTACCTTAACTCCTCTGAATAAGATAGAATTCTCAACCTCTCCGTAAATTTGACAACCGTCAGCAATCAAGGAGTTTTTAATTTTAGCGTCAGGGCTATGATATGTTGGTGCAGAGTTACGAACCTTTGTATAAATCGGTCTGTTTTTAACTCTAAAGAGCTGATCTCTTATATCCTTATTTTTGATAAGCTCCATACTGCACTTATAATAATCCTCTGATGAAGAAATGCAAGCAAAATATCCATCGTATCTATAAACACGGTAGTTTTTAACATTCAAATTCTTCAAAATTATATCCTTATTAAGGCTGATGTAATCATGAGCAACCGCATCGAGCACAATTTCTTGCAGATATTGCCTTGTCATAACCATAATATTAAGGTTGATATCGCTCTCACCCTCAAATGATGTAGGATAAGCCTGAAGGTCGGTTATTCTTCCGTTCTCATTAGATTCAATAAGGACATTAGCCTTAGCTGCCGCCTTCGTAAGATTAACCCTTTGAACCGCAATAGTAATATCCGCCTTGTTCTCAATATGATTCCTTATCATATCGTTTAGATCGATATTGCAAATAACATCGCAGTCCGAAAGAACAACATAATCATCAGTAATCTTTGTAATGGAATGACTAACGCTTTTAAGCGCCTCAAGTCTTGTTCTGTAAAGCGCATTTACATTGTTTGCATAGGCAGTAATGTATGGCGGAAGAATTTTAATACCGCCTGCACGCCTTGCCAAATCCCAGTCCTTACCTGCTCCCAAGTGATCCATCAAGGATTGATAATTGTAGTGTGTAATAACGCTAACATTGTGAATGTTTGAGTTTACCATATTGGAAAGCGCAAAATCAATAAGCCTATATCTACAACCGAATGGAACGGAGGCCATAGTCCTATTTCTCGTTAATTCGGGAATGTTTGTATCATGAATGTTTGAAAAAATAATTCCTGCAGCTGACATATTCATTTTCCTCCCTTATTATTTGTTAGCATTATCAAAATTTGAATCAATCATCACGCCTGCCTCAATGACAGAGCCGTTTCCGATTGAAATATCACTACCGATAACCGTAATTCCCTTTGCTACTTCCTTGTTTTCGCCAATTACAGCCTTTTCACCAACAACTGTATTACTATCAATTATGGAATAGTTGACACGAGCGCCCGCCTTAACAGTAACTCCACTCATAATTACCGAATCAGTGACAATAGCACCTTCCTCAACAACAACACCATTAGAAAGCACGGAATTTTTAACCATTCCCTCAATTACACAGCCCTCGGTAATAATTGAATTTATTGCATATCCGCCATTGCCGATAAATTGCGGCGGCTCAGCATAGTTCCTCGAGAAAATTCTCCATGATTTATCGTGAACATTAAAGCTTGGGCTTTCGCCAAGAAGGTCCATATTCGCTTCCCACAAGCTATCAATGGTTCCAACATCCTTCCAGTATCCTTCAAAAGGATATGCGTACATTTTCTTATTATCAGCAAGCATATTAGGAATAATATTCTTTCCGAAGTCATTGCTTGAGCTCTTATCATTTTCATCTGCTATAAGATATTCCTCAAGCACGCTTCGATTGAATATGTATATACCCATTGAAGCTTGCGTGCTGATTGGATTTTTTGGCTTTTCCTGGAACTGAGTAATCTTACCTGTTTCATCGGTTACCATAATTCCAAATCTGCTTGCCTCGGATAGAGGAACATTCAATACCGCAATAGTACAGTCTGCTCCGTTAGCCTTATGAGCCTCAAGCATAGCATTGTAATCCATTTTGTAAATGTGGTCACCCGAGAGTATGATTACATAATCAGGGTCATATCTATTGATGAATCCAAGGTTTTGATAAATGGCATTTGCAGTACCCTTGTACCAGTCAGCGCCCTTCTTTGCTTGATACGGTGGCAAAATCATAACACCGCCATTGAGTCTATCAAGATCCCAAGGCTGACCGTTACCGATATACTCATTTAGCACAAGCGGCTGATATTGAGTAAGCACTCCTACCGTATCAATACCTGAGTTTATACAGTTAGACATAGGAAAATCAATTATCTTGTATTTTCCCCCGAAAGTGACAGCCGGCTTTGCCGTTTTTTCAGTAAGAGTATAAAGTCTACTTCCCTGACCACCTGCCAAAAGCATTGCAACGCATTCCTTTTTCTTGAACATATTACCCTCTCCTTACTCTTCCGTTAACCTTGCGAATGATTACACCGCTAAGAGGTGGAAGATTTATTTCAATATAATTTTGTTTGTTTTTTGAGTCGCTATTATAGGTTTTGCTTTTGAGTATTTTATCGTTAAGAATACCACTTCCGCCAAATTTATATTCATCAGTGGTAAAAACTTCCTTGTAGCTTCCACCCTCATCAACCAAAACAGGATAATTTGGTCTTTTGATAGGTGAAAAATTGATTATCACATATAAGGTTGAGCCATCAATTGCCTTGCGCTTATATGATATTGCATTTGTGTCGCTTTGATTAGTAGCAATCCATTCGTATCCGTCCCACGAGTTGTCAATTTCCCAAAGCTCCTTGGAGTCAAGATAAAAATTATTCAGCTTGGAAACGAACATCTGCATTTCTGAGTGACGGGGATATTTGAGCATAAACCATTCAAGCTCATTTTCATAATCCCATTCTCTAAACTGCGCAAACTCCGTTCCCATAAACATCATTTTCTTGCCCGGAGTTGTCATCATATAGGTAAGGAAAGCACGCATTGTCGCAAATTTTTGGTCGTAATCGCCGTACATTTTATCAACAATCGATTTCTTTCCGTGAACAACCTCGTCATGAGATATAGGCATGATGTAATTTTCCTTGAAGGCATACATCATAGGAAATGTCAGCTTATCGTGATTGAATTGTCTAAAATACGGGTCGGTTTGAACATATTCATATACATCGTTTGCCCAGCCCATATTCCATTTATAATTAAATCCAAGCCCGCCTTGGAAAACAGGCTTTGTAATCATCTGCCAGTCGGCGGACTCCTCGGCAATCATGAGTGCATCCGAAAATTCCGCAAAAAGCTGTGTATTAAGCTTCTGGAAAAACGCGATTGCCTCTTTATTTTTATTATCTCCGTCCTCGTTTGGCACCCACTCGCCGGGATCTCTATCATAATCAAGATATAGCATTGACGCAACCGCATCAACCCTTAGCCCGTCAACATGGTATTTTCTAAACCAAAATAGTGCATTTGATATAAGAAAGGACTGTACCTCTTGCCTGCCGACATCAAAAAATCGCGTTCCCCAAACCTTATGCTCCATTCGGTCCTTGCCCTGATATTCATAAAGCGGTTGACCGTCAAATTCATAAAGTCCATGCTCATCCTTTGGAAAATGTGCAGGAACCCAGTCAAGAATTACGCCTATTCCACATTCGTGCATTTTATTTACAAAATACATAAAGTCGGCAGGAGTTCCATATCTTGAGGTCGGTGCATAATATCCGCACACCTGATATCCCCAAGAGCCATCAAACGGATGCTCCATAACCGGAAGAAGCTCAACATGCGTAAATCCTAATTTTTTTACATATGGCGCAAGCTGATCCGCTATCTCACGATAGTTAAGATAGTGCTCTCCGTCCGAATTAGACTTTGAGTCCCTTGTCTTCCATGAGCCAAGATGAACCTCGTAAATATTGAGAGGTGCTTGATAGAAATATTTCTCCGCTTCCGAGCCGTTGCTTTTTCTCAAAATGGATTTTCTATATTCAAGCCAATTTTCATCGCTCCACTCAAAGCCGTCAATGTTAGCAATGATTGAAGCGGTATTTTTGTTAGTTTGAGAATGAAAAGCGTACGGGTCAGCCTTAAAATGCGAAATTCCCCTGTTAGTTATTTTATACTTATAAAATTTTCCAACAAGTCTGTCACTTGAGATGAATTTACATTCCCAAATCCCCATTTCGGTGATTTTTTCAAGCTCAAGTCCGTTATCCCAAGCGGTAAAGTCCGAAACAAGCTCAACCTTGTCCGCGTTAGGCGCCCAAACTCTAAATGTATATTCAAATTTTCCATCAACAGCAATCTCGTGACATCCTAAATAGTCATAAGCATAATAATTAGTGCCCTGATGAAAGAAATATGCGCTCATATCGTCATTTATTCCATCTTTTTTTAGCACGAAATCACCACCTAACTCAAAAAATATATACTTTTACATAATTATTATACATCACAAGAGTTGAAAATTCAATAAGATATTAAATCTTTTATTCAAAAAAATTTTACAATTTTTGCGACTTTTTCCTATAAAATAACAAAAAACAGGATTTTACTCCTGTTCTCTGTAATATTCATTCTTTAGAATTGACGCGGTTCCAATAGTCCTGTACTTTCCTTTTACAAAAAGCAAATCTCTTTGGTAGCCCTCAAACTTCATTCCAAGCTTTTTCATTACGGCAAGGCTTGCGTCATTACCAAACATAAATTTCGCCTCTACTCTGTGCATGTTCAAGGTTTCAAACGCAAATCTTATCGCAACCGATGCCGCCTCGGTTGCAATTCCCATTCCCCAATATTCGGGATTTAGGACATATCCAATCTCGGCAACTCGGTTTTCCTCATCTATTTTTGTAAAGCCAACCGTGCCTATCATCTTTGAATTTTCCTTGTAAATTACCGCCCAGTCGGTATATTCGCCCGATTTGTACTTTGAAATTACATATTCAATAAATTCCTTTGTAAAATCCAAGCTTTTATGTACATCCCAAAGCAAATATTTTGATGTGTCAGGATTTTTTGAATACTCAAACATGTCCTTTGCATCGGAGCGACGCATTTCTCTAAGGGTCAATCTATCCGTATGAATAGTCGGTATTCGTGAAAAAATTCTTTTTATAAAGTTCATATAAAGCTATCCTCTTCAGAAATTGAGCCCTTCAAAGACCCGTATTAAGTATACACTAAATCAAAAAAATAGTCAACCCATTTGAAATATTTTTGTTTAATATTGATATTGCAAAATTTTTATGCTATACTTAATTAAATAATTTTCAAAATTTGAGGTTTTTATTATGAATAAAATTGCATTTATCGGTGCAGGAAATATGGCAAGCGCAATATGCGGTGGAATCATATCCGCAAGCACAGCTATGCCAAGTGATATAATACTGTATGACAAGCTTACCGAGCAATATTCTAAGTTTGATCCATCGTGCAAGCACGCAGGCACAATCGCCGAGGCAGTTGAATTTGCAAATTTCATTTTCTTCTCGGTAAAGCCACAAAATATAAAGGATGTTTTGAGCGAAATTTCTAAAATCGATATTTCTGATAAGGTATTTATCTCAATTTGCGCAGGTATAACTATTGAATCAATAGAAAAAATTCTTGGAAAAGCAAAAATTGTTCGTACAATGCCAAATACACCGCTTCTAATCGGTCAAGGAGTTACTGCTCTTTGTAGAAACGATAAGGTTAGCGATGATGAATTTGCATTTGCTACCTCTCTTTTTGCAACCTCGGGCTATACAACCGAGGCAAAGGAAGAGGATATAAATAAAATCACCGCCATTACCTCATCATCACCCGCATATGTGTATTTATTTGCCAAGGCAATGCTTGATGGTGCAAGGCAAATCGGCTTTGATGGCAAAAACGCACTTGAAATGATTTGTAAAACGCTTATTGGCTCAGCAAATATGATTTTGAACGATACGCGTAGCGTTGATGACCTTATAAAAATGGTAAAATCTCCTAATGGCACAACTGAGCGTGCGCTGAATGTTTTTGAGGATAAAAAATTTGTTGAAATAGTAGCTGAAGCTATGGACGCTTGCGTAAAGCGTGCTGATGAGCTTGCTAAGCTTAACTAAGAGGTATAAAATGAACGATAACTACGAAGAGGAATTTGAGGAAGGCTCAGCCCCTAAAAAGAAAAAATTCAATATCTTTGACTGGTATTACAGAGATGGCAAGGGCGCTGAGGGTGAAAGCCTCAATCTTTTGAAGGAGCCAACCGTAAAAAACGGATTTAAGGCTGTATGGAGAAGGCTTGGTAAATTGATGTCGGCAAATCTCCTTTTCATCTTTGGCAACTTCCCTATTTTTTTCATAATACTTGCAATGTCCGGCATATTTAGCTCAAGCTCCTATGCTCCGCTAAACCAACAATGGGGAGTCCTTAAGGGTGCTATGCTATTTGACCAAAGCGCCGAAATGTCAAGCTATATTAGCGTGCTTGGCACAAAAATATCGGTAAATGTAATAAATACGCCAACTATCGTGTTCTTCGCGCTTGGGCTTTTGCTTATATTCACAATGGGCTTTACAAAGGTAGGTACAACCTACATTTATAGAAATATAGTCCTTGGTGAGCCTATTTTCCCATTCTCCGACTTTTTCTATATTATTAAAAAGAATATCAAGCAATCCTTGATCTTTGGAATTATTGACACATTGTTTATTGCTATGTTTGCATACAATATTTACTTTTTGTTCTCAAACTATTCCGCAAGCTCAATGAATGCAATAATGCTCTTCTTTACGATTTGTATGGCAACAATTTACTGGATTGCAAGGTCATACGCATATATTATGATTTTCACATTTGACCTAAAGCTGAGCAAGATTATTAAAAACTCACTCTATTTTGTTATTTTAGGAATAAAGCGAAATATGATGGGAGTTCTCTTCACATTGCTTTTGGTGGCTATAAATGTTCTAATTTTCATGCTTTATATGCCCGTTGGCATAATCCTTCCATTTATCATAACCGTGTCAATTATGGACTTTATCGGCGTTTACTGCGCTTATCCAAACATAGATAAATATATGGTTGACCCCTCAAAAAAATCCGATGAGGAAGAAATAACCGAATAATCAAAACCCCAACGATTAGGTTGGGGTTTTATAATTTGCTAAATTAACTCGTTGCAAGCATTTTTAACATTGATGGAATGTGCATAAATGAGCCATCTATACGATATAAAAGTCCGTTTTCGCTTTCTTTTGGTGTAATCGGTATTTCCTTTAATGCCATTTCAACATCGTTTTCTTTGAGGTTGGACTTTACGGCTATTTCCTCAACAGACACAAATATATTGAAATCGTTAATAGTTAAATCATACAAAGCATATAAAACACGCATTACATTTGGCTTGAGTAGGTTTTCAATATTTAAAGTAATTTGATATTGCTCAACTATACTTGGCGAGGTATAGCTATTATTGTGAGAAAAATATATTCCGTTTCCACAACGAACGGTATTCCCGCAAGGTAAAGCCGAGGCTGAATAACCCCACTTTTTATGTTCATCGCTTGCATAATCTTCGCTAAATTTATATGGAAGATTGTTTACAAAGCCCTCACTTGCTATTCCATCATGTAAAAGCATTGCCAACTTGAAAGCTGTTTCAAATATCTCATTTGAAGGCAAGCGAGAAAGCATATTTTTCACTCTTAAAAATGTGTCTGTTTTGCTTTCTGTTGTTTCACATCCAAGTAAAGAGTCTACGGTAACTCCAAAAAATCTTGCTATATCAGGCAAAAGCTGAATATCAGGGCAACAAATAGAAGCTTCCCATTTGCTAACCGATTGATTTGTAACTCCTAACGCATTTGCTAAGGCTTCTTGCGTTATACCTCTTTGTTTGCGTAAAAATGCTATTTGTTCATTTATTTTCATTTTTCAAAATCCTTTCATTATTCTTGTAGCTACAATTAAATTATACAGAACTTTTGAAGCAAATACAATAACGCATTTGTTTGATATATAAAATTATTTTCCAACTTGGTGTTGGAAAATGAATATAAGTATGCTAAAATAAATACAACGCTCCGTTGGATTGAACTTACTTAACAGTCGCTTCAATTCTCTTTTGGCAAATGCTATAATGTAATTACGGTACCGAAATATATCATTTTGGAGGATAATATGGATTATTCAATAGGAAAAGTTATAAGAAAAATAAGAAAAGAAAAAAATCTTACCCAAGAGGAGCTTGCGGAACAGTTATATGTAACCTCACAGGCTGTTTCCAAATGGGAAAACGAAACAGGATTACCCGATATTACTCAAATCGTACCATTATGCAGAGTTTTGGGAATTTCAGCAGACGAGCTTTTTGGAATTCTTGGAACGAATGCTGACGAAGAAATTGAAAGATTTCTAAAAGAAACAGAAGATTATTCAAATTCAAAGGTTGACGACGAGGAAAAATACGATAATATTTATAAAAAGTGTTTAGAACAACTGAAGCTATACCCAAACAACACAAAGCTTCTCATTTATACCATAGGATATGCATATCACTATGCTCATAAGTATAGAAGAATGGGAAAAACTAACGAAGCAAAAGAAGCATTTGAAGAAATCAAGCGAGAGGCAAATCTAATAATTCAGTATAGCAAAAATGTTGATGACATAATGACTGCTCATATGTGGCTTGTAAGAACATACTGTGAATTTCAAATGTTTGAGGAAGCTAAAAAAGAAGCCTTATTCTTCCCTAAAGCCCCTAATTATACAGAGGGAAATCAGCTTGCTTGGATTTATTGGTGCCAAAAGGACTGGGATAGCGAAATTAAAGCACATTGCGAAAATTTTGCAAACATTTTAACAAGCCTTGAACACGAGCTAATAATGTTGGGTAATGCGTACAGGTTGAAGAAACAATACAACGAGGCACTTGACACATATGAAACCTTTATAAAAATAGTAAAATCAGTATATGGAAATGAGGAAAACACACCTCTGCTTAATGCTTGGTATTGGATTTATATGAACATAGCACATTGCTATTTAGAGCTTGGAAATACCGAAAAGGCTATTGATAGTCTTGAAAGCGAATATGAAATATTTTTAGGTGCTTCAAAGCATCATAACGAAAAGCCTAATCTTAATAACATTCCAACCTTAAAGGAATGTGATTGCCCCGAACATAACGAACCCTTACAAATAAAAGAGCCATTGCTCTCAAGCCTAAATAAAAAATGGTTTGATACTATTCGTAATCACCCAAGATTTTTAGCTTTGGTAGAAAAAGTAAATGCTTTAGAACATTAACAAAAAAGTGCCGATTTTTCGGCACTTTTATATTTTTAATTGAAGCTACAATATTTTGCCACTACCTTAGTACCGTCAAGCGATATTTCCACTGCGGAAAAATCATTGCAAATATCAGGAGTAAGTATTGCGTGTAGGTGAATTTTATCGCTGGCGCTTGATATACAATCAATCGTTCTTTGAAGATCGTAAATAAAGCTTTCGAGGCTCTTTCTTATAAACACCTCATCACAAATCCTAAATTCGTTATCAATCGGCGCTTCAATCTTGTTAAAAAACTCGTATTTGAAGTTCAAAACCATCGCAAGCCCCATAAGGTCATCAAGCGCTTCCTTTGTAAAGCTATCATTAAGATTGGCAACTAACGAAAAGCTATTGCAATACCACTCGTTCACGCGAGCGACATCTTCTCTTTTTGCATCATACGAGACATCACCGATAAAATCAGTGCCAAAATTGTACGCAACAACATCCTCATTTGAATCGTAATATTCAAGACATTTATACGATACATGCTTGGTAAGCCTTTTCGCATCCTCGTTTAATAGCTTACTCCAATATGAATAGCCATAGTCATCGCCAAATGACTGCATTATTGAAAAGTAAATTTCAAACGAAATATCCTTTGCCTTATCAAAATTTGATGAAAATACATGAATTGCGCGTGGATCGGTATATTCCTTGCCGTCAATAGACAGCTTGCCATCCATAGAATACACATCTTCTATGCTCTTCTTATCATAAAACTGCTTTATATAATCTGAAAGTGCTTTTGATATTTCCTTAGCGCCCTTTGTAGTATTTTTAATTTCTAATTTTTCATAGCTACATACAATAAAGCCCATTTCTACTCTTCCTCGGCAATCTTATTTTTATCATTTTCAGTAGCCGACTGTCTTTTCTTATCATAAAGATAGAGCGAAAACGAAATGGCAAAGCCAACAAGAAGCATAGCAATACCGATAAGAATATCGCTTACCATTGTAGCACTTGTCCAGCTCTTGTAAATGTCCATACAATCATTTCCAAGATACACCGCAAAAACCGAACCGATAGAAAGTCCGCATATCACGAAAAAGAATTTTACTCTCGCATTTTCAAGTAGCTTGTTAATTATCCTTGAGAAAAGTAATGTTCCTATCACAAATCCAACAAGAAGTGTTACATAAACCATAATCAAAGGAAAATCCGAAAGCAGCTCCCTGCCTATTCCGTCCATTAGTGCCTTATAATATCCAAACATCATAAGAAGCACGGTTGCGCTAAGACCGGGTATTAGCTGAGTTAGCGAAATCAAAATTCCAAGCACTAAAAACAAAATATAATGCCCAAAATTCAATCCAATCAAGCTATTATCAACACCTATGACAAGCGATAACGCGGTTATAACAACAGGAAGAAGAACTCCCGAAATAAATAATAACGTTTTCTTTAAATCAAAGCTATTTCCCTTAATTTCCTTGAACAAAATCGGATATGTTCCAACCATTAAGCCAACAAAGAAGCAAATCGTTATGAACGGAAACGCCTCAAGAAGTATTTTTACAAGAATCAAGCCGATTAAAAATCCAAGTAAAATACCTATCATAATCGGTATTAAAAATACAACGCAGGACTTAAATTTCTTGAAAATGTTGGAAAACGAATACATCAGTTTATCATAAACCTTCATTATAATTGCGATTGATGAACCGCTAATTCCGGGAATAATAACCGATAATCCGATTGAAAAACCTACAAAAATGCCAATAAGCAGCTCTTTTACGCTTTTATACCCTAATTCCATAATGCCTCATTATTTAAGATACTTTTGTGCAAGCGCATAGAATACCAAAACAAATTCCTTAAGCTCGCCCATTTTACTCTCTTCAAGATATATTTCCTTATATTTTTTGAGCCATTCCTCGGCATCAGCCAAGTTAACGCCAAGCTTTTCGCCTGTTGTACGGGACATAAGCATCGCAATCATAAGCTCAACGCCCTCAGCCACTACCAAGAGGGCTTTTCTTGCGCTCTCATTTTCCCATGTTGTTCCCATAAGATACGGAATTACATCTTCAATCTCCGAAAATGCAACATTGTATTCATCGGGATCAGGCTCGTGCCAAAGCTTCATTCGGTCATTTCCGAATTTTTCATTTGAATATTTAACAAGCAAGCTATACCAGTAACAGCACTTGTGTGCGCTTGCAATTTTCTTGACAATATCAGCAGCGCCATCATAGCCATAGTGAAGCAAATCAATTGCCTTGTCAAAATACGGACATTCGCTTGTTGCTCTCCAGCTTCTATGCGCACCGTAAATCATGCCATACATACACGCTTGAATAGGTGAAATTTGTCCATAATCACCCCAACAGGTATTCAACACGCCAACCGCTCCCGACTCATAACCATACTCGGTCATTTTGGTTATATTTGGCACAGATGAGTGTGGCATTTCTATAAGACTGGTCCAGTTGCTAACGCCCGGGCATACATATTGCGGTCTTTTTGCATCTCTGAACTTATAAACCATATCGGGCTTTTCGTTTGGACTGTATCCCCAGCTCATAAATATAACATCGTCGTCAAATTCGGAGATAAGCTCGGGATGCTGATTTATAACATCTCCCCACATCATAGCAACCTTGCCCTTAGATTTAACATGAGCAATTACCTGCTTTACAAAATCTACATAGAGGCGACCCTTGTCCTTGCCTGCATTTTTGCCATTTCCAAGATCAAAGGTTTCATCACAGCAAATGTTGAACTTATCACTTGTAAAGAGTGGTGAATACTGATCTATCAAGCTCTTGATAATCTCAATGCTTTGAGGATTTGAAACATCTATTGTATGGTGAGCCATTCTCTCAGCCCAGTAAATAGCTTGTGGCTCATAATTTTCAAGCTCACAATACTTCTTATACTTCTCGCTTTGCAAAAGCTCATACAAATGTCCAAAGCAAGAAAGTGATGGAACAAGCTCAACAAAGTTTTCCTTACAGTATTTATCAAGCTCTATCGTCTCCTCGGGGGTCATATAATCAAATTTTTGATAAATTCCATCATATTCCTTAAATGGGAAGGTATGCTCTACATATAGCTGAAGCATATTTAGCTTGTAATAAGCCATATCATCAACAAGCTTCTTTAAGGTTTCAAGCCTTTGTACTCTTCCTCTTGTAATATCGTAATAAAAGCCTCTTGCCTCAAAGTCAGGAGCGTCCTCAATCTCCTCAACATCATAATATCCGTTTTTAACAATTTGACGCAAGGTTTGAATAGCATAAAACGCCGCTCTTTGCGATGATGCCACTACCTTTAATGTATCAGAAAACAGGATTTTATAGTCCTCTGTTCCCTTTTCAAGGATTTCAAGCTCAACAGCAGTGCTACCTACCGGCACCTTTTTTGAAAGAGCAACCACCCTTTCATCAACATTTTCAGGGAATACAAAGGTACAACCCGTAATTAGTCTTTTTTCACCCTTTTTTTGAGATTTCACCTCAGGAATTAAAAGCATATTTTTCTCCTTCTATCTTCTATTTTATAATAATTTCTCTACCGTAGCCAATGAGCGCGCTTGAGGTAGTATATTGCCTTAAATTCTTTGCAATATCATACTCTACTGATGTATGTATATGTCCGGCTAAAACGGCAATAAACGATGACGAGTTTTCCTCAATGATTTTGTTAAGCTCAAATGCGCTTTCATCGTCACCGAGCGAGCCCATAAGAAAATATCCACTTATTTTCTTACCCATTACATCGCCAAACTCTCCAAGCCTTAGCGGAATGTGTATAACTAACAAAATTTTCTTTCCCTTTTGGATTTCGGCCATTAGCTTTTTGATTTGCTCATCACTTACCGTTTTGCTTCCGTTATCAAGCGTAACAATTTCAAACTCACCAAAATCAAACACATCAAAATCGGGATTTTTCACAAGACCGTCAAATCTATCATACATATTACGGTGAGTTCCGTATTCATCGTGCATTGCGTGATTTCCAAGGCAATAAATGACCCTTTTGGGATATTTGCTCAAGTAATTCTTTAAATACCTTATATTGCTCTCGGTTACTCTATCCATAATGTCACCCGAAAGAATAACCGCATCGGGATTAAAGTCCGCAGCATATTCCATAAGCGCCTCAAAAAGCAAATGTGCGTCTACATCATACCTTTCATCGCAAAGCTCGGAAAACTGTGTCGCAAATTCTCTCTTTGTATTATACCAGCCATCGCACGAGCGCTCATGATCCTTGATATCTACCTCGGAGCTATTTTCATCAACATAAGCAATATGCGCATCACTTATTTGAAAAAATCTATATTCCCTTTGAAGCCCTATGTCTATTTCTGTTCTGTTTATCTGTAGCAAGCTGTCATTTTCCATATTTTCACCTCTTATATAATATTATCATACCTTGAAACGCTTGTCAATATTTATCAGATTTTGTCTTATAAAAAAACGATTTCATCCTCCTTTTTTGACAATTTTTTCAATGTAAATAGCTTAAAATATATGAAAAAGGCGGTGAAAATATGACAAATAGCAATTTTACCTTTACATTTGCTAACGGGATTTTAAGAGTTGAAATAACAGGAGATATCGATCATCACTCTGCTAAAAGAACAAGAGAGGGAATTGATTCTTTAATAACCAATAAAAAGCCACATACCGTAATCCTTGACTTGAGCAGTGTTGAATTTATGGATTCATCGGGACTTGGGCTTATTTTAGGAAGATACACTCTAACAACCGATATGGGCGCAAAGCTGATTTTGTACCACCCTACAAGGCGTATAAAACGAATTTTATCCCTTGCGGGAATTGAGAGAATAATTGAAATTGAAGGAGACGATAATGAAGCGTGCTAATAACTATATGAAATTAAGCTTGCCGTCTATTTCTATAAACGAAAGCTTGGCAAGAAATGCTGTGGCGACCTTTGTAGCACAGCTAAATCCTACTCTTGAAGAAATTTCGGATATAAAATGCGCAGTTTCCGAGGCTGTCACTAACTCAATAGTTCACGGATATAAATTTTCCGAGGGAATTATTTACATAGGAGTCAAATATTTTTCCGATAGGAGAGTTGTTATTGACATTACGGATAAGGGTTGCGGTATTGAAAACGTTGCACAGGCTATGACTCCCCTTTTCACTACCGATACAAGCGGCGAGCGCAGTGGAATGGGCTTTGCCGTTATGCAAACCTTTATGGACAAGCTAATCGTGAAATCAAAGCTCAGCAAGGGTGTCCGTATCCAAATGACAAAGCAACTAAAATAATATGAATTTTACTCAAAATCAAGAGCTACTTGAAAAATCTGCCCTCGGTGATGAAAATGCCACAAGCATACTAATGGAAGCGAACATGGGACTTGTTCGTTCAATTGCCTTACGCTTTCGTGATAGAGGTGTTGAATACGAGGACCTCGTTCAAATCGGATGTATAGGTATGCTAAAGGCTATCCGTAGCTTTGACACAAGTCGTGGCACAGTCTTTTCCACCTATGCGGTTCCGCTTATAATCGGAGAAATCCGACGCTTTATCCGTGATGACGGACTTATAAAGGTAAGCAGAATATATAAGCAACAGGGCGCTTTAATCATGAAGGAGCGGGAAAAATACCTATCTCAATATGGCTGTGAGCCGAGCATTGAGGAGCTTGCTAAAATTTGCAATTTGAGCGTTTCCGATGCGGTGATCGCGCTTGATGCTTCCTCGCCCGTAAATTCTCTTTCTTCTTCTCTTTCGGGAGATGATGACGGCTTTACGCTTGAAAGCACGCTAAGCAGTGATCGCAATGAAATTGATGAAAGAATTGATCACATTGCTCTTTCTCAAGCTATTTCAAAGCTTCCACCTCTATGGCGACAAATTATCACAATGAGATATTTGCAAGAATTTTCTCAACAAAAAACCGCAGAGCTGCTTGGGCTTACACAGGTAAAGGTTTCAAGAGAGGAAAAGAAAATTATAGAAGCGTTAAGAAAGGAGCTTTCATGACGCTTCTTTTTATTTTTTTCAAAATCATGCAATATTTTTCTTGACATGGAGAGAATAAGTGTATATAATATATTAACGAGGGAATTAAAAGAAAGAGGTATAAAAATGAATCCGTGGCATGATTTTAAGGATGAAAGAATTAACATTGACAATTTTGTTGCAGTTATAGAAATTACTAAGGGCAGTAAAAACAAATATGAGCTTGATAAGGAAAGCGGTCTTTTGCGCCTTGATAGAATTTTGTATACATCTACTCACTATCCCGCAAATTACGGATTTATCCCCCGCACTCTTTCCGAGGACGGTGACCCGCTTGATGTACTTGTGCTTTGCCAAGAGGGACTTGAGCCAATGTCAACCGTTGAATGCTTCCCCATTGGAATGATCAATATGGTAGATGAAAATGAGGCTGATGAAAAAATCATCGCAATCCCTCTAAATGACCCATTTTTGAACTCCTATCAAGATATTACCGATCTTCCTCAACATCAATTTCATGAAATTAAGCACTTTTTCGAGGTTTATAAGTATCTTGAAAATAAAACAACCTATGTTGACAAGATTTGCGGCCGTAAGGAAGCTATTGAATGTATTTCAAAATGCAAGCAAGCTTACTACGATGAATTTGTAAACAAAAAATAAGCCTACATTGTAGGTTTACATAAAAGGTCGGCTTGCCGACTATGCAGATGTGGCGGAACTGGTATACGCGTTGGTCTCAGAAGCCAATGAACTTTGTTCTTGTGAGTTCAAGTCTCATCGTCTGCACCACAAGGACTATGCACAAACTACCCACAAAGTAGAACTTGCATAGTCTTTTTTCCTTTATACAAAAGGATTTTAGCAATTTTATGTATAGTTTGTGTATAGTTTGTAAGTTGGTGCTAAATGAGTCAAAAAACTACAAAACTATTAAAAAAAGTGAGTCAAAAAGTGAGTCAAAAAATAAGTTGAAATTATAATGTCATTTAGATAAGAGAAAAAGTCCTTCGATTGAATGATTTTTACTGCTCTTTTAACCTCATTTTTTAAAAAATGATTATTAGGCGTGCACCTGTCTTGAACAAAAGGACAAAAAGGCCCCTTTTTACAAAGAGGGCTTTCTTATATAAAAAACTATAATTTGGCACCAACGCGTGCCCTTGTCTAGACAAGCGTGCGCGCGCAGGCGCGCGCACGGACAAGGGCACGCTACCTTCCTCGCCTCTACAAAAACTTGAAGAAAGGCAAGCAGGCGTTCGCGCTAAATCGCTTTCCGAACGCCTGCTGCTGTTGCACTTTCTTATCTAAGTTAATCAACCGAAGAGGGCAAAAGACGAAGATTATTAAGCGTGCATGGCCCTATTATATTTCCATTATTGATAAGCACAAAGTCATCGAATAACAAAAGCTTATCTTCATACTTATTCATAGGAGCTAAAACATCTTCATCTTGAATATCACATATGCGATATTCAGGCAAACCTCTTGAATATAATATCTTTTCACCACTCTTTTCAAGATATTTCATAAGATACCCCAAAGACCTTGAAAGGTCTTTTTCATTTATATTCTCGAAGTCGTTCCTTCCTAATTTGTTTCTAACAGGAATACAAGAATGAGTTATTCTTTTTCTATGAGTTTTATAATCATAATCCTCTACTTCTTCAATATCACCAGGAAGAGCGCCATCAGGAATATCAAAAATTCCATGAAAATGAAGCCGATCATTTTTTGAGCCACGCTCCCAAACTCCGATATATTTCCAACCCTTTCTATTAACATTGTGTTTTAAAAAATCAGATAATTTTTTCTTAAAATTTTCTTCACCAGAAACTATATCATCGTCATATGTAAAAGTGCAAAAATAATTCCAAGAGCCATGAAGATACGCCTTACGGACCATACGCTTACGCCTGTATATAAGATTACGACGAGCTTTAGCATACATTTCATCAACATAAGCAGTCGCCTGGTCATAAGAGTCAAAATATTGCTTTATACGCTCTAAAACATACTCTCTTCGCTCTCTAAATAAAAAGCCATCACATTCATTATTCAATTTTTCAAATATTTTCTTACGAGGTACAGGGACCTCAATTTTAACGATTTTTAACGACGATTTTGCCTCGTAAGCGATTGAGGTTGATATTTTATCATTATTTTCGTTTTTGTTCAAATTTGAGCCTTTTGGGAGCTCTACAATCATACCGTTATCATCTACACATATCTCTTTCGCAACATAAACTACATCGTCTTCACGAGGTGCTCTTCGTCTTGTTAAAGGATTAGTAATGCGAGGGATGGCTATATAAGCGTTTCCATCGCTATAAATCTTTGCCTTTTTATACATCATAAAGCACCACCTATTCATTATACTAATGTGGAAATGTGGAAAACTCTTATTTTAGTTTCCCACATTACACACAACACAAACACTTTCCAACTATGGAAAACAAGGTTTACCACAGATTGAAAAGTCTACTACTGCTGTATACTTTCTCTCGTCAGAAAGTACCAAAGAGGAACTGGTTTTATTTATTATCTATTAAGCATCAGCAAACTGAGTATACTCAGACATTTTTAAATAGAAATAAGAATTTTGTAGTGCCATCTCCTCTCGTGTTTGGCGAAGCGCCTGGTATTCTATAAAGTCAAACATACCTATGCCCGAATTGTAAGACATTTCTTCAAAAAACTCTCCATAACAATCTGAGGCAAATCTATCAGAGTAAGCCTTTTTCCTTGAAAGATAATATTTTGACTCAATAGGAACACCGTCAAGCTTGCCGACGGTTGTTTCAAAATCGTAAACATAATACCCGAATCTATTTTCAAGCCTGGAATATCGAGTTTCGGTCCAAGAGAAGATATTTTTAAGGATATAAACCAAAAGTGTATTATCTCCTCTTAAATTTCGCATATTTAAGTAAAAATCTCTAAAATGAGGATAAATAACATCGTGAACAAATCCGTTAAAAAACAGGCCCTTATATAAAACCTTAAGGTCACTCTTGCCAACAATTTGAATAACGCTGAAGGTATCTCGTGTATTTGCGCCCAAGCTATCCGGTCTTTGCTCCTCGGAGAGAATGCGAACAAAAGGCTTAAAATCTATCATAGCACGATGGCGAATCATCTTAATAGAATCTTCCGTTCCGTCATTTGTAGGATTAGCCTCGGCATCTTTTTTCTTCATTTCGCGATTTTCCTTTGAATTTCCTCGCTCCTTGCCAATTTCCGTAAGGCATATAACACCAAACTCAAATGCACCGGACTTCGCATTAAGCTCAACCATCTTCTTGCCAAGGCGTAGCATGTCAAAATCAATGATTTTTGCAAAGTGTGAAGCAAGCTCGCTCTCCCTGGGCGTACGATGGAAGAAGTCAGTAAACCAAAGAGGAAAAAATCCATCATCACAATACATATCTTCACGAATAGAATAATTAGCAAATATTAAAGAGCATTGAGTAATATATACAAGATACGCCTTTGAATATGTAATTAAAGCTACAAACAAATCAGTTATGCTTAAATCGTCATCGTGCTCCATTTTATATTTTTCAAAATCATAGCCCCAAAGATTTTCCTTACAAGGATTATCAATAAACTTTTGGTATTTATCGACAATATAATATTTTGTTGAAGAGAGATTAAATATCGTTTTATTTATATCAACAAGAGAGCTTCCATGCTCAGCAAGGTCCTCTTGGCGCTTAATATGATTTTCATAACAGCGCTTCAAATCATCCTCAAGCTTGAGCCAAGGGAAATTAGCAAACTTCAGATCCGTTCTTATAAGAATATCAAGAGCGTCATTTTTAAACATAACAGAATTTGAGAGACCCATATCAGTTATAAGCGTGGTCTTGCCACCACCCATAGTACAACAACCCAAAACACCAAGAGGCTGAGCGTTAATAAAGCCTCGGTTTTTCATTTCGTGATGCTCAAGGATAGAATAAGCTATCTTTTTAAGAATGCTCGTTATTATCAAATATATAACAGCAAGCCAAGCAATCAAAGGCAAGCCGGTAAAAGTAAGAAGCAAATCAAGAAGAAGCTTTAAAAAATAGCCAGGAAAAGAAGCAAACTCAAAGCTTGACATAAAGTACAAATAATACGATACAAGAGATATTAAAAGCGTTATAGCGTTAAGATTTAAAAGCCAAATAAATATAAAAAGCCTTAAGTAATATCGTTTTTCAAGTAAAAAGGATATAAAAGAATGTAGCCAAAGATATGCCAACATAAGCTTAGGCTCTACACGCGCCTTAAAAAACTGTAAGGGCCTTGTATCCTTATATTTGTCCTCTTCCTCTCCTTCGCTTAAATATAGCGCTTTTACGCGTGATATAATAAGCATTACAAGAGGAATTAAAAGCGACAAAATAGAGAGAACCAAAGAACCGTAAAAAAGAACAGCCATTGAATAATTTCTAAAATTAGCGCCTGAAAAAAGATAATCTCCAAAATATTCGCACTTATAAAGAAACTCGTTAAGGTCAAACGGAAGTATTTTCGCCAAATCAATATCCGGTATAAGTGTAACCGTAACAAGCTTGTCCTCAACGCTTAAATATGTAGCACAAATATAATATATAAAGCTATGATAAAGGTCCACACAAGACTGCCATAAGCGTATATACGAAAGTTCGTATCTAAATATGGCAAAAATTATAGATATTAAAATCAAACCCAAAGCAACATAATGCCTATGATTGATATTTTTAAAAAAGCCTTTTATTTTCGACATAAAACCACCTCTAAATTACACTAAAGGTATAAAAGGCGTAACCAACAAAGAAAGCTATCGTTAAATAGCATAATATTTGCAATAAATATGCAAGCTTTTTCATTTTGTTTTTCACCTCACTTAATAAAGGTGGTCCAGCATTCCACCAAACCACCCAATTTTTTAAACAAATTTTCATTTTTATATTGACAGATAAATCTTTTTGGATTATAATAATTACAAGATTTTAGCCAATGCCTGTACTTTGATTACAGGAACTTGATGGAAACGTCGCTCGGGTTAAAATCTTTTTTTACTTTTTGTAATTATTAGCATATTTTTTGTTGAATTTTTTTATAGCAATCTTATCAACCTTATGTAATCGCCAAACACCCTTTTCAGGCTTTTTCTCAATAGTTTTATCGCTATACCATCTTGGAACGCTAAACCTTGACGGGCGCGGATCCTTTGACACTATATTAGGATTCTTTCGCATTTTAATTGTCGGCTCATTAAAAAAAGTTAAAGAATGAGTAATAACATTTACTTTAGCTTTATGCCCATGCTTAGCCGAAACATATACAACATGCGTATCTCCTCTTGGACTAATTACATCCGGATGAGTACAAACCCTAAATTCATTTTTTCTAAGATACTTTTTACCCAAAACAAATCTTCACTCCCCACTTTAAATTTAAGGTGCTTCAAATTTATTTGAAGCACCTATTTTGTTAATACTTAGTATCTATTCCGTGCTTTTTTAGCACCTTTGAAACAACAAGAATTTATTTCCCCCATTTCCTGCCTCGAGCAACGCCAAGAGTATAAGCTCTCGCAGAGCGCTCACCGTAATTTCTTTTAATCGATTTTCTCATTCTCGAGGTTGCAACAGGACCAGGTTGATTTACACCGTCGCAAAAGCCACGAGAATAACTGTGCTTTGAAGAGCCAAAGCTCAAATTATGCTTTTGAGGATATAAATCCCTATGAGCATGATATACCAACACATCTTGTCCAGAATGCTTTTTTGCCACTTGTTTTCACCTCACTTCTTGTTATTCTTGCCGAAACGCTTTTTATAACTATCGCGCAAAGAGCGCTTATAGTTATTCCAACCTACAACAGTTTGATTAGAATAAGGATTATAAAGAAGACAACCATACGGAACCATGCCATCATAATACCTTTCAGTCTTGCCTTTATAAACCTTACCTCTGCCGAAATTGTCTTTTACCCAATATGTAATAAAACCACCCCTTATTTTTATATAAACACTTGTGCACCAGCGTTATATTATTTTTTAGGCATTTCGTAAACGAAACGCTCTTTATCATTTAAAAACTTTTTCATCTACGCTTAGCCCTCTTCTTTTTAAATACACCAACAGCGGAAAGAACAGCCATAAAGAGTATTCCAAAGCCTGCAACGCCGATAAGTATGCTTATAAGCTTTGTAGTTTCATTCTTAGTATTTTCGCCCTGAGTATCGGTTACACCGTTATCGTAGCCTTCGTTATATTGAGCCTTAAGAGTATTTTTAAACTCAACCGACGCTTTAAAATCATTTACACCAGCAGTCTTTCCGTTTGTAAATTGAAGGTCAAGAGCGTCAGCATATGCGTCAGATGCCTTAAATGCCTCTACGCCCTCGGTATAACCTGTTGAATACTTGTTATTAAGGGCATTTATATATTCCTCAGAGGACTTGTATTCCTCAGCGCCGGCAAGCTTTTCGGCATTAAGCTCAGCCTCGTATTCCTCTTGCGTCAATGGATCATAATTATAGAAGAAATCAAACAAACTTTCGGACCAAACAGAAAGCGAATTTAGCCATTCGTAAGCCTCATAGTTGTCATATGTTACAATTTCCTGCAGCTCTGCAACTTTTGTCATTAAAGAAGAAAGATCTGTTATTTCATACTTCTTGCAGAATTCTTGAAATTCCAAAGCATTTGCTACAACAATTTTTTCCATATGACCGCCGTTTAAAAATACAACAAAATATGAAAACGAGCCTTCAACAAGTTCTTGGGCCACAAAAGACTCTTCGGTACCTTCAGCCACATCCGCAACTGTAGCGTCGGAAGGAATATATACTAAATAGTTGTTAGGATTTAAATTTCCTTCCTTAAGCGCCTTTGCAACAGCTTCGCTAAGTTGCTCCTGAGTATACATGTCCTTTGTAGCTTCGCTTACCGCATTATCAAGGTCAGTTTGAGTATACTCTTTTTCCAAAAGAGCTTCGAATTCAGCATATGCCTGTTCAAAAGCTAATTTAACCTCTTCTCGAATAAAACGATTATTTTTAGAGAACCTATCAGGATCAAGCGAGTCAGAAGAATGATATAAGTTAATCCCAACCTCCGAACCACTCGCAATTTCCTCGTTCAAGTCTTCTATAACACCATCATTCAATATTCCAAAATAATCCAAGCTGATTTCTATACCAGACAAATCATGGCTGGTAAAAGCATAACCGTAGTATTTGGTAGTATGTACATCATATATATACCAATAATCCTCATCAACACTTCCTGAATCTCCAGGGTTAGAATTGCTCCATGCACTCGAAGTGACTGCAAATGCGAACAACATAGCAATTACGCTTATTGTTAAGATTAAAATTTTAAATTTTCTTTTCATTTTCTATTTTTTCCTTTCTTTCTTATTGAAACAAAAACAAATATAAAGCCCGCGCTTAATATGGTTAATACAAGAGATACAATTGTGGACCAATCAGCGCCATTATTCTCGACACCATTAAGAGCGTCAGCGCTTCCGTCATTATATCCGGAATTATATCCACCATCATATTGAGCCTGAAGAGTCGCTTTATATTCAGCTCCATCTCTAAAGCTTGCAAGGCCATCAGCTACGCCCTTGTCATATTGAATGTCAGTTGCGTCATTGTAGCCTTGAGCATATCCAGACTCAAAGCCTGCGCTAACACCGGACTCATATTGCGCGTATAAATTATCCTCACATTCCTGCGAGCTCTTATATTCAGTTACTCCATCCGTCTTTCCGTTATTATATGCCTCAAAAACAGCACCTTGAAAATATGGACTTTCCTGCATATCTTCATTAAATTGTTGAGAAGCTTTATAGTCCTCAATCGCTTTATTTTGAGCATTCGCTATAGCTTGAGCATAAGCCTCGGAATTTAAATATTCTTCCAAAAAAGCTTGCTTTTCTTCCTCGCTCAGCTCATTGCTTTCAAGCCCCGATTGATATCCATCATTAAAACCATCTTTATATCCTTCGTCATAATGGTTATATGAGCCAGTACCATCTGGCGTACAACATCCACTATCGTGAGATGTATCATACGAGGCTCCATATTGAGTGCCTTCGTATTCGGATGGTATTTCAAACGCAAACGCCGTAAGGCAAAATAAAAACGCCAAAGCTACACAGAAAGAAAGCCTTAAAAATATTTTTTTCATTATTTTTTACCCTTTCCTTTCTTAAATGGTTTAGTTAATACAGCAAACAAGCCTTTAAATACAGGCTTAATGATATCCCATACCTTAAAAACAACAAGCAAAACAAATAAAAACGCAATGATTTTTAGCGCCAATTCAAGCCAATTCCAAAAATCATTATTGTTAATACCCAGGTCAAGCACAGGCTTTTCGCTTGGTGTCCAAACATCAGATGCAAAATTTGTAGGAGAACGCATTATAGGAAACACAGTATACACAGCGTTTCCATCATTATTTGTGTCCTTAAGAGTTACGCTTATCGTATCAAAGTTACGAATTGCTTCCGTTTCAAAAATATGAGCATTACAAACCTCAGCGTTTCCGGTTTCGTTATCAACAATTAAAGCGTCATAAGAACGATATCTTGTTGTATCGTAGCGAAGGATAAACCAAGTACAATCCTCATATTTTTCGTTATTAACGCGACAACTAAAGCAACAAGTACAATCGCCATATTCGCACCTTACATCAGCCTTATCAATTAAATACTTTCTTGAGAATTCTTCCGTTGAAAGATTTTTCAAATCCTTTAAATCAACAGACTGAAAAGCCGAATAAGTTATTTTTTCCCCTGTATCCTTTTCAAAATAATCACCGTGCCAAAACTTTTCCCAGCCAGAGCATTTTTTATAAATATTAAGCTCCTTGTCCTCAAGCTCTACAGTAAATGTTTGATTATGTGACCAATTTGCCCAAAAAAGATTACTATTCCAATTTTCATTTTCCAAATACGCAATAACATCTTCACCAGGAACGGAAATCTCCTCAAAAGAGGTCACATTATCAGAATAAAAAACCATTGATATAGGGAACAAAGAATGATCAGCCGTAGGACCTATGACATCTGGAATAGGCTTTATTGACGGAGAAGACGACCATTTGTAGCCAACTTGATTTTTATTTGGATTGAAAAATGTATTTTCATCCCACTTAATATAGCTTGAAAGCTTATCAACATTATGGCCCCAAACATAATAATCGTAAACGCAAGCATCTATAGGAAACATCTTGTTATATAGAACGGAATATTTAAAACTATCACTTTGAGAATTAACCCAATTATTGTAAAACTCGTTTCTTACATCCTCATTATCAACAACAAGCCCTTGGTTAGTCCAATATGACTCCCAAACAACATTCATAGCATAAATGCCACCATATTGCTTAAGTAATTTATTGCTTACCGGAAAATAAATTGATTGAATATCATCATATTCATCAATACCTTCAGTATCGACTCTGTAAAAAGTATGGAAAGCGTCCATTTCAAGAGTTGTTAAATCCTGAACAGAGGTATTTACATACCCAGCCTCATTATTAAAAAATTTAAATTCTTTACCGCAAAGGCAAGAGGACGCAGTAGAGCTTCCTTTTAAAAGCACCTCAATATCCGCTATGCGATAGTAT
Organism: Clostridia bacterium; assembly: GCA_017466455.1. The sequence goes on from JAFTUD010000002.1 coordinate 164,415, forward strand.
CTATCAACCTTATCATTATATGTAGAATCAATTTCAACCTTATACTTAACCAAAAGTGCATTAGTATAAGAGCCTGTTTCAACCGTAGCACCATGCGTTTTAATCAAGGTTATATCTTTCTTCGAATAAGCATCCTTATTCTCATCATTTTCGCTTGAATAGATGGAAAGAGTTACCTTATCAATGCTCGTGTCCTTTACCAGCTCCTTCCTTGAAGGATTGTAAAGATAAACAAAGAGCTCAACATTTCCGTTTGAAGACCGTCCTTCCATAAGAGAAATAAGATGCACGCTATCATCTTTTTTGGCAGGATAATCGTCAACATCAAACGCACCAGCAAAGGTATATTTAAAATCGTCTGTAATTTCAGTTCTTGACAAGTTAACATCGCTATTAACAGAAGATGGCTCGGAAGCAAAGATGGAAATAGGAAAAACGGACGCAAGCATTAGCAATGTAAATACAAAGCATATTATTTTTCTTCTCATTTTTATCTCACCTTCCTAAAAAACAGGCTAACTATTAAATTAGCCTGTTCTTTATTATTTAATAGTTACTTATTTACCGATGGTATAAAAGTCGCCAGCGCTTGAGCCTTCAACAAGTACAGGACGGAAGGTTGCGTCAACATTTTCACCAGCGCAAACAACGATATATACAGTGCATGTTGTATCGTTAGTAGCAATAGTGAAGGTTGAATCCTCTTCCATATCTGCAATGATGGTTTCCTCGCCATTTACGATTGAAAGATAATATGTATCCTCATCCGTATTCTTAACGCCTGAGCTGATTGTATACTTACCAACCTCAAGTGTTACATCCTGGATAGCAATCATAACATCTGCCTCAGTCTTATTTTTACCCTCAACAGTAATCTCGCCTTCCTCTGATACAGTTATTGCAAGTCCATCATCACGCTTATCCTCAAGCGTATCGTTATATGCCTCGACATTGATAAGGTTATCGGGGTTAAGTTCTCTTACATCGAAATCAGTAAATCCCTTGGTTATAAAACCAAACAAAGCCGACAAGCCAACAGCAATTAGCACAGCTACAGTAATAATGCCGGCTTTATTTCCGAAAATTTTTCTTTTTGCCATGTTTTCACCTCATGTTTTTCGTTTTATTAGCAGTCTTAATTTTTATTGAGCAGTTTTTCCAAGAAGCTGAAGGATAATATCCATCTTGACCTTATCAGAGTATTGATCGGGTACAACCTTACATTCGTAAGTTACACCGGTATCATCATCCTTAGAGAAAACGATATAAGAATTATAAGAAATCATTTGCCCCTTATTATTTGGATCTTCCATTTCGTTATGTTCGACACGAAGGTCGCAGGAAAGATTTCCATTGAAAATGATATCGAGAATTTCATATACACCGATATCCTTAACTTTCTCCTTCTTAGGTGGAACAAGCTTAACCTTGAATTTTCGCTCTCTCGCCTCGCCGGAGAGGAAATAATCAAATCCCTTTACACCTGACTTGCTTGTAAATTCCTCTCTTTGAATTTTAAGAATTACAGCATTGTTCTGTGGAGCTACTACAGCTTCAGCTACCTTTTCTTTCTTTTCTGACATTTACTTCACTTTTTTAATCCCTTCTTTTATTTTTTTGATTTTTTTGCTCTTACCGAGCTATTAAATTTTTGTGTAGCATTCCGTTCGGCATTGTGCCGGTGCGATTTTGACATGTGCACCCATCAGGGAATCGCTAAATATCTGCTACAATTAAAGCATAACAAAAAAATTTGCCATTTTCCCCGACCAAAAACGGACAAATACCCGACATTTACCCGACAACTTTTTAAAAAAGCAAAAGACAAGACCGAAATCTTGCCTTTATTCATAATAATTTTGCACAATACTCCAACAATTTTTTATGTAATCTTTCAACCGTTCTCAAAGCATAAGACAACTCTAAAGCCACTTTTTCCTGCGTCTTTCCCTCGACATACAACGCTTTATAGATTTTAAATAAATTTTCCGGAGCACCGAGCATAAGAAGGTCATATTTTTCGGCATTAACCTTAATTCGAATAACTAAATCATTCTCTTTAAGATCATCAAGAAAATCCTTGCTCGAATGATAAAGTTTAACATCCTTTAACTCAGTTCGAATATTTTCAATAGTCATAACTTCTCTCCTTATAACTGTGCTGTTTTATCCGCAAAATAAAGTTCCTTTTCCTCAAAATGATACACATCCTCTAATTCGCTTGAAAAACCGCAACCAATACCAGAAAAATTTGAAATAAAATTTTTTCTTTCCACAGCAAAATCCAGCCAACGACGAAAAAATTCACTTTGGGAAATAAAAGAGGAAGGGTAAAAACAAAAGCATCTATAATTTTTTAAAAATCTCAAAAAGCGCCTTTTCATAAGCCACAATTTAATATTAGCAAAAATTTTTATCATTCCTCTTCCACCTTAAAATACACAACAGATTCTTTATCACAAGCATGATAACAACAATTCGAAACAGTAAGTAATTTTAGCGTTCCATTTGGCAAATATCCTAAAACAAAATCGCCAACAAGAACCTTACCTTCAACGCTAAAATACCACTCGGTAGACCAAGAACATATTCGACCACAACTAACAGCCACAAAAAACTTAGGTTTTTTTCTTTTTCTTTTTGTTTTTTTGACATCAAACCAACTCTTTTTGCAATCATATTCAAACTTAATATGCTCTATAAAAAGGCAAAGACAAATAACAAAAATAAGAGCAACCAATGAAATTATGCCAACACGCTGAAACAACAAAAGTATTTTATTCATATTTACCCCCTTATTTATTGCCCAAAAACTTTTTCTCAAGAAGTTCATAAACATTCTTTTGGACAACATATGAGCCTGGGAGAATATTTGTATAAGCGTTTCGTTTAAACTCCTCAAAGACCTCAACATAAGCCTTAGCCTTTATATCTTCCTCTCTTTGAGCAAGAGCCTCAAGCCTGTCCGCTACCTCATCAAATAAAACATGATGAAAGCCTATACAAGCGCCATTTGTCGTTCCGTGCTTTCTGCACTCTATAATTAAATCCTTTATATTTTTAGGCATCGTTTTAACCTCCATTTTCCATTTTTGAACCACAATTAGAACAATACTTACTTCTATTTTCACTATATTTTTTACAAAAAGAACATTCATTAAGAAACCAGCCAACTCTAATCCACTCAGCAGAATTAAGAGCATTAAACAAGCCCAAAATAACATAACCAGGTTGAAGAAATTGAGAAGTTAAATCCAAAAATATATAATTAACAACTTTTCTAACTGACCTGCCTGTATATTGACCATTTACAAACTCGCAAAGCTCAAGAATATCACCTTCGTGATAATCTCTATCATTAAAACGAATTTCAAAATTTTTGATACCATTTAGAACAGCTTCAAAATAGTTTTTTTCAATCTTCAATTTATGTAGCATATTAACCCCCCTTTTTAAACTCAGGACAATCTTCAGTTCCTTCAAAATAACAGTCCTCGCAACCCTCATAGCGATAACATTCGCCGCAATCCCAAATGACATCATAACCTCGCTCGGCATACTCCTCACGATTTGCGATAGGACAGGATCCATCTATGCAAGATACACCGCAATAGCTTTCGCATCTTTTATTTTTCATACTGTACCATCCTTCTTTCTATAGATATCTTCATATGACCTTTCAAGCGCTGCATTGAAAAAATCATCAACATCAAATGTACAATCTTCAGCCTCATGCTCAAAACGCTCCTTGTCGATATTAGCCCATTCAGAAAGATATTTTTCATCGCTACAATGAGCAGTAATATCTTTTTTCTTTTTATACTCGGATAAGGCATTGAAAACAAACTTGTAATATTTATATGTATTTTTAAAACTCTCATAAAAGAGCTTCGAAATTCGAACATTTTTGTAAGTCCCTACAAAAATGAAATCCTCCGGCTGTTGCTGTTGCTCCTCAACAGGATGCGACTCGCCGCCAGGAACATCAACATCAGTATTTATTTTATTAATATTTAATTCTTTAGTATTTAATTTATTTAGTAATTTATCTGTATCGTCATTTTCCATATCTGCATTTTGAAGATATGGTGAATGAAGATGTGGATTTACCATATCTTCATTTTGAAGATATGGTGAATTATTAGGAAACTCATAGAAGACATATGAAAAGCCTTTAATTCTTCCATGCTCACCGAATTGACGCTCTCTTTCAAGATATTTTAAAGATTCCATTTCTTGTAAGATACGCATTATAGTATTAGACGACTCTTTGCAAATCTCGCATAAACCTTTAATACTATAATTCCAATCTTCCGGGAGCGAAAGAACCAAAGAGAGCAACCCCTTAGCCTTAAGAGACAAATTTTTATCCCTTAAGTGATAATTAGACATTACAGTAAATCCTTTTGTTTTTTCAACTCTAAATATCATTTTCAAGCCCCCCTTTAACCGTTATATTTAAAACAAAAGCGGATATCGCACCGGATATGTTAAATTCAACAAGCTCATCCCAAAATATACGATAATATTGAGATTTCAAAAAATCAGATAAAGAAGCCTCGTAAACAAAAGAATCATTAGGATATACTATAGTAAGCCTAACTCTTGTTCGAGGATTAATTACACTAAGTAAATCACACATTTTTACCTTCACATTACACCCCCACGCAAACGGTGTAACCTGTTTGCTCATTTCCGCGCAAATTAAAATACGATATATATGAGCTTGAAGCGCCCTGCACTATAAAGCGTCGCTCTCTTAGCATAGCAACGGTGCCTTGAAACTTTTTCACATACTCAAAATCCTCGCTCCTGGTGTTCTGCACAAAATACTCTATGTGAACATCATCCTTGAGGACAAAGAGTAAATCTTGTAATTTTACTCTCACATCAGCACCTACCTATAACTTTCTCAAAAAACGCTTTAAGAGCATTTTTAAGCCTTTGAGCCATATCTGCATCATTTGCGTTAACTCTATCATTCAAGGCGAATAACAGGCTTACATCCTTTTGTACACGGTCGAAAAGCGACTTAAATTCCATTACATCGGGATTTGACATTTTAGCCTTTTTCTCAAGCTCCTCAATTTGAGCCTTAAGAGCACCGACCTCATCCTCAGCCTTCTTTTTAGCTTCCTTAGCCTTTTTTAAAGCCTCTGCATTTTTAAGAGCCTCAGCCTCTTGGTCCTTCTTGGATTGAGCCTCAAGCTCTGCCTTGAGCTTATCAATAACCTCTTGAGAAACCTCCGGATTGTTTTTCAAAGCCTCATACTCAGCTTTTTTCTTTTCCAAATCCCTCTCAAGGCGAAGAGCCTTACTTGCAATAGAATCAGCCTTTTTACCAGCCTCTTGAGCCTTAGCCTCAGCCTCTGCAAGAGCTTTGCGAAGCTCCTCAGCTTGTCCTGCATCCTTCTTAGCAAGCTCGGCTTGCTTTAACGCCTCATCACGCTCTTTTATAGCTTTTTCAAGCTCCTTGACCGTCATATCATCAACATTATTCTCTTGAGCAAATTCCTCTCGCTCATCCTCGGGAACAGCAAGAAGCTTAAGAGCTTTAGTATAAGTCAAATTCCCAATCAATTTGGAATTTGGATTTTTACCATATTCCTCATAAATATTCATAAGGTTATTTGCTGTTTGCTGAGAAAACTCAACCTTTTCCTTAAGCCAAGCTCCCCACTCACCATGCTGGAGCATAGCCTTAGCCTCTACGAGCCTACGACCTACCTCAATAGCATACATAAGCATCATATTATTAGCCTGAGCCTTTAGGCTAATTATTTCATCGGTTATAACCGATATTTCACGCACTTGCAACTCTTGCTTTTCTTGCTTTAATACTTGATTTTCCATTCTTTTCATCCTCCATTACTTTTTTTACAAATTCAAGCCACTTTTTTTCGAAAACAATTACTTCATCAGTTCGAGAACAATTATATTTACCTAGATTTTGATTAACCAAAAACTTATCCTCATAAAACTCAAGCGTAAAATAAGGCTCATCCGGAGAGTCAATTTTACGAATAAAGAAAATAGCACTCTTACCTAAAAGATACTTTTCGGAATATGCATAAACACAATGGTGAAGCTTTTGACCTTCTTGATAAAGCTCTGTATCTGATTTGCAAGGTCTAATTATTAACCCTTCACTCTCAAAACAATACTTAGATAGCTCTACAAAACGAGCTTTATATTTTTTTCGTTTAATATACGACGATTTTTTCTTTTGAAGCTCACAAGCTCTATCGTGAGCAGTTTTTAAATTTTGTGGAAACGGATCAAATTCACCACCAAGTAAAGTCATCATCTTCCAATAATCAACTAAAGTAGGAACATCCGATACACCGTTATCTATAAACTCTTGCTTTTCAAGATAACGCAATGGCTTAATAAAACCATAAGAATAATCAGCAAGGCTCTCCATTTCATCAATAGATGTTTCAGCCTCAAAATATAAAAAATCTTGCAAAGGAAAAATATCTCTATATTTTCTATAAAACATAATAGATTCCAAAGGCAAATTAAGATTTTTCACCATTACGCGATATTCCTCTTTGTTCAAACCAAGAATCGAAGAAGGACGCTTTTTCTTCAAATCTATATCACGATGGCTAACAAAGGATTTCATATTCGAAACCTCACCAAAACGCTCATTTAACAAATATGATGCACCCTGCATAACAAGATTTTCTATATTAGGATATTTTTTATATAAGCTAAGATAAAGAGCAGGAAATACCCCTCTTTCGGAATCGCTTTCGTTTAAATAAACATCCAATTTACAATTTGGAAGCTCACTCTCTTCCAATTCACTCGAATAAAAAGGCAAAACACGATTTCGATAAATCATATCAGCAGAAGTATCAAATTTGGAAAGAACAAACCAAGTTGCATAAAAACAATATTTACCACCTGTATATGGGTTATATACAGCAATAGATTTTTTTGCATAAGCTCTAAAATCCTTACCAAAGATATTAGCATCAATAGCATTAACTTCATCTGTAAAATTACCATCAGAATTTATATATCTGTTATACTGCCATGTTACAATAAGAATTAAACCATCTATAACATGAACACTAACAGCACACATTTCTACATCGCTACGCGGTTGCCTTAAATCACTTATATGTATAGCTGTTACTTCGTCGCCACAAACAGGACACAAAGTACTATTAAGCGAAAAAACAGAATCACCAATTTCGCTATTCTTAAAGCCAAAATATTTTGGAACACCATAAATTCCTCGGCTACAACCAACAAAAGCTTCTTGATATTCTTGTGTGAAATTATATGTACAAGCTGTGCAAAAACACCCAACACTCTTTTTGCGTTTGTTCGAAGAATAAATAATATACTCTTTCTTAAAATTTTCTGGAAACTTTTCTTTCAAAAAATTCACAACATTATCGTGCATATCTGGCAATTTATCAAGAGCATCTAAAGCTCTCTTTTTATTTTCCTCAGTCATTTTTCGCACCTCACATAAAATTAAACAAATCAACAATAAGCCCAGTAGCTTGCCCTGAAGATCCATCAGAGCTTATTCCGTAAAACTCTTTTATAATTCGCTCCGCTTCCTTTGGTGGAATAAAAGAAAATCCCTCTTTTGTTGGTTTAACCTCTGAAGCTTTTCTCGCTTTTTCTTGCTTATCTGCATAAGCCTTTATTTTCTTTTCGCACTCTATAATGCTCATTTCCTTAACCTCAAGGTCCTTAAGGACTATTTCTGCACAATCGGGATTATCTCTTAAAATGTCTTTTAAATGCTCTCCAACACACCACGCAGGCTTGCCCTCGCAGGTCTTTTGCTGTTCACTAATTTTATCAATTACCGCCTGTAGCATTATCATCACCACCCTTTAAATCAAAATCAATATATATAGCCTCGTATTTGCTTAAATGGCTCTTACGGTTTTGCTTATATGGCAAGCTTACGCTTACAGCCTCACCAATATCGCTTAAAACCAATTCCTTCACAAAGGCTTGGACCTCTTCCGGCAAGCCTGTAACTCTAATTTTTAGCATAGTTATTACCCCCAATGATAAAAATTTATAAATGCATAAATTTCAAAAACAAAATATACAATTCCATAAATTTTGCAACATCACACTTCTCCGTCCTGACTCATAACCATTAAACCGTTTGTATTTGTATACCAAAGATAAAACTTAACCGTAGGAATTACCGGGACACGATAACCACCGTCATCCTTTTGGTATGCAAATCCGAACGGAGCGTTACCACGCATAAGTGCTGCAAGAAGTCCGTCCTTATTTATATCTAAAAAATCAGCAACTGCCGTAACAGGAATTTTAAGAGGATATTTTTTTACAAGTTCCTCTAATTGCTTTAGTTTTAATTTAATAATTTCCATCTCTACCCCCTATAAATTTGTAAAAATATCATATCTTGCAAGGACCTCATCGCTTAAGGACTTTATATGCCTATGTATAAACCAGATAATTTTACCCATATCAGACATCTTAACTCCTTTCCAAAGGACACGGTATAGCTAAAGGTTCGCCCGATATACAAGCCTCATATTCCGGGCATTGACTACACTTAATCTCCTGGTCCTCTTTTCTTAATGTTTCTTGGACCTTGCTCTCAAGGTCTAAAAATGGAATGTAACTCATAAAAGCCCTCCTATTCACCATAAAGCATAGCAACAGAAATTTTCAACGCTTCTGCAATCGCCTTTACAACAGAAGCATAAGGCTCAAGGCTTCCGTTTTCCCAGCGTGCAACCGTCGAACGCTCATAACCTATCGCCTCGGCGAGTTGTAATTGTGTTAACCCTGCCTTTTCTCGAAATTCTTTAATTTTTTGTGATAACATATATACTCCTTTCATTTTTCTCACTTTAAATATTGATTTTTAATTTTAAATATGTTAAAATGAGATTAATGTGTGATTGCAATAACATTTTATCACACATTTTTTGAGATTTCAACATTTTTCTCAAATTTTGTGGCATTTTGCAGCGTTTTCTACCTTTTGCACAAAAATCAATCTCAAATTTTGTGTGAATTACACAAAAGAAACAAAGGAGACTTAAAAAATGAAATTTTGGAATATTTTTTTAGAACTATGTAATCAAGCGGGCAAGGCACCTAATGCAGTTGCAAAGGAAATAGGTATATCATCCGGAGCGATAACATTTTGGAAAAAAGACGAACGCAGACCTACTCCAAGAATGCTTGAAAAAATCGCAACCTACTTTAATGTATCAACTGATTACCTTTTAGGATATGAAATTAAAAAAACGCCCTCTTACGAAGGCGAATCAAATATAAGTGAGATATATAATAAGAACATTTATATGATACCTGTTTTTGAAAATGTATCAGCAGGTTTTGGTACTATGGCTATTGATCAAATAATTGATTATGAACCATTACACATTTCTTGTGCAGCAGAAGCAAAAGAAACAATACTTATAAAAGTAATAGGAGACAGTATGTTTCCTAAAATAGAAGACGGAGACCTAATACAAGTACACAAGCAAACATCAGTAGACAGCGGTTCAATTGCAGTAATAATGATTGACGGAGAAGATACACTTGTTAAAAAAATTATATATGGAGAAACATGGATTGAACTACATTCAATAAATCCAATGTATAAAACCATAAGATTTAATGATCAAGATGTCCTTCGAGTACAAATTTTAGGACTTGTAAAAAAAATAATAAAAACTTGCTAAAGCAAAAACAATTTTATAAAATAACCTTATAAAGCTTAACGAGAAAAAGGAGAGACAAAATGAATAACGAATCAAAATGCCCAATTTGTGGAGATCCTACATTCCTTGTATATGGTAAATATCCAAGAAAAGACGGATTATGTAAAGAATGCAGTCAAAAACTATTCAATAACGAAATAATACAATGCATAAACTGTGGAAAATGGCACAACACGGAAGAAATTTGCGAATGCTTTAAAGCACCAAAAACAAACGCTTCGGAATCAAACGAAATAACTTGTATAATTTGCGGAAAAGACTCAAAAGGAAAGCATTTTTGCATAAATTGTTATCACGAATATAAAGACAAATCAATAGACATAAGAATAACCAACTGTAAAGAGGTTGAAATTTTAGATAAATACGGGAATTTAACAATAGAATGTGACGACGGAAGAAGAGTCAGAAGCAGAGCCGAAGCTCTAATAAGCAATTTCTTATACAATAATAAAATACGCTCAGTATATGAAAAAACAATATATTATGAAGAAAATGGAGAAAGTAAAACTCTACACCCAGATTTTTATCTTCCTGATTACGAACTCTACATAGAATACAACGAAATAAAAAAGAAAGGATATCTAAAAAGCAAAGAATACACCAAAAGCATTTATGAAAAATTAAATCTAAAAGTACTAATAATGGATGATAAAGATTTAAACAGTATAGCGGGATGCTTAAAACCGATACTAAAAATAAACTGAGGTATTTATACGCAGTTCGGCAGAAAGGACGAACTATGATTAACGCTCGAATTTATGACGATAAGATAACAAACAAATTTAATAGTTAAACAGAAAGGAGATAATATGCCACGGTCCAAGAAATCAAAACGCAAAGACGGCAGAGCTCAAATTAAAAGAGTTATCGGTCATGATGCAAACGGTAATCCTATAAATAAATGGTTTTCGGGCAAAACAAAAGCCGAAGCAATTGAAAATTTCAATAAATTCAAATTCGAATTGGAAAAGCAAGAACTTGAAAAGAAATTTACTCCTTTTGAAAAATGGTTGGACACTTGGCTTTATACCTACAAAGAACCCGATGTAAAAGAAAGCACATTTGTATCTACTTATAAAAGGACCTGCGAACACCATATTCTTCCCTATTTTAAAGGTAAAATACTGCAAAGCATTACGCAGGCTGATATAAAACTTTTTATAAACAATTTCCGTTCGCAATCTCAATCTCTAATAGATAAAATAATGCTTTGTCTAAACGGAATATTTGAAACCGCCATTGATAATGACTTAATAATTAAAAATCCTTGCAGAAACATAAAGACAAAATCTAAAAAAGAAAAAAATATAAAAAGAACATACGATAGAGATAGCGTAAATTTCATTTGCGCAGCAGAACACGAATATTCTATAATCGCTAACATAATGTTAAAAATGGGATTAAGACCAAGTGAGCTTTGTGGTTTACGCAAAGAAAACATTGATCTTGATAACGGTTTTATGCATATAAAGGAAGCTATTACTAAAGAAAGCGGAAAGGTTTATATAGATAAGCCCAAAACAAAAAATTCTATAAGGAAACTCCCTATTCATTCGGACCTAATAGACAAATTAAAAATAGAATTAGAAAGGAACGATAATGAATATTTATTATCAATTGGGAAAAAGCCTATAACTCCGAGCACTTTATATCATAGAATTAAAATATTATATAACTACTTAAAAATCCCTAAGGAATTACAAATATCAGCACATGAGCTTCGACACACCTGCGGAACACTCTTGTATGAAGAAACAAAAGATATATATTATGTATCTCGATTTCTCGGACATAGCGATATAGGAATAACAACTAAAATATATATCCACAGTAATCTCCAAGAAAACGCTATTCATCTTGATATAAAATGAAAAAGTGAGTCAAAAATGAGTCAAAATCTCCGAAAGTCCTTATAAATAAAGGATTTGGATTTGAGTTCAAGTCTCATCGTCTGCACCAAAAACCATACTATTTATCAACAAGATATTTAGTATGGTTTTTTATTTTAATAACAATTTTATTCTCCTAAAAATTAACCAATAAAATATAACAACATCTACAAAAAAACCTTTATTTATATATGTATTTCATAATTTTAAAAATTTATAAATTTAAAAACTGTTAAATTTTATATTTTATATTTTTCAGTTTTAAAATTTTCAAATTAAATAATTCAAAATTATATTTATTTAAAACATATCAGCCTTAAAAATTATAAAAAATCTCTCATTATAAATGAGAGATTTTTTTGTTATTATTTAGATCTTGTGAATCAAAAGTCCACTACGGAGCTTCGATTCAAACCAAGTAGATTTTGGGGGCATTACATCACCGGAATCAGCAACAGACATAAGCTCGTCAAGAGATGTTGGATACATCGCTATTGCAAGCTTCATATCCTCATTACATCTTTTTTCAAGATAGTCAAGCCCACGAATTCCTCCCGCAAAATCAATTCTTTTATCGCTTCTTGGATCTTTAATTCCAAGGATAGGAGATAAAAGATTATTTTGAAGGATTGCGCAATCAAGTCTTTCAACAGGTGTTGAAGCGTTGCAAATTTCATCGTAAAACTTAACAAGATACCACTTTCCATCAAGATACATTCCAACCGAATGCTTCTCTTGTGGTCTGCAGGCACCTTCGCCCTTATATTCCTCAACAGTGCCGATTTTTTCACCAACAACCTTTAAAAATTCCTCGGAGCTCATTCCGTTAAGATCCTTTAAAAGCCTGTTATAATCCATGATTTTGAGAGAATTTGCAGGGAAAATTACCGAAAGGAAGAAGTTGAATTCCTCATCACCTGTGTAATTTGGATTCTCTTCTCTACGCTTAATTCCCACCTTCACAGCTGATGCTGCACGATGATGTCCATCAGCAATATACAAAGCATCAAGCGCGGAAAACGCATCTCTTATTTGTGCATCAACAGCGCTATCGCTCGTGTCCCAAACGGTATGTCTTACTCCATCCTCAGCAACAAAGTCATAAAGAGGCTCTTTTTCTGTTTCGTTTATGATAATTTCATCAAGAGCTACACTATTTTTATAAGCAAGAAAGATAGGACCCGTATGTGCAGAACAAATATCAACATGCTTAATACGGTCAATTTCCTTATCGGCACGAGTAAATTCGTGCTTTTTAATTCTATTTTCCATATAATCATCAATAGATGCACAGCCAACTATTCCTGTTTGAGCCCTGCCGTCCATAATTTGGCGGTAAAAATAGTATTTTTTATCACTATCATTGATATAAACACCATTTTTTTCAAACATTTTTAAATTCTCGCTTGCCTTAGCATATACCTTTTCATCATATATATCAATAGATTTATCAAGGTCTATTTCGGCTTTATCGATGTGAAGGAAGGAATATGGGTTTCCCTTTACCATTTCTCTCGCTTCATCGCTTGACATTACATCATAAGGAAGCGCAGCGCATTTATCTGCATACTCCTTACTTGGACGCAATGCGTAAAATGGTTTTACAGTAATCATTTTTATCACCAATTAGTAGCAAATTACTCTTATTACAGCATCAACAGACGTTACTGCCTTAACAACATCATCGCTTACCTTCTCATTTGTTTCAATAATTGTGTAAGCAACCTCGCCCTTAGAGCCGTTTGCCATATTTTCAATATTCACATTCACTGAAGCAAAAGCAGCAGTAATTTGTGAAATTGTGTTAGGAACATTCTTGTGCATTACGCAAACTCTTGCAAGCGAATTGTGAGCAAGTGATACATTTGGGAAGTTTACGCTATTTTTGATATTACCGTTTGTAAGGTATTCATCAAGCTGTCTTGCAGCCATAACAGCACAATGGTCCTCAGACTCAACAGTGGAAGCTCCCAAGTGAGGAATATTTACAATTCCCTCTGCTCCAACGGTTTCGTCAGTTGGGAAGTCAGTTACATACTTAGCAACCTTCTTGTCAAGAAGTGCCTTTTTCATATCAGCAGCACAAACGAGATCAGCTCTTGCAAGGTTGATGATTCTTACTCCGTCCTTCATCATAGCGATGGACTTTTCATTAATCATATTCTTTGTTTGAGCAGTTGCAGGTACATGGAGTGAAATATAATCACAGGTCTTGAAGATTTCTTCATATGAAGCAGCCTGCTTAACTGAAGGAGCAAGGCTCCAAGCTGCTGCAGGAGTGATATAAGGGTCGCAACCAACAACAGTCATGCCAAGAGCGTTTGCAGCATTAGCAACCATACCGCCAATAGCACCAAGACCAATTACTCCAAGCTTCTTTCCGGCAAGCTCAGTACCAACATAAGCACCCTTTCCCTTTTCTACTGCCTTCGCGATGTCAGATGTTCCCTCGAGTGTTTTAACCCACTCAATTCCACCAATAACATCTCTTGCGGCAAGAACAAGAGCACAAACTGCAAGCTCCTTAACGCCATTTGCGTTAGCACCAGGAGTGTTGAATACTACAATTCCGTTTTCAGTGCATTTTTCAACAGGAATATTGTTGACACCTGCTCCGCAACGGGCAATAGCCATAAGGCTCTTTGGCATTTCCATATCGTGAAGAGCCGCAGAACGAACCATTATAGCATCAGGATTTTCAACTGTATCCGAAACCTCATAAATAGCACGGTCGAAATTATCAGTTCCAACAGCTGCTATTTTGTTCATAAGCTTAATTTTTTTCATTTTAAATTCCTTCTTTCAATTACGCCTTTGGGTTTTCCGCAGCGAATTTCTTCATAAATTCAACAAGAGCGACAACGCCATCATATGGCATAGCATTATAAATTGAAGCTCTCATACCGCCAACTGAACGGTGACCCTTAAGATTCTTAAGTCCTACCTTTGCAGCCTCGGAAGCAAACTTCTTATCGAGATCAGCATCACCGGTTACAAATGTTACATTCATAAGTGAACGAGAGTCCTTTTGAACAGGAGCAATATAGTAATCTTGGCTATCAAGATAATCGTAAAGAACCTTTGCCTTCTTTTCGTTCATTTCCTTCATCTTTTCAAGACCGCCAAGAGAGTCAATCCACTCATATACAAGCTTTGCAATATAAATGCAGTAGCAAGGAGGAGTGTTATACATAGAATTATTATCAGCCATTGTCTTATAGTCAAGCATTGTAGGAATATCCTCACGAGCGTTGCCCAAAAGATCTTCTCTGATGATTACAAGAGTCAAGCCTGCAGGAGCCATGTTCTTTTGCGCGCCGGCGTAAATAACACCGAACTTAGAAACATCAATAGGCTCACTGATAATGCAAGATGACAAATCGGCAACAAGAGGAATATCTCCCGTGTCAGGAATGTAGTTGAACTTTGTTCCGTAAATTGTGTTGTTGAAGCAAATGTGAACATAGTCAGCATCGGGACGGAATGACTCACGAGTTGTTTGTGGGATGTAAGCAAAGTTAGCTTCCTTTGAGGTAGCTACGCAAACTGCATCGCCATACTTTTGAGCCTCCTTGAAGGCCTTTCCGGAGAACTGACCTGATACGATGTAATCAGCCTTCTTGTTCTTGTTCATAAGGTTAAGCGGAACTGCAGCAAATTGAGTTGAAGCACCACCTTGAAGGAAAAGAACCTTGTAATTGTCCGGAATGTTCATAATCTTACGAAGAAGCTTTTCAGCATCCTGAATTATTTCCTCATAAACAGGTGAGCGATGGCTCATCTCCATAACAGACATTCCGCTGTCCTTGTAGCATAGCATTTCCGCAGCTGCCTTCTCAAGAACCTCAAGAGGAAGCATAGACGGACCTGCCGAAAAGTTGTAAACGCGTTCCATAATAGAACCTCCATATTATAAAAAATTTTTAAGCTGAATTAAGTGCTTGGAAGGACACCTTGATTAAAAGTCAAGTGTTCTAACTCTTTTCAATCAAGGTCCTTTCCAAATTTAATTATTTAAAATATTTTACTGCAGATTTGAACATCTTGATGTCATAATCGCCCAAAACATTCTTATAAAGTCCATTTCCAACACGCTCTGAGTGACCCATTTTACCGATAACTCGTCCATCGGGAGAAATTATTCCCTCAATAGCGAGAGTTGAGCCATTCGGATTGTAGTTAATATCGTATGTTGCATTACCGTCAAGATCAACATACTGAGTAGCAATTTGACCTTTAGCAATAAGTCTTGCAATAGTCTCATCGTTAGCCAAGAACTTTCCTTCTCCGTGAGAAATCGGAACATTATAAACATCACCCACATTACAGTTAGCAAGCCATGGTGAATTATTAGTTGCAACTCTTGTCCTTACAATCTTTGATTGGTGGCGGGCAATGTTGTTAAATGTAAGAGTAGGACAGCTCTCATCAGTATCAATAATCTTTCCAAACGGAACAAGTCCAAGCTTGATAAGCGCCTGGAATCCATTACAAATACCGCACATAAGTCCATCTCTGTTTTCAAGAAGATTTGTTACCTCTTCCTTTACCGCTGCTCCTCTAAAGAATGCAGTTATGAATTTACCCGATCCGTCAGGCTCATCTCCGCCTGAAAATCCTCCCGGGATAAATACCATTTGAGAATCCTTAAGCCTTGATACAAACTCATCAGCACTTCTCTTAATGTCATCGGCACTCAAATTGTTAATAACAAATATATCAGCCTTAGCACCTGCGTCCTCAACTGCCTTTGCGGAGTCAAACTCACAGTTCGTTCCTGGGAATACAGGAATTAGCACCTTTGGCTTTGCAACCTTAATGTTAGATGCGAACACCTTATCAGTATTGTAAGAAATTGTTTCAGGCTTTTCTTTGCTTGAAGCAATATTACAAGAATATACGCCCTCAAGCTTGCCCTCGTAGCCCTCATTAAGAGTGCTCATGGAAACCTTCTTTTCATTATATGTAAGTGTAAGCTCTTCAGTTACTCTTCCTAAATATGTGCCAATATCAATATCATCGCTAAGCTCAAGAACAAATGCACCGTATTGATATGAGAACATATCATCAAGAGAAACGGCAGAATCAAACTCAAATCCAAAGCCATTACCGATAGCCATCTTATAAATAGCCTCGGCCACACCGCCAATAGCAGGTGTGTATGCGCTTAGCACCTTACCCTCTCTTGCAAGAGTGGTAACCTTGTCGTATACAGCCAAGAGCGACTCGGTTTTTGGAAGATTATTTTCATCATATTCGGGCTTCAAGATAACAACCTTGCTTCCCACCTTTTTGAACTCAGGAGAAATAACATCATTTGTCTTGCCTGTTGTAACAGCAAATGAGATAAGAGTTGGCGGAACATCAAGCTTTTCAAATGATCCGCTCATTGAGTCCTTACCGCCAATAGAACCGATTTGAAGATCCTTCTGTGCCTTAAATGCACCAAGAAGCGCGGAAAGTGGCTTTCCCCATCTCTTTGGATCCTTTAGAGGCTTTTCAAAATACTCTTGGAATGTAAGGTAAACATCCTCAAATTTTGCACCTGTTGCAATCAATTTTGAAACTGATTCAACAACAGCAAGATACGCACCGTGGAATGGGCTCTTTTCGGATATGAAAGGATTGTAGCCCCATGCCATAAATGAGCAATCGTTAGTATGCTCCTTTTCAACGGAAATCTTCTGAACCATTGCCTGAATAGGTGTTCTTTGATATTTTCCGCCAAAAGGCATAAGAACCGTTCCTGCACCGATAGTGCTATCAAATCTTTCACTAAGTCCGCGCTTTGAGCAAATGTTAAGGTCCTCAACAAGTGCCTTTACTCCGCTTTCAAAGTCTGAAGGAACTGCCTTTTCATATGATTCAATCTTCGCAGGAGCAATATCTATGTGCTTTTCAGCACCATTTGAGTTCAAAAACTCTCTGCTAATATCTACAATAGCCTTGCCATTGTGAAGCATTACAAGCCTTGGCTCAGCCTTTACAGTAGCAACAACAGTTGCTTCAAGATTTTCACTATGAGCAAGCTCAAGGAATGCGTTTACATCCTTAGCCTCTACAACAACTGCCATTCTCTCTTGCGATTCACTTATTGCAAGCTCTGTTCCGTCAAGACCGTCATATTTCTTTGGAACTGCATTAAGGTTGATTTCAAGACCGTCGGCAAGCTCACCAATAGCAACGGAAACACCGCCTGCACCAAAGTCATTACAACGCTTAATCATACGGCAAGCATCATAATTTCTAAATAATCTTTGAAGCTTTCTTTCCTCGGGGGCATTACCCTTTTGAACCTCGGCGCCGCAAAGCTCAAGTGACTTTACGGTATGTGATTTAGATGAGCCGGTAGCACCGCCACAACCATCACGACCGGTTCTTCCGCCAAGAAGAATTACAACATCTCCATCCTCGGGTCTTTCTCTGCGAACATTTCTTTGAGGAGCTGCGGCAATAACTGCACCAACCTCAAGATGCTTTGCAGCATATCCATCGTGATAAATTTCATCAACAATACCAGTAGCAAGACCGATTTGGTTTCCGTAAGAGGAATATCCAGCAGCTGCGGTAGTAACGATCTTTCTTTGTGGGAGCTTACCCTCTATTGTTTGCTCAATAGGTCTTAGTGGGTCTGCTGCTCCTGTCAAACGCATAGCGCCATAAACATACGATCTTCCTGAAAGTGGGTCTCTAATAGCTCCGCCTATACAGGTAGCCGCACCGCCAAATGGCTCGATTTCAGTTGGGTGGTTGTGCGTTTCGTTCTTAAATAGCAAGAGCCAAGGCTCAACCCTTCCGTCAACCTCAACATCAATTTTAACGGTACAAGCGTTAATTTCTTCACTTTCATCAAGCTTTTCAAGCTTTCCTGCCTTCTTAAGATATCTTACCGCAAGAGTTGCAACATCCATAAGGTTTATAGGCTTTGTTCTTCCGAGAAGCTTTCTTGTTTCTACATAATCATTGTATGTTTCTTGAAGAATTGCATCCTCAAACTTAACACTATCAATAGTTGTCAAGAAGGTTGTATGACGACAGTGGTCCGACCAGTAAGTATCAATCATTCTTATTTCCGTAACGGTAGGATTTCTACCCTCGGATTTGAAGTAATCCTGACAAAACTTAATATCGTCATTATCCATTGCAAGCGCATAGGATTTAACAAATTCAGCAAGTCCGTCCTTATCAAGCTCTAAAAAGCCCTCGATAGTTTTAACATCGGCAGGAATTTCATGCTCCGCCTTCAAGGTTTGCTTTTCATCAAGAGATGCTTCTCTTGCTTCAACAGGGTTAATAACATGCTTTTTAATTCTTTCAATATCATTTTCAGTAAGATTTCCGTAAAGCATATAAACCTTTGCGCTTTGTACGCTTGGTTTGTCAGATTGTGAAATCAACTGAATACATTGTGCAGCCGAATCAGCCCTTTGATCAAACTGACCTGGCAAATACTCGGTAGCAAATACTACTGAGCCATCATTTTCAAGAGTTGAAAATGCGTTATCAAGCTGTGGCTCAGAAAATACTGTTTTAACAGCATATTCAAAAAGCTCGCTTGAAATGTTTTCAACATCATATCTATTGATAAGTCTTACCTTTTCAATAGATTTAATTCCTAAAAAGGTTTTGATTTCCGAGCAAAGCGCATTTGCCTCGTTTTCAAGACCTGATTTCTTTTCTACATATATGCGATAAACCATTTATCTTTCCTCCGTTGCCTTCAATGCCCTTTGTCCGATATCATTTCTATAAAATGCGTTATCAAATTTTATCATTTTGACATTTTCATATGCCTTTTCAATAGCAGATTTAAGATTTTCAGCTATCGCAGTAACGCCGAGAACTCGTCCTCCCGCGCTAAGTAGCTTACCGTCAGCTATTTTTGCTCCGGCAACATAAACGCCATTTGAAATTTCACTTGGAATAACGATTTCAAACCCATTTTCATACTTTTCAGGATATCCCTTAGAAGCCATGATAACACAGCAAGCGCTCTTATCAGCGAACTTAACATCGCAATCAGCCAATGTTTCGTTTGTAACGCTTTGCATTATTTCAAACAAATCGCCCTCGAGCAGTGGCAATACAACCTGTGTTTCAGGATCGCCAAAGCGACAGTTATATTCAATTACCTTAGGACCGTTAGGAGTAAGCATCAATCCAAAGTAAAGACAACCCTTAAAGGTTCTACCCTCTTTATTCATTGCATTGATTGTGGGAATAAAGATTTTTTCCATACACTCATCGGCAATTTCTTTAGTATAATATGGATTTGGCGCAATAGTTCCCATTCCGCCGGTATTAAGTCCCATATCATTATCAAGCGCTCTTTTGTGGTCCATTGAGCTAACCATGGGCTTTACAACCTTTCCGTCAGTAAACGCAAGCACAGAAACCTCAGGACCTGTCAAAAACTCTTCAATAACAATATTGTTTCCGCTATCTCCGAATTTTTTGTCCTCCATTATGGATTTTACAGCATCAATAGCCTCTTCCTTAGTAAAGGCAATTACAACGCCCTTTCCAAGAGCAAGACCGTCTGCTTTAATTACAGTAGGAACAGGTGAGTCCTCGAGATATTTCAGCGCATCAACAGGATTTGTAAACACCTCATAGCTTGCCGTTGGGATTCCGTATTTTTTCATCAAATTTTTTGAAAAAACCTTACTTCCCTCAATGATCGCCGCCGCCTTTGTGGGGCCAAAGCAAGGAACTCCGACCTCATTTAGCGCGTCAACACAACCAAGCACCAACGGATCATCAGGTGCTACAACTGCGTAATCAATTTTATTATCGATCGCAAATTTTACAATAGCATCAATGTCCTTTGCACCAACGGGAACGCATATAGCATCATTTGCCATACCGCCGTTTCCCGGAAGCGCATATATTTCGGTAACTCTTTTGCTTTCCTTCAATTTTTTTATGATAGCGTGTTCTCTGCCGCCACCACCAACAACCATTATCTTCATTATGTACCTCGATTAATGATGGAAAAGTCTCATTTTTGTGAATGCCATTACCATTCCGTATTTGTTACAGCATTCAATAACAAGGTCATCTCTTATTGATCCGCCCGGCTCAGCAATATAAGATACACCGCTCTTCTTTGCTCTTTCGATGTTATCGCTAAATGGGAAGAACGCATCTGATCCAACGCTTACACCGGTGATAGAATCAAGGTATTCTCTTGCCTCAGCATCGGTAAGTGGCTCAGGCTGCTTTGTGAAGTATTTTTGCCAATTTCCATCAGCACAAACATCTTCTTCATTTTTATTTATATAACCGTCAATAACATTATCTCTGTCAGGTCTTGCAATATCGCTACGGAAAGGAAGGTTAAGCACTTTATCATGCTGACGAAGATGCCATGTATCTGCCTTTGTTCCGGCAAGACGAGTACAGTGAATTCTTGATTGCTGTCCTGCGCCAACGCCGATTGCCTGTCCTTGATATGCGTAGCAAACAGAGTTGGATTGTGTGTACTTAAGAGTAATAAGAGCGATAATAAGATCTCTTACTGCGTCCTCTGGCAAATTCTTGTTTTCAGTAACAATATCGGAAAGAAGCTCCTTGTTGATTTCAAAATTGTTTCTTCCCTGTTCAAATGTAATACCATAAACCTGCTTGCGCTCAAGATGCTCAGGAACATAGTCAGGGTCGATCTTTACGATATTATAGTTACCCTTTCTCTTTGACTTGAGGATTTCAAGTGCCTCGTCAGTATATCCGGGAGCGATAACGCCGTCGGAGATTTCACGCTTAATCAAAAGCGCGGTAGTAACATCACAAACATCAGACAATGCTACCCAGTCACCGAATGAGCACATTCTATCAGTTCCTCTTGCTCTTGCATATGCACAAGCAAGCGGTGACTCATCAAGTCCCTCGACATCATCAACAAAGCATGCCTTTTTGAGCTTTTCTGAAAGTGGAATACCAACCGCTGCTGAGGTTGGGCTAACATGCTTGAATGAGGTAGCGCAAGGAAGACCTGTTGCCTCCTTAAGCTCCTTAACTAATTGCCAAGAGTTGAATGCATCAAGGAAATTAATATATCCCGGACGACCGCAAAGGATTTCAATCGGAAGCTCTGCTCCGTTTTCCATATAAATTTTGGAAGGCTTTTGGTTAGGGTTGCAACCATACTTGAGTTCAAATTCTTTCATCATTATTCTCCTTATACATTCTTATTTACAATTCTTGTTTCAGCCTCACCTGTTGCGATATCTATATATCTAACAAAAAGTGAAACCTTATTATCCTCATTGAGGTTTTTCCAAATAATGCTTGTAAGCTCATCAATGCCTACATCGGGAAGCTCAAGAGTCTTTGGCTCTCCCTCAAATGACGGAAGTGGATTACCGTCACAGTTATAGGTGTGAATAAATTTTGCTCTTCCTGCAAGAGGGCTTGAATATGCATATGTAAATCTTTCACAAGAGGAGTCATCTCCCTCTGCACTCTTAAGAATTGACATTGCAAAATTCATATCGCCATTTTCTCTATGAATAATTCCGGAAATTCTCGGGGTAAAGTTTGGCTTGTCATCCTCAAACTCTCTTGTTCTAAGAGCCTGCTCAAAGGTCATTTGCTTATCCATAAGCTCATAAATTGTATCAGTTTGGTCACCGTTTGTAACAATTGTCTTGTTTCCAAGAACTCTTACGGGATAGTAAATAATCAGATGTGGGTCAACCATTTTAGATTCATCAAATGCCTTGGTGCGCATATCGTCACCCTCTGCGACGAATATTCTGTTACGGCTATTTACACTTCTTCCCATTATAAAATACGCAGTAACAGCTTTTTTTCCATCAGCGCTTTTACCTATAATAATTCCTCTGCCGTGATATGCCAAGGAATTTAACTCGTTAGCAATAGTTGATATCTTCATTTTATTCTCCTTTTATGTAAACCTTATTATCTTTTATTGTTATCTTCCCATCGCAAAATAGCTTTACCGAAGCGGGAAGAATTTTCCACTCCGCCTCTTCCATAATTCTCTTTTGCAAGGTTTCGGGAGTGTCGTTCTCCTTAACCTCTACTGCCTTTTGCATAACTATAGGGCCCGCATCACATTCAGGTGTGACGATGTGAACCGTTGCACCCGAAAGCTTAACGCCCTTAGCAAGCGCAGCCTCATGAACATAAAGACCGTAAAAGCCCTTTCCGCAAAATGATGGAATAAGAGCAGGATGAACATTTAAAATTTTGTTAGGAAATTTTTCGTAAACCTGTTCATCAAAAATTGTAAGAAATCCAGCAAGAACAACTAAGTCAATCTTTTCTTCTTCCATTGTATCAGCAAGTGCCCTTGAATAATCAGCTATACTGCCATATTCTTTACGAGAAAGCACGATTGATTTAATCGAATTGCTTTTGGCACGCTCAAGCGCATAGACCTCAGGCTTTGAGGATATTACCAAGGAAATTTTTCCGTTTCCAAGCTCTCCTCTTTTCTCCGCATCAATTAGCGCCTGTAAATTAGTGCCTCCACCGGAAACGAGAACAGCAATTCTTGTATTTAGCATAGAATTACACCCTCATCAGACTTAATGATTTCACCGATAACATATGCGGTTTCACCATTTGCCTTCAAAATTTCAAGAGCCTTATCAGCCTCTTCCTTTGGAACAACTACGCTCATTCCAACGCCCATATTGTATGTATTGTACATATCTCTTTCAGGAATATTTCCTGTTTTCTGAATAAGGTCAAAAATAGGAAGCACCTTAACTGTCGATTTATCTATCTTGGCAGTAAGTCCCTTTGGAATAGATCTTGGAATGTTTTCGTAGAATCCGCCACCGGTGATGTGTGAAATACCCTTAACATTAACCTTATCGATTAAAGCAAGGATAGATTTTACATAAATTCTTGTAGGAGTTAAAAGTGTTTCGGCAATAGAAGCTCCTCCAAGCTCCTCACAAGGAATATAAAGTGAGTCGGGATTGTTATCAATATCAAAAACCTTACGAACAAGTGAAAATCCGTTTGAGTGTACTCCGCTTGATGCAAGTGCAATAACAACATCTCCCTCAGCCATCTTTGTGTTGTCAAGAATCTTTTTCTTATCAACAATACCAACAGCAAATCCGGCAAGGTCATATTCATCAACAGGCATAAGACCGGGATGCTCTGCTGTTTCTCCGCCGATAAGTGCAGCACCTGACTGTACACAGCCCTCAGCTACTCCACCAACAATTGAAGCGATTTTTTCGGGAATATTTTTTCCGCAAGCGATATAATCAAGGAAAAACAACGGCTTTGCTCCACAGCAAATTATATCGTTTACACACATAGCAACCGCATCAATTCCTATTGTATCATGCTTATCCATGAGAATAGCCATTTTTACCTTTGTACCGCATCCGTCAGTACCCGATACAAGAACCGGCTCTTCCATTCCTGCGATTGGCAAGCCGAAGCATCCGCCGAATCCACCTACATCATCCAAGCAACCCTCGTTTTTTGTGCGTGCGATGTGTTTTTTCATCAATTCTACAGCCTTATATCCTGCGGTAATATCAACGCCGGCTGCTGCATAGCTTTCAGATTTAGAATTTTTCACTGTTACACTCTCACTTTCATTTATTTTCAGAAATTTTATAATCAAATTTATTAGCTACTATTTCAGGAATCTCTGTTGGATATTTTCCGTCAAAGCATGCTGAGCAATATCCCTCACAGGTTCCACCCTCTCCAAGCTTTGTAACATCCTCAAGAGGAAGATATCCAAGCGAA
This sequence comes from Clostridia bacterium, assembly GCA_017466455.1. Next base: position 188,803 of record JAFTUD010000002.1, read on the forward strand.
TCAACATCAAAGATCTTTGTCATCTCCTCAATCGTATGATTGCATGCTATAAGCGCTTCCTTAGATTCTATGTCCGTACCATAGTAGCATGGATTCAAATACGCTGGTGCCGAGGAACGAAGATGAACCTCCTTAGCTCCCGCATTTCTCAAAAGCTTTACTATTCTTGCACATGTAGTTCCACGAACAATAGAGTCATCAACAAGAACAACTCTTTTGCCCTTAACTGTATTGATAACCGGATTGAGCTTTATTCTGACCTTATCCTCCCTAACATTTTGTCCGGGAGCAATAAAAGTTCTTCCTATGTATTTATTTTTGATAAGACCAATTCCGTAAGGTATTCCAGACTCCTCAGCATATCCAAGCGCGGCCTCAAGTCCCGAATCGGGAACTCCAACAACTACATCTGCCTCAACAGGATGAGCCTTAGCTAAATATGCTCCCGCGCGCTTTCTCGCTTTTTGAACCGCACAATTGCTAATCACGGAATCAGGACGAGCTGTATAAATATATTCAAATACGCAAAGTGCCTCGGGCGCCTTCTTGCAATGGTCCTTTATAGATTTAATGCCGTCCTTTGAAAATACAAGTATCTCGCCGGGATCGATATCTCTAACAAAGGTAGCTCCAACGGAATCAAGCGCACAGCTTTCACTTGCTATAACATATTCTCCGTTTTCACGCTTTCCGTAACAAACAGGATGCAATCCGTGAGGGTCTCTTGCTACAACAAGCTTTTGAGGTGACATAACAACGAACGCATATCCTCCAATCAGCTTATCAATCGCTCTATTTACAGCATCCTCAATTGATGGAGCCGTCAAGCGCTCTTTGGTAATTATACACGAAATTATTTCGGCATCGCTTGTTGTATGGAAAATAAGTCCTTGAAGCTCAAGCTCCCTTTTAAGCGCATCGGCATTTACCAGTCTGCCATTTGTCGCAATAGCCATTCTTCCCTTAACATGGTTTACAACAATCGGTTCAGCATTAACGCGATCCTTTGTTTTTAGAGTGCCGTATCTTACCTGTCCAAGCGCCATATTTCCTTCGCCAAGGCGAGAAAGTCGCTCGGAGGAAAAGACCTCATTTACAAGACCCGAATCCTTATGAGTGCGGAAAACGCCATCATCATTAACTACAATTCCAGCACTCTCCTGTCCTCTGTGCTGCAAAGCGTATAGACCGTAATAAACACTTGACGCAACATTGGTTCTTTCTTTTCCTATAATCGCAAAAATTCCCATATTTTCTTCTCCCTAACAGAATTTTGATCAGTTATTAAATTTATCTTCTATTTCCTTGTTTTTTGCAAGCACCTTTTCTTTTCCCTTTTCTCTTGCCTCCCAAAGCTTTTCGGAAAGCTTGTCCTCGGACAACGCAAGAATTTGAACTGCAAGCAATGCCGCGTTTGCAGCTCCGTCTATCGCAACCGTTGCAACAGGAATACCCGAAGGCATTTGAACAGTAGCAAGTAATGCGTCCATACCGCCTGTATTTTTGCATGAAACAGGAATTCCAATAACAGGAAGAACCGTATTTGCCGCAACAGCACCGGCTAAGTGTGCTGCCATTCCGGCTGCCGCAATAATAACGCCAAATCCGTTTTGCTCCGCATTTTTAACAAAGGTGGCAGTTTCAACAGGTGTCCTGTGGGCAGAATACACATGAACCTCAAAAGGAACATCATATTCCTTCAATACATTGATTCCCTTCTCGACGATGGGCAAATCACTGTCGCTTCCCATAATAATCGCTACTTTTTTCATAAATATCTCCTTCTAAATCAAAATATTCAAAACACAAAAAACAATAAGGCAATCCTACCCTGTAAAGGTAGAATTGCCCAGACGGTCGACACAAAACGATCTTTGCTCCCATGCAGTTAAACCTGCGCTCCGTCAGTTGCAAAAACCTTACTTGAATATTTTAACATATTATAATATATTTTGTCAATAGATTTTAGATTTAAAAATGACAAAAAAATACACTCTAAACAGATCGTTTTTTGTCATCTTTAACAATACATTCAAAAGTTTTGCTAAAATTATGAGGTTTCTTTCAAATAATTTCCCATAAGAGCCTTTTGTAACGCTTCAAGTAACGCTTGATTTTTACCGCCAACATTTACTCCGTCTACCCTTTCAACACCTCTTAAAAGCTTACTTGAGCTTGTTATAAGAATTTCATCCGCATGAAGCAGTTCATTCGTTGTATACTTTTCTTCTCTTACCGTAATTCCAAGCATTTTTGCTTCATTTATCAAATGCGCTCTTGTTACCCCGGGGAGTATATATTTGTCGGCAGGTGCTGTAATGATTTCTCCATTTTTAATTATCGAAACATTGGAATGAGTACATTCCGTTACAACTCCGTTTCGATGAAAAATCGCTTCATCTACACCGTTTTTGCGCGCCTTTTGCGATGCTAATACGCTCGGTAACAAATTTAATGTTTTCATATCACAAAGCTCATATCTAACATCAGGCGCAATAATGGCATTCATTTTCACACCGATATTTCCTATTCCTTGCGGGGTTATCATAATACAAAGATTTCCCTTATCGGGCATGGCGGAGTGTTCTCTTAGTCCGCTTCCTCGTGAAATATGAAAATATACAAATTTCTCTATCCCGTCAACCGCCCTTACAAGCTCGCAAATTAGCATTTCAAGCTCTTCTCTTGAAATAGGGGGAGTTATCTCTAATCTTTCACAGTTATAGTATAATCTTTGCGTATGCTGTGACAAAAGATAAGGGATATCATTACGGCACATAACCGCATCGTACACTCCATCACCAAAATAAAATGCCCTGTCGGTTATAGGGATCTGCACATTTTCAATGAGTCCCACCTTACCGTTATAATATCCCAAATTTTTCATATGTACCTCCGATTATGCCAAAATAAATTTCTCGTTAGCCTTGAGGAATACGCATTTATCAACGCCCTCAATATTTATTATAGCATTTTGCTCGGTAGGTGTTACAAGCTCAAGGCAAGAAAGCCTTGAATTTTTCCATTCAATATTGACTTTTATGCCACCCTTCGCCAAAAGTCCTTTTATTTTTCCGTTTTTCATCTCGCTTGGGAGCGCGGGAAGAATTTTTATCTTTCCGTCCTCACACTGCAAAAACATTTGAGTAATTCCGGCAACTACGCCGAAGTTTCCGTCAATCTGGAATGGCGGATGCGCATCAAACATATTAGCATAGGTTCCACCGCCTTGATCATATCTTAGCTCCGCCATAGGGGCAACATAGGTAAGCTGGTTTTTAACAAGCTTATATGCTCTGTCTCCGTCCTTAAGCCTTGCCCAAAGATTCACCTTCCAGCCCATGCTCCATCCGGTGCTTTCATCTCCTCTGATTTCAAGAGTTTGACGGCAAGCATCGGCAAGCGCCTTTGTGCTTTCAGTGGTAATCAAGCCTGCGGGATACATTGCATAGAGATGTGACACATGTCTATGATGAATGTCCTCTTGCTCATAGTCCTCGTTGTATTCAAGCAGGTCTCCGTTCACGCCTATTTTATAAATCCCGATATCGGGCAATTTTTCTCTTATTTCAGCAACAAAATCATCATTTATTCCGAGTATTTCAGCAGATTTAGAAATATTAAGGAATAAATCCTGAACTATTGACTGAGTCATAGTTGTATAAGTTGTTGTATGAATAACCTTTCCATCGATTATAACTCCGTTTTCAGGAGAGGTAGACGGTGTAACTATCCATTTTCCGTTATACTCAATCATAATCGAAAGATAAAATTTAGCACATTCCTTCATTATAGGATATGCCGTGTTTTTTAAAAAATCCTTATCAAGCGTATATTCGTAATGCTCAAAAAGATGTCTGCAAAGCCAGCCCGAGGACATATTCCAAAAGGCATATCTTGGCGATGACTCAACCTTGTTTCCAACAGGTGTTGTATTAATCCACAAATCAAGGTTGTGGTGGGAAACAAAGCCATCAGCGCCGTAAAAATGCTTCGCAGTCTCTCTACCGTTTTGACTAACTCCCTTGATAAGCTCAATCATAGGCATGTGGCACTCGGGAAGATTACACATCAAAACGGGCCAATAATTCATCTCCGTATTAATATTTACGGTATAATTTGACGACCACGGAGCATAGAAATGCTCATTCCAAATGCCTTGAAGATTTGTCGCTCGCGTTCCCTCTCTTGAGGATGCGATAATCAAGTATCTTCCAAAATTATAAAGGAGCTCACAAAGTCCTACATCCTTATTTTCAGCCTTTATTCTTTCATCGGTCATATCGGTGGATTCTTCACCGCCAAAATCAGTTTCAACTCTATTAAATAGTGCTGAAAAATCGCTTGTATGCGCATTTTTTATTTCATCATAGGATTTTTCACAAAGCTCTGAAAGCCTTTCCTGACACGGATAAAATGTAGGCTTGTTCGGTAGCTTATCAAATGAAATAAAGCTTGTTTCAGCGCAAAAATACAAGGTCACATCACAAGAATTTAATATTTTCACAAAATCAGCGCCGCAATCGGTTTGTCCATCGCAAACAAATCTTGCCATAGCACTAACCTTAACACCATCGCCATCATACACAACCGCTCTTGCGCGCATGTCATAATTAGGGCTAATCGCAGCAGGACATTCTCCACTCAAATACAAAGTATTTTCATTAGCAGTAACTGCACTTTTTCCTATACAACTTCCTTTAACCGTGTAATCAACGGGACTTGATGATTTAAGCTTCACCATAACGCAGTTATCAGGATAAGAAACAAAGTATTCTCTTTCAAAATCTATGCCATCTTCGGTATATTTTACCGTGACCACAGAGCTTTCAAGATCTAATGTGCGAGAGTAACTTGAAAATCCCCCCTTTGATCCTTCTCTTTTTATGAACAAATTGCCAAGATAAAGGTATGAATTCAGCCAAGGACCCGTAAAACCTTGCTCTATCTCCTTTTGAGCTTCGTAAAATTTACCTTCAAGAGATAATTTTTGTGCTTTCTCATAAGCTTCTCTTGCGCCGTCAACCATTTTTTGACCTGGTCTGCCCGACCAAAGAGTGTCATGATTGAGCGAAATACGCTCCTCATCAACACGACCGTATACCATGGCTCCAAGCGAGCCGTTTCCAAGTGGCAAGGCTTCCTCAAACACCTTTGCCGGCTTGTTATATCTTAATATTTTTTCCATAAGCACTCCTATGTTCTTAATTTTTTGATTTTGAATAAAATTTATCAAGCACTGCTCATTTTTAATTTTATCACGATACAGAACGAATTGTCAACTGTATTTTTATAATTTAATGAACAAAATCGCTTGAATTTATCTACTTCACAGAGGTTAAAATATGTTAGGAAAATGCTTTAGTATAATTTGCGGTATATCAGTTCTATACGCGTTTTTTTGCGGAAATCCGAATTCAATATCAAGCGGACTCTTTTTAGGTGCTGCAAAAAGTGTAAATTTAGTGATTTCTCTTGTCGGAATTATGGCACTTTGGAACGGGATTTTGAATGTCTTAAGGGATGCAGGAATTATTCGTGCCCTTTCAAAAATATTACGCCCCATTCTTAGATTTGTTTTCCCTTCATCATTTAAAAACAATATCGCAACTGAAGAAATCACCGCTTGCATAAGCGCAAATATGCTTGGTATTGCCAATGCCTCTACCCCGCTTGCAATCAGGGCAATAGAAAAAATGGACTCACGCACTTCAACAACCGCAAGTGACGATATGATCACCCTTGCCATTTTAGGCTGTTGCTCCTTTAATCTCATTCCAACCACTATTATCGGAATTAGAACTGCTCTCGGCGCAGAAATAACCGATTCTCTTGTCGTTCCCGTATGGATATGCTCAGGGGTCTGCGCCCTGCTTGGCGTCCTATTATCAAGACTGCTCTCTAAGCTTTCTAAAGCCTCTGCCAAATAAAATGCTAAGTCTTATCAATCAAATTTCTTCTTCCTTCATTCCTATAATAATCTTGGTATTTTCAGTGATAATTTTGTTTGGGAAAAAGGAATATTTCTCTTCGTTTTTAACGGGTGCAAAAGAAGGAATTTCAAGCGCCTGCAAGCTTCTGCCAACGCTTTGCGCGTTGGTAGTTGGTGTAAGCATCTTCGATTCGTCGGGGGCAAGTGATTTCATATCAAGACTTCTTTCTCCCATATTTGAATTTTTAAAAATCCCTTCTGGAATTTTGCCCCTGATTGTAATCAGACCGTTGTCGGGCGGTGCGTCTCTTGCGACCTTTGAGGGGATATTAAATAAGTTCGGAGCTGACTCCTTTGAGGGACTTTGCGCATCGTTAATAATGGCATCATCAGACACGGTCATGTATGTAATAAGCATTTATTTTTCAACATCAAGCATAAAAAAGACTCGATACGCTCTTCCCGTTGCACTTTTTGTATCAATTTTTTGCGTTTTTTTGTCTTCAATTATCGCGAAATTATTTTTCTTCAAATAGCTTACCAAGCCCAAAATCTCTTGATTTACATTGTGTTTTATTTTGCAATTGAATTTATGAATTTTTGTAATTTTGAATTTTTATATTCTTAAAATTTTAAATTGAATAATATAGGGAATTTATGATAATAATTTCAAAAAAAGATCGGAGATAAGAAATGATAAAGGGCTGTCAAAAAAGAATGATTCATGTCAAAAATACAGGATGCGATTTGTTTGATGAGGCATATTTCGTTTTAAAAAACGATGTATCTACAAACGGTGATTTTGAAAATGATTTTCTTCAAACCGCAACCGCGATAATCAATCAAAATAACCTTATAAAACAAAAGAAAAGGGAACGCAAAAAAACTAAAAAGATGCTCTTTTTTCTTCTCGGCTTCATTAGCGGTGCTCTTCCCTGTTTGATTTTCTTTTTTATTTTATAAGTTTATGTTGACTAAAAAGGAAATATATGTTAAAATAGGCATATAATAAATTCGGTTAAATTAGTAAAAGTCCTTGCGTGGGGTCGCTATACACGCACTCGCCTTTACTATCATACTTTGAAAAGCAAAATGGGGAGCAATTTCCTGTTATTTTGCTTTGCGCATTTTAACGAAAGGATAATTTATATGCCTAAAAAAGAAACTAAAAAAATTACTGAAAAAAAGTGGACTAAGACAACCGCTTCCAAGAAAAGCGCATCTACAACTCAAAAAAAATCATCTAAATCAACAAAATCATCATTTGACCGTGCTGTAAAAAAGAACACATCAACCAAAAAAGCGTCAAAATCAGTTGCTCCAAGGAAAAAAGCTCCTGCACTAAGAATTATTTCTCTTGGCGGACTTAATGAAATAGGAAAAAACATTACCGTTTTTGAATGTGGGAACGACATTATTGTTGTTGACTGCGGTATTGGCTTCCCCGATGATGATATGCTCGGAGTTGATCTTGTTATCCCCAACTTCTCATACCTTGAAGCAAATGCGGATAAAATTCGCGGAGTTTTTATAACTCACGGACACGAGGACCATATCGGCTCACTCCCCTATCTCTTGCGTTCTATAAATGTTCCGATTTACGGAACTAAGCTCACACTCGGAATTTTGGAAAATAAACTAATTGAGCATAAATTACTTCAAGCCGCTAAGTTAAACACCGTCTCGGCAGGCGATAAGGTTTCCGCAGGCTGCTTCAGCATAGAATTCATCAGAGTCAACCACTCTATCGCCGATGCTTGCGCTCTTGCTATAACTACACCTCAGGGCGTTGTTGTACACACAGGAGATTTCAAGCTTGATCTAACGCCCGTAGAAAGTGAGCCTATGGACATTGCGCGCCTTAGCGAGCTTGGAAAAAAGGGAGTTTTAATGTTGCTTTGCGAATCTACAAATGTAGAGCGCTCCGGAGATACTCCTTCTGAAAGCAAGGTAGGACTCTCTCTTGAGCGTATCTTCTCGCAAGCCGAGGACAAGCGCATCATAATCGCAACCTTTGCCTCTAATGTTCACCGTGTTCAACAAATTATAAATTCAAGCGTTAGACACGGAAGAAAGGTTGCCGTAACTGGACGCAGTATGATAAATGTCGTAAATGCAGCGGTTAAGCTTGGATATATCAATGTTCCCGAGGGAGTTCTTATAGATATTGACTCCGTAAATAAATATCCGCCTCAAAAAATCACAGTTGTAACCACCGGTAGCCAAGGCGAGCCAATGAGCGCGCTCTACCGAATGGCATTCTCCGACCACGATAAAATATCGCTCACAAATAAAGACCTTGTTGTTTTAAGCTCAAGTGCAATACCCGGAAATGAGCCATTGGTTGGTAAAATTGTAAACGAGCTATACCGTCGTGGAGTTAATGTATATCACGACTCAAGTGTTGAGGTCCATGTTTCGGGTCACGCTTGTCAAGAGGAGCTAAAGCTAATGCACTCCTTAATAAAGCCCAAATATTTTATGCCCGTTCACGGTGAATACAGGCATCTAATTCAACACAAGGAATTAGCCGAGGGCTTAGGAATGCCGAGCGAAAGCATTTTCGTTTCCGACATCGGTAAGGTAATTGAAATTGACTCCTCCGGCGCTAAGTTCCTTCCAACACCCGTCCCCGCAGGAAAGGTACTTATTGACGGCACCGGCATAGGTGATGTCGGCAATATCGTTTTAAGAGACAGAAAAAATCTTGCGGAAAGCGGTATTATTATCGCGGTTGCCACAATATCTGAGGAAGGCGTGCTTCTCTCTGGACCTGAAATTATTTCAAGAGGCTTTGTTTATGTAAGAGAAAACGAGGAGCTGATTACAGGTGCTAAGGATGTGGCTACTCATTCCCTTGTTGAGGCACTTTCCAAGGGAGCTCATGAGTGGGGAGACCTAAAAGGAATCCTTAAGGGAGCAATTTCCAAATTTATATTTAACAAAACCAAGCGAAATCCTGTTATAATACCGATTATAATGACCGTTTAATAAACCAAACAACCACTTGAAAAAGAATTCACTCTTTTTCAAGTGGTTATTTTTAAGATTTTAATTTTTTTATTGTAATATTGTTTCATCTATGATATACTTTATTTGACTTGATAATACCCAGCTGAATTTCACTTTAAATTTTTGGAGGACGGCCTTGTTTAAATTACTTAGATACATAAAGCGATACACTAAGGAAAGCATCATTAGCCCCTTTTTCAAGCTTTTAGAGGCAAGCTTTGAGCTTTTTGTTCCATTAGTCGTCGCACAAATTATTGATATTGGTATTGCTACTAAGGATACCGCTTTTATCATACAAAGATGCCTTATTTTATTAGCACTTGCAGTTATTGGACTATCCTGTACCCTGCTCGCTCAATATTACGCTGCTAAAGCAGCTGTCGGCTTTTCTTGCGATGTCAAGCATTCTCTTTTTTCGCATATTCAATCGCTTTCTCACACCGAGATAGACAAGCTTGGCACATCTACAATGATAACGAGAATGACAAGCGATATGAATCAGGTACAATCGGGAGTAAATCTCACTCTGCGCCTTTTTATGCGTTCTCCGTTCATCGTTTTCGGCGCTATGATTATGGCATTTACAATAGATGTAAAAGCTGCGCTCACATTCGCTATTGTTATTCCCGTGCTAAGCTTAATCGTTTTTGGAATCATGTGCGCAACGATTCCCCTTCACAAAAAGGTGCAAGCAAGGCTTGACCGTGTTCTCGGTCTTACTCGCGAAAACCTTAGCGGCGCAAGGGTTATTCGCGCCTTTGCGGTTGAGGATGATGAGATAAGGAGCTTTAATAATTCTACATCCGAGCTTAATTTAGCACAAAAATTCGTTGGAAAAATATCCGCGATTATGAACCCCGCTACATATGCCATTGTAAACATTGCCATTTCGTTTTTGATTTGGCAGGGCGCTATTGAGGTAAATGTAGGCAATCTTTCTCAAGGTCAGGTCATTGCTCTATACAATTATATGTCGCAAATCCTTATTGAGCTTATAAAGCTTGCAAATCTTATAGTTACAATCACCAAGGCAGTCGCTTGCGGAAATAGAATTCAAGCCATTTTTGAAATCAAGCCGTCTATTGACTCCGCCGAAAACAATAATTTGACCTCAAATAGCGATTTTGCAGTTGAATTTAACCACGCTTCTCTAAAATACGCAACCGCCAAGGAGGAATCTCTTACCAACATTGATTTTTCCGTAAAAAAAGGAGAAACAATCGGTATAATAGGCGGAACAGGCTCGGGAAAAACCTCGCTTATAAGTCTTATACCAAGGTTTTACGATACAAACGACGGCAGTGTTTATGTAAATGGAATAAATGTAAAGGACTATCCCGTTCAAAAATTACGCGACTTGATAGGAATCGTACCGCAAAAAGCAGTGTTATTTAGCGGAACAATCCGTGATAATATGAAATGGGGAAATGAAAATGCCTCTGATGAAGAAATAATCTCCGCCATTACCATAGCACAAGCAAAGGATGTCCTTGACGGAAAGCCCGCAGGCTTAGATTGCGTCATAGAACAGGACGGAAGAAATCTTTCAGGCGGTCAAAGGCAGCGCTTTACCATAGCAAGAGCGCTTGTTAAAAAGCCACCTATACTAATTCTTGATGATAGCGCATCGGCTCTTGATTACGCAACCGACGCAAGACTGCGCGCTTCTCTTGCCAGCCTTGATTACAGCCCTACTGTTTTCATCGTATCTCAACGAACCGCATCAGTTATGAACGCAAATAAAATCGTTGTTTTAGATGATGGTGAAATAGCAGGAATAGGCACTCACGAGGAGCTACTTAAAAGCTGTGTTGTCTATCAAGAAATATATAATTCTCAGTTCAAAAGGGAGGGGACGCAATGAAGCATAATAAAATAAAGCTCTCCACAATAAAGCAGGTTCTGCACTATGTCAAAAATTATAGGCTACTGCTCTTCCTCTCAATATTATTCGCCACAATTACCGTACTGTTAACGCTTTATATTCCTATAATCATAGGAAATGCGATTGATCTGCTTGAAGATGGCATTGGCACCGTTGATTTTGAAAAATTACTACATTTACTTATAAATGTTGTCATAATATCAATTTTAATTGCCATATTTCAGTGGATTATGAACAACATAAATAACAAAATAACCTACAATGTTGTACGAGATGTTCGCAATATAGCATTTGGAAAAATCAAATCACTACCGCTTAAATATATTGACTCAAATTCTCACGGTGAAATTGTTAGCAAAATCATAGCCGATGTTGACCAATTTGCGGAAGGGCTTTTAATGGGCTTTTCTCAACTGTTTACAGGCGTTATCACCATTCTCGGAACATTAGTATTTTTAATTGTTTTAAATTTTAAAATAGCCATTGTTGTCGTTTTATTAACTCCGCTTTCTCTGTTCATTTCAAGCTTTATAGCAAGAAAAACATATTCAATGTTTCATAAGCAATCTGAGGTAAGAGCTGATCAAACCGCAATAGTAAACGAATTTGTCGGCAATTTAAAGGTTGTAAAAGCCTTTTCTTACGAGGAAAAGGCCACCGAAAAATTTGACAAGGTCAACGAAGACCTCAAAAAATGCTCCGTAAAAGCCATATTTTTCTCATCTCTTGTAAATCCTACCACGAGATTTGTCAATGCGCTTGTATATGCCGTGGCGACCCTCATAGGGGCATTTGCGGTGATGAACTCGGACGGAGTTTTGTTATCCGTCGGCACTCTTTCCTGTATTTTGAGCTATGCAACTCAATACGCCAAGCCGTTTAACGAAATTTCCGGAGTAGTTAGTGAGCTTCAAAACGCCTTTGCATGCGCGGAAAGAACATTTGATTTCATTGATGAAGAGGAAGAAATTCAAGAAAACGGCTCCGCTATCACCTTATCCGACATTGATGGCAGAGTTACACTTGATAATGTTGCTTTTTCTTATACCGAAGATCAAAGGCTAATTGAAAATCTGTCCCTCGCTATTGAAAAAGGACAACGAATAGCAATAGTTGGCCCTACCGGTTGCGGAAAAACAACCCTTATAAACCTTCTCATGAGATTTTATGATGTAAAATCGGGATCTATTTCGATCGATGGCCATGATATACGAGATTTGACTCGCAGTTCTCTGCGCAAGAACTATGGAATGGTTTTACAGGAAACATGGATAAGAAACGCATCAATACGAGATAATATAGCGATAGGAAAACCCGATGCTACTATTGATGAAATACTCCAAGCAGCAAAGCTTTCACATGCCCATAGCTTCATAAAGCGTCTTCCAAACGGCTATGACACAGTTGTTTCCGAGGGCTCTTCCATTCTTTCGCAAGGTCAAAAGCAGCTCATTTGCATTGCAAGAATAATGCTGTGCCTTCCGCCTATGTTAATTTTGGACGAGGCGACATCCTCAATTGATACTCGCACCGAAATTAAAATACAAGATGCGTTCGCTCTTATGATGAAAGGAAGGACATCGTTTATCGTTGCTCATCGCTTATCCACAATCCAAGAGGCTGATGTAATTCTTGTTATGAACGCGGGAAAGATCATTGAGCAAGGCTCTCACGATGAGCTACTGCAAGCAAAGGGCTTCTACTATTCTTTATACAATAGCCAGTTTGAGACTTTAGAGGAGGCATAAATGGGACTTATCAATTCTTTTAAACGATTCAAATGGGGATATTTAATACTTTCAATTTTGCTTTGTGCAGTTGGACTTTGCTTTATAATATACCCAACACAATCTCTAAACACCACAAGCTTTATCATAGGAGGCGTTGCCTTAGCTGCCGGAGTTGTTCAAATTGTAAAAATCCTCGCTGACAGGCGCCGTGGTATCGGCTTTGCAATTTCTATCATAGTGACTATAGCTACTATTATTTGTGCAACCGTCGCCTTTCTTTTTCCGATTGCCGTAATTAAGGTTTATCCAATGATTATAGGTCTTATGATAATTATAGACGGCTCATTCAAGCTTCAAACTGTCATAAATGCTAAACGGTATAGCATGAAAATGTGGTGGTTTTTACTCATTCTCTGTTCCTTAGCAATCATAGGAGGGTTTTTGCTCATAAGACTTCAATATTCTGAGGAAAACGCCAAAATTTATACAGCTATCTTAGGAATTTCAATCTTTATTTCGGGATTGCAAAACTTCTTCTCGCTTTTCTATCTTGGAAGAATCACAAAACGGGCTTTTGATCATATAGAAAAGAACGATGTTAGCGATTTTTCAACTGAGGATACGGTAATTGCCGATTCTACCGCGATAGACAAACCAAATGAATAAAAATCACCACTCAAATATCTATTCTCATTAAGAACATTTTTGTGAATGTCTTACTTATTTCAATAGAAAACCGACTTATTTCCCTTTGCGCTTAACTAACAGTCCAAAAATACAAAAACGCATTTTGATTTTTTGGGGTTTTGCGATACAATAAAAGCTTTGATTAAGGAGCGATTGCTTGCGTTTATAGAAAGGGAAAAACGAAATCCACTTGAAAAACGACGATCAGGATTAGTAAATTACGAAAAAGATCCGGTTCCTGCAAAAGAATTTTTTGGAATCGATTCACCACCATGGGATTCCCCTAAGCAATACATTTTAGATAATTTTTAATGTTTGTTTTAAAATGATAAAATCCCAACAGATTTTGAGGTCTGTTGGGATTTTATCATTTTTATATGAACCAATCTTTCTTTGTATTTTTTCACTCAAGCATTGCCTTTGCAAACACAAATAAAAAATACGGTATACTTCTTTTGATGTATGCCGTATTTTTTAAAAATCACCCTTTAAAATATCGTTCTAATGAACGAATTTACAGAAATTACTCCGCTGAAATTATATAGAAATAAACAGGCTGTGCTCCATTATAAAGACTTATATCAACACCGTTTCCAAGCTCTTTCCTAAAGAATTCAGCTGTTTTCTCCGCTTCCTCATCGGATACATCGGCACCATAATAAATGCTAACTATACTTTTTGAGGATTCCTTTATTCTATTAACTAATTCAACGAACATTTTTGTAAGATCCTTATCAGCCGAAAGAAGCTTATCGTTTAAAATAGCTAAATAGTCTCCCTCGGAAATGTCCATATCATCAAAATTGGAATTTCTTGCTGCATAGGTTATTTGCATTGTATCAACACCTAACGATGTTTCAGTCATAGCCTGCTCATTCTCAGTAGCGTCGACATCCTCATTATATCCAAGCATAGCCGAAAAGCCCTGCGGTACGGAGCGAGTCGGAATTACAATAACATTCTTGTCAACAAGCTCGGCTACCTGCTTAGCAGTCATTATGATATTTTTGTTATTTGGAAGAATAAATACCGTTTCAGCATCAACCGCCTCAACAGCAGCGCAAAGATCCTCGGTTGCAGGATTCATGGTTTGACCGCCCGAAACAATTTTATCAACTCCAAGCTCCTCAAAAATAGCATCCATGCCTTCTCCGTTTGAAACGCTTACAAATCCGTATTTTTTAAGAGCCTTAGGAGCTTGCTCTACAAGCTTATTCGTGTGTTGTGTGCGCATGTTTTCAACCTTAACAGTCTCATAAACGCCATACTTTAGCGCCTCTCCAAGCACCTGATGAGGCTCATTAGTATGTACATGCACCTTTATAATTTCACCGTCATCAATCATAACAAGGCTATCGCCCATAGTGTTGAGATAGCTCTTTAATTCCGATGAATCAGAGTCCTCAATATACTTTCTAACAATAAACTCCGTACAAAATCCGAATGTTATTTCTTCCGTATCAAACGATGAAAAGTCAGCCTTTGCCTTGGGCTCGGCAGTAATAACCGGCTTAAGCTCAAGCTTTATTCCATCTGCGTTGAGTGCATCAAGCATGGCTTGCAAAACAAGTAGCCAGCCCTTACCACCCGCATCAACAACCCCTGCCTTTTCAAGCACCGGATTTTGGTTTACGGTATTAGCAAGAGCCTTGGATCCCGCCTCAATTACCGCTTGAAGAACATACTCAAAGTTATTCTCCTCCTTAGCGGCTCTTTCAGCAGCCTCGGCACAGCATCTTGCAACGGTCAATATTGTTCCCTCCGCAGGACGGTCTACCGCTTTATATGCCGCTTCAACTCCATATTTCAGCGCATTAGCCCACGCAACTCCATCCGCCTCATTTGAGTTGATCAAGCCCTTTGCGATACCTCTAAACAATAAGCTTATAATAACCCCGGAATTTCCTCTTGCTCCGTGAAGCATCGCCTTTGCAGTTTTATCAGCCGCTTCATCAAGCGCCATGTTATCACCCTGCTTCAAAAGCTCCTCAGCAGCCTTTGCCACAGTCATTGACATGTTCGAGCCCGTGTCTCCGTCAGGAACAGGAAAAACATTCAATTCATTAATTTCTTCCTTATTGTCCTCAAGATACTGCGCTGCGGTAATAATTAGCTTGCGATAATCCTCGCCATTTATTTTGTTGTGTTGATTGTTATCCATAACAAATCTCCGTTTTTAATCTATTCTTTCTTTGCCCATGAAGAAAAGCGCCACTGTACCGGGACCAGAGTGGGAACCGATTGTTGGACCGATATTGTATATTTCAACCTTGTCCTTAAGGTTTGCAAAGCGCTCCTCTACCATGTTTTTCACTGTCAAGGCATCCTCGTAAGAATCGGAATTGCAAATATAACATCTATCATCATATTTGAGTCCGTTTTCAGCGTTTTCTTCCATTTTATCAACAAGACGCTTCAATGCATTGCTCTTTCCTCTTACCTTTTCGCGAGGTATAAGCTTTCCTTGATGGTCAACATTAAGCACAGGACAAATTTTCAAAACCGTTCCAAACCAGCCTGCAACCTTTGAAACTCTACCGCCCTTAACATAGAAGGTTAAATCCATAGATGTAAACCAGTGGTGAACTCTCCTTTTGTTCTCGTTAGCCCAAGCAAACGCCTCTTCTATTGTTTTTCCCTGATCTCTTAGATCGGCTATCTTTTCAACAAACAATCCAAAGCCTGATGATGCAGCAAGAGAGTCAACCAAAAGAAGCTTTCTATCGGGAAATTCCGCCCTTACTTCCTCAGCAGCAATCCTTGCAGAATTATAGGAGCCTGATATGCCCGATGAAAATGCTATATGAAGCAAATCCTTTCCCTGCGACAATACATTTCTAAAAAACTTAGCGTATGTGCCAACATTAACCTGTGCAGTTCTTGTGTCTGCACCGTCTACCATTGCATTATAGAATTCCTTTGCATCGCTCTTTTCAAACATATCATCGGAATACTCAACACCGTCAAGATAGTAGTTAAAGTTCAACACCAAAATATTTCTTTGTCTTGCCCTGTCCATATTCAAATCCATAGTGGAGCAAGAGCTGATTATGAATTCACTCATATTAGAACCTCTTAAAAAATCGTATTAGCAAAATCGCTACTGTAAGTTTAGCAAATTTTGACCAAATAATCCACCTTTTATTCAAAATTTTCTCTCTACACTATTAAAATTAAAAAATAGAGCCAAAAAATCCCACTCTACTGTTCGTAGAGTGGGGGGATGTGTCGTTTATTCGCCTTTTTTCTTCGATTTTTTTTGAATTTTCTCCATAGCAGCCAAAAGAACTGGATTGTCTTTTTGATTCATTCTAATATTGATTTTTATGCCAAAGCTCAAGAAAACGATGATTTGCGCAGGCACTCCAAGTAAGAAAATCATCCATATTCTTGGATTTCCTATTGCAATATATATAGTCAAGACAATGGACCACAAAAGCAACGATATAAACATAAACAGTCCAAATGTCTTACGCCAGATTGAGGCAAAAACTATTCCGATGATCGAGGCAATCGGTATTGCAAATATAAAGACCTGCCAAAAATAAACATCTGTGCTGAGGGCAATAATCACGAAAAGAAGGAGTGCAACGGTCATTACAGAAATAAGTGCGGTATTTAAAATCAATGCTCTTCTTGCTGTATTAACAGGCTTCCTTTCAATTTTGGTTTCTTGATCGGAGTGAGGAGTTAAAAAATAATCAACGCTAACATTGAAAAGCTCCGCCATATTTTTAAGAACATATACATCGGGGATTCCATCGGCTCTTTCCCATTTGGAATCGGCCTTGTCAGAGTAATTTATTTGCTCACCAAGCTCATATTGAGTCATGTGATTTACGGTTCTTAAATAGAATATGTTTTGGGCAATAATTTCCTTAAGCTCTTTTTCCTGCAAGTCCTCACCTCCATCATAGTATTATAGTTATAACTATGTTTTATTTTAGCACAAAATAACGCGCCCGTCAAGAATTAATTTTTCTTTTCCACGCAAAATATCACAAATACCCATTTATGGAACACTAAAAAAGCAAAAGCACCGCCAAAAAGCGGTGCTTTAATTTGAGAAAATTTAGTCCTCAGTAACTGTGCGAAGAGCCTTTTCGTAATCGCGAAGTATAGCCCTTTCAAGAAGGTCGTGTGTATAAGCATCCTCACTAATTCCCTTGCTCATACATACGATTTGAAGCTTTTTCTTCAAGGATTGACTAACAGTTGTTCTAACAAATGCGGTACGAGCATCCTTAGGATCGGTCACCTTTCTCGGTCTTCCTCTCTTTTTAGCCGGAGCCTCAACAACTACAGCTACAGGAGCTTGATCCGCCACTCTAATCGGTTCCTCAGTCTTTACCTCTGATCTCATTGCATCAGCAATTCCATAATTCTTCTTAGCCATAATACTTACTCTCCTTTTTCTTCAACTGCAGCGATAATTTCTTCAATAGCATCAGCATACTGCTTTGTAACTTTATTTTTGGGGTCATAGTCAAACAGACTCTTGCAAAGCGCTTGGCTCTCGCCAATAGGAGCCGGGAATGTTCCAATCAAGGTGTTGAACACCTTAACTCCGTATTCATTACTTACAATTTCAACCTGTTCACGAATTTCTCTTGCAAGCTTTGTGTTGTTATTTTTTGTAAACAAGATTCCGGCAATGTGAATATCTCTATCATAAACGCCTACCGCTTGTCTTACCGTATCAATCATTTTTCCACAGCCTCTTGCTGAGAAAAATCCAACCTCCGATACAACAACTACGCTATCCGCAACCATAAAGACATTATATGTAAATGTGTTTATCGCAGGAGGGCAATCAATCAAAACATAATCATAGTCAGAAAGCTTGTCCTTTAACGCCTGAAACAACAAAAGCTCTCTTCCGATCTTTCCGCTAATCTCCATCTCTCTATATCCAAGAGCAGAATCGCTTGGAATAATATCTCCGTAAGGAGTGCTTTTTACGGTGTCATGGAATTTCGCCTCATTAAGCAAAAGCTCCGACACGGTATTTTCGCCATCAGTATTAACTCCGACGCATGAGGTAAGGTTGCCTTGTGGATCCATATCAATCATAAGCACCCTTTTTCCCTTTTTAAGTGTTAGATACGCAGCGGTTTGAAGTGTTGTAGTCGTCTTTCCAACGCCACCCTTTTGGTTTATAAAACAAATCTTGTGTGCCATTGTTCCCTCCATATAATTTGATTTTACGATATAATTATACAACACATTTCGACATTTGTCAACACTTTTTTTAATTTTTAATACCAAAAATTCAAAAATATTTAAAACATTTAATTCAACAATTATTAAATACATGAATTTCAAAAATCATTTTTTTAAAATTTCAAAAAACCCAAAATTTATTTTTCAGTTTAAAATCCTTTATTTAAAAAGAAAAATCGGCAATAATTGCCGATTTTTTATCATTTTAAAATGATACAATAATAGATATTTAACTTCAAATTAAATCACTAAAAAATCAAGTTTTTTAAATATTTCCAAAAAATTGTGTCATAAAATATCACAATTATTCATCAAAATACAACCTTAATTTTATTAGAATTAAAAATCTCAACTCTTGCGCTTGGCAATATAGATTTCACAATGTTTTCAAGAGCTATACAGACAGGATTTTCTGTATAAAAATGTCCCGCCTCGATTATATTAAGCCCCATTTCCTCGGCATCTAACATGCTGTTATAGCTGGCGTTTCCGGTAACGAGTGTATCAGCTCCGCACAAAATAGCATTTGAAATCATATCCTTGCCATCTCCACCGCACAAATACACTCTTTTAACAGCTTTCTTGCCAATGTAGGAGGCATATGGCGCGTTTAACGCATTTTTTACACATTTTACAAAGTCCTCAAGCGCTTGCTCGCTTTCAAGCTCACAAACACGGCCTATCGAATCGCTTGGATCCTCAGACACATTTTCAAGTGACAAGCATTTCGCCAATGTATCATTTACTCCGCCCCTTCCGGCGTCGAGCCTTGTGTGAAAGGACATTGCGTTAATATCGTTTTTTATAAGCTTAATTAGCTTGTCTTGGGTATAATTCAAGGGAGAAATTGCCTTTTGCGCCTTAAAAACCAATGGATGATGAGAAATAATAGTATCAAAGCCGTTTTTTATAGCATAATCAACAACATCATCAGTTATATCAAGCGCAATCAACGCATCTTTAACCTGCTTTTCCAAATTAGGAGCGCACATAATACCGTCATTATCCCAATCACAGCTTAATGACGCAGGAAATTTTTCATCTATTTTCCTATAAAGCTCGTAAAATGTCATTTTAACCTCTCCAATTCCGCAATTTGCTTCTCTATGGCTATTGTGTCACGATTTGCCACCTTAAGACCCATAAAAATCTTTTTCTTTTTTTCAATCGTATGTAAAATAAAATCCTTAAAATCACTCGAGCTGTTTTTTATGTTTATTTTTCCAATCTCAAGCTCAATTTCGGAATAGTCATGGGATTTACCATCATATCTTGCGCAAACAATTTGATAAAATTTACCGTCCTCAAAAACGATTGATTCATCATATATATCAAAACCGTTTTTAAGATATTCTCTGAGCTCCCTTGCGCTTGTCATAGGCTGAAGGATTAAATTTATATCATTGTTTTTCGCATAGCTTGACTTTTCAATTATTTCAGCAATCAGCTCTCCGCCCATGCCACAAATCATTATATCATCAGGCAAATATGCCTCTATATTATCAAGTCCGCTTGAAATATATGTAACTATTTCATTTTCAAGATCATTTTGAGATATATTATCCTTAGCACGAGACAAGGGACCTTCATTAATATCCGTTGCAATCGCCTTTTTCACTTTTTTTGACTGAACAAGGTAAATCGGAAGATATGCGTGATCAGTGCCCACATCAACTACAGTTACACCGTTGCGTACGAAAGACGCAACGGTGCTTAGTCTTTTACTTAATTTTATCATTATTTGTTAGCGAAATGAGCGTTGATCTTTGCAATAAGAGAATCAGCATCAGTTCCGTGAACAGCACAAGCGTCCTCAATGCTTTCACCTCTTGAGTGAGGGCAGCCAAGGCAATGCATTCCTATTTCAAGGAAAAACTGTGCAGTTTCGGGATCAAAATCAAGCACATCGCCAATCAATGTCTTTTTTGTTACTTCCATTTTTGTAATCTCCTTTAAATTTAATAATTATAGCTTATATTTGCACCGACAGAGGATAACTTTTGTACAATACCCTCGTATCCTCTCTCAATGTAATTAACATTATTTATGATGCTTCTTCCTTTCGCGCCAAGCGAAGCGACAACAAGGCTCGCTCCCGCACGCAAATCAGTAGCATCTAACACCGCACCGTAAAGCTCGGACTTTTGAATTTTCACAGTATCTCCATATTTTTTTATGACAGCACCCATTTTTTGGAGCTCGTTTACATACGCAAACCGTTCCTTAAAAATTGTTTCCGTCACACTTCCGCCCCCCTCGCAGTAGCACAAAAGCGCTGAAAATTGAGGATGCAAATCCGTTGGGAAGTCAGGGTAAGGAGCTGTTATAACATCTATTCCCTTAGGAATACCTGACGATTTTAAGCAAACAAATCCACCACGATATAAAACATCAATGCTCATGGCTTGAAAAAGAGGGATAAACGGTTTAACATGCTCATATTCTGCATTTTGCAAGGCAATCTGACCGCCAGTCACCCCGATGCATGTGACGAAGGTAAGCGTCTCAATTGTATCCGAATAAACACGGTACGACTTGCCAAAAAGCTTATTAACCCCACGCACCTCAATACTGTTATCATTCACTGTAATAGAGGCACCGCAAACATTTAAAAACGAAATTAAATCTATAACATGCGGTTCCTTAGCAACATTTTCAATAATGACTCTTCCGTCACAAAAAACGGAAGCCATTATCATATTTATTGTAGCACCTACAGAAATTTTGTCAAGTAGTATTTTACTACTTTTTATCCTTTTGGGCAAATTTATTTCGATTATTTCATCATTTTGCAAGCAGTCGGCGCCTAACGCACAAAAGCCCTTAATGTGTTGCTCAATAGGACGAGAACCAAAATTACATCCGCCAGGATACGGTATTCTCACCCTGCCAAATCTTGCAAGACAGGTTGACATAAGATACGATGACGCCCTCATTTTTGAAACCAATTCAAAGTCAATCCCACAGCCGTCCAAGCGTTGGGTGTTTATTATGACAGTATGCTCATCGACGAAATCGGCATCAGCACCCATTTTTCTTAATATTTCAAGCGCATTTTCAACATCACTAACTCTTGGAACGTTGTGTAAAACCGTTTCACCGCTAACAAGAATGCACGCAAATATAATCGGCAAGGCAGAATTTTTCATTCCGCTTATTTCTATTTTTCCATTAAGCCTCTGAGAGCCCTCAATAACTATCGATTTCATAAGCACCTCGCACAAACATCTTGCTATCATTCTATTCGTGCGAGAGTTTTTTGTTATTTATTTTGTAGTGGAAATCATAGATTTATAGTACGCAACGGTCAGATCCGTCACCATTCCGTAGCTTTTAGTTCCTGCCTCTTGACCGTTCGCTTGCAGAAAGGAATCGTTAATCGCTCCAGAAACCTCCGAGGACTTAGAATCCGCATACTTTTTAAAGAACTCAGCATAGCTGAGCCTATCCATATAAGCCTCGTAGCAAAGCTTTTGCTGCGCATCCCTATAAAGATCCTTGTTTGCGGAATATAAAGCACTCATTACATTTTGATATACGTCTAAATATCCGCTGTATTGCAGGAATACATCATCGGATTTTATGCACACTAAAAACGCAACGAAATTAGCCTCATCCTCTCTTGCTATTCCCCTTTGATGCGCAAGCTCATGAGTAGCACTCGAAGCAACTATATAATCGGGATAATTTATATTTATATTGCTTTCACCGGTCATAAACGAATACACTCCCGATATGTGAGTATAGGTAAAAGGCTCGCTAAGCAATATCGGCTTGACATTGCTCCTAAATGTTCTAAGAACCTTATATTCCTTTGCGAATTTTTCGTATGAATCACATATTTTATCGCTCATTTCAAAATACGAATATTCCATAACCGAGGCGCCAGTTTCATCGTATTTTATGCTTGGAGAAAGAGCGTTTATATTTTCCGTGAGCCAAAGCGCGGTTTGATATAAATCATCAGCACTCAAATCCTTTCTTTCAAACCCTAATTTTTTATCTATCGCGGTTGTGTGATATCCACTTGAATAGGTCCATACGAACGCCGAAAAAACAAAGCAAATTATGCATAGGATAAAGCAGAGATATCTTACTGAGCTTTCAAGACTCTTTTTTGCTTTTTTTATCCCTATTACAATGAGAATAGTAGCCCATACGGGCATTAAGGCAATAAGGATTTCTGCAATAGAAAAAGGAACCCACGAGGTAGCCTTTGCAATTAATGCTCTTGTGGGGAAGGCCAAATAATAATTGAAAAAGTCGGCAAATACTACTGATTTTTTTATAATAATGAACAGGACAAGGCTTACAACAGTAATAAGAAACATTATCATAGCACCAAGCGGCACATATTCCCTTACCCTTTTAAATGCTCTCGACATCTCCGAAATATCTCCTTATTAGCTCTTTCATATCACAAGGAAGCTCTGCCTTGAATTCTCCTTCGCCATCAATTTTAAGTGAGTACGCATGTAATGCCTGACGGGGAATTTCCTCACTCATCTCACCGTACAAATCATCACCTATAATAGGATGCCCAATATAGGACATGTGAACCCTAATTTGATGTGTCCTTCCAGTAACAGGTGTTACAAGCAGAACAGTTGCATCATCGCACACAAAAATAGGCTCATAAAGTGTGATTGATTCATCACCATTATCGCAAACTCCCCTTGTAATTATACTTTCCTGTAGCCTTGCAATAGGGGCGTTAATTTCTCCATTTTCATCAATTCTCCCCTTAACAACAGCTATATATTGCTTGTGAAATTCTCCATTTTTAAGCTTTTCAGACAAAACATCTGCATAAAATCTGTTGTTTGCGGTGATCACTATTCCGCTTGTGTCCTTATCAAGACGATTTATCGCCCTAAACACATACGGCTTGTCACGATATTTGAATGCGAGCGCATTCGCAAGCGTATCAGTATAATGCTTAAGTGATTGATGGGTAGGCATTCCTGCGGGCTTATTTACTACAGTATAATTTTCGTTTTCAAAAACGATATTCAAGGGAATATCTGTTTTTTCAAGACATTCGTTTACATCGCTTTCCTTGTCCTCAAAATCAAGGAAAAGCAAGTCCCCCTCGTTTAGTATATGAGTGACATTAGCATGCACACCGTTTACTAATATCGATGTCTCACGCTTCTTCAAATGTCTTATAAGTCTTGCAGATAAGGAAAGCTCCTTTTGCAAAAATGTTTTTAACATTATTTTATCATATTTTTTATCAATTACATATTCCATATCTTTATTTTACCACACAAGACCGCTTTTTTCAATATTTTATTGATTTGAATCACACCTAAATATTAAATTTTCAATAATTTTTGGGTAAAGTATTGATTTATTGCCAAAAATAGGGTACAATTATATAAAAATTTGTACGGAGGTAATTATGATGTCATTTGTATCATTGTTCACTGAATCAAACGCAAACGCTGGTGGCGGAAGCCTTATGCCTATTATCATGATCGTTTTGTTGGTTGTTGTTTTCTTCTTTATGTATAGATCAAACAAAAAGCAAGAGCGCCAGGCAAATGAAATGAGAAACAATCTTGAGGTTGGCGACGAGGTAACCACTATTGGCGGCATCGTTGGCGAAATCGTAAGCATTAAGGACGAAACCGTTACTATTGAAACAAGCCGCGATAGAACCAAGATCAGATTTTTGAAGACTGCCATTCGCAATGTGGATGTTAGCGCAGCTCAAAAGCGTGGCGAGGTTCCTGTTGATGACAAGGACGAAAAAGCCGAAAAATCTTCCAAGATTGAAAAGGTTGAAGTAGTTGACGACAAGAAGGACGCAGAAGACGCGGAATAAATCGTGAATATTTTTAAAACCCCACAAATATACTTTACTAATAAGTATTTTGTGAGGTTTTATTTTATGGATGATATTAAGCGATATTCTTCTCTATCCTTTCCCAAACTGATTTTAAAAGGCTTTCTTTTTACAATCATATTTTTTCTGATTTCCATGGTTCTTTTGCTGATAATAAGTGCCATTTGCTTTCGCCTGACTGATCCAACATCAAAATTAGAAATTATCGGATCATTAGCCCTATATCTATCATGTGCCATAGCATCATTTACAATGGCAAAGCTAACCAAGGAAAAATGGCTTTTGGGAAGCCTTGTTCTTGGCGTAATGATTTTTTTGTCCACACTTATGATATGTATTCCCTTGGGCAATGCCTTTTCCTCACGCTCTCTTCTGCTAAGATCCGCTGTTATTCTCGTTTCTGTTGCCTGTGCTTTTCTTGGAAGGAAAAAAGCGCCTAAAAAGCGCCGCAAATTCAAGCACAAAATAAAAGTAAGCTAATGGAAAGAAAAAATCTCCGTTTGAAACGGAGATTTTTCTTTTTGAAAATTAGATTTGCTCCTTAACCTTAGAAGCCTTACCAACTCTGTCGCGTAGGTAGTAGAGCTTTGCTCTTCTAACCTTACCAACTCTGGTAACCTCAACCTTAGCTACATGAGGAGAATGAAGTGGGAATGTCTTTTCAACACCGCAACCATAAGCAACGCGTCTTACGGTAAATGTTTCAGAGATTCCGCCACCGTGCTTTGCAATTACGGTGCCTTCAAAAATCTGAATTCTTTCTCTTGTTCCCTCTTTGATGAGGTTGTGTACCTTTACAGTATCACCAATCTTGAACTGAGGTACTTCTGTCTTCAATTGCTCATTAACAAGTGCTTGGATCTTATCCATTTTTACGCCCTCCATATAATCATAGAGTGTTCATGCAGAGCTTCGCAGCGGACCACTCCGTTGGTGTAGAATTCTACACACTTGCGGACATTATAACACAGCAATAACAAAATTTCAAGAACTTTTTTTATTTTTTTTCAAAATATTTTTAAAATTCTTGCATTTTATTATAAAATATTCCAAAAAAGTGTTGTTAATTTTTTTGTTTCGTGTTAAAATAGTTTATATTATTATTTTATTCTATAATAGGAGAAGTATCATGCAAGACGATTACACCTCTAAGGTTACTACTAATAACAAGGTAATTGCCGAAATCTTTGAATGGATTGAAAATCTTGTTTTGGCAATTATTGCGGTTGTCTTTATTTTTGTGTTCATAGCAAGGCTAAGTATCGTTTCGGGAGCATCTATGGAGCATACCCTTCAGGATAAGGATTATCTGGTGGTTGCAAATCCGTTTTTCTCGTACGAGCCCGAGGCTGGAGATATTGTTGTAATTCACACCGATAAATATTCGGAGCCTCTTGTTAAAAGAGTAATTGCTACCGAAGGACAAAAAATAACCATAAAATACTGCGCCGATCTTGGAAGCTATGGCGGAACTCTTTACGAAATATATATTAATGATGTTCTTTTGGAAGAGGACTATGTATTTTATGATGAACGGCTTCCCTTCATCGAGCCAAGCCGAGAAATCATGGAAATTGAGCGCATTGGAAATGTTTGCACCGCAACCGCCACTGTTCCCGAGGATTGTGTTTTTGTCCTCGGTGATAACCGAAATAATTCCAAGGATAGCCGTTCAAGAGAGGTTGGCTTTGTAAATGAAAGCTTTGTTTTGGGAAAATGCGTTTTCAGAATTCTCCCTGCTCAAAAAATAGGAAGCTTAAAATAAGAGGTATTTATGCAATCTGATGTTATTCAATGGTTTCCCGGACACATGGCGAAAACCCGCCGATTGATATCCGAAAATCTTAAAGAGGTTGATATTATTGTTGAAATTCTTGATGCAAGAATTCCATACAGCTCAAAAAACCCTGAAATTGCAAGACTAATTGGCGATAAGCCTTGCTTGACCGTGCTCAATAAGTCCTCTTTAGCCGACAAAACAACTACTAAAAAATGGATTGATTTTTATAAGGCTAAGGGAAAATATGCAATAGCGGTTGACTGCGTTACAGGAGAGGGCTTTTCTAATCTTGCAACGGGAGTAAAGGATATCCTTTCCGACAAAATCAAAAAATATGAGGAAAAGGGCATGAACGGACGTAAGCTTAAGGCTATGTTTGTCGGTATTCCTAATGTAGGCAAATCCTCACTAATAAACCGTCTTTGCGGTTCAAAAAAAGCAAAGGTTGAAAACCGCCCGGGAGTTACACTAAATAAGCAATGGATTCCAACAACCATTGGTCTTGACCTTATGGATATGCCTGGCGTTTTATGGCCGAAATTTGAAGAAAAAATCGTTGGAGAAAACCTTGCAATTACGGGAGCTATCAAGGACGCAATTCTTGATACCGAATATATCGCTGTTCTTCTTTGCTCTCGCCTTAGAAAAATCGCGCCGAATGCTTTTATGTCAAGATATAAAATATCACAAGCAGAGCTTGACAGCTGCGAAATGGATTACGAGGTCTTTGAGCTTGTAGGCAAAAAACGCGGTTTTTTAATATCCGGCGGTGAAATCAACACCGAAAGAACTGCCGCTACTCTGCTTGAGGAATTTAGAAGCGCAAAAATCGGTGCCATTTCCATAGAATCTCCGGAGGATTACGATGCTTGACTATACATTTGATAATCAATTCAAAACAAACGGCATTTCTCTGATATGCGGAGTTGATGAGGCCGGCAGAGGTCCTCTTATGGGTCCTGTTGTTGCAGCCGCTTGTATTTTGCCCGAAGGTCTTGTCCTTGAGGGTATAGATGACTCAAAAAAGCTCACCGAAAAGAAGCGTGAGCTGCTTTTTGATGTCATCATAGAAAAGGCTCTTTCCTATTCTATTGCTCTTGCGACTGTTGAGGAAATTGAGGAGTTAAACATTCGCAACGCCTCTATGCTCGCAATGAACAGAGCTGTTGAAGGACTACATATTCCTGCCGAAATGGCACTAATTGACGGAAATTTTGCAAGTGGATTTAAAATTCCTGCAAAAACAGTAGTAAAGGGCGATGCAATCGTGCCATCAATAGCAGCTGCTTCAATTCTTGCCAAGGTAACAAGAGATAGAATGTGCTTAGAATATGATAAGGAATATCCCGATTACGGCTTCGCTCAGCATAAGGGATATGGCACGAAGGCGCATATGGATGCATTAAAAAAATATGGTCCTTGCCCTATTCACAGACCAAGCTTTCTCAAGTTTTTAGATAAATGAGCATTACAAAAAAGGATGTAGGCGATTTTGGCGAAAAAGCCTGCGCAAAGTATGTAAAACGCCTTGGATTTAAGATTTTAGCAAGAAATGTCACAATCGGAAAGCTTGAAACGGATATTATAGCAACAAATAAAACTCATATTTTATTCATTGAAGTAAAAACTCGCCGAATTGACAAAAACAATCTTACCCGTCCGTCCGACGCGGTAAATTCCTCAAAAAAGAACAATTTGCTGAATTTTGCATATTACTATTTAAAGACCTTGCCCGAAAAGCACGCCTCTAAGCAACCGCGAATGGATGTTTGTGAAATATCCGTCGAGCTTGTTGGCAAAAAGCTGATTGTACGAGATCTAAATTACATAGAAAACGCTTTTTCGAGGTAATATGATTCCGCTTTTTGATTTGCATTGCGACACCTTGTCCGTAGCATATGAGCGTGGCTATTCCCTTTATAGCTCACCGCTTAACATTTCATTTGATAAATGTAAAAGCCTTTCGCCATATACTCAAATTATGGCTATTTGGACAAATGATATTTTAAATGATAATGACGGATTTTCTCAATATTTAAAAATCATAGAGTACGCAAAAAATCAAAATATCGTCTTCTCTGTCAGACACGATGATGCTGAAGATTTTTCCTTACTTTTGGCTATTGAAGATCTAAGGCTTATAGAAAAAGATCAATCAAGACTGCTTCGCTTTTATGATGACGGTGTTCGGTTTATAACTCCTGTTTGGAAGGGCAAAACTCAAATCGGTGGAGCATGGGACACAAGCGAAGGGCTTTCCCCATTTGGAAAAAGGGCTCTTTCCTTAGCCCTTGACCTTGGAATAACCTTGGATTTATCCCACTCGTCAGTAAAATCCTTTTATGATATTTTGGAGCTGTGCCACGCAAAAGGAAGAATTCCTGTCGCCACACATTCCAACTCTTTTTCTATTTGCCCCCATAAAAGAAATCTTTCGAGCACTCAATTTAGAGAAATTATAAAGGTAGGCGGAATTGTAGGGATTTCCTTATGTCCCGACCATTTAACAACCGCTAAAGTCGCTACAATAAACGATATTTTACGCCATATCGACCACTATTTATCATTGGGCGGTGAAAATAATATCGCTCTTGGCTGTGATTTTGACGGTGTTTCAGCGCTCCCCCTTGAAATACACAACATTTCAAATCTTACCCTACTATACGAACGGCTTTTAAAGCTATATAACGAAAATATTGCAAACAAAATTTTTCGTCGTAATTCTTGTGACCTTATGAAACGAATTTTTTTATAAAATAATAACAGGAGGTAAAAAATGTCTATTTTTGCGATTGCAGACCTGCATCTTCCGCTTTCAGCTGACAAGCCTATGGATATATTTGGAAACAGATGGCAGGACTATGTAAACAAGCTGAAAAAGAATTGGTGTGCTATCGTAAATGATGATGACACTGTTATTATCCCCGGTGATATATCCTGGGCTATTGATATAAACGAGGCTGATGCCGACTTTAAATTCATAGATAGCCTGCCAGGGAAAAAGCTTCTTGGTAAGGGTAATCATGATTATTGGTGGGGAACGATGTCGAAAAACAGGTCCTATATACAGGAGCGAGGCTTCAAAAGCATTGATTTTCTATTCAACAACGCATATGAAATCGAAGATTATATCGTATGTGGAACTCGCGGTTGGTACATTGACGAAAAATTGCAAAATCAAAAAAACGATACCGAATACGAAAAAATCGTCGCACGAGAATCCTCAAGGCTACGAATGAGTCTTGAAGAGGCTGTGCGCCTAAGAGGAGATACGGGAAAGCAAATTCTTGTTTTCTTGCACTTCCCTCCCGTCTTTGGCTCATTCGTTTGTACGCCTATCATTGATGTGCTTTCCGAATTTAAAATTAAAAATTGCTACTACGGACATATTCACGGTGTTTATAATGTTCAAAAAACAGTAAATTACAACGGAATCAATTTCACACTTATATCCGCAGACTATTTGAATTTTGTTCCAATGATATTAATGCCGTATGATTATTAAAAATTTAAATAATTTTTGTAAAATCATATTGACTTTTCACTTTGATTTATATATAATATTATAGAATTATAAAAACCAATTACTTTTGGAGGAAATTAAAATGGCTTTGAAAAAAACCACAGAGGTTGAAAAGAACCTTTACGAAATCGAATTTGACGTTGATAAGGCTACCTTTGATGCAGCAGTTGAGAAGGTATACCGCAAGGAAGTTAAGAAGATCAATGTTCCTGGATTTAGAAAGGGTAAGGCTCCTCGCTCTATGATTGAAAAAATGTACGGAAAGGGCGTTTTCTACGAGGATGCTATTAACGAGATTATCCCCGATGCGTACGAAGCGGCTATTAAGGAAACCGAGCTTAAGGTTGTTAGCCGTCCTGAATTTGACGTTGTTTCTATTGATGATAACGGCGTTGTACTTAAGGCAAAATTCTATGTAAAGCCTGATGTTGAAATCAAGGATTACAAGGGAATCGAGGTTGAAAAGAATGTTGCTGAGGTAACTGACGAGGATGTTATGGCGGATATTGATAGAACCCGTCAAAGAAATTCCCGTGTTGTAGATGTTACCGACCGTGCTGTTCAAGACGGCGACATTGCTAACATCAACTACGAAGGCTTCTGCGATGGTGTTGCATTTGACGGCGGAAAAGCTGAAAAATATGACCTCACAATCGGCTCCGGAAGCTTTATTCCCGGATTTGAGGAGCAAATTATCGGACACAATATCGGCGAAAGCTTTGACATTACTGTTAAGTTCCCTGAGGAGTATCACTCCGCAGACCTCGCCGGCAAGGACGCTATATTCAAGATCACTTTGAATGGTATCAAATTCAACGAGCTTCCTGCTCTTGATGATGAATTCGTTAAGGATGTTAGCGAATTTGATACAGTAGATGAATATAAGGCAGATATTAAGGCAAAACTTGAGAAGAAAAATGAGCAGGATGCTGACAACGCAGTTGAGGCACAAATCATTGACGCTCTTGTAAATGCTCTTGTTGCTGATATTCCAGAGGCTATGTTTGAGGCTGAGGCAGAAAACTTCGTAAGAGATTACGATTCAAGACTCAGAATGCAAGGACTTGACCTCGCTACCTACTGCAAGTACACAAATCAAACTCTTGATTCTCTTCGTGAGCAATTCAGACCGATGGCTGAAAAGCAGGTTAAGACCCGTCTTGCTCTTGAAAAGATTGTTGAGCTTGAAAACATTGATGCTACCGCAGAAGAAATTGACGCTGAATATGCAAATCTTGCTACTGCTTATGGCTTGGAGGCTGACAAAATCAAGGAATTGGTTGAAGCTGACGCTATCAAGACCGATTTGTGTGTAAAGAAAGCGGTTGATTTCGTTAAAGCCAACGCAACAATTAAAGCGTAAGTTAACATTTCTATTACCGCTGTGTTTTGCCGAATACAGCGGTAATTTAATCAAAAAATTATTTATGGAGGTTTCCTATTATGGCATATGTACCTATGGTTATTGAACAAAGCAATAGAGGCGAGCGTTCATTTGACATCTATTCAAGACTTTTGGAGGATAGAATTGTATTCCTTTGTGACCAAGTAAACGACACTACGGCATCACTTATCGTTTCTCAGCTTCTCTATCTTGAGGCTAAGGACCCTGATAAGGATATTTGCCTTTACATTAACAGCCCGGGCGGAAGCGTTAGTGCCGGTCTTGCAATCTACGATACAATGAATTACATCAAGTGTGATGTTTCAACAATTTGTATCGGAATGGCTGCAAGCATGGGAGCATTCTTACTTTCAAGCGGAGCTAAGGGTAAGCGTATTGCTCTTCCTAACAGCGAAATTATGATTCACCAGCCTCTTGGCGGTGCGCAAGGTCAGGCTTCAGATATTAAGATTCACGCTGACCACATTTTAAAGACAAGAGATAAGCTTAATTCTATTCTCGCAGCAAATACAAATCAACCTATTGAGGTTATTGAAAGAGATACCGAACGCGACAATTTTATGTCCGCCGAGGCTGCTATGGCTTATGGTCTTATCGATAAAGTAATTGACAAGAGAGACTAAGATAATATGAATAATTCAAAAAAATGTTCATTTTGCGGAAGAAATGAACAACAGGTTGAGCTTTTAATCCCATCTCCAAGCGGTGCTTGTATTTGTGATGAATGTATTAGAACCTGCTCGGATATTATTGATGAATATTTGGCAAGTGAGGATAGTGAAAGTGCCGATTTAGGGCTTTCCCTCTCTACCTTGCCTATTCCTCAAAAAATCAAGGACTTGCTTGATGAATATGTAATCGGTCAGGATAAGGCTAAAATCACCCTTGCCGTTGCTGTATACAACCATTATAAAAGGCTCTTGTATATTGACAAAAAAGCAAAGGAAAGCGACGAAAACGATGTTGACATTCAAAAAAGTAATGTACTTTTAATCGGACCTACCGGTGTTGGAAAAACCTATCTTGCACAAACTCTTGCTCGTGCATTAAAGGTTCCATTCGCTATTGCTGATGCTACTACCCTTACCGAGGCTGGATATGTAGGTGAGGATGTTGAAAATATCCTTCTAAGACTAATTCAAGCCGCCGATTTTGATATTAGCAAGGCTGAAAAGGGCATCATCTATATTGATGAAATTGACAAAATATCAAGAAAAAGCGAAAACCGTTCCATTACTCGTGATGTTTCAGGTGAGGGAGTTCAGCAGGCTCTGCTCAAAATTCTTGAAGGAACCGTTTCTAATGTTCCTCCGCAGGGTGGAAGAAAGCATCCAAATCAAGAATTTATCAAGATAAATACTGAAAACATTCTCTTTATTTGCGGTGGTGCCTTTGACGGACTTTCCGACATTATTGAGGCTCGCAAGGGCAAACAGCTTATGGGCTTTGGCGGTGATGTCAAGAGCAAAAAAGAGGTTAAAACAACAAAGATATTTGAGGATGTAAGTGCTCATGACATTGTTAAATATGGTCTTATTCCCGAGCTTGTAGGTCGCTTACCTGTTATTGTGGGACTTGAAAATCTTGACAAGGACGCACTTGTTAAGATTCTAAAGGAGCCAAAGAATTCCGTTGTAAAGCAATATAAAAAGCTTTTTGATATGGACGGAGTTGAGCTTGAATTTACTGATGATGCTCTATTTGCGGTTGCGGAAAAATCTCTTGAACGCTCAACCGGCGCAAGAGGACTTCGCTCCATTATGGAGGAAACAATGACCTCTATAATGTACGAAATTCCATCAAGAAAGGATATTTCCAAGGTTATTATTACTGAAGATTGCATCAAAAACGCAAGCAAACCCGAATATGTTTTAAAATAATAGATTTATATCTCAAAAAGAGGAAAGCTATCGCTTCCCTCTTTTTTCTTTTCGCTAAAGGCTACAAGAAAAAGTGATTTTCAACTTTGAAAATCACTTTTTGTATATTTAGAATTTTCTCCAAACCATCTTATTAACAACGCCGGTGTAGGATTGAATTATCTTAACAACCTTTGTTGAAACAATCTCATCGGTATAGTCAGGAACAGGAGTTCCAAGGTCATCATTCTCGGTCATTTTAACCGCCGTTTCAACCGATTGAAGTAGTGATGCCTCATCAATACCCGCAAGTATAAAGCAAGCCTTATCAAGCGCTTCAGGGCGCTCGGTTGATGTACGAATACAAACCGCAGGGAATGATTTTCCGATAGATGTAAAGAAGCTTGATTCCTCTGGTAATGTTCCACTATCCGAAACAACTGCAAAAGCATTCATTTGAAGATTGTTATAATCATGGAAGCCAAGTGGCTCATGTCTTATAACTCTCTTATCAAGCTCAAATCCACTTGACTCTATTCTCTTTCTACTTCTTGGATGGCAAGAATAAAGTATTGGCATATCATATTTTTCTGCCATTTTATTTATAGCGTTAAATAATGATAGGAAATTCTTTTCGGTGTCAATATTTTCCTCTCTATGAGCCGATAAAAGGATATATTTCTTCTTTTCAAGTCCAAGGCGAGTAAGAATATCCGATTTTTCTATATCATCAAGATTAGCGTGTAAAACCTCCGCCATAGGGCTTCCTGTTACATAGGTTCTTTCCTTAGGCAGTCCGCATTCAGCAAGATATCTTCTCGCATGCTCCGAGTAAGCAAGATTGACATCAGAAATAATATCAACTATGCGCCTATTTGTTTCCTCAGGAAGGCACTCATCCTTACAACGGTTGCCCGCTTCCATATGGAATATAGGAATATGAAGTCTTTTTGCAGAAATCGCTGACAAGCACGAGTTTGTGTCACCCAAAATAAGCAACGCATCGGGCTTGATTTGTGACATAAGCTTGTATGAACAGTTGATTATATTTCCAACGGTAGCTCCAAGATCATCACCAACCGCATCCATATAAACCTCGGGCTCGGCAAGCTTTAAATCCTTAAAGAAAATTCCGTTAAGATTGTAATCGTAGTTTTGACCTGTATGTGCAAGCACACAGTCAAAATACTCACGGCACTTATTAATTACCGCTGAAAGACGAATAATTTCGGGTCTTGTTCCTACGATAATAAGAAGCTTTAGCTTTCCGTTTTCCTTAAATTTTACATCTGAATAATCAATTTTAATTTCCATTATTTACACCTTTTCAAAAAAAGTATCAGGTTTTGAGGGATCAAATGGCTCATTCGCCCACATAAAAGTAACAAGATCCTCAGTTTTAGAGGTATTTATTATATTGTGCGTATATCCGGTTATCATTTCAACAACCTGAATTTTATCTCCACTAACCTTAAATTCAATGACAGGATAATCGTTTCCGTTTTCATCAACTCCGATTTTCCTCATTTGAATGAGCGCCTCACCCTTTACAACAACGAATTTTTCGTTTTTGGAGTGATGCCAGTGATTTCCCTTAGTAATCTCGGGCTTTGAGATATTTACGCTGAATTGCCCCCTATCAGGAGTCCTAATTATCTCGGTAAAGCTACCTCTTGGGTCACAATTCATTTTCAAATCATATATAAATTTTTCCGCAGGCAAATAAGAAAGATAAGTGCTGTATAGCTTGGATACAAGCGGATTTTCAAAGCTTGGAACACCAAGCTCCTCTCTAATTTCAGGAAAGCTTTTTATCGTATCCGCAATAAATCCAAGTGACGCGTCATACTGAACGGGAACGGTACAATACTCACCTATGCGAGTTTCATTTCCGCCAAGTGCCCTTATCATCTCATCAACCAAGTCATCAATATACACAACCGTTAGCATAACGCTCGGATCGTTTACCTGTATTGGCAAATCATTCGCTATATTATTGCAAAATGTAGCAATAGCGCTGTTGTAATTCGGTCTACACCATTTTCCAAACAAGTTTGGGAAGCGATAAACAAGCACCTTAGCACCCGTTTCCTTAGCGTAGTCAAACATCAAGTCCTCGCCTGCTCTTTTGCTTTTTCCGTACTCACTACCTGCAAAGCGTCCCTCTAAGGAAGCCTGTGTGGAGCTTGAAATCATAACAGGACAGGTATTTTTATGCTTTTTAAGCGTATCAAGAAGCGTGCTTGCAAAGCCAAAATTGCCCTGCATAAATTCGCTTTGCTCCTTTGGGCGATTTACCCCCGCAAGATTAAAAACAAAATCCGCCTTCTCGCAATATCCATCAAGCAATGATATATCGGTATCAATATCAAACTCGTAAATTTCTTCAATGTCAAGCTCGGGATGAGTCCTGTCCTTGCCGTCCTTGATATTATTCAAGCTACAAACAAGATTTTTTCCTACAAATCCCTTTGCTCCGGTTACAAGAATTCTCATATATTCCTCAATATTTGATGCCCATAGCATCAAGCTCATCTCTTATGTATTGAAGGGTCAAAAGCTTTTGCTTAACCTGTTCTACTGTAAGAAGCTCAGTATTGTGAGAGTTGAACTCGGTAAGTGTGTTTCTCTCGGTATCTCCGTCCTTAAAATACTTGTCATAATTAAGTCCGCGCTTGTCCGATGGAACTCTATAAAAATCGCCCATATCAATAGCGTTGGCGCACTCTTCGTTTGTCAAAAGTGTTTCATACATTTTTTCACCATGACGAATACCGATGACCTTTATAGCATCCTTATTTCCACCAAACAGCTCACAAACAGCCTCTGCCTGTGTTTGAATTGTGCAAGCAGGCGCCTTTTGAACAAGAATATCACCGCTAACTCCATGCTCAAACGCAAACAAAACAAGATCAACCGCCTCATCAAGCGACATAATAAAGCGTGTCATTGTAGGATCCGTCAAGGTAATAGGCTGTCCGTTTCTGATTTGATCAATCCACAAGGGAATAACAGAGCCACGGCTACACATTACATTTCCGTAACGAGTACAGCAAATCTTTGTCTTTTCGGGGGAAACGGTACGGGATTTCGCAACGATAACCTTCTCCATCATCGCCTTACTTGTTCCCATAGCATTTACGGGATATGCTGCCTTATCAGTTGAAAGGCAAATTACTGTCTTGACTCCCTCTTCAATAGCCGCAGTCAAAACATTATCAGTACCAAGCACATTTGTTTTTACCGCTTCAATCGGGAAGAATTCGCAAGACGGAACCTGCTTAAGCGCTGCCGCATGGAAAATATAATCCACTCCGTGCATAGCATTTTTTACCGACGCAAGGTCACGCACATCTCCGATATAAAATTTAATTTTCTCAGCGACCTCGGGCATTTTCGCTTGGAATTCGTGACGCATGTCATCCTGCTTCTTCTCATCTCTTGAAAGAACTCTGATTTCTCCGATATCGGTCTTCAGAAATCTATTAAGCACTGCGTTTCCAAACGAGCCAGTTCCGCCCGTAATCATAAGAGTTTTACCTGTAAAAAGTCCCATTTTGCACCTCTAAAACATAATTTTTCTATTATAATGTATATTTTATCATAATATAACCAAAAAATCAATAGATTTTATAAAGTAAAATCAACCTGAAAATTTCATCATCAAAAATCCAATTACGCCTTCTGTCATGTTTCTTGCAATTTTACTAACTCAAATTCACTTTTAAAAAGAAAAAACCGAACAAACACAAAGTTTGTTCGGTTTTTTGGTCTGAGTAGCGGGATTTGAACCCACGGCCTCTACCACCCCAAGGTAGCGCGCTACCATCTGCGCTATACCCAGATACCGCTTGATATTATATCACGCGTATATTTAATTGTCAAGACTTATTTTTATATTTTTGAATTATTTTTGGAACTTTGGGAAATATAATTATGAAATCCTTTGATTTCAATTATTTTTTTGGGAGTTAATTATGGAAAACAAAATCAATCACTGTATTCATTGTACTGTAAAGTCATGTGCTAATCACGCAAAAACATCAAATTATTGCGTCCTTGACACCGTTTCTATCGGCACTCACGAATGCAATCCTACCGTATCACAATGTGTAGATTGCGAGTCCTTCGTGCTTGATAGCTGTGCTAACGGAAAGTGCAACATTAAATAATTCTCTAAATAAAAATCACCGTTTTCATTTTTTGAAAACGGTGATTTTGTTAATTTGATCTTTTTCCTACCAACAAAATTATCCTCTCTTTACTTTTTTCAGAATTTGACTTCTTTTTAATTTTTCGAGATTTTTTAATGCTCGATAAGATAGATTTTACTCTTTTACTAATTGGAATAAACAACTTGTTTATAAAAACCTTAGCATATTCAATCAAAACTCTGACACAAAATCCGCACCTTTCAAAAAGTGAGCTGACAATTTTACCAAGTGTAAAATGATATACCGCCATTCCTAAGATTAATCCTGCAAAAATAAACCATCTTACTATTCCGTCATTTACATAATAAATGAAAACCATCATTATGAGCGACACAGTTATAAAATATAGTATATCGGTAAGGAAGAATATTACCGCCTGCTTTTTGCTACTGCAAAGATTCTTCTCAAACGGATTTGTCTGTAATGGAATTTTCTTTTCCTTTAGCCTTTGTGTAAGCTTTGTCTTGGGGGTTACGCCGAGTAAAATCCTTATCAGCCCTACAAGGTCGTAAATAATTCCTAAAATCACGCCTAAAAAAGAGGATTGCAGAGCTACTAACAGTTGAGATATGATTGAAATTTCCATTTATTTGAAAATATCCACTATTGATTTTTTCTTTTTTTGATTTGTGTTAGCAAAATAAAAAATTCCATTTATTTTTCCATTAAGCACAAATTCTCCGCTTTCCGCATTGAATTTTTCAATTTTTAAATTTTCTCCCTCTATTGAAATGCCAAACTTATCACTTTGCGCAATAATTGTACCGTCATCAAAGCTCGTAACATCGCTAATTCCTGTCATTTCGGCTCTTCTTCTTGATTTTATTATTATATCGTGCTTGACAAACTGCTCCTCACCCGTATTCATCTTGGCCCTCCTTGTTAGATATGCACTTCCTTATTATAATATGTAAAAATACCCGAGTTTATTACTCGGGTATTACCTCATACAGTGCAGAAGCATCATTTTTTCTAACAACATCCCTAACATCAAGGACCTTGACCTTTAGTGTCTTTTGCCCAAAGGTGATTTCCACAATGTCGCCTTCCTTTACATCATACGATGCCTTAACGACCTTCCCATTTACAACAACATGCGAGGCATCGCATGCCTCATTGGCTATTGTACGGCGCTTAATAATTCTTGAAACCTTTAAAAATTTATCTATTCTCATAATTCAAAAAATAATAAATCCTGCGAAAACGCAGGATTTATATCTTAACTTATGCGTTAACCTTATCCTTAAGAGCCTTACCTGCAGAGAACTTAACTGCCTTCTTTGCTGGAATTTGGATCTTTTCGCCTGTCTTAGGATTGATACCAGACTTAGCTGCGGTTGTCTTAACCTCAAATGTACCAAATCCAACGAGTTGGATCTTTTCGCCTTCTACAAGTGCGTTTTCAAATGCTGCAAGAACTGCTGCTACTGCTGCTTCTGCGTCTTTCTTCTTGAGGTCTACCTCTTTTGCTACTACTTCAATGAGATCTGTCTTGTTCATTATTTTTTCTCCTATAAATTTTTTTGAAATCCTTTTTATTGGCTTTCATGCCTTAATTATACCACTTAAACGCATCAAAATCAATAGCTTATTGCAATTTTTTTACAAAAAAGTTGCTTTTTTTTAGCGTTTTTTATATATTTTCACTATTTTTGGGCAAAATTTTAAATTTTATTAGTGATTTTATCAACTTGTCAGAGCTTGGCAATACAGAAATTTCTTCCTTTGAAAGCGTCTTAGTGCGTAAAACAATAATTAAATAACTTAAAATTGAAACGATTATTGATATCACTGTAGCGATTTTTGGTAAAATAATTTGCGCAAGTGCGCGCTGTAATATAGCGCAAGCTCCTATTGAAATAAAGGAACACAAAAACGGTGCCAAAAACACGCGACCGATTTTAGGCAGATCCCCTACCTTTTTCACAACAAAAAACAAATTCATTCCAGACGCAACAAAATAGCAAAGCACCGTGCTTATCGGCGCGCCTAAAATTCCTATCTTCGCAAGCAAAATATAATTTGATACAAGCTTTGTTATAGCACCTGCAAGCATTGATATTATCGGCAAGCGTTGTTTTCCCGCAGAATTCAAGAAAGCATTGGTTATTGAAATTATCCCGAGAAAAATCACTGAAATTGAGGCTATTGAAAGCCATGGATGCGCTCTTTCAACGGAGTCTGTCTTAAACATCAAAAGCTCTAATATAGGCTTTGAAAAAATACTAAGCCCCACCGCGCACGGAATAGAAATTAGCGCTATCATTTTAATACTTAGCGTGCGAAGCCTTGCCTCATATTCCTTATTTTTTCTTTCTCGCGCTGTTGTTATTATTGGAACAATAGCATTTGCAATTGGATATAAAAGAATTGTCGGAAGCGTAAACATTGAAATTACAAGCGAGGTGTAATCTCCATAAAATATCCTTACTCCTACCTCATTCATTCCAAATTTCAAAAGCCTATTTTGCACCATCAAGGTGTCAAGAACTGTTGTAAGGGAAAGCACCGATGAGCTAAGAGTTATCGGAACTGCTATCAAAAGCATTTCCTTTAATAATGATTTTGTACTTTTTGCCTCGGTTGAAGCGACTGTATTTGGAGGAAGATACAAGCTTTCCTTAAAAAAAGCCTTTCTTATATATAAAAACACCATTCCCAAAAATACGCCACAGGTAACGCCCAAAATCGTATATGACGCAACCACATAATCAGCATAACCCCTTGAGCGAGCCCAAAGAGCCAAGCTAACTCCTATTCCAACCTTACAAACCGCCTCGATGAATTGAGAAATAGCAGTAGGCGTCATAAGCTGATAGCCCTGCAAATATCCCCTCATACAGCTACTAAGGCATATAAAAAGCATTGTAGGAGCGATGGTGATTATACACAAAAAGGTCTCAGGCGCTCCTATAAAGCTCGCGAGCTGATGCGAAAACACTATCATAATAAGAGAAAATGAAAATCCTATTACTAAGAACAGCATAATCGCTATATTTAATGTTTTTTTGGCTTCTAAAAGTCGCCCCTTAGAGCGACTTTTAGAAATCATTATTGAAAGTGCAACAGGAAGTCCGGCTGTTGATAAAACATACAAATATGCGTATATTTCGTATGCAGAGCTATAATATCCTGCTCCTACACTGCCAACTACCCTGTTTAATGCAATTTTAGAGATTAACCCAACCGCCTTGACAAGAAAATTTGCAACAGCAAGGACTAATACTCCTGAGAAAAATAAATTCTTTATACTTCTTTGAGGTTTTTCTAATTCACCCTTCAAAGCAATCCCCTTTTACTGTTTTTTACCTAAAAATTCGGTATATAATGAGTTCTTCGGTACATAGTCATAGCTTATAGTGTCAAGCTTGAGGAACTTATCCCTAAGCTCCATCGCTTTTTTATAATATTTGCTGTTTTCCTCAACTTCATTCAAAATATCTATTATATAACCTCTTAAAAGGAACAACTCGTAATCAAGGAACGAATTTAACTGTACCTTACAAACGGCATTTTTATTTGGATAAATACTTTGGTCCTCATTTTTTCTTACATTATCCCATAAAAATAATGTAAATTCCGCATTAGCGCCTCTGAATTTATAATCCCTTACAAGTCTTCTTGAAAGTCTTATGTCATCACGAGAAAAAAAGACTCCGTTTATCATAACATCCTCATCAACATTGATAAACACACCAATATAATCTCTTTCCTTAAAAAGAGATGTTATTTCGGGATATACCGCCTGTATGCCTTCAAAAATAATTACTCCGTTTTCATCAATTTTCAAGGTTTCATATTTGTTTGCGGTTTGAGTTATAAAATCATATATCGGCATTTTCACTGTTCTTCCCTGTCTTGCTTGATTTACGCAAGCGGTAAGGATATCAAGATCAAGAGCATTTACCGAATCATAGTCAATTTCATCATTATCAACAATCGCACGCTGATCGGCTCTTGGCTTGAAAAAATTATCTAAGGATATTACCGACACCTGCCTACCAACCTGTTCAAAATCGCTAATAATTTTATTTGCCGTGGTAGTTTTTCCGGAGCATGTTGGACCGGATAAAAGAAGCGATTCAACGCCCGTATTCTTTACCCTATTTGAAACATCGCAAAGTCTTTTTTCAAAGTCCAACTCACAAGCCATTACGAAATCTCTTTTTTGTTGCTCGTTTTCAAAAGAAATATTTATGTATTTCACACAAATCACCTCCTGTTAAAGAACTCCTTTATTCTTCCGCTTTCATCTTGGTTGTCCTGCAAATATTCATATGGATATTTTGGAGAAAATATTCTCAAAATCTCCGTTTTTCCTTCGCTATTTTTTATCAGCTTAGTCGTCGCGCCAGCGCCCACACCAAAAACAGTATGCGCATCCGCCATCATGAAGACATTATAAGCTCCAAAAAATCCTTTTTTAGAATATCCTACATTTTCAAGATTTCCAACAGTATTTTTTTGCCTATACATATAATAAGGCTCGTATCCGCTTGCCAAAAGCCTGTCAATAGCATAGTCAACAGATTTTTTAGCATCTAAATCGTCTTGATTGTATATATTAGCGTCATCACGCAAAATTCGTGCGGATTTTTTTACACAAAAGCTATGTACGG
Source organism: Clostridia bacterium (assembly GCA_017466455.1). The sequence continues at coordinate 230,523 of JAFTUD010000002.1, forward strand.
TCACATTTTCAGGTGACAAAGAAATAATTTTATCAACAGTCCTTTTAAAGCTTTCAAAATCATCACCGTCAAGCCCCGCAATAAGGTCGGTGTTGACACAGCCTATTTGTGCCCGTTCAACCTTTTCAATTGCCTCTAAGAAGTCATTTTCAGTATGTCTTCTTCCTATTTTCTCAAGCACCCTGTCATTTAAGGTTTGAGGATTTACGCTTACCCTGCTTACCCCGTATTTTTTAGCAAGCTCAAGCTTCTTTTCGGTTATTGTATCGGGTCTTCCAGCCTCTAATGTGAACTCATCAAGCGAGGAAGGATCAACACACGCGCAAATTTCCTTTAAAAGTCTATCAAGCTGCTCCTCGTTAAGAACTGTCGGGGTCCCTCCGCCAACATAGACACATGACAGCCTAAGTCCTATACTACTTATAAGCTTTGCAGTAGCTTTAATTTCCGCAATTAGCTTATCAAGGTACTCGGGAATAAGCTTAAGCATTTTTTCGCCCGCACAGGAAATAAATGAGCAATAATTGCACCTCGACGGACAAAACGGGATTGAAATATATAAGCTACACGATAAATCATCGGCCTTGTTCATAACAAGCTGTTCGTTTTGCGTAACCCTAACAAGCAGCTCTGCCTTTTGGGGACTTAGCAAATATTTTTCGCAAAGCTCCTTGGTTACTTCGGTGGGCGAATTAGATTTTAAAAGCTCCGCACAAACCTTTGACGGGCGAATCCCTGTTAGAATTCCCCAGTCAACATCCTTACCTGTTAGTTGCTTGCAAAGCTCATAGACAACTTGTCCAACTGCAGTTTTCCTTGCCCTTTCAGCCGTCTCGTTTGAGGATAAGCAATAAAGCTTTTCTTTTTTTGCGATTTTATCCCCAAATGAAAGCTCCGCAATCACTTTAAAAAAGTCTTTGCCTTCATCTAACCTTAAGCGGAGCAATAAATCATCGGTTGACTCCCGAGGGTCATCAGGGAACTTTATTCCATGGAAAAATGCCATGCACAGGCCCTGGACATATATCCTATTTACATTTCCTTCTAAAGCTATTATCATTTTAAAACTTCGCTATCCATAACAATCGTTACAGGTCCATCGTTTATTAGATCTATTTGCATATCCGCCCCAAATACCCCTTTTTGTGTAGGAACAAATTCATTAATAAGCTCGCAAAAGCGCTCATATAATCTATTTGCCTCATCGGGCTTTGCGCCATTCATGTAATCAGGACGATTTCCTTTTTTATAATTTGCCAAAAGAGTAAAATTTGATACAACAAGCACGCTTCCGCAAACATCAAGCACGCTTAGGTTCATTTTCCCGTTTTCATCGGAAAATATTCTAAGATTACTGATCTTTTTTGCAAGAAGCTGAGCATCTCTTTCATCATCTCCCTGCTTTACGCCAAGAAGAATAAGAAGCCCCTTGCCTATTTCACTGTGAAGCGCTCCATCTATTGAAACATTAGCTTTTTCTACTCTTTGAATTACTGCTATCATTTTACTCCCATTGCTCTTGTCACTCTTATAACATCCTTAATTCCTCTAAGCCTTGATATTATCGAATTAAAGTGTTCTATATCACGACAAGAAATTGTCATGTTCATTATTGTTGTATCATCTACATTCTTCGTGCTTATTGATACAATATCAACCTTCATTTCCGCAAGTGCCATTGAAATTTCGGCAAGCATTGAAATTCTATTGTTTACAATGATTTGAATTGATGAATCATAGGTCACCTTATATGATCCCGAATGAGGCAAATCCCACTCTGCCTTTACAAATCTGCTTGCGTTTTCCTCGTTTGCATAAGCAATTTTAACATTTGGACAATCGGATTTATGAATTGATATTCCATAGCCCTTTGTTATAAAGCCGATAATGCTCTCTCCGGGTAACGGATTACAGCATTTAGCAAATTTGACAACGCATCCTTCCTCACCGTCAACAATAACACCGCCAGTAGATTTACGGCGCTTATTCGTAGTCACAGTAGGCTCAATGACAACTGTCTCCTTTTCAGTCGCGGGCTTATAATTTTTCTCGTATTCATCACGAATTTTAAGCTCAACCTTCGTTAAGGCAATTCCGCCATATCCCAAGGCATTAAACAAGTCATCAGCCTCCGCCATGCTAAAGCGCTTAGCAATGGTTGTCATGATTTCAATCTTTGCATCCTCGCTACAGGTCATTCTATGGCGGTTAAAAAGCTTATCTACCTCTGCCTTACCAACAGCAATATTTTCCTGCCTTTTTTCCTTTTTAAACCATTGTCTGATTTTATTTCTTGCTTCGCTCGTTTTTACGATATTTAGCCAATCCCTACTTGGTCCTTTAGAAGCATTTGAGGTAATTACCTCGACAATATCTCCATTTTGTGGCGCTGTATCAATAGGTGCAATTCTTCCGTTGATTTTTGCCCCCACCATTCTATTTCCAACGCCTGTATGAATTGAATATGCAAAGTCAATAAGCGTCGCGCCAAGAGGTAATGCAACAAGATCGCCCTTAGGTGTAAACACAAAGGTTTCATCATGGAAAATATCAATCTTAAAGGCGTGCATAAACTCCTCAGAGTCTGCAACCTCGTTTTCAGTATCTATAAGCTTTGAAATCCAGCTTAGCTTTTGGTCAATGTCAGCCGATGCCTTATCTCCACTCTTGTACTTCCAGTGTGCTGCAATACCGTATTCAGCGACATGATGCATCTCACTAGTTCTGATTTGAACCTCAAACGGTATTCCATCCTTACCGATAACGGTCGTATGGAGTGATTGATACATATTAGGCTTTGGAGTTGAAATATAATCCTTAAAGCGTCCTGGAACGGACTTATACATTTCATGTATTATTCCAAGCACAGTGTAACAATCAAGCTCGCTATCAACAATTATACGAAGGGCGTAAAAATCATATATTTCATCAAATGTCTTGTTTTGGTCATACATTTTTCTATATACGCTATATACAGTTTTTACACGACCCTCAAGCGTGAATTTGATGTTTGTAAGCTCAAGCTTTTCGGTAACATATTGCTTTAGCTTTTCAATAAAGTTCACATTTCGTCCGTATTTTTCCTCAATATGTGACTTAATTTCCTTGTATCCGATAGGGTCAAGATATTGAAGTGCAAGGTTTTCAAGCTCCTGCTTAACCCTTTGCATACCAAGACGGTGCGCCAAGGGAGCATATACATGCATCGTTTCAAGCGCAGTTGTCCTTCTTTTTTCGTCCTTTTTAACATACAGCGTGCGCATGTTATGAAGCCTATCGCAAAGCTTGATAAAAATAACTCTGATGTCCTTTGACATGGCAAGGAGCATCTTTCTGATATTCTCGATGTGAGTTTCTTCCTTGTCCTCAACATTGATGGATTTAATTTTTGTAACTCCATCAACTAACAGAGCAACATCCTCTCCAAAAACCTCTTTAATTTTGTCAATATCGGTTTTTTCGGGACAGTCCTCTACCGTATCATGAAGAAAAGCTGCACATATTGAATCCGTGTCAAGGCCAAGAGTTGCCACGATTTCCGCAACTGCAATCGGATGAGAAATATATGCCTCTCCGCTTTGGCGCATTTGACCGTCGTGCATGCTGGAGGCGTAAAGAAACGCGTTTTTGATTTTTTCCAAATCGTACTTTTTTCCACTTGATTGAAGCGTTTCTATTAGCTTTTCAATTGGATTTAGTCTAATATCCTCCATAAATTTTCTCCTTTTTAATTAGTGCCGTAAATTGATTTTATCCTTTTCAAAATACTTGATTTTTCAAGATTTGTCTTGCCCTTTGAAAAATTCATTCTAAATTCAAAGCTGCTGTCGTCTATTTCCTCTATTGAAATTATATTAAGCTCCCTAAAAATCTTGATTACAAGCTTTAGCTTTACATAATTCAGAGTAACACCTGAATATTTTTTCTTTAACGCATACAGAAGCTTTATGTAAGAATATTTGTCCTTACCCTCTCTTGCTTCCTTGAGCAAAAAGCTATATACCAACGAAAAGTCATCTCTTATTGGAATAATTTCGCTTCCGCCAAGTGTGGAATTCCCCTCCCAGGCGTCCCTGTACAAGCCTTCTCCCTGCTCCGTTTCAAGGTAAATTCTATCACTTATTCTGATATCTCTAACATTAAATTGAAGATTTCTTGAATTCATAAATTCATTAATTTCCAAATTAAATGCAACATCCACCTCATCTCCTATCTGACAGGGAAATTCCTGTGGAGAAACGCAAAATAGCATTGATGTAAATGTTTTTCCGCCCTTGGAAAGCATTAGCTTCAAATGTCTATTCATTCCAATGGGTATAATGTCATCAATAATAAGCTCGGTCATTGCAAACACGGGCGTTGGATTAGATACGCCGTATGGCTCAAGCAAATCAAGCTCACCCGCCAAGCTCAAGGTAGCCTCCTCGGGCGAAAGAATGTAGTCAATATCTATTCCGTTTTTAGGAGTGTTTTCCTTGAAGCTCCTTTGAGCATATTCATTTAGTCTTTCGCGCAAGGCATCTATATTTTTTCTTTTTACAGTTAATCCCGCAGCAAGCTCATGACCTCCGTAACGCTCCAATAAATCCTCGCATGAGGAAAGCGCATCTACTAAATTAAGTCCACTTATACTTCTGCCGGAGCCCTTGCCTATTGCCTCAGGATCATCAGGGTTATCATTACCCTCAAAGGAAATCAGAATAGATGGGCGAGAATATCTTTCGGAAACTCGTGACGCAACTATTCCGATAATACCGTGATGCCACTTTGGATCATCTAATATTATAACATTGCTTTCAGCATAATTTGATGCTTCTATATATCCGTATGCTTCTTCGGCAATCTTATTTTCTTCAAATTGTCTATCCTTGTTTATGTCGCAAAGCTGAATTGCAAGCTCCTGTGCATGCTGCTCATTTGTAGCCAAAAACAGCTCTACCGCTATTGAAGCATCGCTTATTCTGCCCGCTGCGTTTATTCTTGGAGCAACTGTAAAGCCGATAAAGCCAGATGTGATCTTCTTTTTGCTTTTCGTTTTAGATTTTGTTTCATTAGAACGGCAAAGCTCTACAAGCGCGTGCAAGCCGACATTTTGAGTCTTCTCTATGGTGTTCAAGCCATACGAAACAATGAGTCTGTTCTCATCCTTTATGGGCATAACATCCGCAATCGTGCCAATAGCCGTAAGATCGGCATACTGATGCGCTATGCGCCTAACGCACTCAATCATTCTGTCATTAGTTCTTAAAAACTCAATCGCGCAAATAAGCTTGAAAACAACCCCTACTCCCGCAAGCGAGTTGAATGGATATGTACTATCTAACCTCTTGGGATTTATAACCGCCAATGCCTTAGGTAACTCAGTTTTACATTCATGGTGGTCGGTTACAACAACATCGATTCCAAGTGATTTTGCGATCTCTATTTCCAAATTTGCGGTAACACCGGTATCAACCGTAATAATAAGATTAGTCCCATTAGCTGATAGCTTTTCAATGGCGGAAGCCGATACACCGTATCCCTCGGTCTTTCTGCTTGGTATATAATAATCTACATTTACACCCAAGCTATTAAGATACAAATATAGGATGCTAACAGATGTAACACCGTCAACATCATAATCCCCAAATATGGAAATATGCTCCTTGCTTTCTATTGCCGACAGAATTCGCCTGGCACCTATTTCCATATCATTAAGCAAAAATGGGTCATGCATTTTTTCATCGCTTTTTAAAACGAATGCCTGTGCCAATTCCGCACTATTATATCCTCTATTTAAAACAAGCGTCGACAAAATCGCACTTACACCAAGTGCGGATTCTATTTCATTGACAATTTTATTGTCAATTTCGCTTGATTTTACATTCCAATTTTTTCTCTCTTTTGTCAACATATTAACTCTCTATTTTTTTAATATTGCTAAAGCGACATTGATTCCGTCAACCGATGCACTCATTATTCCGCCGGCATATCCCGCACCCTCCCCACAGGGGTAAATGCTTGAATGAGAAAACGCGCTATAGCTTTCATTTCTTAATATTCTAAGCGGTGCAGATGTCCTTGTTTCCACACCTGTAATCGGCACATCGGACGCGTCAAAGCCCTTTATCCTCTTTCCAAATTCGCTAAACCCAAGCTTCAAATAATCACAAACGAATTTTGGCAAAATTTTGTTCATATCACAAACGCTTACTCCGCCATTCATATACGAGGGAAGAATCCTCTTGGGCTCAAGAATTGCTTTTTCATTATAAAAATCTCCCAATGTCTGCACAGGAGCGTTGTAATTTGCGCCCGCGGTCAAAAAAGCCGTTTTTTCAAGCTCTCTTTGAAATTCAATAGCCTTGATGGGGGAGCTTCCGTAATCCTCTTTATCAACCTGAACAACAATGGCTGAATTAGCATTTATTCCATCTCTTGCGTGTACACTCATTCCGTTTACTACAACGGCATTTTCCTCACTTGATGCACAAACAACCTCTCCGCCCGGGCACATACAAAAGGAATAAACACCCTTGTTATCCTTACGATACGAAACATTGTAGTCAGCAGATCCAAGCCTTTCATCACCTGCAAAAGTGCCATACATAGCTTCATTTATTTCCGCTTGCAAATGCTCAACTCTAACACCGACGGAAAACGCCTTCGGCTCAACGGCAAATCCGGAATTCATCAAATACTCATAAGTATCTCTTGCACTGTGACCTATTGCCAAAATTAAAGATGAATAAGGAATATCACCTTTTGTTGTATAAGCTACCGTGTCGGAAAACGATGTAAGCTTTGTATTATACATGATTTTTCCTCCAAGGCTTCTTATTTCCTTATCAATACCTTTAACAACATTACGCAAAAGATCAGTACCGATATGAGGCTTAGCCATATACTTTATCTCAGCTGGCGCACCATGCTCGCAAAATGTAGACAAAACAAACGCACATTTTGGATCATTTATTCTCGTTGTAAGCTTTCCGTCAGAAAATGTACCTGCTCCGCCTGCGCCGAACTGAATATTCGTGTCAATATCAAGCCTTTTTGTCTTATAAAAGCTTTCTACACGCTCAACTCTTGTATCAACATCAGCCCCTCGCTCAATTACGACGGGCTTAAGTCCTGCTCTCGCCAAAATCAGTGCGCAAAACATTCCTGCAGGACCAAATCCAACAACAACGGGAGGATTTTTTGGCATCTGCTTAGGAGCTACTATATCTATACCGTCATTCGGCAGTAATTTCATTCCATTTTTAGCAAGTAATGCCTGAGATGGCTCTCTAACACACTCAACCTCTGCGCAAACAGTAGATACAAACTTAATATCATCATTATGGCGAGCATCTATTGAGCGCTTGTAAACATACATGCTTGACGCATTTGAAAAGACGCGTGCTTTTGAGATACGCGTCTTTGCTATTTTGAATATATCGTCATCAACAGCACTAATGTTTGTTTTAATTTGTTCTATTAAAATTCTCATTTTTCACTTACCGAAACAATAATTTCGGTTGCTGTTGACTCGTTTGTTAAAACAAGATCAGAAGATTCTCCACTAAGAAGATAAATTTCATACTTTCCATTAGCCTCAACAATCTTAAAATCCTTTGCTTTAAGGTCAACTATATTCTTCCTAACACCCTTAACGGTAATGTCCGCATATCCAATAGGCTCAGAGTCAATAAAGCTTGAGCATATTTGTACATCATTAAACTCTCTTTGAATTACGGTTGTGTCAGTTTCCATAACCCACAACCAAATAAATATTGCCAATACAATACATACTGTAAAAGCAATTATAGAACCTACCCTACTCTTTTTGGGAGTATCGGAGTCCGCAGAGGCCGCTGCAACCTCGGCGGTGTCTATGTCGGTAGTTTTAGAAAATCTATCCATAACCTCTCCTTATTTTTGTCTTTTGTGGTTAATTCTGTGCTTTGCTCCGCGCTTTTCCTTTTGATTTAACTTATCTTGAAGGAGAAATTCCTCAAGCTTCTCTTTAATTGTAGACTTGGTGAAATTTCTATAAATATGTCCCTCATTAGTAATTGAAACAACTCCTGTTTCTTCAGAAACAACAACCGCAAGACAGTCACTAACCTCACTTATTCCTATTGCTGCGCGGTGCCTTGTTCCAAGGTCGCTTGCAACATCAGGCTTGTTTGTAAGCGGAAGCATGCAACCGGCACTATAGATTTTAGCATCTCTTATGATAATAGCGCCATCGTGAAGCGGTGCTTTATTAAAGAAGATGTTTCTTATCAAGAATACACTCGGCTGAGCATTAAGAATAGTTCCCGTAGGAGTGTAATCTCCAAGCTTTGTACTACGCTCAAAAACTATAATTGCGCCTGTCTTAGTCTTCGCAAGCTCAAATATAGCATTAGAAACGATAGTTATCATGTCCTCAACGGAGGACGGGGTCTTCGTTTCTCCTATGCTCTTTACGCCCTTTATCGGATTGTCTCCAATCTTCTCCAAGGCAGAACGAATTTCGGGCTGAAATATTACAATCAGCACAACAATTCCAAAATCAAAGAAATGTGACAGTAAAAACTGCATAGAGCGCAGATTAAGTAATGCGCATATCAATCCCACAAGTGCAAGAATTCCTATTCCTGCCATAAGCTTTCCAGCTCGTCTTTCCTTTACGAATTTATATATAACAAAAAGCACCGCCGAAAGACACGCTATATCTAATACATCAAAAAAGGTAATCATTGTAAAATGCCTAAACATATGAGCAATGAAATCCAATGCGACTTTCATAATATTTCTCCCATATTCTTTATAATAAACGCGCAAAATATTGCTTATTATTTAAATTATAACACATGTAATTGTTTTTGCCAAGATTTTTTAGAATATTTTTGCATTATTTTTTTAAAAAAGCACGATTTTTATTGCATTTTAAAAGATTTTTATCACTTTCGCTTAAAAAAAGCTAAAAATGAGGGCGTCAAATTACCCTTGCGCCCCCAAAATCAAACACTTGTCCGTGTCTAATGCAAAAAACTCTCATATTTAGATCGTTAATTTTTTTATATATTATGTCATAATCAGGATGCTTTTTTATGTCCCCAAAGAAGTATACCGTATCGTCAATGACAAAGCTTGCACCACCAATAAATCCATAATCATACTTCTCTATTTTAATTCCGCCCGCGGATATCAGCGTCGCATTTTTGCCAGCCGATTTTATAGCGTCATAAATGCCCTTGTCGGCGGTTATTGCATTTTTTTCGTCAAGGACAAGAGTTGAGCATGCGGAATATCCTTGCTTTACATCGATAAAATCGTATCCGTTATCAATAGCATAGCTTAAAATCTCCCTTGATATGTATTTTGAATTTGCGAACAAGGTTTTTCCCATAACAAGAATATTTAGCGCCACATCGTTTGGATAACTTTTATCGCAAGCTATGCCCAAAGGCACTACTGTATATCCGCTTTTCTCAGCTTTATCAAAAATTTCCTTATTATCAAAATAATAATCCGAATAACAAAAAATTCGCTTGTCAAGAACAAACACAAGCATATCGGCATGCGTGCTTACGGGTGTATCAAGTGCTTGATACGGCTTAAGAGGAAGCACATCATTATTCGTTTTTTCTCCTACCTCAGAAAAAATAAGCTCGCTTACAAAAATCATCGCTCCTAAGCCCCCTCTTTCTCAAGCATAACATCATCAAAGATAATCTTTTATTTATTATACCACAAATGCGTGTAAAAGTAAATACATATGAAAAAAAGACCGCTTACACGGTCCTTTTATTCAAAACATTCAAAAACTTAGATTGCACGAACAACCTTGCCAGAGCGAAGGCAACGAGAGCATACATTTACAGTTTTGTTGGAGCCGTTTACAACAGCCTTTACTCTTCTGATGTTTGGTTTCCAAGCTCTGTTAGTTTTACGGTTTGAGTGAGATACATTGTGTCCGAATGCAACACCTTTTCCGCAGATAGAACACTTAGCCATTTTTTACACCTCCATGTAAGTAGAAAAAAGTATACTACTAAAATTCACGCTTAGTATTATAACATAGTCTTTTTAGAATTGCAATAGTAATTTCTAAATTTTTTAAATTATTTTTTATTTATCCTTTTTAGTATATGCTCAAGAGAAATTCCATACTTGGCAGCTATGTCCTTCGCATAGCTCTTTCCGTCGGGCTTAGCGCGCGTAATCTTAAAGCTCCGTTGTCCATCTTCCATTCCTGCGACAAGGGTATCTATCCTTGCTCCACCCGATGATACACACTTTTCGTTAATATCGTTTATCATCGTTGAAAGCTCATGCAAGTGAGTTGAAAAGATTCCTCTGCACTTAGCCATAGAAAATCCGCAAAGCACCTCGGATGCAATATATGAGCCCTCAAAGGAGCCTGTTGAAGAAAGCGATTCATCAAGAAGGACAAGGCTATTTTCCGTAACCTTACCAAAAATATCATCTAAGCGCGCACATTCCTCTCCAAGCCTTCCCTTATCTATCGTATCCTCAGAGCCAGTTGGGAAATGCGTAAAAATCGCATCAACAGGGCTAATTTCAGCACTTACTGCAGGGACCGGCAAGCCAAGCTGAGCAAGAGCAAAGGAAATACCGACTGCGCATGTTATGACCGATTTTCCTCCTCTATTAGGTCCTGACAAAACGAAAAATCTGCCGTTTTCATCAAAGCAAAAGTCATTGTCAACCATTTTTTCATTTAGCTTAGTTGCAACAACAGGATTATAGATTCCCTTAGCGCTAAAGCCCTTTTCTTCCATGGGCAAAATTGTTGGAAAGCAAATAGGATTTTCGGAATTTTTCAACGCCTTAATAAGCTCTGTGCCCTTTACCATGAATTCTATCTCAGGCAAAAGCTTAATGAGAAAATCAGCATTTTCAAGCACATATGCTTGAACAACTTTTTTCCAGGACCTCATAGATGATTTAAAGACATCGTTGAGTGCATAATTAAATGCGTTTGTTAGTGCTATCTGCTGATTATCGCTTTGTCCCTTTTTAAAAGGAATAAGCGGAGCTATGCAGGTATATTCATCGTTTTTGAAGTCAAGTCGGAGTATTTTTTCAAGTAGATCTCCCGATTTAAATCTTTCGTTATTAACGCTTAAAACCCCAGCAGCGTCGGGACGGAGCTTTGAATCAAGATTTACTCCTATTGTAATGCTTTTAACTTCTCTTACGCGAGAGGTAAGCTCCTTCATTTTTTTATTTAGGTCAACATAATACTCGCTCTCGGTAAGCTCCTTTATAGCTTTTGCAAAGTTAATAAGAGCCTCGCTTTTGAAGTTATCAATCATCGGATACAGACCGTTTGCCAAAAGCTCCATAACCGAAATATATAGCTCTATTTCAGTTATACTGTATAAATAGCCCTCGCTCGGCTCGGTATCCTGCGACATTTTACGAATCTCGGCAATATCAGACAAAATTGGAGTAGCCTTAAGCAAAACATCGCAAAGCTCAGCATTTTCTGCTAAATCAGCAAAAACCCGTTGTCTATATTTAATAATTTCGGAATCGGTGGTAAAATAATCTCCAAGAAAGCTATTTTTCAAATCAATCAATGTATCAAGCTCAAGAGCCTCAAGCACCTCGTTTGAAATGCTTGCAGAAAATTTACCGTTTTCAGCCTTGGTAAGCTTTTCAGCATTTGGATAAATAAGACTAATTTCTATGTTTTGCATCGTTTCCCTCGCTTTAATTCATTCAATGTTATTATATTATCATAAAATTAATCAATTGAAAAGAGTTTTTTCAAAAAAACCGACTTCTTTACTTGAAAACTTCAATTTATTATGGTAAAATCGTTCAAAAGAGGTGATTTTATGCCAAAGCTGCTATGCTCAACAGGCGCTCTTGTCGGGAGAGCTTGTAATTATGATTTTTCACTGATTGAGAAGCATATACCCGCTCTAATTAGCGATAATTTAATTTGCGGTATGGAATTTATGATGATTCCATATTACTATGACCATTTGAACGAGGTTGCTCAAACTGTTATAAGGAGTTGTGCGCCTGTACCTGTTATACATTGCGAAAAGGATGTTGGAGTGCTTCTTTCCGACTGTTCAAGCGAGTCAACAAGCAAATCGTTTGAGCTTTTCAAAATAAACTGTGAATTGGGTCAAAAATTCAACAGTAAAAAAATGGTTTTTCATCTATGGGGCGGAGTAAAAAGCGACTTCAATGTCGACTATAACATCTCAAAGCTTGATAAATTTATAAATATCGCAAAATCATATAATTTGACGCTTCTTGTTGAAAACATTCCCTGCACTACTCACTCCGGAATGAAAAATTGGCTTAAAATATTGTCACAGCTTCCAGCCGTTGATTTCACATTTGATACAAGATTTGGTGCGTTTCATGATGAAATTCCCGAAATATTACAATCAAGCACCGTTTGGGAGCATATCAAGCACATACATATAAGCGACTATTCCTCATATCCAAGAGATTTTTCAAAAATTCGCCCTATTCTTCACCCCGGCGAGGGAGTTATTGATTTTAATTATATTTTTTCCAAGCTTAAAGCAAGAAATTATACCCATACCATAACCCTTGAATCCCCCGTTATGCAACCAGATGGAATAGATCTTGAAAAGCTCAAAAAATCATTAGCTTATATAAAAAACAACCTTTGGTAAAAACATAATTTTTGGCATACCTAAACCTCATAGGTATGCCTTCTAAATTCAGCGTTTTCTGTCAAGACAAATTCATATTAACATGATATAATGGCATTACAAATATACAGCTGAATGTTTGAAACTAAAAATTGGAGGGCTATTTATATGGAAAATAGCGAGCTTATTACAAAGGCACTAAATTATATACAAGCTGAAAGTGCAAAAAACGACATTACGATTGATGATATAGCCTCTCATGCAGGATTTTCTACCGATTATTTCAATCGTGTTTTCTTTGCGCATACTGGATTTAACATTATGGAATATGTCCGCTTCAGCCGTTTAAAAAATGCAGCACAGCTTCTAAGATTAACAAGCAATAGCATTCTTGACATTGCCTTGGAATGCGGTTATGAGGCGCATGAAAGCTTCTCAAGAGCATTTAAAAATCAATACGGCGTCTCCCCGAGCGAATACAGAGAAAGAAACAAAAAAACAGAATTGCATTACGGCGATTTTCATAACGATACAATCGGCGCACGGCTTTTACATGAATTCAAAAGCTTTAAAATTGCAGATAGCGATGAAATAATTGACTATTTGTTAGAAACCGATCCTCTTCGCTACGGATATACCGCAATTTGCTTCCGTATCAACGGCGGAGTCGCTCTATACGACGGAGAAAGCTTCAAAAACGGCTTTGTTTGGTTTTCGGAGTGGGATAATCGCTTTGAGGGAGATATTATTTGCAATGACTGGGACAAAATAGCTGAGTATAAGAAAACATTCTCCGATCAACGCTTTGATATGGTCTTACTAACATCAGAGCCCGATCAAATCATAATGGACGAGCTAAAAAAACGAGGTGTACTCGTTAACGGCATCTCTCGTCGTCAAATCAACATATACACAGCTGACTCGTACACCCTTCCTTTTCTTGAAGGTATCTCAATGCGTCTAATTAAATACGAAGATTTTTCGGCTGTCAAAAAATTCTTTTTTCAGAAGCATCCCTCGGACAAAAATCAATCACCACGCCTGAAATATTTAGAAAACGAATTATACCAAAGAGATGTCATGGGCAACACAGAGCATTCCGTATTTATGTTTGGCATATTCAAAAATAATTCGTTGATTGGAATTAGCGACGGTGGATTGCAAAGTGCGCATGGATTTACAATCAATAATTGTATAATAACATCCTTTTTACCCGAATATGAAAACGAAGAACTATATCAATATGCTTTCAAATTTGTAACAAATTCCGCGCTCGAACGAGGAGCTCTGCCTGTTGATGATACCCAAACCCCTTTCACCCCCAATGAAAATAGAAGCGGAAGCTTCAATTCTACCGATTTAGGGTATAAAGCTGTTATGAATATATGCATTTTTAAATGACCGTTTGTGGCAACCTATTCCAACCGATAAAAGAGTACGACTTCCATCGTACTCTTTTCACTTTAGATTATTCGGTAGGCTTCTTTTTCACAGCCTGCTTCTCTTTTTTATTTTCTATTTTCTTAGCAATTTTCTTTTCCTTTTCCGCCTTCTTTTCAGCTGTATTAAGGGCGTTTTTCTCCTTTATAAGCTTAAAAACCGCCTCTATAACCGCCTTTTTACTGCTTCCCTCGGATTTTATAAGCCCCATTATAAAGCTCATCTTTTTGTTGGTTATATCAGTAAGAGTTGTGGCATCGCTTGATGTAACAATTTTATAAAATGACTCAACAAATTCATGTCGTTGCTCCTGTGTCATTTTTGCTACCCAAAGCTTCAAAAGCTCATGGAAGTTGTCGCTTGGCTTTTCAAAATGCTCTGCATAGACAAATTGAGCGCCCAAAATCTCCCAAGTAAAGGCATTATGCTGTTGCAAGCCCTTGTCCGAGCTTTTTACAATTTTATAGCCTCCTATAATGTCAAAAATCCTTCCGACAACTGACTTTGTTGGTAAAATTGTAATAATTTTGGGCAAAAGCTTATGATTTTCAAAGGAGCAAGAAAAATCCTCCTTAAATCCAGGACCATCAAAGCTAAACACCTGTTCTATTCTTTTTTGTGCCCTTTTGTTAGCCATAAGCGCAGAATACACTGCAATATTTCCGCCCTTAGAATGTCCCGCTACAATCAGTGTATCCTTGGTCCTTTTTGATATATCATCAAGATATTCTACGCCGTCAGTTTGAGATGGAATAGGCGTAAAAAGCGCCATATTCAAGTCTTCCTTCCAGCCGACTAATGTATCATCAGTTCCGCGATAAACTACATATGTAATTTTATTGTCGCAGGAAAAGGATATAGCAGAAAATTGCTTTTCGTTTTCCAAAGAAATATCGCTCACATATCCCCAAAGCTCTACACTTGAAAACCTTTCGCTTTTTGCACACTCTCTAAAGAGAATCAAGATTTCCTTCGGAATAATAGCACCAAGGGAAAAGCCCTCCCCGTGTAGCTTGAAAAATTCATCGCACGCCTGTGCCATAGTGATACGGCGCTCCTCTGCCAAGGATGGAACCACCTTTTCAAAAGGAATATATGAAATTTCGGATAAAATTAACGCATCAATTTCATTTTGAGGCGCCTTTTCAAAAGACAAATCACCTCTCCATTTAACATAATCGACCATGCCTTGCACAAATCCACCCCCCTTAGTTTCTTTTTCAATATTATTCTATCACAAAAATATCATTTTTTCAATATTTTTGCTTCAATATTGAGATTTTGACATAGCTATCGTATTATATTTTTATTTGAACTCTCACTTGAATCTTGATATTTACACCTATAAAAAATGCGCAAAACCATTAAAATTTATTATATTTTAACAAATTTGAGTGCTTTTTCATTGACAAAGTATATATTATGTGCTAAAATATCTATGTATGAAGGGAGGTATTGACTTGGGCACTAAATTAACCTTTAACAGACTTGAAAAAAAGTTTTTGTTAACTGAGGAGCAATTCCTTCGCATCAAGGAAGAAATTGACAAGCGCTTTGACCCCGATGAATACGGGGAAACGACGATTTGTAATCTCTATTATGATACCCCCGATTTTCTTCTTATTACTCGCTCTATCGAAAAGCCTGTATATAAGGAAAAGCTTCGACTTCGCACATACGGTATTCCAACAAACGATTCTATCGGTTTTATTGAGGTTAAAAAGAAGTATAATGGCATCGTATATAAAAGGCGAATTACTATGCCACTTGAAAAATCCTTGAAATTCTTAGCCGATGAAATTGATGTTGACGAGCCAACTCAAATTTCAAAGGAGTTCAAGTATTTCATTAGATTTTATCAAAATAGGCTTGCGCCTCGCTTCTATGTGTCCTATGACAGGAGTGCGTTTTTTTGCAAGGATGACCGTGAATTTCGCATAACCTTTGATAGGAATCTAACATGGCGAAATTATGATTTAGACTTAACAAAGGGCTCTTACGGAGAACAGCTTCTCCCCGAAGGACATGTTCTTATGGAGGTTAAGGTTCCCTCTGCACTTCCCTTGTGGCTTGTTGATATTCTTTCAAATGAAAAAATATACACAAGGTCATTTTCAAAGGTTGGAAACGCATTTACAAGAATGATAATGAAGAATAGGAGTTATTTACAATGACAAAATTTTTACAAAGCATATTTTATACTTCCTCCGTGGAAAATCCCGTTGGAATAAATCCCGGATATGACACTTACACCGGACTTAAAAACGCAACAATAGAGGTTAGCGATTTTTGGATTTGCATTGCGGTTGCAGTAATTCTTGGACTTGCGGTTGCGTTTTGCTACATGTTCAAAAACGAATTTTCTAAAAACCTCGTTGTTTCAATCGCACTTCTCCCCGCTATCGTTGCGGTGCTTATCATGCTTGTAAACGGAAATATCGGTGCAGGAGTGGCTGTCGGCGGTGTATTTGCTCTTACAAGGTTCCGTTCAGCGCAAGGAACGGCTAAGGAAATAACACATATTTTCCTTGCAATGGCTATTGGACTTACACTTGGACTTGGATTTGTTGGAATTGCAATCGTTCTTGTCGTCGTTGTTGAAGGACTTAACTTCGTATTCTCTCTTACAAAATTCGGAGTTATCAACGATAAAAGAAGAACACTTAAAATCACAATTCCAGAAAACCTTGATTACACAACGCTCTTTGATGACTTATTCAAGATGTACACAACTGATGCGATGCTAACGAAGGTAAAGCTAAGAAATCTCGGAACTATGTTCCGCCTTACATACTCTGTTACATTGAAGGATGAAAAGCTTGAAAAGGAATTCATTGATGAAATCCGTATGAGAAACGGAAATCTTGATGTCCTTTCATCAAGACTTCAAACCACAACCGAAGAATTATAATATACAAAAAGCGTCTCGGGCAACCGAGGCGCTTTTCCTTAACAAGTAAAAACGAGAAGGAAATCCTTCTCGTTTCTTTAATTTATTTTGACTGATTGAAAATTTCAATAGCATCAGGATTGATTGTCATAAGGAAGCAGTTTCCATTGACAAGATCGGACTCTTGAGCCTCTTCAAGCGCGTCCTTCATATCCTCGTTGTCAGCCATAGCCTTAGCAAGCTCTTTGTCGGACTTGAATTCCCAAACAACAGCTGTTGACAAAGCGGATGTAATACCACCCAAAATTCCGTCGCCTTCCTTTTGGAAAGTGTGAATGGTGTAAGTAATGTCTCCGTCGTCAGTTGTGATTGTTCCGGTCTTTTCGTTATCCTCATTTTGCAATGTATAACCTGCATCCTCAAAGTCACTCTTAATTGATTTGTACGTAGAGCATGAAGCAAGCATCATTACAGACATAGCAAGAACAAGAACCAAAGCAACGATTCTAAGTGTCTTTCTCATTACATTATCCTCCTTTATTAAAGTAATTTAATTATACCACCATTTGCAATATAAGTCAAGAGTTAAAATGAAATTCACCAAGATAAAATTGCAAGCTGATGTAAACTCATCGCTTCAATTTCAAATGTAACCTCGTTTCCGTTTTGCTTAAATTCGATCTCATTTCCGCTTGGTTCAAGTCTTATAGACTTAATTTTTTTGTCAAGATTGAGAGTGAATTTTACATTATGCAGAGTTGGAAAATCCTCGAGCAAGCAAACATTTCCACGATTTACAGGCGGTGCGTAAAGAACATGAAGTGCAAAGAAATTATCGCTTTCACTTCTTCTGAGTCTTACTCTACCGCAGGACGGAAGATTTTCGGTCCTTATATATCTGTCATAAATTGTATCAAATGCTTTTTTGATATATCTTTCAAGCACATAGCTTCCTGACTGGTCGTACGCTTCAAAAACAGGATGTGCAAAGTATAAAACATTTCCCTTTTTGATTAGCGCCGGATAATCAGCCGGCTCAAGCTTGAACGGAGTGTTTTTATGGCTACAATAATGACCGTAAGTACGATTGAAATACGGCTCATGCACACGGGCCAAGACTTCTCCGTCGCTTTCTGCAACATATGCGCTTGAATAGCTTAAAAACGGTGTTTTAATCTCGTCTATTTCGCATGCTATAAAGTCCTTATCAGAGCCGGAATGTCCCTTCAAAACGATTCCAAGCTCATCAAAAATACTCTTTCCGCTTGCGATTATCTTTCCGCCATTGCCTACAAAATCTATTATACGCTTTTTATCATCATTTGTGAATTTAACATTATCGGGAAGAACAACACACTTATATTTTGAAATATCCTCTCCGCTTTCAACAACATCAAAATCAAGGTGCATGATTTGAAGCATCTTGGAGCATCCCATATCAGACGCATTTGAATGGCTTATCCAAAGCGCAATGTCGGTATATGCCTTAGTATTTTCGGAATACTTTTCAATTTTGCTAACATAATCAAAGGCGTGTCCGATAACTGCATAAGTGCTTTCGTCAAGCTTTCCGCATGGATGTAGCTGGTCGCCAACTGACATTGACGCACCTATGCTTAACATATCAGCACACTCGTACTTAAGAGCATCCTTATTCTTAAATCCGCCAAATTCACCCCAAGCATGATGGAATTTTCCTGTCATTCCCCAAAACATTTTCCCGAATTTTTCAAAATATTTTGCGCGAAGCGGCATAAGGTCATATCCGCCCCAAGCGGTTGGCAAATCCTCAAGCTCATAATGAGTTTGATAAGGCGCATATTCAGGTCTGTTCATATCAGCGCCACCGTTATAAAATACAGGTGCATCCTTTGCAAATTCATGAACAATCCCGGTAAGATCCTTCATCAGCTCAATGCGCTTTATTCTATAATATTTTCTTGCGTCCTCGTAATTGTCAGGATCAAGACCCATTTCCTTCATTCCCGCTCTACAGCTATCGCATGCACAAGCATCTCTCATAAAGCAAATGTCATAGAAAACTCCATCAGATGGATCAAATTGCTCACAAACCTCTCTTGTTATATCCTCAAGATATTTTTTATAAGGTCCTACGGGGCAAAGTGTAATCCAAGAGCAATCGCTAAGGGGTGTATCATCAGGCTCATTAAACTTTCCGCCGTTGAAGCCAAATGTAAGTCTTCCCTTGTTCCAAAAATCAATCTGATGCCATTCGGGATGCTCAGTAGCGTCTTTTTCGCTCCAGCCCATGGTTATGTAAATAGGTGCTTTTGCTCCCGCATCGTGGATAGCCTCTATTTGCTCCTTTAAAAGATTGAATTTAAGGTGAGGATGAACCGTGCCGAGCTTTGTAGGATAATATGAATATCCATGATGGCACTTCGCAAAAACAGTTATTAAATCAACCTTTGAGTCCTTAATAACCTTTGTAAATTCCTCTTTGTTAAATTTTTCTCCAATGCCCTCTATAAAAGGGCTTGTGTGGAAGTCAAGATGTACGCATTTCATCGTTCTTTTTCTCCTGTTTGCTCACAAAAAATTTTATATACTTTTTTTACATCCTCAATATTGTAAAATCCGTAAAGCGTTCCCGCCGTACGACGATTTCTAACACCAAGTCCGTTTCCGCCAACTATCGTAGCGCAGACGCTCAAAAAGGTGACAACGCCCACTCCGTCAGCATCACAGCCAAAGCTTATATTTTGTATTTCATTATATTTAAATGCTTGCAGTGACTGAACTTTATTGTTATAAAAAATCAATACTCTTTTATTAGTCAAGGCATACTCAATATTTTTGCGTTTTCTTTTTGCTCTGATAGGGGATATTATCATAAGATACAAGCCCGTAAGCAAAAATGGTATTCCAAAAAGCGGAAAGATATTTGCCATCAGGGGTCCCCCTTCAATCTCGGATGTCCCCGCATATGCCATCGCAATCCAAAAGGCGGAAAATGCAGTCCAAAATGCTCCAAAAATCATAGTTATCTTTTCCGATGGCAAAAGCCTTATTTCCTTAACAGGCTTGCCTGTCCATAAAAGCCTTTCATCAGCCAAGATATAATCCTTTATACTTGGTCTGTCAGTCAAAAACTCGTCCATAATTCCTCCTAATATCCTATTAAAAACATTTTATCATATCATTTGCAGAAAATCAAGAAAAATATACTTGACCAATGCTACTTTTAATGATAAAATAATATATATTAAGATTTTGGGGGGGTGTTTTTTTGAATATAGCGTTGATAAGCGGAGCTTCTCGCGGAATAGGGCTTGAAATTGCAAAGCTTCTTGATTCATATGGTCTTGATGAGCTGTGGCTAATATGTGGAAAAAATACGCCATCGTACGAATTCAAAACAAGCATTAAAATATTTCATGTAGATTTAGGCAAGCAAGATTCTTTAACTCAAATAAGCCTTGCGCTTGAAAACGAAGCGCCCCAAATAAAATATCTTATATGCTCTGCCGGTGTCGGCTACAATGGAAATTTAGAAAATCTAACACCCGAGCAAATTGAACGAACCGTTTGTGTCAACTGCTCTGCACTAACGGTTCTTAACCGCATTGCCGTTCCCTATATGAGCGAAAACGGAAGAATAATTGAAATTGCCTCAGGCGCCGGCTTTCTTCCACAACCAGGCTTTTCGGTATATTCGGCATCAAAGGCATATGTAATTAGCCTTTCGCGTGCTCTTGGGACAGAGCTTGCCAAAAGGAAAATATATGTTACCGCAGTTTGCCCAGGACCGGTTGACACCGACTTTTTCTCAGGGCTTGAAAATGTAAAGGAATATAAGAAAAAGCACTTGATTTCACCAAGCTCAGTTGCGATTGGTGCATTAAAGGCTTCAAAAAGAAAAAAGAAGCTATTTTGTCCAACATTTTCTATGAAAACGGTACATTTAGCCTCCAAAATTATTCCTACCGGGCTAATACTCAAATTTTACAAATAAAACTTACAAACGGGATGCAATGCATCCCGTTTGTTTTATAGATATTGCCTTATTTGGTCATTGAGCGACTGCTCTACATTGATAAGCCTATGCACAACACTACGAGAGCTCATATCAGCGCCCTTGTACTCGTTCAAATATTTTGAAAGAGATTTTACTCCCATATTGCATCCGTCTGTCATAACATCTGCAACAGTTTTGTCACTTCCGTTCATCATCATCTTTCCACGAATTTTCATATCACTCATCATTCTCGCCATAAGATGCGGTTCCTTTGTATCAGCCCTATGCTTTAGAAGCAGCTTATGCGTTTCATCTCCCAAAACCGCATGCTCATTCTTAGACGCAGTAAGAGTTCTCTTAAGGCGCTCATCCTTTACATATGGCAATACTCGCTCAATAGAGGAAACTCCCATTTTTATTCCTGCATTACATTCCATCAATAAATTGACTGTGTCTGTTCTCATTTCATCACCTCTCAATTTAATTATGGAGCATTTAAATTATTATATTCATAAATTTTAGAATTTTTAAAATATAAAATTTAAAAATTATTTATATCTTACACTTGACCTTATCATAAGGCTTTTTGCGATCTATATCTTGCGTTTTTATATAATTTTAAGCTTGCCGAAAAATACTGTTGATTTATTTACAGTTTTATGATAAAATATGTTGAGAAGTCAAAGATTTAGAAATCTCAAAATACCGTTATATATTCCCCTTGCGAAAAGCTCAGGATTGTTTGCCATTAGATTTGCATCCCCGCGGTTTGAAATGAAGCCGATTTCAACAAGCACAGCCGGCATGCTTGTTTTTCTTAGAACATAAAGACCTGGGCGCACCTTTATTCCCCTGTTTCTTAACCCCGTGGAATTGTTAAGCCCCGTCAATATATCCTCTCCAAGCCTTTCAGCCACCGATGGGACATTATAAACAAGCGCCTCGCTTCCGCTTGCGGAGGCTGATGAGGATGCATTCGTATGAATGCTTATAAAATAATCCGCACCCCAGCTATTAGCATCATCTACTCTTGCGCGTAGGCTCGATGCATTTGATGTTCCAAGCTGAGTATCCGGCGTGGGCCGTGAAAGCCTCACATCAAAATTTCCATTATTTCTTAATAATGTTGCAAGGCTCTGACCCACTGCATAGGTTATATCCTGCTCGGCATACCCATTACCCTCAGCGCCTGTATTTGGACTTCTTGGATTATGACCTTGGTCAATATAAATTTTTATTGCCATATTATCCCCCTTAATACATTACTGCTTACATTTTATTCATCTGTTGTAAAAGAGGTTACTTATGAAGGAATTTAAAAATATACAAAGAATTCTCAGCCACACACGCAAGGCGGTTGAGGAATATGATATGATACAGGACGGGGATCGAATCGCTGTCGGAATTTCGGGGGGCAAGGACTCTCTTACTCTTTTATGCGCGCTTGCAAGAATGAGAGTATTTCTAAAACAAAAATTCGAGCTTGTGGCAATTACTATTGATATGGGCTTTGAGGGCGCTGACTTCTCAGAGATAGCAAAGCTATGCTCCGAGCTTGAAGTGGAATATCACATAATTCCTACTCAAATATACAACATAATCTTTAATGTAAGACAAGAAAAAAGCCCCTGCTCATTATGTGCAAGAATGAGACGCGGAGCCTTGCATGATGCCTCAAAGGAGCTTGGGTGCAATAAAATAGCCCTTGGACATCATTTTGATGATGTTGTTGAAACATTTATGCTAAATCTGTTTTTTGAGGGTAGAATCGGTTGCTTCCGCCCTGTTACATATTTGTCAATAAAGGATATTACAATGATTCGCCCGCTTATTTACACTCACGAAAGTGAGATCAAAGCCTTTGCGCAAAGCGAATCCTTGCCCGTATATAAAGCACCTTGCCCTGCCGACGGACACACCGAAAGAGCCAAAATGAAGGCTTTTTTAGAGCCCTTTGAGCGTGAACATAACGGACTTTACCATAGAATTATGGGAGCTATCCAACGCGGAGAAATTGACGGCTTTCACCCCGATTTCATAGATCAAAAGGAAAAGCTTCGCCGAAAAAAGGATTCTTCCGAAACAGAATAAAAAATACGCTCCAAAAGGAGCGTATTTTTAATTTTGATCAGTATCCTTATCCCTTAACTCGGGCGGAATAGAAAGCTTTGTCATTGTTGATGTAAATTCAAAGGTTTGCTTTTTTACAGTTGGATTATTCCAGTAGAGCCTTCTTCTTTGTCTCTTTTGAATATACTTATAGACTCCAAATGCAATTATCAAAACAGCAATCACAATGCAAACAACATAGATTCCGCCGTCAAACGATGCCGAATCAACCTTTAGCTCCTCCCAAAGGCGGTTCAGTGTTGCTCTATTTTCATCACTCATATCTCTATATGCATATGTGTTGAACATATATTCAAGATATGTTTGAGATCCGTCGCCATACAAGGTGTCAAAGTCAGGGTCGTAAATGAGCTCATAATCCTCACCAAGATAATCAATATAATCAGGGTTTGAAACAACCGTCATATTAGGAGATGCGTAATAAATATATTCCGCATTTGCTCTTGCCGCCTCATGCTCATCGCTAAGCATAAAGTCAATATAAATTTCCGCAAGCTCCTTGTTCTCGGCGCCAACAGGAATACACATAGCATCGGCATATATGTTCGTTACATACTCACCCTTATCATTCTTTGGATAGAAGAATCCAAGAGATTCATTGTTAGCGATCATTGATAAGCAGTCTCCTGCATAATACGCGGCAAGCGTTGCCTCTCCACTCTCCATCTTGTTATAGATTTCATCCATAACATAGCTTTGAACGAGTGGCTTTTGAGCCTTTAGCTTTTCAAATGCTAATTGCCATTCCTCGGGAGTCGCATTGTTAACATCAATACCGAGTGCATACATTGCCGTTCCAAATGCGTCACGAGCATTATTGAACTGCAAGATTTGACCGGCGTATTTTTCATCCCAAAGAAGCTCCCAGCCAGCCTCTCCATTTTCAATTTTTTCAAGGTCAGCAGGATCCATTTTATCCCTGTTATAAATAATACCGATAATTCCATAGGTATACATAACGGAATACTTTTCATCGGGATCGCTATCATAAAATGGATTTTTAAACTGATCGTCCAAATTCTTGTAGTTAGGAATATTGTCAAGATTAAGCGGCTGTAATAGCCCATCAGCCTTCAAGCGCTCAATCATATAATCTGACGGGACAATAATATCGTACCCGGTTGCTCCGCTTTTCAGCTTAGCATAAAGGTCTTCGTTGCTTGCAAAGGTCGTATAATTTACTTGTACCTTTATCTTTTCACCATATTTTTCATAGTGTAGCTTCTCGTAATATTTTTCAAACTCAGCATTTGAATCATATGTTCCCTCACTTCCGTCAGAAATGTACTCTCCCCAGTTATAAACATTAAGGGTTACAGTTTTTGTTCCGGCGGTGGATATAAATACGATAAGTGTAATTAACGCAATAGCACCAAAAACTGAGCTAACAACAATTTTAGTTATCTTTTTTGCCTTTTTGCTCATCTTATCGCGGTTTTTGTCAGAAACAAGATTGGAAACAACAAGCAATACAAGGATTGATACAAATATCAATGTTGAAAGCGCATACATATCAGGAGTTACACGCTTTTTGGTCATTGAATAAATTCTGATTGGAAGCGTTTCGAATCCACTACCTATTGTAAAATAGCTAATTACAAAGTCATCAAGTGACAATGTAAACGCCATTATCAAGCCCGATATAATACCTGGCATAATTTGAGGAAGCTCAACCTTAAAGAAGGATTGCACAGGGGTGCATCCAAGGTCAAGTGCCGCCTCGGGAAGACTTTTATCCATTTGCTTGAACTTTGGCAAAACGGACAGTATTACATACGGAAGGTTAAAGGTTATATGAGCAATTAACACCGTGCCAAAGCCCAAGCTTGTCTTTTGCCCTACCAAAACACCAACAAACACGAACAACAGCATCATAGAAATACCGGTAACAATCTCAGGATTCATCATCGGTATTTTTGTAACGGACATAGTTCCGCTTTTAAGATACTTATTCTTCATTTTGAACACACCATACGCCGCCATTGTTCCTATCAAGGTAGCAATAACCGATGATAAAATGGCAAGAATTAGCGTGTTTTTGAGCGCGTTAAGCGTTGCGGAGTCGCTAAACAGCTCCTTGTACCACTTTAGCGAAAAGCCCTCAAAGCCACTCGTACTGTTTGAGGAGTTAAAGGAATACAGGATAAGCACCGCAATCGGCATGTAAAGGAAAACGAAGCACAGTACGGTATAAATGTTTCCAAAGGCTTTCTTTTTCATACCACTACACCTCCGTCATCCTCACCCGAATACTTGTTCATTATCGCCATGCTTATCATGATAATAATCATAAGCACAAGCGACATTGCAGCTCCAAGATTATAGTTATATGCAGTTTGGAACTGTCTTTCTATTGTATCTCCTATGAGGTCGAAGTTTCCACCGCCAAGCTTTTGAGAAATGTAGAATGTACTGATCGAAGGAACGAACACCATTGTAACACCGGAAATAATTCCCGAAACACTAAGAGGCACAACAACGCTCGTAAGCACCTTAATGGGACTGCATCCGAGATCGGATGCCGCCTCAAGAAGCCTTGTATCAATCTTACTCATAACCGAGTGAAGTGGAATTATCATATATGGAAGATAGTTATACACCATTCCAAGAATTACCGCACCTGATGTATTTATCATATGTATCGGACCTATGCCTATCGCATCAAGTATTGTGTTTATAATACCTGTATCCTCAAGAATCGCCATCCACGAGTAGGTACGAATAAGGAAATTCAACCACTGAGGAAGCATAACAAGCATAATAAGAATCTTTTGAGTCTTAGGGCTTGTCTTGGTCATAAAATATGCAATAGGATACGCAATAATTAGGCATATCACGGTTGCCAAAAAGGCAAAGCATACACTCCTCAAAAATATTTCAAGATAGCTCGCCTGTGCAAGCTCGGAAATATTCGAGAAGGTAAAGTTCCCCTCTTTATCCGTAAAGGCATAATACACTACAAAAAGAAGCGGTGCAATTATAAACAATACCGCCCACACAATATGAGGCGCAGCCATTGCTTTTTGAATTATGCTCTTTTTGTTCATTCTCTTACTCTTCCTCCTCTGTGATATCAGATAGCTTTTCAAGCTCATCACTAAAGGACGAGTAATCTCCGAACATATTGGAATACTCGGATTTTTTCATTATATGAATAGCATCGGGCTCTATATAAAGTCCGATTTTTTGGGCAGGAGCAACATAATCCGTAGACTGTATCATCCATTTGAAATTATTTATAGTAACGATAATTTCGTAATGCACACCCTTAAATGTAACTGAATCCACAATTCCGCAAAGCATTCCCTTTTCGGGTGCGACAACATCTACATCCTCAGGGCGAATTACAACATCAACAGACTCATTTTTATCAAAGCCCTTATCAAGACATTCAAACTCTTGTCCGGAAAATCTAGCCCTATAATCATCAAGCATAACACCGTCTATTATGTTACTCTCTCCGATAAAGTCAGCGACAAATGCGTTTTGCGGCTCATTGTAAATATCGGTGGGCGTACCTATTTGCTGAATTTTTCCGTCCGCCATTACGACAACCGTATCAGACATACTGAGCGCTTCCTCTTGGTCATGAGTTACATATATAAATGTAATGCCTGTTTTTCTCTGTATATTTTTAAGCTCATTTTGCATATCCTTACGAAGCTTCAAGTCAAGAGCTCCCAAGGGCTCATCAAGCAAAAGCACCCTTGGCTTGTTAATAAGCGCTCTTGCAATAGCAACTCTTTGCTGTTGTCCGCCCGAGAGCAAATTAACATCTCTTTTTTCAAAGCCCTTAAGGTTCACCATAGTGAGCATTTCTTCTACGCGTTCATAAATTTCTTCTTCAGATACTTTTTTCAATCGAAGAGCAAAAGCAATGTTTTCATAAACATTAAGGTGCGGAAATAGTGCGTACTTTTGAAACACAGTATTTACCGAGCGCTTGTATGGTGGTAAATCATTGATCAATTCTCCATCAAACATTACCTCTCCGCAGTCAGGCGTGACAAAGCCCGCTATAATCCTTAGCGTTGTCGTCTTTCCACATCCGGACGGACCGAGCAATGTAATAAATTCCTTCTCATACACATTAAGATCAATACTGTCAAGTATTATCTCTCCATCAAAGGATTTACCAACACCCTTTAACTCAATGATCTTTTTTTCGTTCATTTCTATCCCCGTTCTTTCATAGTTTCGACCAGCAAAAACAAAAATCCTCTTTTTTCGTCCTTATATGCAAGCCAATAAAATTATAACAAATAATATAGAAATGTGCAATAGTTATTTTAAAAAATATTCTATTTTTTGTATAATTTTTCACTTGAAAAGCAGATTTGAACAAGCAAAAAGACAGAAATGAAAAATAATGATACATTTGAGTTGAAAACAAGCTGCAAATATACGGCAAAAATCCAAAGCACTCCCACCGCAAATGCAGATATAAAATTGTAAATCTTAATCGCCCGTTCCTCTTGGAAAATCAACAGCAACAAGCATCTTAACACCCTACCGCCATCAAGGCTTGAAACGGGATATATGTTCATCAATGCTAAGGATGCATTACATAGAATGTAAAAAACGGTAATCTCTGCCATCTTGAGTCTGAAAATCAGCGGTAATGCTAAAAAAACCAAGTTGAAGACTATACCACCGAGCGAAACAACAAGCTCCTTTTTATAAGAAACACCTTCAAAATCATATGAAAGCCTCAAGCGAAAAAGCTTCATTTGAAATTTACGCATTTTTACTCCGCAAGCCTTGGCAAAAAACAAATGTCCGCCCTCGTGAATTGCGTAACACAAAATCAAAATAAGCGGATATTGAGATGATGAAACACTCAGTAGCGTAAAAAGTATTGCTATAACTCCTATTTTTTCATTCATAATACGCCACCAAAATGAAATTTTTACTGAAAATCAATATTTTCATAAATTAGTCTCCCATCGATCAAGCGCTTACTGTCAAAAGAGTACAATTATCAAAAATCGTACTATATTTATATTGATTTTTCGCAAAATCTATGATAAAATAAGGCGTAGTATCTTATGTGAGGTGAATTTATGACTAATCAGCCACTCGCAGATAAATTAAGACCCACAAGCTTTGATGAAATCGCAGGACAAGCGCATTTAATATCAAAAAATGGCGTTATCAGAAAAATGGTTGGCTCTGGAAGAATCACAAATATGATATTCTTCGGACCTCCCGGCACAGGAAAAACAACCGTTGCGAATATAATTGCAAAAAATTCGGGAATGGAGCTTTACAGACTAAATGCCACTACCGCCTCTCTTTCCGATGTGAAGGATGTAATCGCACAGTCCAGCTCTGTTTTCTCCTCAAACGGAATCCTGTTGTATCTTGATGAAATTCAGTATTTCAACAAAAAACAACAGCAATCGCTTCTTGAATATATAGAGGACGGACGGGTTACTCTTATTGCTTCTACGACCGAAAATCCTTATTTTTACATATACGATGCTCTTATTTCCCGTTGCTCGGTTTTTGAATTCAAGCGAGTAAATCCAAAGGAAATCACGCCCGTTTTAGCTCGTGCGATTGATGTTATGAACAAGGAAAATTCATTATCAAAAGCATATTCATCTGACGCTCTTGAATATCTTGCGTCCTGCTCGGGCGGAGATGTCAGACACGCACTCACGCTTCTTGAGGGGGCTTATTACGCAAGCGATGATATAATTACTCGTGAAATCGCCGAGAGCTTTATTCCAACTGTATCAGCTGGTGCCTTCGACCGTAGCGATGATGTCCACTACAACCTTCTATCGGGGCTTCAAAAATCAATTAGAGGCTCTGACCCTGATGCTGCGGTATTTTATCTTGCCAAGCTTCTTGAGGGCGGAGACATATTATCAGCATGTAGGCGGCTTCAGGTAATCGCATCCGAGGATGTTGGTCTTGCCTATCCGCAGGCAGCTCAAATCACATATGCTCTTTGCTGTTCAGCGCGAGAGTTAGGCTTGCCTGAGGCAAAAATTCCGCTTGCCAACTGCGCAATAATGCTCGCTACTGCTCCTAAATCAAACTCTGCTTATATGGCGATAAACTCCGCAACAGCCGACATACACGCAGGAAAGGGAAATACTATCCCACTGCACCTTCAAGCCCCACTGTTTAAGGGCTATAAATATCCGCACGACTACCCTTCTCATTGGGTTAAGCAGCAATACTTGCCCGATGATATAAAAAATTCTGTATATTATTTGTATGGAGATAATAAAAACGAGCAAGCCGCAAAGGCTTTTTGGGACAAAATTAAAAAATAATTAAAAAGACAAGGCACCGTGCCTTGTCTTTTTAATTATTTAAAGCTTATTTCCCTGATTTCTGTCTTCTCTATATATTTATTCTTGATTTCCATCGCCGCCTTCATATGCTCCTGCGTCATATGAACCTCTTGGCATTTCTTTTCACGCCATTCCTCATAAAGCACTACCGTGCCCGGATTATCAAGTGATAGAAAATATTCATATTTCTCGCATCCGTCCTCTGCTCGGATTTTTTCAATTATCCCTTCTCTTGCAAGGTCTAAAATAAACTCTCTTGCATCCTTAGAGGACTTTGCTGTGTAAATGACACATATACAAAACCTTTCCATATTATTCTCCCGTTTCATAAAATTCCTGAGCATACCTAACCGCTTCCATTGCATCCTTTGCATACTTGTCCGCACCAATCATTTCGGCATATTCAGGTGTTAAGACCGCACCGCCAACCATAACCCGTATGGTTGGATCATATGCCTTAAGCACTTTAATTGCTTGCTCCATGGCGGGTACAGTCGTAGTCATAAGTGCGGAAAGCCCAACGAGCTTTATTCCCGTCTTTTTTGCCTCAGTTAAAATAGTCTCAGCAGACACATCCTTGCCCAAATCATGAACACTGTATCCGTAATTTTGCAGAATAACCTTTACAATGTTCTTGCCTATATCATGAATATCGCCCTTTACGGTAGCGATGATAAATCCGCCCTTGCTTGCGCTATCTGAGGTCGGTAATTTCTCCTTTATGACATCAAACGCAGCATTTGCGGTTTCTGCACTTATCAAAAGCTGTGGCAAAAACGATATTCCGTTCTCATAATTCTTACCGACAGCATCAAGCGCAGGAATTATCATAGTATTAACAATTTCAAGGGGGGGCGTATCTATAATTAAGGATTGAGTTATATTTCTTGCCTCACTCTTTAGCCCTTTGATTATAGCGTCATATAGGGTCGTTTCCGAATTTGTATTAGTTTTAACATCATCTATCTGTTGCTCGGATGCAAACGAGATATATTCCTTGCAAGCATCATCTATTCCCATAAGCGCATTGTATGAGTGATAGATCTTCATCATTTCTTTAGAAAACGGATTCATAATAACCGCATCAAGTCCGTTTTGCATAGCAAGGGCAAAAAATGTTGATGTAACATAATCCCTATTTGGCAAGCCAAAGGAAACATTTGAAATTCCGAGGGACACCTTAACCCCTATTTTCTCTTTTATTAACCTTATAGAATCAAGTGTTACAAGAGGAGCGCTTGCATCGGAGCTAACCGTCAAGCACAGTGGATCAACAATTATATCCTTTTTGTCAATTCCATATTCTACTGCCCTGTCCACTATTTTTTTAGCAATTTCATATCTTCCAACAGCGGTGCTTGGTATTCCGTTTTCATCCAAGGTAAGTGCAATCACCGCTCCGCCATATTTCTTAACAAGCGGAAAAACCGAGTCCATGCTTTCCGCCTTGCCGTTTACTGAGTTTACAAGAGGCTTTCCATTGTAAATGCGCATTGCAGACTCTAACGCCAAAGTGTCAGATGTATCAATTTGTAGCGGTAATGAGGTTACAGACTGAATTTCCTTAATAGCGTTTACAAGCATTTCCTTTTCGTCAATTTCGGGCAAGCCTACATTAACATCAAGCATATGGGCTCCGCATTCCTCTTGAGCTATTGCCTCATTCAAAAGATAATTTATGTTATTTTCCCTTAGCGCCGCTTTTAGCTTTGATTTACCGGTAGGATTTATTCTCTCACCTATGAGGATCACCCTTTCATCAAGCGTACACGCCCTTGAAAAGGATGATAAAACAGTAAGGTTTTTCTTTAGTATCGGCTTCGGCTCTGTTCCCTTTAACGCTTTTACTACCTTACCTATATATTCGGGAGTAGTTCCACAGCATCCGCCAAGACATCTTGCACCCATCCTTGCAATTTCAACCACATTGTCGCAAAATTCATCGCTTGAGCTGCTGTAACATGTTTTTCCGTCATGAATACAGGGCATTCCGGCGTTTGGATTAACAATAACAGGCACAGATGCCCTTTCCAAAATACGAGGAACAAATTTTTTAAGCTCCTGCGCTCCAAGCGAGCAATTCACTCCAAGAGCGCTGACGCCGAGTGCCTCAAGCATTGCAACCATAGAATCAACATCGCATCCGGTCATTGTTTTTCCCTTTTCATCTAAAACAAAGGTTGCAAATATGGGCAACGATGAATTTTCCTTTGCGGCGATAATTGCTGCCTTTAATTCATACGGATCATTCATTGTTTCAATAATTATTAAATCAGCACCTTGCGTTCCCGCCTTCACTGTCCTTGCGAAGGCAGATACAGCATCCTCAAAATCAAGATCGCCAAGCGGCTTCAAAAGCCTTCCTGTTGGTCCTATGTCAAGAGCGATATACTGTTCTTCCTTATAAATGGCATTTTTTGCGTTTTGAATAGCTGCACTAACAACCTCTTCAACATTCTCTATTTTGAGTGGATTTGCACCGAATGTGTTTGTTGTAATCACATTTGCGCCCGCCTCAAGATATGATTTGTGAATTTCGGTTATTTCTCTTGAATGAGTTATATTCCATTCCTCGGGAATTTCGCCCGACTTTAGTCCTCTTTCTTGCAAAAGAGTGCCCATTCCTCCGTCAAAAAACAAAAAATCCTTTTTTATTTTAAGCAAAATATCCATCATTTTACACCTATGATTGCAGTAACCGTCTTTGATGGTGTCATCAAGAGCGATTTTGCAAGAATTACTCCTATTTTTCTCTGTGCATCAAGAGCCTTTATAACATCTCTTTGGTATTCAAGCGATAAATCTCCATACCCCGGTGAAAATCTACGAGTTGAGGACTTGCCCTTGATCAGCAGTTCATTGACATAATCGCAAAACGATTCAATAAGTGCAGTTCCAACCGCATGATAAACAGTAGCCCTTGAGGGAGAAAGCTTAGAATATTTTTCAATTGCTCTATCAAGCTGAGATCCTATTGTCGCCGAAAAAACATACGCCTTATTATATCCGTTTAGGGTTGTAGCCAAGCTACGGCTCTCCATTGTGACAAAATCAAGCTTGACGGTATCCTCACTTAGAATTTCTACATTTGTTTCCAACGCCACCGCTCTTGGCGAAATCATCTCGTAAGCATCGCAAAGGCACTCATCTACAAGCAAATCAACATTAAAATCACTCTTTGCCACCCTCAAATATCTAAGAATTTCCTTTTTATCCACTCTTAAATCCTTGGGGTTTGATATGCTTATCGTACAAATTTGGCTCACTTTAATATCTCCGATATATTTTCCATTATTTTGCTTGCTATTTGTGGCTTGTTCATTGAATATACATGCACCGCATTTATTCCATTTGCATACAGGTCAATTATTTGCTCTGTTGCGTATGCAATTCCCGCCTGAGCCATAGCATCGGGATTATAAGCATACCTATCCACAATAGCTCTAAATCTTGGCGGTAAAACGGTGCCTGACAACGCACAGCTCCTCTTTATTTGGCTTGCGTTAGTAACAGGCATTATTCCTGCAACGATCGGCACAGTAATTCCTGCCTCTCTGATCTTGTAAAGATAATTATAAAGCACATTATTGTCGAAAAACATTTGCGTTGTTAAAAACTGACAGCCTGCATCAACCTTGACTTTAAGATTTTTAATATCATCAATTTGAGTCAAAGCCTCGGGATGTCCCTCGGGGTAGCAGGCTCCGCCGATACAAAAATCGCCGAACTGCCTTATATCCTCAACAAGCTCGGAGGCATATCTATAATCAAACTTTATTTTATCCTTATTTTGAGGAGTTATATCACCTCTTAACGCCAAAACATTTTCTATTCCAGCACTTTTTAAGGCTCCAAGCCTGTTTTGAATATCCTCTTTTGTTGAGTTTATACAGGTTAGGTGCGCTATCGGTGTAACTCCAAAATTTTCCTTAATGTCCTTAGCAAGAGAAACGGTGAATTCGCTCGTTCCTCCACCTGCGCCATATGTAACGCTCATAAACGACGGATTAAGCTCCGCTATTTGTTCTATCGCTCCTTTAATGGCATCAAATGTATCACTTGTTTTCGGTGGAAACACTTCAAACGAAAGAGATGGCTTTGATGATTTTATAATGTCAATTATTTTCATGATTTCCCTCTATTTTTCTTTATTTATATACAAATTTTAACACATCATCGATTTCATTTCAATAGATATAGCAAAAATCCCGCCAAAAAGCGGGATTTTTGTTATACTCGGTAGACTTATTCGTTCTTGCCATAGTATGCCGAAATATAAATTTCCTTTATTTCCTCAATTAATGGATATCTTGGATTCGCTCCCGTGCATTGATCGTCAAATGCCTCTAATGACATCCTTTCAAGGCAATCAAGAAAATCCTGTTCCTTTATACCATACTCCTTAATTGAACCCTTTATTTCGAGATACTTTTTAAGCTCTGAAATTTTTTCTATAAGCGCCTTCACTTTTTCATCGTCATTACCGTTTATAGATATCTCCGTAGCAATTTTTGCATATCTTTCATTTGCCATAGGATAAGAATATTGCGAAAATGTTCCCATTTTAAATGGCGCTTTCTTTGCATTATATCTAATGATTTGCTCTATTAGAAGAGCATTGGAAATTCCATGAGGAAAATGATAATATGAGCTAAGCTTGTGTGCCATTGAATGGCATAAGCCAAGAAAAGAATTCCCGAAGGCCATTCCTGCCATTGTGGAAGCATTTGCCATTTTTTCACATGCTACACTATCCTTGGCACCATTTTTATACATTCTCGGTAAATACTCAAATATTATTTTTATAGCGCCAAGAGCAAGCGAATCCGTGTAATCACTTGCCATAATAGATACATATGCTTCAATAGCGTGAGTTAACGCGTCAATTCCCGAGGCAGCAACAAGCTCCTTTGGTGCTCCGTCGCTCAAATTAGGATCTACAATTGCCATATTAGGCATAAGCTCATAGTCAGCCAACGGGTGCTTTATTCCTGTCCTTTCGTCTGTTATGACTGAAAACGGAGTTACCTCGCTACCCGTGCCCGAAGTTGTTGGTATTGCGACAAAATATGCCTTATCACCCATTTGTGGCAATTTTGAAATTCGCTTTCTTATATCCGAAAATCTTAATGAAATATCGTCAAAGCTTATATTAGGACACTCATACATTGCCCAAATCGCCTTTCCCGCATCAATAGCAGATCCGCCACCAAATGCGATGATTGTGTCCGCCCTAAAGCTTTTTAACTGCTCAAATCCATTCTTCACGCACTCACTTGTCGGATCTGGCACTACTCCGTCAAATACCTGATATTCAATCCCCAACGCATCAAGCTCCTTTAACAGTACATCAACCCTTTTGTTTTCATATAAAAACCTGTCGGTTACGATAAACGCCCTCTTTTTTTCAAGCTCTGACAGCTCCGCAATCGCGGTATGCAAAGATCCTCTTTTAAAATATAATCTCTCGGGTAATCTTAGCCATAGCATATTTTCTCGCCTGCTTGCTACCGTTTTTATATTTAGGAGATGGCGCGTGCCTACATTTTCCGAGGTGGCATTTCCACCCCACGAGCCACAACCAAGCGTTAACGATGGGGCTAACGAAAAATTGTATATATCTCCAACTCCGCCCTGCGATGACGGAGTATTCAAAAGAATACGGCACGCCTTCATAGCCCCCTCAAACTCCCTTATTTTTGCTTTTTCGCTCTCATCGGCATAAATAGACGCCGTATGTCCCAATCCCCCGTTTTCGAGCGTTAAACGGGCCTTAAAAACAGCATCCTCAAATCCCTTTGCCTTGATCACCGCTAAAACGGGAAAAAGCTTTTCCTGTGATAATATTTCATCTTCTCCAATATTTTCTATCTCGGCAAGAAGAAGTCTTGTGCCCTTTGATGACCTTGCACCTATGATTTTTGATATTTCATAAGCACTCCTTCCTACAAGGCGCTTCCCTTCGCTTGGGCTTGCAAACACCTCTCTTAGCCGTTGTGCTTCCTCTTTGCTTAAAAACAAGCACTCTCGCTCCTCAAGCTCGGATTTCACCTCGGAATAAATCTTTTCATCCACTATTACAACCTGCTCCGATGCACAAATAAGTCCATTATCAAAGGTTTTTGAATGGATAATTGAGCTTACCGCCAGCTTTATATTCGCACTTTCATCAATTATAGCGGGAGTGTTTCCTGCCCCAACTCCTATCGCAGGTCTTCCGCTTGAATAAGCTGATTTAACCATTGCCGAGCCTCCGGTTGCCAAAATAATATCCGAACGCTTCATTAGCTCCTTGGTTAGCTCAATGCTCGGCTCGCTAATCCAAGAAATTATATTACTCGGGGCTCCTGCCGAAACAGCGGTTTCATATAAAAGCCTTGTAGCCTCAATCGTACATTTTTTAGCTCGCGGATGCGGACTTATCACTATTGCGTTTCTTGTTTTTATCGCAAGCAAAATCTTAAAAATAACCGTTGATGTTGGATTAGTGGAGGGAATGAGCGCCGATATAACCCCAACAGGACATGCAATTTTTTTAAATCCTCGCCCGTAATCCTCTTCTATAACACCGCAGGTTTTCTCGTTTTTATACTTATTATAAACAAACTCCGAAGCAACATGATTTTTTATGACCTTATCCTCAAAAATGCCCATTTGCGTTTCCTCAACTGCCATTTGGGCAAGTGAAATTCGTTGTCTATTTGCGGCAATAGCGCAAGCGTTGAAAATTTCATCTACCTTCTCCTGAGAATATGTTGAAAAAATCTCCTGTGCTTTTCTCATTTCATTTAGTGCTGCTTCAAGCGTCTCTATGCTATCTATATCTTGTAAATTCATAACTAAATCTCTTCCGTTTCATAACTGTTATATTATCATATTATGCAAGACATAGTTTATGTTAAATTGTTCGGCTTTAAACAACATTTATTTTTTAATATCATTGTAAGCAAAAAGGAGGGCGTGCCCTCCTTTAAAATCATTTCAAAAATCCGCTTACTATTTGCTCCTCGGCTTCCTTTTCGGTAAGTCCAAGAGTCATTAGCTTTATTAACTGCTCTCCAGCAATTTTTCCTATCGCCGCCTCGTGTATAAGCTCGGCATCGATATGATTAGCAGTTATCTCGGGAATCGCAACAACCCTTGCATTGTCCATAATTATGGCATCGCATTCTGTGTGTCCCGAGCATTTGCTGTTTCCGTTTATATTAGACTTGAATATTTGCTTTGACTCATCCTTAGCAACGGAGCGAGAAATTACATTAGCGCCCGAGCCCTCGCCATCCAAATCAACGGTAAAATCAGTTTGAGCAAATTGCTTACCATGAGTCATGAGCTTTTCTTTAATAACAAGCTTTGCATTTTTACCAAGCCTTGCATTAGTAACTCTAATCGTGGAATCAATACCCTTGATTTGAGTGGTTTCCATCTCCATATATCCGTCCTCGTCGATTTCAATGACGGTGGTAGGATTCATGATATTTTCACCGTTTCCATCACCTTCTCCGTAGTGACGCTCAATGTATCTTATCTTAGCACCCTTTCCAACATGGAAGGTATGAATGCCATCATGCTCAGACTTGTCCGAGCCTGTATTGTGAATTCCGCAGCCCGCAACAATTGTAACATCCGCATTCTCACCAATGTAAAAATCATTGTATACAAGATCGCTAAGTCCTGTTTGGCTGATTATGACAGGAATATGCACACTTTCGTTCTTCGTGTTTGGTTTTATTATAATATCAATTCCGTCCTTATCGGTTTTGGAAATAATATCAATGTTAGCAGTTGTATTTCTTGCACCAAGAGCGCCGTTCGCTCTGATATTATAAGCTCCCTCGGGAGTCTTGTGAAGGTCGGCTATCTTGGCAAGAAGATCCTTTTGTATCGTATCCATCGCAGTTCTCCTTAGTTGTTGTCGGTAAGTGCCTTGCATGAGGTTGCAGTTTGTCCCAAAAGCTCCGGCAAAATATCCTTCTTTTCGCCGTATTGCTTTATCTGACCGTTTGCAACTACTACAATCTTGTCGGCAATATTCAATATTCTTTCTTGGTGGGAAATTATTATAATTGAACCGTGAATTTTCTCGTGCATCTTTTCAAAAACCTGAATAAGATTATTAAAGCTCCAAAGGTCAATTCCTGCCTCTGGCTCATCAAACACGGAAAGCTTTGTTCCTCTTGCGTTTATCATCGCTATTTCAATTCTTTTAAGCTCTCCACCCGAAAGCGAGGCATTGACCTCTCTGTCGATGTAATCCCTTGCACAAAGACCAACCTCAGAAAGGTATTTGCACGCATCTCCAACGGTAATTTTCTTACCTGATGCAAGAGTAATAAGATCCTTTACGGTAATTCCCTTAAACCTAACAGGCTGTTGAAATGCAAAGCTAATTCCCATATTAGCCCTTTCGGTAATGCTCATATCGGTAATATCAACACCGTCAAAATAAATTCTTCCCGATGTAGGCTGATAAATTCCTGCAATAATTTTAGCAAGTGTTGATTTTCCGCCACCGTTCGGTCCGGTTATTGCAACAAAGCCATCTTCAATTTCAAGATTTATATTTTTCAAAATTTCCTTATGTGTTTCCTCAGTATGAACCTCAAAGGAAATGTTTTCAAGCTTAAGCATAAAGTCACCTCTTGTAAAACATATATTTTTGTAGATAAATATCTTTATTCGTATTATTTTAACATATTTATTTCAATATGTGAAGATATTTTCAAAACAATTTTACATTTATTTTATTTTTCTCTCTTATTTACTGTATTTAAACAATGTGAAGGGCTCGTTTTATTATTTTTGCATAAAAAATCCACCGATTTTAGATCGGTGGAAGTTTTATTATTTTGCATATACGCTTACGCACTTTTTGTCCTTTGTAAGATGCTCAAACTTAACAACTCCGTCAATGAGAGCGAAGAGTGTATCATCAGAACCGATACCTACATTGTTACCTGGATGAATCTTTGTTCCTCTTTGTCTTACGATAATGTTTCCAGCAACTACTGTTGCACCGTCAGCCTTCTTAACGCCAAGACGCTTGGATTCGCTATCACGACCGTTTTTAGTAGAACCTACACCCTTTTTATGTGCGAAGAACTGTAAACTAAGTCTTAACATTTCTTGTTCCTCCATTATCTGAATTTTACGCTTAAATTATACCGTTGGCTTTCTCTTGATTACGAGCACCCTTAAATTTTCAGGGAATTCCTCTTCCAAAAGCTTAAGCTGTCGATAATACGCCTTGAAAAGTCCCGATATTGCGTATCTTTTCTTTTCATCAGGCTCATGCTCGGGCAACGCACCAAGAGCCTCAACTCTTACTACTGCGTTTTCTTCATCAACCTCATAATTTATTTTGGACTTATAAGTTTCTTCAACCGCATTTACAACAAGCATTGTCATAGCGGAAATTGAAGCGCAAAGCACATCAACATCGGAATCATCAAGCTCCGCGTGACCGGCTTCCTCATATCCCCAAAATGTGTCAGAGGCCTCATAAAATACGACATTTGTCATATAGTGAATTAGCCCTCAATTTTTGTGATTTGAACCTTTGTATAAGGCTGTCTGTGACCGATCTTTTTCTTTTCGTTCTTCTTAGCCTTGTACTTCATAACGTAAATTTTCTTACCCTTACCGTTACGAACAACTGTTGCTGTTACGGAAGCACCAGATACATAAGGAGCGCCTGTTACAAATCCGTTATCGTTTGAGATAGCGAGAACGCTGTCAAACTTAACTTCATCGCCTTCATTTGCACCAAGCTTTTCAACGAAGATTACATCTCCCTCGTTTACTTTGTACTGCTTTCCACCTGTTTGAATAATTGCGAACATGAAAAAAGCACCTCTCTTTCAACAAAACTCGCTAAGCCAGGTAAGTCATTGACTGTTTTCGACCTCGGCGTTATGCGGCTTGTATATTGTATCACAAAGAAAAGTGCTTGTCAATAGTTTTTTAAATTTTTATTATAATTTATTATCTACGCCTGTTATTGAGCCTTGAAACGATCAAAACAAGCCTTAAAAGCTGGGCTAAGCTAACTGCAAGCGCCGCAACATATGTCATCGCAGCCGCACTTAGCACACGCCTTGCGCCCACAAGCTCATCTTCCCTTAGAAATCCGCCATCTTCTATGGATCTTAACGCCCTTCTGCTTGCATTAAATTCAGTAGGAAGAGTCAAAAGCTGAAAGATAGCGCAAAGCGAAAAGCACGCTACGCCAAAATATGCAACATATGCGAATTCATATGCGAATGCCGAAAGTAATATACCCAAAATTATAAGTGGCATTGAAAGCTTTGAGCCAAGGTTTGTTACAGGTACAATAGCGTTTCTTATTTTCAGCGGAATGTATCCTCTTGCATGCTGTATAGCATGACCGACCTCGTGTGCCGCAACCCCTATTGCTGCACTTGATGTGCTGTTATATGTGCTTTCCGATAGGCTAACGACCTTTGTTCGCGGATCATAATGATCAGTCAAATGACCGCTTACCGCCTCTATTCTGACATCATATAATTCATTCTCATATAAAATTCGCCTTGCGACCTCTGACGCAGTAAGTCCTGCGTAGTTTGTTGTTTTTGAGTATTTTTTGAATGTGGAATTGACCCTTGCGCTCGCCCATATTGAAAGAATTACCGCAGGCAAAACAAGAATAATATAAATCCAATCTATATAAAAAATCATTTTATCACCTCTTAGCGTCATTGTATCATATATTGTGCTCATTTTCAAGTAAATTTATTGTGAAAAAATATTGAATTATATTTGCTTGTGTGATATAATACCCTTGTCATTTTAATTAGGGCTTTTTAATATTTTATTTTAGGAGATGATTTTTAATGCAAGGAAGGAAAATACATAAAATTTCTCTTACCGCAATTTTTACCGCACTTGTTTTTGTTGCGACCTATTTCATAGCAATTCCTATGCCCGCAGGTTTCGGTTATGTGAATTTAGGCGATGCCTTTGTTCTGTTGTCCGCTTGGATTTTAGGACCTCTTGGCTTTATTTGCGCCGGAGTTGGCTCTGCTCTTGCCGACCTATTGCTCGGATACGCAATATATGTGCCCGCGACCCTTGTAATAAAGGTGCTTATGTCCATTCTTTGCTTTTTGATTTTCAAGTCATTAAAGCTTTTCAAAAAACACGCATTAAGGCTTGCGATTAGCTCTTTTGTCTCGGAGCTTGTCATGGTAATAGGATATTTCTTGTTTGAAGGCGTTTTGTACGGATTTTCAGCATCAGCACTAAATATTCCGTTCAACCTAATCCAAGGCGCAATTTCATTTGTAGTCGCCAACATCATCGCTAACATATTGTTCACAAATAAAACAACCCAAAAATTCATTTTTAAATTTCAATAATATTTTCCACATAAAACATGAGCGAGTGCCGAAAAATCAGCACTCGCTTTATGTGTTTAATTCTTTAATTTTTAGCCTTTTGTATATCACTTTAAATATACTTTCAGCGCAAAATCAAATCTCGTGTGAGACAATAATAACTCATTTTGCGAACTGATTCAATTTCTCAACAACCAAAACAAAACGAGGGTCTTGACGGATAGAATCATATCTATTGTGTTGAAGTTTTTTGAGCAGATAGTGGCATTCCGTGTGTTCTCTTAATTCGTGAAAATCCTTGCTTGGTTCGGGATAAACCAACTTGTTGGTGAAAATTGATGTATAATATTTACCGTGATTGTTGACATAAGACTTGTCATATTCTATTGCGTGATAACACATTTTTTCAAGAGAGACAAGTGTTTCGGCAATTTTGTTTTGTGCTATTTGGTATGTGGAAATAAACCAATAATTACGGGAAAGACGAACGTGATAAAACATAAGATTATCTCCATATATCATATTATACAGTTGATTTGAGAGGTAAAGCATCTCAATTTTATTATCCCATGTAGAAGGATCATTGGGTAAGGAATCATCAACTGCATAATTTGTAATAGATGTTCCTAAACCATCAGCCAATTTATCAATCTCGTCTTGTTTATATAGTTCTAAATTATCATCTCCAATTCCACAAGATAGGACAAATTCACGGCAATATTTCATGGGAGCCAGAAGATTTAAAATAGCTTTTGCTTTGTCAGGCTTTTGTGAGTCTGCATACATAGTGCTTAGTGTAAAAACAGCTTCATATCTGATGTCTTCATCATGACACTCATCAATGACAGATAAGCAAAGTGTTTCAGCCTCTCGATAAAGTGATTCTTCACGATTGCTATTCCATTCGTTCGACAAGCAAGCGGCGAGATAAACTTTTATTTTTGCATCATTTGGAAATTTTGCAAATGCTTCGCGTGCAAAGCAAAGCTTTTCCTGATTTGTTCCGACTTCAGCAAGTCGGCACAGTTCATTTTTAATGTTTTCAAGTATTTCAGCTCTTTCTGAAAGCTTATAGCCAAGCAATTCGTCAGTACTGACCAAAAAGAAATCGGCAAGGGCTGGAAGAAATTCTATATCGGGATAGCAAATTTCGCTTTCCCAACGAGAAATAGCCTGTGGGCTAACATACAAAGCTGTTGCTAACTGTTCTTGTGTAACATTGTTCTGCTGTCTTAACTGCTTTATAATTGTTCCTATTTTCAAATTCATAATTGAACCTCCAAAATTTGTTTTTGTAAGCTTACAATTACATTATAATCGACTATTTACAAAATTTCAATTATCTATTTGTTGTTTATGTTATCAATCATTGATTTAGTTGCAAATTAGCAAAAGCGAGTGCCGAAGCACTCGCTTTTTAGGAGGTTATAATTCAAAGATTTTCTTTGAATATTATTTTTCATAAACAAATGTGCAAAGCCTTTTGATTTCTTCCACTGATGGTGTTTGCAAATATCCGTTTTTCCACAAATTCCAAAGGAAAGAATAGTGATTTGAAAAGCTATTACTTAAAATTTGATTTGTTTCATTTTCGTCAAGAAAGCTTGGAATTAGCTTTTGCACATTGTCTATATGCTCACAGCACATATTTACTACTTCGTCTAGGTCAAGCTCTTTTTTTATATTTTCAAAAAACGGTGCTCTGTCATAGTATTTATAAAGAATGGGATTTTCTTGACGTTTCATATATGGTATTAAAATTATAGGCTTATCGTTTTCAACTTTTACATAGCCCTTTTTAACAAGATTAGCAATTGCATGCTTATCGTATTCGTTTGGTTTTTCTCCCTTTTCAAGGATATCAACCACTCTTGAAATTTGGTTTAGTTCTATTTCGTCAAAATCACGCCAACCCTGACCAAAGAATTTAATATCATATTGTAAGGAGTTTAGTTTATCGCTTGTTCTTGTTTTTACACCACAACCCTCGCACTGTAAGAAAAACTCCTTAAAATCCTCGTCATCAATATTAACTGTTTCTCCGGTTACCATTGTTGCAGAAACAAAATGCTCGCTTCCGTCCTTGCGTTTTGGTAGTGAATAATTCAAGCCTTTCTTTTTTGAAACAAGGTCGTGAATGTAATATACAGCATTATCTATTGTAAGCATAAGTAGCGACCACATAAAGAAATTGTCGTTGTATTCACCAAGTAATACATCGCTTTTCTTTAGTTCATCCATTGCGTTAACTGTTAAATTATATAACGGAACAGATACTTTATCAGCAAGCTTATACATAAACCTTTTGCTTTCACGGAAAAACTTACCTTCCATTATAAAAAATGTGGTCTGATACTTGTTTTTACCAACTATCTTTAGGTAATCCATATGCAAAAGCTTGTCTATCTTATCCTCAAGATAAACAGCTGCAACTCCTAAAGTTCTTGCTATTTCCTCTGTGGTACATGGTTTCAGATAGCAAACATAGCAAATGTTTTGCATTAAAACATCGCTTCTTAACCCAAACATATCGTAATCGGTAGTCCAACCGTTATGACCTATACCTATTTTAACAGGCTTATAGATTCCTTGTTCTGTCATTTCAATTCGCTCCTTTAGTGTTTTCTTGCTTTCTCCTAAATACCATCGTACGCTAGAATCTGGGATATTTAATATTTCGGATATTTCTTTACTTGTTTTATTTTCATAATAGAACATTATTGTTACCTCTCGCTTCATTTTGGAGAGATACATTATTTCTTGCCTGAGCTTTTCGTGTAGCTCCTTTTTTATATATTCTTCCTCTATATCAGTTTCGTCAGCTACAAACTCAAGCATAGATGCGTTTTCAAGATTTTTTCTTTTTTGAATGTCGCGTCTGTAAAAGTTC
Organism: Clostridia bacterium; assembly: GCA_017466455.1. The sequence continues at coordinate 274,146 of JAFTUD010000002.1, forward strand.
ATCCAAGTATAAGAGCAAATTCTATATATGTATGCATCCATATTTTCTATTTGTGAGAGTTTTGTACCTTTATCAAACAATGCCAAAAGGATTTCTTGAGATAAATCCTGAGCATCGTTATAATCTCTCGTTTTAGAAAAAGCAAAGCCATATATTTTCTTTGCGTACTTTTCTATAATGTCCTTTGAAATATCCATTTTATCCGCCTTTTAAGAGTTTTTTCGGGTTGGTTCCTTGCCCGTCACCATAATAGTGTCGCAAAAAACGCAAATGTTGGAACAATTTTGAAATTTTCTAAATTTATTTTACTACATATTAGCAATCAATTCAATAATGTTCGCTAAAGTTTAAGCGAGTGCCGAAAAATCAGCACTCGCTTTTGATTATTTGCTATATCTGCGAACCTCTGCGACTTTTGAAAGGCCCATTTTTTCGCTGAATGCTACGCCGAGGATGGAGGTATCTTCCTTTGCGTTTGCATTGCCGATAATAGCTCCGTTTTTAATGCAATCATTTATTACATATTTCCATATCGCTTCTATAACTTTATTATCATTTGTAAGAGAAAAGATTGCGCCAATATCATATTTGCTTAATTCTCTTATTGTATCAAGCACGGGAGTTGCAAGGCATACAAGCTCATTATTTACAAATGCACCATATGCTTTTTCTCCAATATTTCCCTTGCCTTCAAACGCAATTTGCAAGCCTCTTAAATGGTTTTCACCACAGCCACCCTTTGCCTTGAAGCTTTGAATATATGGCATATCTTCCTTACTTAATTCTCGTACAGTTATACCATTATAGTTTGGAAGTGTAATTTGCTCGTTTGTATAAACCATATCATAACCATATCTACAAACAAGACCAAGCTTTGCGACCTCTGCGTTAAAGCTGTCCCATTCCTCATAGGTGTTTTTACGCATTGTAAAGCTATAATTTTCATTTTTTGCAAGAAGCTTAAGATATGCAATAGCGTCCTTTTCGTTTGTGCAGATTAAGTCAATAACTATTCTTTCGTTGTTATAATCTGACACGCACACAAAATGTTCTAATGTGTCGCTTTCACCAAGAGTAAAGATTTCGCAGTCGCCTACCGTTATATTTACTGCATCCTCGGCAAACAACACAGGGTTGTTAGTAAATATAAAGTCAAGAGCTACCTCTTTGTTTACTCTTTTCAGGCTTGGGTTTGCATTAGCAAAGCGATTGATTGCTACTCTTGATGATAAGTCCTTCCAAGTGATAGCATCATTTGAATACCTTTCACGATATTCACTTGGACTAAGGCTGTAAAACTTTTTGAAGGCTCGTGCATATGCCTCCGGGCTTTCATAGCCGAAATCCAAAGCTATATCAATGATTTTCTTGTCTGTTCTTCTAAGCTCTAAAGCGCTTCGTGTTAGCTTATACACACGAGAATATTCCACAGGACTATATCCTGTATGCTTTTTGAACAGTACATCAAAATAGGTTAATGAGAAGCCTGCTTTGTCTGCAATTTCCTGTAATGACAGATTTTCTTTTGAGCCACCTTGAATGAATTTAATGGCTTTTTCGATTAATGTTTTTTCCATATAAACATCCCCTTTCTGTGATTACAGTTTAACATAGACTCCTATGCCTTGTCCTTGCAGATATTATTGAGTTGAAATTCAATTTATAGTGGTTTATATGCTTCAAGCCCGTATTCTTTATAGGTTTTATTATACTGCTCTAAAAACAGCTCAGGTTGTTTTAAAAAATCCTCTCCGTTTGCCAAGGACACGATTTCATATGCCTTTTCAACAGCTTGCTTGCATTTTTCAAAGTCATTTAGTTTTAAATAACAACCGGCAATTTGCAAATAGCAACACATATGATTTGTTTGAACTCCGTTAAATAGGTATGCTTCGGGACAAATTTTATCAGTTAGCATAAATCTTTCTATTACATCCTTGCCTTGCAAAAATGAGTTTAAAGCATTTTTGTAATCACCCGTTTCAAAATATCCTTCCCCTTCCATGATGCAGGCTAAGAAAAGCTCCTGATATTCAATTATTTTCCAATCCTTTGCTTCCTTCAGCCTATCATCACCCTTCAAAAGATAAGATGAAACACGCATTTTATCGTTAAGCAGATATGGATACATGTACGGAAGCGTTTCTATTATTTCCTTTGCATCATTATAGCGATTTTGCATCAAATAAAGTGATGCTAAATCAGCCTTTGCACTGCATACAGAGAAAGCATCAGTAGCTTCTGCAATTATTTTATTCGCCACCGATATAGCCCTTTTCATATACTCCATTTTACCATATGTGCGTATATGGCATTCGTACAAAGAAAGCAGCTCTCTTAAAATCATATCATTACCCGGATAGTAGCTTAAAGCATCTTTGAGAATTTTCTCACACTTTTCAATATCATTCCAAAAATACCTTTTAGAGCTATCAATTATCCCCTTTATTTTTTCGGCAGTTTTAGTTTTATCATAGCCCATTAATGTATCTATGCTAACATCAAAAATATTTGCCAAAATCGGAATGGTAACAATATCAGGATACGCAGTCTCGGTTTCCCATCTTGATATTGTTTGTGGAGTTAGATTTAATTTTTCAGCAAGCTGCTCTTGTGTCATACCGTCACGCTTGCGTAATTCTTTAATTTTAGTTCCTATATTAACAATCATAGCTTAATCTCCTAAATATTTTTTGACATAGGAATATGAACCGGTTTTTCGCCTTTGTCAACACAATTATATCATATCTCAAGGCGGTAAGCAATGGCATGTTTGTTGAAAAAAATAAATTTTGAGTTGAGTTTTATAGCTATACTAATGAATGGACTGAAAGATATTTTTGTTGATTTATTATAATGCTTAGTGTAAAATAGAATTAAGTTTTAAAAAATTACCAACCTTTAGACTTTTTGGGTCACTATATCATCAAACGGCGCCGGAGAAAATTATGGAAAAACAAAAAGCGGATCAAATTATTACAAAATACCTTAAAAAGATTTATGGCTTTGCTGTAAAGAAATCCTTTTCTTATGATGAGGCAGAGGAAATTTCCTCGGAAATTGTTTGCGAGGTATATTCTTCTCTTCTAAAAGCCGATAATATTGCGAATATCGAAGGATATATTTGGCGAATTAGCGAGCATACATACGCAAAATATGTGGCTTACAAGAAAAGGCATGAGGGAATTTCTCTTGATGGATTGCAAATTCCTTACTATGATGAATACTTTTTTGAAAACAACGATGAGGAGCTAAAACGGCTATCAAGAGAGGTAGCATATCTTGGCACTTCTCGTAGAAAAATTGTATTTATGTTTTATTACGAGGGAAAATCTATACAATCGATTTCAAGCGAGCTTAAAATTCCTACGGGTACTGTAAAATGGCATCTAAATCAAGCAAGAATTGAACTAAAGGAAGGGCTTACAATGGAAAGAAAAATAGGAAATTTAGGGCTTAACCCAATTGAGCCACTAAGCCTTGGTCACAGCGGAAATCCCGGAAATAATAAAGGACCTGAGGATTATATAGGCGACAGGGTTAATTTAAACATTGTTTACAGCGTTTATCATTCTCCAAAAACCTTAAACGAAATTGCTCAGGAGCTTGGATTAACTCCTGTATTCATTGAGGACAAAATTAATTTTTTAGAGAGCAACGGCTTTTTAGTCAAAGAAAGAGGAGGTCGTTACACTACTTATGTTAATTTTTCACCAACCAAATACTCTCTTGAGCTAAAGGAGCGCAGGTATAAGCTTCTTCAAGAAATTGCAAGAGCATTAGTTGAGGAATATGTTCCACTTGTCAGAAAATCTATTGAGGGCTTTACGGATTTTTATGTTCCATCAGGAAATAAAGAGGTCTTTGAGGCAGCGGTTGTCTTTTACGCCATGTGCAACAACTGTATGATTTCTGCCAACATTGACACGTCAAAATATTATATAAAAACAACTCACGGCGGAGAGTTTATCGCAAATGTAGAGCTTTCAGCAACACAATTAGACCCAGAATATTTGCCTACAATAGAAATAAAAAATTATTGGGGTTGCGGAAACATGTCACGCTCCTCATGTAAGTATCCGTCTGTATTCTGTTGGTCTATTGACAGTGATTTTTCTTCACGAAAGGGAGCGTGGAAAAACAACAATTATAGAGATTATGATTACATTTATGAAATACTAACCGGTATGATTAGCGAATCACCTGCGAATATTGAAAAATTCAATCGCTTGAGAGAGCGCGAGTTTTTAACCGATGACGGAAAAATAAATATCATTATTGCAAAAGATAATTGGAATAGTTTTTTTGAAAGATTGCCCAAGCTTGACAAGAAAATAAAGGATCGATTTGCGCCAAAAATTTTGGAGATTGCTTCAATGATGGCTAAGCAATACCCACCTCAAATGCGCGACCTTGCCATACATGATAATGTTGAAGGATTTATAGGAAGGACCTGCGCCTTAATGGCACTTGAAATCCTTTATTCAAGCAAGACCTTCAAGCCTCTAACAGAGCAAGAAAGGGTCAGCGCAAATCTTATCATGTTTTGTGACACTCTTCCGAATTATTAAATTTTAAAATTCTTAAATTTATAAATTTTAAAATCATATAATTCTCAAATCTTTTCAAAAGCAAAAGAGCCTTTAAATAAAGGCTCTTTTGTGTTTTTTATTTAATTTCCATATCAAATGCAAATTTGATTTTCTTGTCATTAAATCTATATTTTGGATGTGTCCAAGGTCCGCAAGAGCCTGAGCCAATTCCACTGAATTTATAGTCAATTCTCACATGCGTTGCATAGGACTCGCCTATTTCGTCAGTGTGCTTAGCCTTCCAAAGCTGATCAATGGAATATTTAGAAACATTGAGGTTAAATGAATTTTTTCCAGTGAATTTAAGTCCGCCGATTTCGGCCTCAACAGTCCTGCTATGGTAGCCATGATCCTGTGGCCTTACATAGTTAACATACTCCGCATCAACATCACTTACAAAGAAGTCTTGTCTTGCGTGATGATGCATATCTACATAGCTTTCAAGCGGTCCTTCTCCAAAATACTTAAACTCTTGATATTTCTTGTCAAGAGCGATTTCAAATCCGAGTCTTGGAAGCCATATAGCCTCTTTTCTCACATCGCCCGTAAGCTCAAATGCAACTCTGCCGTTTGCGAAAACTGTCGCCTTAAGCTTGTAAATGAATACAGGAAGTCTTGAAACTCCACCGTAAGCACACTCAGCAACGATAGTATTGCCCTTAACAGTAACTTTTCTAACATTTGTGAAACTCTTATCAAGATTTTCACCCTGCCATATGTTTTGATTAGACCAAAGCGGAATAAGACCTCTATGGTTATCAATAATAGCACTAAACATTCCTATCTTCATAGGCGCTACAAGGTGTTCTTCACCGTTTATTACAATGCTATCAAAGCCTGCTCTTTGCTTGTTGAAGCGATATTTGAAGCCATCACCCGATGCGTATACATAATGCGCATCCTCGGTAAGAACCGCGGGAGAATTATCCTTTTGAGAAGCGATTTTCTTACATTCAATAATTTGAGACAGTGTACCAAGCTCCACACCGTCGGGATCAATGAGAGTAACATCAATGCTTGCGCCGAGCTTGCACTCATTAGGATTTGTATCAGTTATAACAGTTGTACTCTTTTTAGGCGCCAAATCAAGGCTCAAATTCTTTTCTTCAACTGTTATTCCATCAATTCTAATCTTATAATTTACTGTATACTCGCTAAATGATGTGAAATCAAAGTGGTTTGTGATTCTTAGCTTACCGTTCTTAAATTCAAATCTGACAGGAAGATATGCATTTTTAACTTCATATGTTCCCGCCTTAAAACTTCTATCCGAGAAAACAAGACCATCACAACAGAAGTTTTCATCGTGAGTGAGTTCGCCCTCAAAGTCTCCACCGTATTTTTGAACACCATCAACAATAACAGTATGATCGCACCACTCCCAAACACATCCGCCAATGAATTTTGGATATTTGTGAACAAGTTCCATATATTCCCACACATCTCCTGGGCCGTTACCCATTGCGTGTGAATACTCGCAAAGATAAACAGGAATATCAATCTCCTTATCATCAATAAATTTCACAAGATCGTGAAGTTCGGGATACATTTTTGAAAACACATCAGTATATTGATGCATTCCAAGTCCGGTTGCGCTTTCCGCGTGGAAAAGCCTTTCCTTATCAACGCTACGAATGTACTCGCACATGGCAATTCCGTTTTCACCGAAGCCACACTCGTTTCCAGCGCTCCACATAATAACAGATGCATGGTTTCTATCACGCATATATGTGCGCTCCATACGGTTTACATGCTCATTTTTCCAATCGGGGTGATTCATAGGCCAAGCGTTCTCTTCCATATCGTATGAATAGCCTACATTTGCCTTACGACGCAAGATTCCGTGTGTTTCGTTATCACATTCAAGCACTACATAAAGACCAAGCTCATCACAATATTCAAGGAATTTGGGATGCGGTGGATAGTGCGATGTTCTAACACAGTTCATGTTAAGAGATTTGATAAGTTTAAGATCCTCTAAAATCTCGTCATCAGTCATGCACCAACCATTATTAGGAGTTGAGTCGTGGTGGTTGATTCCCTTCAATTTAACAGGAGTCCCATTTATAAGAAGTTCATTCTTCTTTGATACAGAAATTGTTCTAATTCCAACCTTTTGAGTAATAACTTCTCCTGCACACTCAATTTTAAGTGTATAAAGATATGGCGCTTCAGCATTCCAAAGCTTTGGATTTTCAACCTCAAAAACGCACTTTTTACCAGTCTTTTCGCCAATAATGGTATCCTTGTCAAGAAGAGTCATTTTCGCCTCTTTATCGGCCTTTACGACAACTCTCTTATTCTTTTCGGTCTTAATATCAATATCTTTGATGTGTCCTTTGGGACGGGAAAGAACATAAACATCACGGAAAATTCCGTTAAATCTAAAGAAGTCCTGGTCTTCCATGTCACTTCCGGCACACCACTTATATACATTTACACGAATAATGTTTTCGCCCTTCTTTACGAATTTTGTAATATCAAACTCCGCTTGAAGATGCGAGCCTTGAGTAAATCCAACATATTCGCCATTTATGTAAAGAACCGCGCAAGATGAAACACCCTCAAATACAACATAATGATCATTTTCAACATTCTCTACCAAAAATGTTTTTTGATATACTCCCATAGGATTGATATTTGGAACATATGGCATATCGCAAAGATACGGATAGTTTATATTTGTATAGTTTGGATTTTCATATCCAAGGATTTGCCAACATGATGGCACAGAAATCTTGTCCCACTTTTCAGGCTCAGTTGCAAAATCAGAATCAGCAAAATACGCAAAGTCCCATTCGCCGTTTAAAAGCTTATATTCAGCATTTCCAGCGGGAATATAGTATGATCTTTGCTTTTCTCTGTTTTCATAAGTTTTTTTAGGGTTTTCGTAAAATCTCATATAATTCTCCTAAGTAAATTTTTACTATTTAAATTTTAGCATAAATACAAAAAATAGTCAATACTGTATTTACTTTTTGACTTTTATATGGTAAAATATTTTCAAAGAAAATCTTTTTGAGAGGAATTTATGGAAAAAGTAGCTTTAATAACGGGCGGTAGCCGTGGAATCGGTGCCTGTGCAGTTGAAAAATTTTCTTCTTTAGGATACAAGGTTGCCTTCACTTATCTCAATTCTGATGAGAAGGCGCTTAATTTGTCAAAAAAATTCGGTGCGTTAGCTATAAAAGCAGATATGTCTGTTAGCTCCGAGGTTTCACGGGCGATAAATGCCGTGCTTGAAAAATACGGAAAAATTGATATTCTTATAAACAATGTCGGAATATCCGAATTTGCACTTTTGACTGACATTACTGATGATATGTGGCATAAGATGATAAACACAAATCTATCAAGTGCTTTTTTCGCATCAAGAGCCGTGCTTTCTCAAATGATAAACAGGAAAAACGGTTGTATTATCAACATTTCCTCAATGTGGGGTGAGGTTGGCGCGTCCTGCGAGGTACATTATTCCACCGCAAAAGCGGGCTTAATCGGCTTCACAAAGGCACTTGCGAAGGAGGTTGGACCTTCAGGCATTCGTGTGAACTGCGTTTGCCCCGGAGATGTAGATACGGATATGAATGCTTCTCTTGCCCCAAGCGACATTGAAGCAATCAAAAACGATACACCTCTTGGCAGAATTGCCAGCACCGAGGATATTGTAAACACAATTTTATTCTTGGCAAGCGATAATGCGTCATTTATCACAGGTCAAATTGTAGGCGTAAACGGTGGATATGTAATCTAATAAGACAAAAAAATAGAGGCAGGAAATTTCCTGCCTCTATTTTTTATTAGTTACGGCCACGCTTTACATATGATGTATGGAGAACCTCATGAGCCTTGTGGCTACCTGGCTTTCCAAAATATTCATCATAAAGCATCTTAACTGCAGAGTTTTCATGTGACTTTCTCAAATCCATGTTCTTGTCAGCAGTGTAAAGAACGCTTGCACGAAGCTCACGAAGGTTTACATTGTTTCTAACAACTGCAGGCTGAGTTGGCTGTCCACCACCGTTTACGCAACCGCCTGGGCATGCCATAATTTCAATGAAATCAACCTTTTCTTCGCCATTCTTAACAGCATTAAGAAGCTTCTTAGCATTTGCTGTTCCGCTTGCAACTGCAACCTTAATTTCCTTACCGCCAAGTGTGTAAGTAGCTCTCTTGATGCCCTCAATTCCACGAACATCGTTGAACTCAAGCTTTTCAAGAGGCTTGCCCTCGATAACCTCAGCTGCGGTACGAAGAGCTGCTTCCATAACACCACCGGTAGCACCGAAGATTGCACCAGCACCGGAACCAATTCCAAATGGAACATCAAACTTAGCATCATCAAGTGATCTGAAGTCAATTCCTGCTTGCTTAATCATTCTTGCAAGCTCTCTTGTTGTGATAGCAACATCAACATCAGGAACGCCTGCAGCGTTTTGATGATCTCTTGTAACCTCAAATTTCTTTGCAGTACAAGGAATTACTGATACAAAGAAGATATCCTTTGGATCAAGTCCTGCCTTTTGTGCATAGTATGTCTTATACATTGCACCGAACATTTGTTGTGGTGACTTGCAGGATGAAAGATTGTCAGTAAACTCTGGGAAATAATGCTCACAATACTTAACCCATCCAGGTGAGCAGGATGTGATAAGCGGGAGGTTCTTTCCTTCCTTAAATCTTTCAAGGAACTCTGTTGCCTCTTCCATAATGGTAAGGTCAGCTGTGAGGTTCATATCATATACGCCGTCAAAGCCAAGAGCCTTAATAGCTGCAACCATCTTGCCCTCAGTATCAGTGCCGGGAGCATAGTCAAAGCACTCACCAATAGTAGCTCTTACAGAAGGAGCTGCACAAATTGCAACATGCTTTGTCGGGTCAGCAATAGCGCTAAGAACCTTTGCAGTGTCATCCTTTTCATAAAGAGCGCCAACTGGGCAAGCAACAACGCACTGTCCGCATCCGATACATGATGTTTCACCGAGCATTCTTTCAAATGCACTTGCGATATGTGTATCAAATCCACGGTCGTTTGCACCGATTACGCCAATGCCCTGCATATTCTTACATGCAGCAACGCAGCGACGGCAAAGGATACACTTTTCATTGTCACGAACGATGAACGGTGTTGACTCATCAAGAGGATAAGCGTTGTTATTGCCAACGAAGTGATCCTCATCTACTCCATACTCAAGGCAGAGCTTTTGAAGCTCACAGCTTGTAGAACGGATACATGTCAAGCACTTCTTCTTATGAGCAGAAAGAACAAGCTCAAGGTTTGTCTTTCTTGTTTGTCTGATTTTTGGAGTGTTTGTATAAACCTCCATGCCCTCATTTACAGGATATACGCATGCTGCAGCAAGTCCTCTTGCTCCCTTAACCTCTACAAGGCAAAGACGGCAAGCACCGATTTCATTGATATCCTTAAGGTAGCAAAGTGTAGGAATATCAATTCCTGCATATCTTGCAGCTTCAAGAACTGTTGAATTAGCGGGAACGGAATATTCTCTATCGTTAATTTTAATATTTACCATATTTTCCATTTGTAACCCCTCCATTAACCTTTGTAAATTGCCTGGAACTTCTTACATGTAGGTAGACAAGCTCCGCACTTAACGCACTTATCAGGATCAATCTTCATTGATGGAAGCTTGTGACCCTCTGCGATGTAATCAGTTTTGCTAATAGCATCCGCAGGACATTGTCTTGCGCACATACCGCATCCGATACATTTATCAAGGTCAATCTTATATGTAAAGAGATTCTTACATACGCCAGCGGGACACTTCTTGTCAACAATATGAGCGATATACTCATCACGGAAGTTTGCAAGAGTTGAAAGAACAGGGTTTGGAGCTGTTTGACCAAGACCGCAAAGTGATGCACTCTTGATATAGTTAGCAAGCTCCTCAAGCTTATCAAGGTCTTCCATTTCGCCGTTTCCGTCAGTAATCTTATTAAGGATTTCAAGAAGTCTTACAGTACCTATACGACATGGAGCGCACTTACCGCAGGACTCATCAACTGTGAACTCAAGGAAGAACTTAGCAAGGTCAACCATACATGTGTCCTCGTCCATAACGATAAGACCGCCTGAGCCCATCATTGAGCCTTGAGCAATCAAGTTGTCATAGTCGATTTCAACATCGTACTTAGAAGCAGGGATACATCCACCGGAAGGTCCGCCTGTTTGAGCAGCCTTGAACTTCTTTCCGTTAGGAATACCGCCACCGATTTCTTCAACAACCTCACGAAGAGTTGTTCCCATAGGAATTTCAACAAGACCGGTATTTGTGATCTTACCACCAAGAGCAAATACCTTTGTTCCCTTTGATTTCTCAGTTCCCATAGATGAGAACCATGAAGCACCCTTCAAGATGATTTGAGGAATGTTTGCATATGTTTCAACATTGTTAATGATAGTAGGCTTGCCGAAAAGTCCCTTTACTGCCGGGAATGGAGGACGCGGGCGTGGCTCACCACGGTTACCCTCAATAGAGGTAAGAAGTGCTGTTTCCTCACCGCATACGAAAGCACCAGCACCAAGTCTGATTTGCATATCAAACTCAAAGTCAGTGCCAAGAATGTTCTTTCCGAGAAGTCCTTGCTTTCTCGCCTCATCAATAGCAGCTTGAAGTCTATTAACAGCGATAGGATACTCAGCTCTTACATATACATAACCTTGATTAGCGCCGATTGCATAGCCTGCAATAGCCATAGCCTCGATAAGCGCGTGCGGGTCACCCTCAAGGATTGAACGGTCCATAAATGCACCTGGGTCTCCCTCGTCACCGTTACATACAACATACTTTTGACCCTTAGGCTGAGCTGCAGCAAATTGCCACTTTCTACCAGTTGGGAATCCACCGCCACCACGGCCACGGATGCCAGAGTCGAGGATTTCCTTAATAACCTCATCAGGAGTCATTTCGGTAACAACCTTAGCAAGAGCAAGGTAACCATCTGTTCCTATGTATTCGTTGATGCAATGTGGGTCAACAACTCCGCAGTTACGAAGTGCAACACGCTTTTGCTTCTTATAGAATGCTGTTTCGTTAAGAGAAAGAATTTGATCTCCGCTTATTGTTTCGGAATACAAATACTTCTTAACAGGATTTCCACCAACAAGATGCTCCTTTACAATTTCCTCAACATTGTCAATTTCAATTCTTGAGTAGAATGTTCCTTCGGGATATACGATAACGATAGGGCCAAGTGCGCAAAGACCGAAGCAACCGGTAAGAACTACTTGAACCTTGTCAGCAAGTCCAACCTCAGCAAGCACATTCTCCATCTTTTCCTTAATTTGAACACTCTTTGAAGAGGTGCAACCAGTACCACCGCAAATAAGAACATGCTTTTCATACTTGCTCTTTACTGTTGATCCGCTTTTGCGATAAGCAACCTCGTTAGCATATGCGTCTCTAATAGCAATAAGATCTGATTTAGTTTTAATCATCTTTAATTTCCGTCCCTTCATCAGTTATACTTGTCAAGAATGCCCTTAATCATATCAGGGGTGAGTCTTCCGTAAACCTCTTCGTTTACAGTAAGAACCGGAGCAAGTCCGCACGCACCGATACAACGAGTTGCATCAAGGCTAAACTTTCTGTCGTCTGAAATTTCACCATTTTTAATGCCGAGCAACGACTCAAGCTTGTCCATAAGCAAGCCAGAACCCTTTACATAGCAAGCAGTTCCAAGGCAAACTGCTACTGCATATTCGCCCTTAGGATTGAGAATGAATTGTGAATAGAAGGTTGCAACTCCGTATACCTCTGAAAGTGATACGTCCATGCCTCGTGCAATATGCTTTTGAACTTCAATAGGAAGATAGCCATAAATATCCTGTGCCTTTTGAAGAACGGGCATAAGCGCACCCTGTTCGCCCTTGTGCTCTGCAATGACAGCGTCAAGTCTTGCCTCTTGCTCTTTTGTGCCATTGAAAGCAACTGTTGTGAGTTTCTTTTTCATAGAATATCTCCTTTATAAAATTTTTATTATCGTAAATTAAGAGTTGGTCTTCTTCTCTATTACCTCAGATGCATTGTCGAGATAATCGTTTTCCATAAGCTCTATTATTCCCTTATCGCAAAGAGATGCAAGCTTTGGATCCATTGGAAGCTTACCAAGAATATCATATCCGTATTTCTCAGATATTTCGTTTAATTTTCCTTCTCCAAAGATGTTAATTGCCTTTCCGCAATCTGGGCAAACAACATAGCTCATATTCTCTACAAGTCCCAAAACAGGAACATTCATAAGCTGAGCCATCTTTGCAGCCTTTTCAACAATCATAGAAACCAAGTCTTGAGGAGTTGTTACAATAACTATTCCGTCAAGTGGAAGTGATTGAAATACAGTTAGCGGCACATCTCCGGTTCCCGGAGGCATGTCAATAAACATATAATCTATTTCATCCCAAACAACATCGGTCCAAAACTGCTTTACAGTTCCTGCAATAACAGGGCCTCTCCAAACAACAGGACGCGTTTCATCCTCCATAAGAAGGTTAACAGACATTACATCAATACCGGTCTTTGTTGTTATAGGAAGCAAATGAATACCGTCGGATAAAGCCCTTTCCTTAAGACCAAATGCCTTTGGAATTGACGGTCCCGTGATATCCGCATCCAAAATTGCTGTTTTAAATCCTTTTCTTTGCATCAATACCGCAAGCATTGATGTAACAATTGATTTTCCAACACCGCCCTTGCCGCTTACGACTCCAATAACATGCTTAACGGAGCTTAGCTCATTGAGCTGCTCCTTTGGTATAGCCTGTTGTCTTGAAGAACAGTTAGCAGAGCATGTGGAACAATCATGAGTGCATTCTTCTGCCATGACTTTTCCTTTCATTATTTATTATAATTTAACTATAATCTAATTTAGTCCCATATATTCTACTACAATAGATTACATTTTTCAAGTCCTTTGAGCAAAATTTTTATGTTAAATTTTTAATTTCGTTACTTTATACTCATTTGTAACCAAATTTTTGACATCATAATCAACATAAATAAATGAATTATCGCTCCTTAAAATAGTTGCCGAGCGCTTTATTCCCTTTTTCCTTCTCGTAGATGAATCTTGATCAAGAAAATTCAAAATTTCCTTTATCTTCGGAGATTTAACCTTCAAAAATTCGGGAAGAACACCCATTCTGTTTGTCGCGAGTCTATCTTGTGCCATGCAGTCCCGAAGCACAAGCGGATCAACCCTATCCATTTTTGAAGCGAATTCATATACAAGCTCTGAAAACTCATCAAGTGTTCTCGTTTTTTCATTATTCTTGATATAAGCTCCACAGTCAAAATAAAAATCAAACGCGTTGTCAGCTAAGCTGTGAATATACCTTACAGTTCTTGAAAATCTGCCCGAATTATAAAGCCTGTCAAAGATATCATCCACAACATGAAGCCCTTTAAGCTCATCCCCGCTTATCCATGGTGTGCTTTTTATTTCATACGGTGGCTCTTTGTCGAATTCAAGCCTATATTCGTTTGATTTTTCTCTCAATTCAGAGCCGTGAAGTAGCTTTAAAAATCCGAGCTGAACAACATGCGCACCAAGAGAAACAGCCTCGTTAAAGCTTTGAGAAAAGCTATTCAAATCCTCATACGGCAATCCCGAAATCAAGTCAAGATGAACATGAATATTGCCTATCTCCAAAAGCCTTTGAATATTGATTTTGAGGCGTGATGTGTTTGTTTTTCGGTTTATTTCATTTAGCGTTTTCTTATTGAATGATTGCAGTCCAATCTCCATTTGTATCAGTCCTGCCCTTGCTCTTGAAAGCGTACTTATAAGCTCATCATCTAAGATATCACCCTCTATTTCAAAATGGAAGCACACTCCCTCGGGGATTTCAGATTTTGATTTTTCTATTATAAATTCAAACAGCTCTTTTGCTCTTTTTTTATCGGCATTAAAAGTCCTGTCAATAAACTTTACGGTCTTTGTTCCGCTGTTCGCAAGCAACAAAATGTTTTTCTTCGATTCATCAAGATCAAAAAAACGCACTCCGCCACAGCGTCCAGATAAGCAAAAGGCGCATTTATACGGACAACCTCTGCTCGTTTCTATGTAGGATATTCTTCCGTCTAAGCACCTCAAATATTCTTCTGTATAAGGGGACGGGGGATCATCGCACGAGGTATGCGGCGATTTAATCACTAATCCATTATCTCCTCTATAACACAGCCCGGGAATATCCTCAAGCGGAGCGCCGTCACACACCATAGCAAACGGAAGCTCGCCTTCTCCCGAAATTATATAGTCAACATAGCTATGCTCACCCAGCACTCTCTTAGCATTATAGCTAACCTCAGGTCCTCCAAGCAGAATTTTAACATTTTTGCGTGCTTTTATTTCCCGAGAAATCTCCAAAATAAGAGATACATTCCAAATATACACGGAAAAAGCGATTAAATCTATATCCTTTTGTAGGATTTCATCTATGATTTTATCCTTACTTTCATTTATTGTCGTTTCATAAATTTCACATTTCACGCACTCGCAGTACCTTTCCGCAGATGCCTTTAAGTACCACGGAGCAAGTGAGGAATGTATAAATTTTGAATTCAAAGCACATATCAATGCCCTCACATAATCACCTCTTATTTTTATTTTAACAAATTTTTTTCTTCATGTCAATCGCTCTTGTACGAAATTAAATTTTATTTTTATTTAATATATAATACTTGACAAACTTGTCCCTTAGTGATAAAATAGAGTTACTTATGAATTGATTGTGGGGTTTGACATATACGATGACTGATTTACATTGTCACGCTCTGTTCGATATAGACGATGGAGCAACGGATTTTTATGCTATGGCAAAAATGCTGAGCATCGCTTATGATGATGGAATCCGTGATATATGCTTCACTCCTCATTTCAAGCAATATGTTTTTGAAAATGATGATGATGATATTCTATCATATTCGCAAAAAATCGCCACGAATTTCAAATTGGCGTTGGAATATGCCTCTGAGCATTATCCCGACATGAATTTGTATCTTGGCAACGAAATTATGTTTCACCATGACATTGTTAGTTCTATATCCTCAAAACAGTGCCTACCTATTGCGGACACATCGTATGTTCTTATAGAATTCAAACCAAGCACTCCGTTTTTTGAAATGCGCTCTGCACTTTCTAATTTGTTGAGAAAAGGGTTTTTCCCTGTTTTGGCTCATGTTGAACGGTATTGCGATTTGGTTTCGGATTTTTCCAAGGTTCGCGAGCTTTCCGAGCTTGGCGTGCTAATCCAAGTAAACGCATCATCAATTCTAAAATTCAAATTTGGCAAAAGTGCCCGATTCATCAAAAAGCTGTTTAAAAATTCGCTTGTTGATTTAATTGCAACCGATGCACACGACACCGAGCATTATGCCCCGCTTATGTCAGGTGCTGTCGCTATTATTTCAAGAAAATATGGTGAGCAGATTGCGAAAAAGGTTTCATGTACCACGCCAAAAATGATTTTATCAAATCAAAAAAAGCATTAAGGAGATTAAAATGGACTCAACCACTAACGTTAATGTAAAAGAGGAAAACGAGCTTGATATAAGAGATATTGCGAACTATCTCTTGGGTAAAATTTGGATCGTTATCCTTGCAATCGTATGCTTTGCTGTTGTTGCTATAATTTTCACAAGCACAATCACCCCAATGTATACATCAAATTCAACCATGTTTATCATAAACACCCAAAACTCAACCTCATCGCAAACCACAAGCGACTGGACCGTTGGTCGCCAGCTTGCTATTACAAGCCCCGAGCTTGTTGATGAAAGATTTTGCAAAAATGTTGCAGTTGCTCTCTTCTCCGAGTTTGACGCAAATTCAGATTTTGCAAAATATATTCAAGAGCAACAAATCAACATCCCTGTTGATGAGAAGGAATTTGATGAGTTTACAACCGCATGGGGAAAGAAAATTTTCTCAAGCCTGAAGGTTACATCTGATGATGAAACATGTATAGTAACCTTTAGCGCAACTACCACAAGTCCTGTTCTTTCCAAGCATTTTGCAACAGTTGCTGCAGATCAGTTCGGCGACTACATTAATGATTTCATGAATTCTAATACAATCAGAACCACCGTTGCAAAGGAAGGTAAGGTAAGCAATTCTCCATCTAATATTCATATGGGTAGAAATGCTATTCTTGCAGGCGTTGTTGGTGCTGTTTTGGCTTGTATTGTGTTGATTATCGTCTTCATGTTTGATGATAAAATCAAGACTGCTGATGATATTGATCGCTACCTCGGTCTTAGCGTTCTTGGCGTTATCCCCGAAATTGATGTTGAAGGCTAAGGAGGGAGATAAAGATGAAAACTACTTTTGTTCATGAAAATGATAAATTCTCTTATTATGTAAAGGAAGCGTTTAAAACACTTCGTACAAATTTTCTTTTTAGCGGAAGTGACGTTAAAACAGTTTTAATCACAAGCTGTGTAAAGAACGAGGGAAAAAGCACTGTTTCCTTGGAGCTTGCTAAATCTCTTGCTCTTTCCGAAAAAAAGGTTCTCCTTTTAGATGCTGACCTTCGTAAATCCGTTCTTTCTACAAGATATACCGACAACGAGGGCGAGGTGCTTGGCCTTAGTGAATATCTTTCCTCACAGGCTACATTTGATGATGTTCTCTACTCAACACAAAATGAAAATCTTCAAATAATTTTTGCAGGCGCAGTTCCTCCAAACCCTGTTGAGCTTCTCGGCTCTTCCAAGTTTGATTTACTTTTGAAGGATATGCGTGAAAAGTATGACTATGTAATCATTGACGCTGCTCCTCTTGGCGCAGTTATTGATGCATCTGTTATTTCAAACTTCTGCGACGGTGCTGCAATCGTAATCTCATCTAACGAAATCGGATACAGATTTGCTAAAGAGGTTAAGCAGCAGCTTGAAAAGAGTAACTGCAAGATCTTGGGCGCAATTCTCAACAGAGTTCCAACCAAATCTTCCTCTTACTACAGTAGATATTATAGAAAATACTACGGAAAGTACACTAAGAGCAGCGGTTACGGAAAGTACATCAACACATACGGAAATGTTGTTGATGAATATTCACACAATAAAAAGAAAAAATAAGCTAAAGCCCTGTTTTTTGCAGGGCTTTACTATTAACAAGGAGTTTAAATGGAAAGGCTTAAGACAAATTTGTTGTCCTTTTTCAACGGATACTTTTATCCTTTGTTTGTTGCATTTTTAGTATTTATCGGACATACTTTTCCTTGGAAATAATTGCTCTTTGCATTATTTTTGCATCTGCAATTGTTTCTATGCTTATTTGTGACGATTTAAGAGCCACTATCTCGCTATTTTTAATGACGCTATTCACTTTTTCATTTAAAACCTATAAAAGCGGTTGGCTCGCATCTGCCTCATTTGCTGTTTTTGCATCAATTCTATTGCTTTCATTGATAGCAGGCGTTGTGCTGCACCTTGTGCTTAAAAAGAAAAAGCAACAGCTTCTTACCGCGCTTAAGTCCCCTTTGCTTTTAGGAATTGCTATTCTCTCTCTTTCTTTTTTGTTAAATGGATTTTTTAACTTTTCAGAATATCTCGCTATAAATGCGATATTTGCCATTTTGCTCACAGTTTTTCTTGCCGTTGTTTATATAATTTTCTCAGCAGGACTAAACAAAAATAGGGATACAATAGATTATCTTATGTACACCCTATATATTGTATCTATTCTTTTAATTCTACAAATGCTTGTATTGCTAATAAGAGACGCAAGCTATTTCCCCGATGGATCTATAGATAAAAATACGCTTATTTTAGGTTGGGGAATGTGGAATAATATCGGCGGAATGCTCACGATGCTCCTGCCTGTTCATTTTTATCTTTCTGCCACAAAAAAGCACGGATTTATCTTCTATTTTACCGCAATTTTGACATATATCACTATTGTCTTTACACTAAGTCGGTCTTCCCTGCTTTTCGCAACTATAATATCTGTTCTTTGCGTTGTTATTATATGTATAAAAGGACAAAATGTGCGGATAAACAGAATAATAACCGCAGCTCTTGCCGTGGTTGCCCTATTTGGAGTTATTCTTTTGTGGGACAAGCTCTCCTCACTCCTTTCAAGCTACATTAACCAAGGCTTTAGCGACAACGGAAGATTTGAAATGTACAAGCATGGACTTAATAACTTCTTATCTCACCCGATATTCGGCGGAGGCTTTGGAAGCTGTATTGAGGACAATTTTGGGCACGGAATAGAGCCTAACCGTTATCATAACACAATCATAGAATTACTTGCAACCTGCGGAATTGTAGGCTTTGGCGCATATGTGTTCCATAGATATCAAACGATTAAGCTATATTGGGCAAGAAAAAAGAGCCTAAAATGCACATTTTTGTTCATTTCCATTCTTGCGTTGCTCCTGACAAGCCTACTTGACAATCACTTCTTTAATCTCTATCCAACAATGTACTATGTCATCATGCTTTGCGTAATTGAAAAAAGCGACGCGCAGGATTCCGAATAAAATCAAAATCACAAGAAAAATGCCTATGAATTTCTTCATAGGCATTTGTTTTTTTATTGAATTGTTACACTTTCAGTTGTTAAAGCTGTAAATGTTCCGCCACTGCATACGAGGTTGGCAACGCTTCCGTCCACATAATCACCTGCGGAAATTGTATAAGTTCCTGCAACAAGATTAGGAGAAATAACAACCACGGAAATCTTTTCAACATATTTCTTGGGTAGCTTCAAAACAATGTCAAGCGACTCACCCTTAATGTTAATATATTTTCCAAATCCGTATTCAGTCGAATTCTCTATAGCTTTAGTGATAACCTTGCTTGCCGAGCTTGTCGGAGCCTTTGGATTTTTAGTTGTAGAAATACAAACTACAGTTCCGCCATTCACCTCAAATACACCGCCGTCGGTAGGATAATCAACCTTGTCAAAAAGATAAACTGTTCCGTTATTGATGATTGTCTTTGTTGCATCAATAGAGTCAGAAATAGCAACCAAGTTGACGGTTCCGTTACCGATTGTTACATTCATTGCATTGAGTCCCTTATCGGACTTGATAACATTAACCTTTGCTGTGCCAGAAACGGTTATAGAAACATCGGCTTTAATTGCGCTCTCGCGAGCATCAAGATTTAGCACGCCTCCGCTGATTTCAATGGTATTAACCGTTGCTGAATTTCCAGCCTTACCGTCCGTTGTAACGATTGCGTCCTCATCAGCGTCTATTGCAATTTGACCATTCTTAATGACGATGCTGTTGGAAGCCTTAATGCCCTTGTTGCTACCGTCTATTGAGAAGAACATTTTACCGCTGTAAAGAGTTCTGTCAACCTTATGATATTCCTTATTATCAAGGATATAATCTCCGTGTGACATATCCTCAATGAAGCTTGCATCAGTCTTGATGTAAAGCACACCATTCATGTCAATTTCAACATCGTCAGCATTAATTCCATCGTTATTTGTAAGTATCTTTATGTTTGTCTTACCCTTAATAACAACATTTGGAACAATTTCGGTTGACGCATCAGCCGTAGCGGTGCTATCAGTTGCCTTTTCACCCGCCTTCAAGCCGTCACCCTTAGATTCAATAATCATTACGGTGTTCTTTTCATCATCGCCAAAAACGATTTTTTCAGTTGCATCAATGCCATCGCTCTCGGTCTCAATGTTATAGCCACCGCCATTTACATAAACAGAGCCATAGCAGTCAATTCCGTCGCCTTGAGAATCAATGTCAAACTTTCCGCCATTTAAGGTAATACTTCCTACCACATTTTGCTCAGGAAGGTTTTCTTCTTCAAAATCACCCGACTTAATAGCGGCCTTGCCAGATACGATTTTAAAATCACCGGTATTGATAATAACCGAATCCTCGCCGTAAATGCCATTATATTCCGATGTAATATCAAAAACTCCGCCGTTTACAGTAAGTATTTTAGAATTGAAAATAGCATTCTTATAAACTGCATTTATCTTGAGTGTTCCCTCACCCTCAATAGTAAGGTTGCCTGTTTTTACATAAATAGCGCCCTTTTGGGTGTTTGTCTTTGTATCGGTAATGGTATTAGTCGTTCCCTTAGGAATGATTATAACAAGCTCACAGCCCTTTGAATAGATAGGAGGAATTGATGAAGCATCCAGAGATGATGTAATGTTAACATTATCCAAAATCAAGATAACCTTCTCAAGCGGTGCCGTATCATCTATTCTGTCAATGTCAATTTTGACATGTCCCTTAGTCGTTGTTCCGCTAAGCCTATATGTTCCGGGCTGTCTGATATTGGTAATTCCTACCGAAACATCAAGGTTAGTTGCCGAGGAATAGTCAACGCCCTCTCCCTCATTGCCAAAGGCGCTAAAATCAGTGAAAATACTTCCGTTGATTGTTTGATTAACATCAACATTGTAGTCAATTTTAGGAACCTCGGGATACTTCGCTTGGTCGTTTGGCTTCTCTGATGTTGACGACTGTGTATCCTTTGATGAAGATTCCTCACTTGTTGAGGATGAAGATTCCGAGCTACTTGAGGACGACTCGCTTGAGGATGTTTCATCATCTCCGCAAGAAATCATCATAAATACACATACAAGTAGCACAAGAAAAAGTGCAAGTAATTTTTTCAATTTACTTTACCTCCGATTTTTTGTTTATAATATATTTTAACATAAAAATGTACAATAGTCAACACTTTTATAATACAGTTTTTGTGAAAATTCACATTTATTTTGATTTTTGGTTTAATTCAAGTAATTTTTATACATAATTTTTTAAAATTCGTTTGTCATTATTATTGACAAATGTACTGCATTGTGGTAAAATTAATACAATATGGCTTCAAAGGAGTTTTTGTTATGAAAATTTCGCTTGTAATTCCATGCTATAACGAAGAAGAGGCTTTGCCTGTATTTTACAATGAGCTATGCAAGGTAATGTCCGATATGAAGGATTACACCTTTGAGTTACTCTTTGTTGATGATGGCTCTAAGGACAAAACCCTTGATGTTTTGCAAAAATTCGCGCTTGATGATGAGCGTGTTAAGTATATCGCTTTTTCAAGAAATTTTGGCAAGGAAGCTGCTATGTACGCAGGCTTTTGTAATGCAACTGGAGATTATACCGCTGTAATGGATGCGGATATGCAGGATCCCCCCTCGCTTTTGCCCGAAATGGTAAAAATTCTTGAGAGTGGCGAATACGATAGCGTTGCTACAAGGCGCGCAACCCGCAAGGGCGAGCCAAAGGTGCGCTCCTTCTTCGCAAGAATGTTTTATAAGCTTATGAATAAGATTTCCGATGCTGACATCGTTGACGGCGCAAGAGATTTCAGACTTATGAAGCGGGAAATGGTTGAAGCCATTGTTGACATGTGTGAAAGCAACCGTTTTTCCAAGGGTATTTTCGGTTGGGTCGGCTTTAAAACCTACTGGATGTCATACGAAAATGTTGAGCGTGTTGCGGGAAAGACAAAATGGAGCTTTTGGAAGCTGTTCAAATATTCCATTGATGGAATTACGAATTTCTCCTCTACTCCGCTTAAAATATCATCTGTTATGGGATTTATCTTTACCTTAATTTCCCTAATTATGATGGTTTTTGTGTTTGTAAGAGCGCTTATATTCCAAGATCCGGTTCAAGGATGGCCGTCATTGGTTTGCATTATTCTATTTATTGGCGGAATACAGCTATTTTGCATCGGTATTATCGGGCAATACATTTCAAAAATGTATATTGAAACAAAAAAGCGACCTCATTATATAGTCGCTAAAACCAACAAAGAGGACATTGTAAAGAAATGAGCAAACAGCATCCACACGAAGGACATAGGCAAAGGTTAAAGGATACTTTCCTAAAGACATCGCTTGACACCTTTCAGCCTCACAACATTCTTGAGCTTCTTCTCTTTTATTCTATTCCAAGACAGGACACAAATGAGATTGCTCACGAATTGATTAACCATTTTGGCTCTTTAAAGAATGTTTTTGATGCCGACTACGAGGAATTAATCCGTATAAAGGGCATAAAGGAAAATTCCGCTGTCCTTATAAAAATGATCCCTCAGCTTGCTAAAATATATTTGTCTAACAAGCCCGAGGAGCGAGAGCTTTTTGATTCGTTCCAAAAGGTTGGAGACTATCTTGTGAATTTGTTTATCGGCGAAATCAATGAAACCATATACATTATGCTTCTTGATAACTCTTCTCGCCTAATTCGCACCGCAAGATTGACTGAAGGTAATCTTAACACCGCAATCGTGAATTTCAGAAGCATTATTGACCTTGTTGTTACTACAAGAGCCGCAAGAGTTATAATTGCACATAATCATCCAAATGGTGATATTCTTCCATCTTCAGAGGATTTTGAAACAACAAGAACCTTGTTTTCATTGCTAAATGGTATTTCCGTAGATCTTGTCGAGCATTTCTTAATTGCCGATGATAGATATGTACCACTAATCAAGCAATTCGGCGTTGATTGGCATATGGGAAGACCAAAGCTAAAGGATGAAAAGCTAAGATAAACAAAGAAAAGGGTGTAAGCGATTACACTTGCACCCTCTCTTTTTAAAATTAAATACGCCTGCATAGTTAAATGGATATAATAAACCCCTCCTAAGGGTTAGTTATGGGTTCGATTCCCGTTGCGGGTGCCACTTGTTAACTAAGGCGGTCAGATTGACCGCCTTATTAAGAATTTCAATGAGGTATTTATAATGGCTGATAACAAATTTCAAAAAATAAGTGTTGAATTGGATAAACTAATCAACGAAAAAATTTCAACCATGTCGGAATTAGAAATTGAAAAAGCAGCAAATCTACACAAGAGGAAAGTATTAAAAACTGCTTTGATTATATCTTTACTCCTTTGTCCTTTTCCGATAATTATAGCCATTCTTTTACCAAATCTTATATCTTCTAACAGTAATCTTGTCATACCTTCTATTTTTATGATGATATTGGTTTCTGTTTTTATAATATCTGAGTTTTTACCCGTGTTTCGTGCTTGTAAAATCTCAAGTCAAGAAAACGCATATCTTTTTCTAAAAACTCAATTTGAAAAATCCGCTGAAAATATTGTAGAAATTAGCGAACAACAGAAAAATATAAATATTACTGATTTTACGATTTCAAAAATTTTTGATATAAAAACCGATGCGTTAAAAGGTATCAAGTTGTTGCTGGACTCCAAAAACAAAAAGGTTATTTTTCAAAGTAAAGACACCGTGTGTATCAAGCCATATGAATTTTCGGACATATTAAATTATGAAGTTTACGAAAACGGCAAATCCCAAGTACAGGGTCGAGCTGGCAGTGCCTTAATTGGTGGTACATTTTTCGGTCTTGGTGGACTTATTGTTGGTAGCAGTATGAGTCGAAATATTAACGAAAAATGCAACGAATTAAAATTGATAATACGCATAAATGATCCTGAAAACCCACAAATTGTAATTCCATATATTAAAACACAATGCGACAAATCTGGTTGGGTATATCGAGATACAATAGAAAATGTGCAGGAACTGTGTTCTCTGTTAGAATACATAATCAATGCCAAAACACTCGAACAGTCTGCTAACAGTCAATCACACGATATTGCAATAGAAAAGTCACCCAAAGAACAATTGCAAGAACTTAAAGAAATGCTCGATGACGGATTGATAACACAAGAAGATTATGAGCAAAAGAAAAAACAAATTTTAGGACTTTGATATGACAGAACAAGAAATTAAAGCTATGTACAAGTTAGCGGTTGAACATTCGAATCATCCGCTAACAGAGTTAGATAAGGAACTATTGAAGCAATCCATCGACAAAGCCAAGCATCCTTTGGAAGTTTTGGCTGCGCTTGCCGCAATACTTTCAACTAAATAATTAAAGGTGGGATCCCACTTTTGAGCAATCGAGGAGGGGTTAAATTGTCAAAGTGATGGCAATTTGACCCCTCTCCTTATCCTGTTCCCTAAAATTGATTTTCAAAGGAGATTTCCTACTAAAAAATATGATAAATATTAATGGAAAAAATTATAATCTTGTGTACTTAGACACAAATGCTTTAAGTGAATTTGTTAATAATACAAACGGATTTTCAAAAAATTTTCTCTTAAAATTCATAGACGGTAGACATATGCTTGTTACTTCCGTATTCAATATTATGGAATTAAACAAAACTCAAAACAATTTTAAAGAGAAAATAAAAACAAGCCTCGGTAATCTTCCATTAGGAATCCTAACAAATATCGAGCAATTATGTGAATACGAAAAAAATCAAGTGCCCGTAAAAAATGATATAATAATGTTTGCTGTTGGAAACAAACCATTATTCAATGTAGGTATAGACGATTTGTTCTATTTTTTAGAAGATTCAACAACAAAAGTATTAGAGCAACGACGAAAAAATCAATTAGAGAAAGAATTATTAGAATGGAAAGCTCAAAGGGGTGCAAAAAATGTAAAATGGCAAAGTGATTTTAACAATACATTAATCAATACAATGATGCAAATAACGACTTATTTTCCAACATCCTTTACCCTTTCGCAACTGCAAAATTGCTACTCTTTACAAGTTTGCTCATACATAAGAAATATGTTTATACATAATTCAACCAAAGATTTAGAATTGAATAGCATTATAGATTCCTACAATGCTGCATATCTCCCATACGTTGAAGCATATGTAACAGAAAGAACTGTTGGAGCTTGGTTGGAAAACGCAAAAAATAAATTCAACTGCATTAAAGAAAAAACGATTTATAAAATTTCTGGTTTTTTTGATAGATAAATTATAACCAAGCGTGTCCACCCCTTGTACACCCACGCACTACAAAGCACCATAAAAATCACCAATAAACACACAACCTACCAAGCGTAAAATCTATCTTTTCGATGGATTTTACGCTTATTTTACAAGAAAATCACTTTATTTAAAATTTCTTTATATATAAAGTAAATTCGCATTCTATTGAATTTTCAAATTTATAAATTCTTAAATTTAAAATTTTATCATTTTTTAAAATACAAAATCCATCTATTTTTGATATGCACCCCAAAAGTTAGACGCTTTTGGAGGTGCATATTTTTTATGGGTAAAACAGGAAGAGAAAACAGGAGATACTCGACAGAATTCAAGATGTGTGTTATAATGGACATGCGAGAACACAAATTGAGTTACAAA
>JAFTUD010000031.1 GCA_017466455.1 Clostridia bacterium
GCCTTGAATACAAGCCTTTTGGCTCGTTCTAAAATGCAAAGCACCTTAAACCGATGTATTTTTAGATGATTTTGGCAAGGTTGCGACGCAGTTGTATTAACATACTACAAGGAGCAAACTTGTCAAAAGGGATAAAGGCTACCACGAAAACAATCAAAACCACACTTAATGCCGTAAATACACGGTTTAAGGCTGGTTCGTTCCGCTCCCGTCAGGCATGCCTTACGGGCATAGATTAGTTTTTTGCATTTTCAACAAGCCACTTGGCAACGCCGTCGCTTTCGTTATCCGCGATGACCCCTGTGGCTATTTTTTTAAGCTCCTCACACGCATTTGCAACCGCGTAGGACTCGCTTGCTATTTCAAACATTGAAATATCGTTTACTCCGTCGCCAAAGCACACGATTTTATCAACGCCAAGCTCGGTGGCAAGGCGGACAATGGCATTTGCCTTCGTTGCCTCGGGCGGGTGGACCTCAAGCCACCATCTGTCGCTATACTGCTCCTTATAAAGCACACATTGAAAGTCGCCCTTTAGCTTATCGTAGATGGGGCGGAGCGCTTCCTCGGGCTCTATGCACACGAAGTGGAAGATTTCTCCCCTTTTCAGGTCGTTTTCGCACACGGGGTTCGCCCTTTCGTCATTTTGATGCTCGTTTACAAATTCAAGTGTGCCGACGCTGAGCTTATCCTTTACATAGGAAAAGCACTCGCGCCCGTCAATATAGGCGTATACGAGGGGATAAATTCCGTGCGACATTATTTCGTTAAGGATTTTTTCGCCATCGCCATTTTTGAAGCGATATAGCAATTTTTGCTCACCTGTGTCGTTATTTCTAAGAAATGTACCGTTATAAATGATGCTTGGCACATTCGGTACAAGAGAGCCGATTACCTCCCTTGCGCTGACATATGAGCGTGCGGTGGCATAGGTGAATAAAACGCCCCTCTCCATTAGGCTATTTAGCGCATTAAGGGTGTACGGAGATATTGTTTTATCGTTTCTTAAAAGCGTTGCATCAAGGTCGCTAACATAGAGGATTTTAGCCACGGCGCTTTTCTCTTGCCCAGTAACGGACACCGTCATCAAAGTCCATTCTTGATAATCGTCTTGCGTTTTCGGCGGGGTCAGAAAGGTCAAGGTCATATGTAGGATGTCCAAGTCCAAAATACACATACCAACCATTCTCTTTCTCAAACTCAACCGTTTTTAGGTTATAGCAACTACGGAAGGCGAGTTGCTCAATCTTTTCAACGCTTTTTGGAATTACGATGTGTTCAAGTCCTTGACAGTGTGCAAACGCACTCTCACATATTTCATCAGCATCGTCGGCAATAGGCAAATATTTAAGGGAATCACAACCATCAAATACGCCCTCGCTAACAGGGTCAACTTTTGTCACTTCGACAAGCGATTTGCATCCTGAAAATGCGTAAGGTGCAACATACGCAAATCTATCGTTAAAGGTCGCCTTTTTAAGCGAACTGCAATCAACAAATGCGCCCCAGCCGATAACTGTCACGCTATAAGGGATTTCAATTTCCTCAAGGCTTGAGCAACCGTAAAAGGCGTTGCCCTCAATTTCGGAAATTAGCGTGCCCTCTAAATAATCCTCATCCTCATAATCGGGGAACTCAAAGCTCTTTAATTGCTGGCAGTTTTCAAATGCCTTCTCACCTATTCTGCCTATGTAAATTCCGTCTACCTTTACAGGGAGCTTGACGCTCGTTACATCCTTGTCGCAATCAACGACAACATAGACATTTTCCTCTTTGTCTAACCTAAGAGTTAGCTCGTTATATTCTATTTCTACAATTTCATCCATGATTTTTCTCCCTTGAAATTCGTTAGTTAAATTTTATCATACTTCAGTGCCCTTGTCAATTATATTATAAGACATAGCGAGCGCTTTTTATGCTCGCTATATGGTTAGTACCGTTAATTTGAGAGTAAGATGCCGTTTGTTCCAGCAATTCTCCTGCGTTTTTAAACAGTAGTTACACTTCTTATCTATATATGTATTTTCCAGGATCGCCGTCTTCGCCAGAGTGACCATAGTCTCCGCCGTCAAACCAGTCGGAATTTGTTCCACCGGGGCTTCCGCCAGTTCCGGCTGTGCCACCTTTGCTTGAACCATTATATACGGTAACGTTGTTTTCAAACAATTGAGGATCGGTGTGCGGATTCGCGCCACCAGTTCCACCAGTTCCACCTCGTCCGCCATGCCCTCCGCTACCGCAATAGAGGTTCATGAAACCTCCATAGTATGCATGACCACCAATTCCGCCGGTTCCGCCTCGGCCGCCTTGTCCACCAGAGCCATTGCTAATAACAAGTTGCCCGTTTTTAGCTGTTATTACGCAATTAGGTGAAATAGCCCATCCACCGGCACCGCCGTCTCCGCCTCGGCCTCCAGCCTGTCCTGTGCCTGCTCTTTTAGTATCCTCTCCATACAGATCTGCTCCCCTTGCTCCAGTATATCCCTGTGCACCATCACCGCCCCTGCCGCCGTAAACACTAATTGTTCCAGCCATGTCAACTATAAGCTCATCAGTGATGATTGCTGTCGCACCGTCAGTTCCTCTGCCACCATCAATTGTTGATTTCACTCCGTTTCCTGCGGTAATGGATATATTTCCTGTGCCAGTAAAGGTTATTGACTTTATTTTATCAATTGCCGACGACGTATTGGGTGCGCTAATAGAGTTATCGCCCAAGCAGTCAATAGTTAAGTTTATGTCCGCAGAACCGTCCTCTTTTGTAAGACAACCCTTAATTTTGAAGTTTTTGAGATGTATAGTTTGGGTTGCCGAAGTTGCCGTTTCAGCGTATGTACTAATGTTCAAGTTATTATAGACTACAGACGAGTTTCCTATGAAATAAATATGTGACGCATTTTTTATACACACAGTTCGGCTTACGTTACACACTCCGTTGGAAGTGCTTGATAAATCTATTATTATATTCTGACCGATAATATTTTCGGGAATTTTTGAGGATTCTTTGTAAATTACATATGTTTTTTCGGCATCAGTATCAGAAAGACTTTTCCCATTAGAGGAGTATTTTGCGATAGTATACGGATCTACTCCCCATACTGCATACAGGGTGACACTTCCGCCATTTGTCGCCGTAAGATTTTTTACTGTATCCCTGTCGGCATATTTGGCACTTCCGTTTTCGGTTGTTGACCACCCCTTAAAGAACCATCCACCAAAAGTATCGGGGCTAACGGGAAGAGCCTTTTCGGCATCATAACTACAAGATATGCTTGGCATTGAGTCGTTTGTCAAATTGCCATTAGGAGCATTTAGATCAAAGTTAACCACATACTTATTTGGGCGCCATTTCGCATACAGGGTGACGCGTTTGCCGTTCTCAGCGGTGAGGTTTTTCACCACTGCGATATCGGAATATGCGACCGAGCCGTCCTTGGAGAGCGACCAGCCTATGAAGGTATAGCCCTTCAATTTAAAGCCGATTTCGGGAAGTGAGCGCTCAACATCAAAGGTGCAATCCGCCTCACCCATAGCTCCGTCAAGGGTGCTTTCGGTTTCGGGCAAATTGCTATCAAAGCTTATGGTGTATTTGTTTTTCGCCCATTTTGCATACAGGGTAACACATTCATCATTAGTGCTACTTATGTTTTTAATGCTATCGCCATCCTTGATTGTTGCCACTCCGTCGGGGGTAAGCGACCAGCCGACAAAGTGCCAGCCTGTTATATCAAGCGTGCTTTTTGAAAGAGCCTTGCTCACATCATACTCACACGAGGTATTTTCCATTTTTATGCTGTTTTTCGATACATTATAGCCCTTCGGTGCATTTTCATCAAAAGCTATTTGATATGTAATTGCCTCCCATTCGGCATATAGCTTTGTATCGGCGGTATATATGTTATTTTCGTTCACATACACCCTCTCTGCGCCCGAAAGACGGTAAATGCCCTTAAGCAAATATCCCGTCCTTTTCATTTGGGTATATTTACTAAGATCTATTTTTGAGCTTGACGAAACAAATTCTGAGTCTATTGCAAGGTCGTTATCATCGCTTGTGCTTCCGCCGTTTTTATGGATAACGACGCTTACCGAGCCATTATCCCTACCGAGAGTGAAAACCCGATCTCTTATACTGTCAAAGCTCTTATCAAGCATATATTTTTCGTACAGGTATTCGGGAACATATATTTTGATTTGCTCATTTGGCAGTCTGCCAACCGTTACGGTTTCGCTTTGATCTGAAATCAGTTCAATGCGAGAAAGCGAGGGCATGTATTTGAAATCATCGGTTTCAAGCGATGATGTCCTTGACACGGCAAGCCTCTTCACCTCTAAAAGCTCCTCGCAGGTGACAAGGGAGTCCCTTGTAATTTCGGGATAGGTGTCGCTAATAAGTCCATAGGCTTTGGATGAAATAAAGCGCGACTCCTCAAAAAGCTCTATTTTCACGGTGGGGTCGGCGGTGTCAATTATTTCTATTACAAATTTTCCAACACCGCGCACCGAAAAGTCGCCGTTTTCATCCCTTGCGATAATTTTGTCGCTCGGCTCTTTTTTACCCTCATTGTTTACTGAATAGATTGTAATTTTGTCGTTTTTGTCAATGCCTATATGATCATAGTCAAGATATTTCTTTATATCATCAAGTGTAAAGGCGCTACCAAGCGTGAGCCTTGATATTAAATCGCCGTTCTCGCTCTGTTCGGTTTTTCCGTTTCCGAAGATTGAGGCAAAGATTAAGGAGATTGTTACAAGAGAAGCGACAAAAGCGGTAATGGCTATTACCGAAAATTTATTTCTTTTTACAAAATAAATTATGCCTCTCATTTTTGTCTCCTCTTTATAGTTAATGCGAATAGCTACCGCCTTAAGCGATAGCTATTCTTTTTCAGATGCTTAGCTTCTATTGATGTCTGCAATTAGGCTTAGAATATCCTGCTCGGTGATAAGTCCCTTACCGACGGCAATTTTGAAGTAAGCTCCGCTAAACGCCTCAAACTGCTCACGGGTTACATACTCGCTCCACTCCTCGTAGGTGTAGAGTCCGTACTGTTCAATGTCCTTCTTGAGCTGCTCTTGGTCGTAAACGAGCGAGTCAAAATCAAATGTATTGCATACATTAACGATTACATCGGAGCATGCAAGCATTCCGCCCGCGATATGATTTAGATTATTTGCTGTTGCAAGGTCATATCTTTCAACTGTGTCACGGCTTAGCTCATAGCCGACAAGAGCCGTGCCCTGAACGCTTCCGTCATCGCTTATACATGCGAAGGAGTGTCCTACAAGCTCATCTATATTATCGGGGGATACAAGGACATATTTGTCAAGAGTCATATCGTAAAGACCGTGTCCTGTATTAAGAACCTCAAGCTCGCCTCCGTTTGCGAATTTGAGTTTAAGAATATCTACCTCGCCATATCCATAGTAGGTAAATGCTACTGCGCTCGGCACAAGCTTACCTGTCATATGGTCAAGAGTTAAAACGATGTCGCCAAGAACAATGTCCTCAACCTTTTTCGTAGTACCGTCTGCCATTAAAATAGGTGTGCCCTTTGCAACACAGCTATCCTGATCGGATTTTATCGTTATCGTGTGTTTTCCCGTAACGATAAGCTCATAGGATGTACCTGACATTTCTTTTCCGTCAAGCTTCCACGATTTGTTTATATTTCCGCTATATGAAATTTCAAGCTCAAGCTTTGTGCCGTAGGTATACCAGCCGGAGGTATATCCGCATGAGCCACCCTTCTCGCCCTCTTTCTTAACCTCGACGTAGTAGGATTTCAAGCTTCTGTCGGGCTTTAGGACAATGACTCCGTCCTCGTTCTCATCCTCAAAGTATTTTTCGGTAAGATTTTCAACATTCTGAGATGCGTCAAAGAGCTTTCCAAGCTTCTCGCTATACCAGCCGTTAAAGTCGTAATGCTCCTTGTTTTCAGGACCGTGAAGTGTGACCGATTTATTATACTCAACCTCCTGATCGGGGAATGAGCCGGGGTCATCTGTTATATAAACGATTTTGTATTTAATCGGATCCCATCCGCTTGACTCAAATGTGATAGACGCATTTTCGCTGTCGAAGCTTTGGTCGGTCTTTCCCGCGCGATTGCGAACATACTCATAAAGGGCATTTACATCTGTAACGGATACAAAGCCATCATCACCTGCATTAAGCTTATATGCTCCGTCCGATGTCGCCAAGAAGCCGTGCTTATAGCCTGTTCTATAGAAGCTACCCTCAAGGTCACATTCTACTCCTGCGTAAAGAGTCGCATCCTTGAAAATTGATGTTTCCTCGCCTTGGGCAAAGCTTACCTTGAAGTAGTTTCTTTCCCATACAGCGCAAAGCGATACGGTTGGACGGGATGTTTGTATTCCATCCTCTACAACGCTTTCCGGGGCGTAGATATATTCGGAGTCTGCTACATTTGCCATTTTATCGCAAATGTCCTTATCGTAGTGATAGAATACTCCGCTTTCAACATCCTTCCAGCCCAAGAACTTATGTCCGTTCCTCTTCCCGCTATCAAAAAGCTTAAGGTCCGTGCCCTTTTGAACATTCATTGAAACGCCGATAGGCTCGCCGTTATTTATAGCGTCATCCTCGCTCTCAAAGTACGATACGGTATAGGTTGCGTAGTTATATACGGCATAGAGCCTTATTATTCCGTCGTTTGCGGGTGTGCCGCGAAGGTCCTTTGTTTTGTCGCCCTGGTCAAGCTCGGGAATGGGCGCATTTGGAGTCAGCGACCAGCCGATGAAGTTAGCGACATTTGAGGGGTCGGTCGGCAGGGTTGGTGTTCCGACGGTTACCTCATCTCCGTATTCATGTGAGGTTTTATGTATTCTCAGAGGATGATATTGCTCCGGTGTTTGTCCCCAGTTGAAATAATGAATTTCAAAGTTCTTTGTAACAAGAACCGCATAAAGGTCAAGCCTGTCGTTTTGATTTTCCTTGAGGTTTTTTACAACCTGTGTATTGGTGAAGCTTACTCTTTCGCTTCCCTGCTCGCTTGTCCAGCCGAGGATAAGGTACTTATCAAGCTCGGGCACCTTTTCAACAAGGGGCTTTTCCTCATCATACTTGAATTTTGTTTCTATGGGGTCAGAGCCCTCATCAA
The DNA here is from genome assembly GCA_017466455.1 of Clostridia bacterium. Next base: position 7,125 of record JAFTUD010000031.1, read on the forward strand.
GGTGGAGATATACTGTGTATTCGTTTGCGCTCCAGTCGGCGTAAATCTTTGTGTCGGTTGTAAATTTATAGCTCTTATTTACCTCAATCTTCACACGCCTTCCGTCAATTATCTGATAGGTATAGAAGCGCTTGAGGGTGTATCCCTTTTTAAAAAGCGAGCTGAAGCTGTCGGCATCAAAAGCAGTGCCGTTTTCCAGACTGAGGCTCTCAAAGTCCCTTTGACTGCCGTTTCCGAGAGTCCCGCCGTTTTTATGGACAACAATGCTGAGCTTATTTTGCTCACTTGGCTTTACAAACACGCATTGCTCATGCTGAGTCCACGCATCAGAGGCTACATAGCTACTGTAAATCGCGCTCGGCACGAATATACGAGTGCCCTCGTTAAGGGTGAGCTTGTCCAAAGCGCAGACTGCGTTGATGTTATCAAGCTCTACTCTTTTGAGCGAGGGGAGATTGCAAAAATCAGAGGCATCCACAAGCACGCGGTTGCTGATTACAAGCTCCTCAACGGTCTGAAGCTCACTTTTTGAGATTATGCCGTCGCTTAGCATTTGCTCATAGCACTCGGCAATTATTACGGGAGTGTCCTTCGATGAAAAACGGCTTTCAAGCTCTGCCTCTATTGAAGCGGTAGAGTCAAGTGAGGTATCGGTAAGCTTGATTACAAATTTACCTACTCCTACAACCCTCAGCTCCTTCGTATCGGGGCTCAGAGCGATTATTTCCTCATTTTCTATTCTTTCTCCGTTTTTATCCACCGAGTAGATTTTTATTTCATCATTAGCATCAAGTCCTGCGTGATTATAGCCGAGCGACGCCTTTATGTCCTCTACTGTGAGCGATGAGCCGAGTATGAGCTTATCGCTGATGTCGTCCGCGTTTTTTTCGCTTGCGCTACCGTTTCCGTACAGTATTGCAAAGACAAGCGATACGGCGACAAGCACAGCCAAAAGGACTATGACAAGTACACGCACAACAGCTGATGTTGTTTTTGATTTTGTCACGATTTTTCTCCTTTACTTAAAAGCATAAAAGAATCAAAAGTGGAATAAGTATGGAAATCGCAGCGCACGAAACGGTGCTTATTATGCTTGCTCTTATTCTTTGATCTCTGCTGTATTTATATGAGTTAAGGATAATATACGGCACCTGAAGCACTGCGTTTGCCACGAAAGCAATACCGCATGCTATATAACACATAAGCATACCGAAGCCACCAAAGGTGTTTATCCAAATTTCTCTTGTTACAAGACAGGCTACGAAAATCAGAAGCATGCTCAGAGCCATGCTCGCTGCTTTTATGCCTATTACCTTAATCCTTTCAGCCCCGCTTGGCTTGCCGAGATATACAAGAAGCTCCTGCTGTATGCTTTGATAATCATCTTCCGTTAGCTCATAGGAGTGAAGCATTGAAAACTCATCATCATATTCGCGCCCGTTGCTTAGTCTAAACTTCGCGTATCTAATAAAACGCTTGTCATCCATGTTGCCGCATTTCTCTTTGTCCTTGTTATATAAAGATGCTTTGTCATCAAGAGATGCTTTGTCATCAAGAGATGCTTTGTCAAGGCGAATGCCATTGAGTATTTTTTCAAGCCTTGCTCGCGGACAGCGGTCAACGCATGCGAGCAGGCGTTTTTTCGCTATTCTATCCAAGCCGCCCATTCTTTCCTTTTTGTTGTTATTTTCCATAACGGCTTCAAGGCGTGATATGAGCATCGCATAATCCGATGCTGATATGCTATTGATAGCGGAAATTGCGCTATTTAGCCTACCGTTGTCACGGTATGATCCGATATTTGCATTATCAAGGCTTGAGAGGAGCGCGCTATTTATAAGGATACGCATTGCTTTCACATCGCCTGCTCTAAGCGCTCTCTTTGCGTGTGCCTCAAGCGCGGTGATTACACCAACGATTTTAGGCAGACTGTTTTCGGTTGAGGTTACGATAATGTTGATTATTTCATCGTATGCCGATTTTATGTATGAAGCCTCTCTAAGGGGGGCCATTTTTTCGGCAGCCTCAAATAGCGGGCTTTCGCCAAGGCTTTTACCGTGCGCTGACCTTTCCCAGTATTCCTGAGCGATTCTGAGCGATATCGGAAGAGCCATTACAAGCTCCTCAAGCACGGGAGTGTATGAGTCATCATCTTTTTTCGAGTAAAGCTCCGTAAGCTCGGTATGCAGGGGCGAGCCCTTTAATGAGGCACGCGGTGTGCCAAGCCACGCATTCATTTCTATTGCTACTGCATTTGGAATTTTTGAAATAAGGGCTGTCCTCATTTTTTCAAGCTCATCTGCGTCCTCATGCTCTATTTCGCGAATTGCGCGTTTCAGCGGTGAGTGTGTGAGTCCTTGTCCGCTACTCCTGTCGTGCCAGTCGGATTGATCTGCCATAATGAGGTCAACCACATCGCCGTAAAGAGAGGATACGAAGAATTTTGCAATAGGATTTTTGATTTTCTTATAAAATGTCCTAAATGCAATCAGCTTTGGGTCTTGCTCGGTTGATTTGCCAAGAGCCGGAGTTGACTTTATAGCCACATCAAGGGACTTAACAAGAGCATTGCCCTTATTTTTATCGGTAAGTGCGGATATGATACCAAGGCATTTTTCAATGCTTTTTTCGATTTTTTCGCCATCATAGAGCAGCTCCGTCAGCTTATCCGCATAGCCGTGGTCAAGAAGCTTATTGAGCAAAGGCATAGCAAGCGGGGTGCTTAGCTTGCCTTCGCGATACAGCTCCTTATAAAGCTCAAAGCATGGGCGGGGATTGGAAGCCTTTGCAAGAGCTATATCAAGCTTCGGCTTGTATGTATCCCACTCGCCGTTTATCATAGCTATAATTTCGCTTACATATGGCAAGAACAGGTCATAGCCCTCAAGGAACATGACCGCGTCATTCCTAAAGGTGAGCGCAAGCGCGCACTTTTCGAGCCTTGATGATAGCTCGGGGTGTGTCGCGCTTACATTGCGCGAGAGTGTCAGTGTTGGCTTGATTACTCTGTCAAGCGCATTTACGGACACATCATCAAGCGCGCGCTCATATGCTATAAGCATTTCGCCCTCGTTTTTCTCCCACATATCTGCAAGGGTATTTATCATCACCTTGCCATCAGGGTCAAGAGCGCGACCTATATCATCAATTCTATCCATGAGTGCGAGTACACCGTCAAGCATCAGCTGTGCGCTTATACTGTGAGCTATGCTCTCTCTTTCGCTGTTTAACAGACAAAGAGCGCCGAGCTTGGTTACAATTTGCTCTGCTTGCTCATTTGAAATGCGGATTTTTACGCTTGTGAGCATATCAAGGCAGGACAGGATAAGCTCAATCACATCGCTCTTTACAGAGGTGTCCATTTGCTTAAGGTCATTTTCTCCGTTAAGAAATTTAAACGCGAAATCAAGCGTTGACTGTGCCCTCTCGGGGGTGAGCCTTCTTGTCACATAAGCATAAAGCTCCGCGTATCTGTCAAGGTCGTATATTGTCTTGCATTTATCAAAGTAACGCTTGTTAAAGCCTTCAAGGTCGCCGAGTGAGATAAGGTCAACATACGCGCTTTCGTATTCCTTTTCGTATTTTGAACCAAGGACAAGCACCTCGCCCCTTGATTTAAGCTCCTCAATACGGCTTTTATTATCGGCGGAAACAGGAACACCGAAAATTTTTGCTCCGTCATATGAAACGCGGGAAATCATACAGTTACAGAAGCAAATTTCGTTTGCGATATGAGGCGGTAAGAGCTCAAGGACCGAGAAAATCACCCTTGTCGCTTCTTCAAGCTTATCAAACGGGTATGCAAGATAGGTTATAGAGCCGTTTGGAGTATTAAGCAGTGCCCTCAAAAGCTCGGCAGAGTCCCTTCCCGCCTCATCCTTGCTTGCGTACCACATAACCTCGCTTGGAGTCAGATAGCCTATTTCATCCTCTTGCACAAAGGGAAGGTCCTTTGAGATCGGAATATCACCGTACTCAACAAAGCGGTTGCCCGATTTAAATGCCATGGTGGCATATTTTCCCTCGGGAATTTCGGTAGCAAAAAGGACATTTATTTGCTCCTCATCATCTCCGCGCCGTTGCTTGGTCTTTATTGACTGTCTTGAGTGAGAGCAGTGAAATGCCCTCATTCTGACACCGTTCATATCAACGCTTGGCTCATAGAGGAATATTTTTGTATTCTCGCCAAGGAACTGCTCGGCTATGTTTGCGCTGAGCAGGGTTGTCTTTTCAAATAGGCTCGGCAGAGCATCATCAACGACATTTTTTGTCATTGAGTAAATTCCCTCGCCAAGCGCGGTTTTGCCCATATAGCTTTGCCTATACAGGTAACCTCTTATACATTCATAATATTTTGGCATTTTTCTTCTCCTTAAATCATGCCTATCTTGTGCATGAGCCAAATAACAGGATACTCTACCCTCATCATGCGTCTTTCGGCAATAAATCTCATCGTAGAGTCATTATCATTCTTTTGCATGCACTCATTGCTTCCGAGCGCGGAGCAGGCAAAATATTTGATATTTGGTGCAAGCCCGTCAACCGAGGCAAGCGTTTCTATCTCGTTTATTATATCAACGCCATTGCGTGTGTTTCCTTGGAGCGAGCAAAGGAACGACCTTACCTCGTCGCTTGAAGCGTCTATATGTCTTTGAATTTCGCTTCCCTCGTATTCCTTTACGGGCTTAAACTCCATATCTCCAATGCTTACATGAGTGTTTTCTCCAAAGCATTCATCTATCTTGCTTTGTGAGGTTGAGGGCAGACGCATATCGTACTTTGTAAGAACGATTGCCAAGGGAACCTCTTTTATGTTACGAGCCATTGTGTTATGTATCGTTTTTTCCATGTTTGTCTTGGCGTTTTCATCCTCGTAAAACTTTTTCAGAAAATCTATTGTCTTTTCAAGCCCGTCAATGGTGCTCTTATTTCTTTCCTCGGGACTAAGATTGTCTATCATTTCCTCGCCTGTGTTATCGTCAAAGGATTTGGGATAGCCATCTACTATTGCGATTATGCAATCAGAGCTTGTAAACGCCTTTACCTTGCTATAATCTCTGCTCTTTACAACCTCACCCGGCACATCGTAAAAATACGCATAACCGAGCTTTCCGAGGTCTATACCAACAGGATTTTCAGCAAGAATATCGGCATCAGTGCTTTTGGTTCTCTTTTCAAACGCCTTGCTCATATGATATCTATCGTAATGAGCGCTCACCTTGGCATTGCTGATTTCTCCGCCCTTTCTTCGTAAGATATTAAGCCTTTCGGTATCATTCACCTCGGTAATCGGGCTTATGCTTCCATAGCTTAGTAGCATATCACCGCTAAGCTTGACCTTGAAGCGCTCCGCAATATCCTTAAAAATTTGACCCTGTGAGGCTCCGTTTATTCCCATACCGAAAAGCGAAGCAAGGTATACGGTTTTTCCTGAATTTGGCATTCCTGCAACTGCTACCTTGAGGGCTTTTTTATTCACGTAGCCATCGGGCAAAAGCGGATTTTTTATTACATATTCTCTATAATCATTATCAAGATTTTGGTACAAATCGTTTTTTGAGTTGTTTTCCTCGTAATATTTGAATACAAAGTCATGTTTGCATACAATGTTTATTTTGTTTTTGTTATCGCGCAGGATATTAAGCCCTGTCCTCTCTAAGCCATCGCAAGTATATACATGACCCTTTTGGAGCTTGAGGCCGTCAAGGTGCATTTTTTCGTTGCAGAAGGGGCAACGGGGCTCGGGATTATAGACTGCTTCCTGCGTGTCGGCATTGAACACGGTATCATCTCTTAGCATATAGCTGTCGTTAAGATCCTCGTTTGAAAACACGAGCGCAAAGCGCTCATTCTTTATCTCTCTGCGCAGTAATATTTTACCGCAGATAATATTACTTCTTCCAAGCCTTGGAGCAAGAGTTATACAGTCCATTTTCTCGCTTCCCGTTGAGGGTATTTTAAAATCCTTTGCAAGAATGGGCTTTAAATTCGCCTTTTCCGCAAGAGAAAGCTTGATTTCTGTCCTTATGAGAGGATATTCAATTTTATACTCTATTGCACTGCCCTTTACCGCAAGGGAATAGGAGATAAGCTCCTTTTCTATAAACGCGACAGCGAAAAGGCAATTATCGGTTTGAAGGTCCTTGCCCTTTGAGAAGAAGCGAATTTCTCCTATACAGCTTATATCGTCACGCTCCACATAAATACAGCCCGTTTCAATAACATTACTGACCTTCTCGCGAACAACCTCGCTTTCATCCACATCTGTATAGCTAAACTCATCCGCATTGTACTTGCCCGATTTTGCAAACACACGAATTTCGTCACAGCTTTTAAGAGATCCCTTTTTGAGGAACTGCTCGGGAATTATTATTTGAATGGCATTTTTGCCGTTATTTTTAGTGTAGAAAAATCTAAACGCTCTTTCCCTTGCCTCCTCAACATCTGCATTCGGATTGCTAAGCCTCAAAAAGCTGTCAAGCTCATTAGAGCTTAAGCTTCTCGGTGGCAGGCACTTGTAGTCAAAATATTTATTACTCATACTATTCTCCTATATAGCTTGAATTTGCTTGTGATTTCATTATATCACGCGAAGCATGCTTAAAAATCCACAGAATTGTGACATTTTTGAGGCTTTAGGGGTTTTTGCGGGCTTTTATGAAGTCATCGAGGATTTTTGAGGCTACCCAGTCGTTCATTTCGCCTGTATAGTGGATAAGGTCCCAGCGGAAGATGTTTTTATCCCATGCGTATTCATCGTAGAAGGGACAATCCTTTGGCTCAAAGGTTGAGGTGAGCGCTTGCTCCTTAGCAAGCTCATCAAAGACTTGGTTTATATATTCCATTGATTGAAGGTGCGTGCCTGAGGGGTCCTCCTTCAGCATTACATCCTTAAACGGCAATCTATGAAGAACGATAGGCACCTTATGCTCGCTACCTATCGCGCGCCTCAGCCCTGCGAAAAATCTCTTATACTCGGGCTTTAGCTCCGCACGGAGTGAAACGGGCTCAAATCTCGTTTCCTGCTCGCCTCCGCGCCAGTGAAGTCCTACGAACTCCGCCTCAAGATTACATTCCTTAAGGTGCTTTCTGAGAAGCTTTAAAATGTGGCAGGTATAGGGGTAGAGGGAAATATCAACATCACCGAGCTTGCCGGGGATCAGCTTTTTCTTTCTTCCCATCTTCCACATTCCGAAAAGCCCCTGTGAGCCGATTGCGATTTGGATTACATAGAGGTCGGGAAGATTTGACGGGTTTCCGTTATCTATCTCCGCCTGCCACCTTTTTGCAAGCTGATTTGCGACGGAGTAGGTATTATCCTGCGTTTCCGCGAGGTTCATTCCAAAGCTCGTATAGTGGCTGAACTTAAGCCTTTCGGTATCAAAGGACTGATTTGGCTCACGGTTAGGCCCCCATACATTTTTAAGAGGCTCACGAATAATGTCCTCCTCCTTCATAGGCATTGCGTGGCCTACTGCGTTTGACTGTCCGAAAAGCATAAAAATTGCTACCTTATTTCCCATATCTATCTCCTTAATATAGCTCTCTCTACTTAGAGAATTTTTATTTTTAAGTATAGTTTAATTTTACAACAAAATACGCTCTTTTTCAAGCGTATAGGTATATTTTTGAAAAAATGGTAATATTGCACAAAAAAACCGATTTCCGTTTGGGCATAACGCCAAAGAAAATCGGTTATTTTTTATTGCTCCTGTCTTATAGTCTTGGCTTTGCAAGCCTTGAATTAAGCTCGTAGAACGCCTTTACGACATTTACATACCTCATAGCCTCTTTGCCGTTTTCGAGAATCAGTCGGTAGATATCGGGGCCCTTTTGGATTTCGATATACTTACCCGGCTTGAACGGAAGCGAGGCAAAGGTTGCAATGGGCACGCAAATTTTTGCGTCCTCATCGCTCTCGTTTTTATCTTTGAGGGTGAATTTATCCTTGTCAAGCGTCAGCTTAGCCTCAAAAACGGGTAAGAATTTGCGCTTATCATAATCAATCATCTCAACTACTGTGTCGCATTTCAGCGTTTCTATCTCGCCGTTTTTAACCCTTTCGCGCTCGGCTTCATATATCCATCTTGACCAGTCGGACACATATCTGATTTCCTCACCGATGCCCTTTTCGTTATGAAGGAAGCCGTATTCATCGCTTGACTGCTCATATCCGCAAGCGGTGCAGAAAATCCTATTTCCCTGCGTCCTTGTCGTAAATTCCCCTTTACAGTGCGGACATATATAGAGGACATTTTCAAGTCCCTCAATATTACTGCCGTTCTTGTATTTGACCTTAAGCTCCTCCTGCTCACGGTATGCGTCAAAGAGCAATGCCTCTCTTGCCCTTTCCTTGACCTCGCCCTCGCTAAGAGCCTTTAGCTCATCCTTATCAAAGAGCTTGTAAATATCAAGATATGTGCGACCTCTGCGCTTGATTTTTGACCACTTCGGGGATACGAAATATGTACCCTGTGTGCGTGCCATATAGACATCCGTGCCGAGCCATTTTAAGAACTTATAGGTAGCGTCGGGAATAGGCGTTGACACGCCGTCCTCGCACATAAGACCCGCCGGATAGATTACGAGAATTTTACCCTGCTCAATGGCGGTCTTCATCTTTTTAAGGTCGGTAACGGTTGTTTGGAACTGTTGCTTTGGAATAACCTTGATTTTTGTCATTATTCCCTTTACGGGTAGGGTATTATAGAAGGAATCGCTGACAACGAAGGTCATAAGCCTTTGGCTTGCGCCGATAAGGTTTACAAAGTCAAGGGCGGCTTGGTGGTTTGCGATTATTACAAACGGTCCCTTTTTACCCTTTATCTCATTTCTGCGCATTTTGCGCTTGAAAACAGCCTTGGCGTAAAACCATGCTGCGATTTTTGTGATTCTGTAAAGAAATCTGCTTTGTCTTTTACGGCTCATTTTCTCTCCCACTCTATTCAAGTGTCATTTTTATCTATTTTAGCACAAATATGTCAAAAATTCAATATAATTGTGAAAAAACATCGTTTTGGCGGGAGATGTGGTTGATTTTGTCACCTTTTCGCATGCTTCAGATTGTAAATCGGCTTGATTATTTTAGTGATCTGCACGGTGGGGGAAATCAGACGCATAATTTCATCCATTGGCTTATACGCCATTGGGCTTTCATCTATTGTAGATAGATTTACGCTCGTTGTATAGATGCCCTGCATTGTGTCCTTATACTCCTGCTCGGTAAACAGCTCCTTTGCCTCGGTACGGCTAAACAGTCTGCCTGCGCCGTGCGGGGCGGAGCAGTTCCAGTCCTCATTGCCCTTGCCGAGCGCGATAATACACCCGTCACGCATATTCATCGGAATAAGCACAAGCTGACCCCTGTGTGCGGGAATTGCGCCCTTACGGATTATTCCGTCGTCATCAATGAAGTTGTGCATTGTTTCAAATGCCTGCGGTGTCTTGAACACGCCAAGGTGCTTCAAAATGTCATCGGCAATTTTCTTGCGGTTTCTTGATGCAAACTCCTGACATATTCTCATATCGTGCAAATAGCCCTCGCACTCCGCGCCCTCAAAATAGCAAAAATCGGCAGGCGCCTTTGTCCTTTCGGCATATTTTTTAGTTATCGCCTCATACTCGCCATGAAGCTCCTCGACCCTGCCCTGCGCCATCAGTCGGTCGTGCGCCTCCTGTCTTGCCTTATCGGCTGAGCTTTTGCACGCCAAAACCGCCTTTTTTTGATAAATTTTAGCCACCTGAAGCCCCAAATTGCGCGACCCTGTGTGAATAATCAGGTATTTATTGCCCTCATCGTCCTTATCAAGCTCTATAAAATGATTTCCGCCACCGAGTGTGCCGAGGGAGCGATAAACACGGTCAAGGTCATCAAGCTCCTTGAAGCATTTCAGTCTTTTTACAAGGTCAATTTCGCCATACTCGGCGCGAAGATTTCCGCCTGTGGGAATTGTCTTGATTATGAACTCATCAAGCGCCTTAAGGTCGGGCTCAATTTTCCCAAGCGGGACTGTGAGCATTCCGCAGCCGATGTCAACGCCTATTATGTTCGGAATGACCTTATCGCCCATTGTTGCGGTAAAGCCCACAACACAGCCCGTGCCGATGTGGGTATCGGGCATAATTCGGATTTTTTCATTTATGAACGGGGGCTGTGCCATGATAGTATATATTTGATTAAGCGTCACTCCGTCCACTCTTTCGGCAAAAATTTTAAGATTTTGCGCCATAATGTGTCCTCTCCTTTCTGTTATATTTTATTGCCTGCCCGAGGAAATAGAATATCACGGCAAGCGATTATATGCAATAAAAAAAGCAAGCGCCTATGTAAAGCGCTTGCTGTGTGACCTTATCTGTCAAGAATGAGCTTTGTGAGCTCAACAGGATCAACGATTGTGTTGCCCTTATAAACTCGCATATTTCCAGATGCAATCTCATCAATGAGGATAACCTCACCGTTGTTATAGCCGAACTCAAACTTGATATCCCAAAGGTCAAGTCCGATTGTCTTAAGGTCGTCAGCTACTATCTTTGTGATAGCAAGTGTCTGCTTCTTCATGCTCTCAAACATCTCGGGAGTCATAACCTTAAGTGCGCTAAGTCCCTCGCCTGTTACAAGCGGGTCGCCCTTTGCATCATTCTTGAAGGTACATTCAACATATCCGCCCTCAAGTGGTGTTCCGTCCTTAATATATTCGCCGTATCTGCGGATAAAGCTACCCGTTGCAACAAGACGGCAAATAACCTCAAGTCCGTTTCCGCCCTGTGCCTTACCAAAGCACTCAGCAGGAAGAACCTCCATTGTAGCGTTGTCAACATCTGCGTTTACATAGTGTGTTTTGATGCCTGCCTTCTTGAGTAGGTCAAAGTAATAAACGGATGTTCTAAGGTTAGCCTTACCGATTCCCTCAATGGTCAAGCCAACCGAGTTTTCACCCGGATCAAATACTCCGTCCTTGCCTGTGCAATCGTCCTTGAACTTCAAAAGAACATTGCCGTTCTCAAGCTGATAGACATCCTTTGTTTTTCCTTCATAAACCTTTTTCATAGAAAATACCCCTTTTTTCATTTGCATTTAATAAAATAATAATAGCACATATATCTTGAAATTTCAATATTTTTATGCAAGAAAATTTCAAAAAATTTTGTAAAAAATTCCGCCGTTTTTTGTGCAATTTAACTGTTGTGCTTCAGTCCTCGTATTCAACCCTTATTTTATGCTCGTAAGCAAATTCATCGGCACAGGTGCGCCTTTTCGTACGGATAGTGAGATTATGACAGCCCTCAAAGGCGTTATCGTGAATTACTCGCACTCCCTCGTGGATTTCTACCGATTTGAGCGAGGTGCAACCGCTAAATGTTCGGGGCTGTATTTGTCGCACACTCTTTGGAATGACGATTTTTTCAAGTTTGTCGCAACCGTAAAAGGCTCTATCGCTTATCACTTTAAGCCCTTCGTTTAAAACGACTTCCCTTACATTTTTTCCCGCAAAAGCATACGGTCCTATTGCTATGCAATCCTTAGGGAGCGAAACGGTCTTTTTGCTACCTATATATTTTAGCACGACATTGTTACCGCCGACAAATCCGTCATTATCGACGCTAACGGTCTTTTTCTTTTCACCGTTTGCTATATATGAGCCTGTGAAAATTCGGCAATTTTCAATATCGTCAAAGGCGAGTGCGCCCTCAATTCCAAACACAGGGTAGAGTTTTCCTTTAAAATGTGCGCTATAATCATCATCTTCGGGAATGTATTGATACGACTGCGAAAACTCGTTATTTCCAAGTCCTACAAGGTCGGTGCTTATCTCAATCATCTCAATATCGTCCATATCGGTAATTTTCTCTCTTATCGCACTGATGAAGTGCTGTGGACCAAGCTCATCACAGTCATCTTCCAACAAATCTTTAAGTGCCTTTCTCGAATCGTCAAAAACACTGTTTTCAAGAAGTTCAATCATTTCTGTAACACTTTTACTCATTCCGAGTTGGCGTGGACTTGCGGTTAGATACGGATTTGAGCAAAAATATTCGCTCGGTCCGTCAACCATAGACCCACCTTCGGCTTCAAACGAGATTTCTTCTCCGTTTTTAAGAGTTATTGATATTACGGCAACGAAGCTCGAGCTTGACGAATTTGTTACAAAATCGGTTCTTATCTTCATAAATTCTCCTTTATGTTCGACGGATATGCGTCACTCTCTTATTATTATTTTATCATATCGTGCGCACTTTGTAAATAGATAGTTTTCTCTTGATATTTTTTCGCCTTTATGATACAATTTTATTAGACTGTTCAAAGGAGGGGATATTTTGGCTGAACTTGTTTTACTTATGGGCATTCCCGCAAGCGGTAAAAGCACGCTTTCAAGGGAATATAGGGAAAAGGGATATACCATTTTGTCATCAGATGAAATAAGGCAAAAACTGCTCGACGGTAAAGCGTATCCGCAAAACAAAGAAGTGCTTGACCCCCTTAATAATGCGGTCTTTTCGCTCATTAAAGAACAGGCGCGAGAAACTCTTTTGTCGGGCGGTAATGTGCTTTTTGACGCTACTAACTTAAATAGGAAAAGACGGCGCGGTTTCCTTTCGTTTTTTTCTAACATTCCATGCCACAAAAAGTGTATTTTGGTCCTTGCGCCAAGAGAGGTTTGCCTTGAAAGAAATTTGAGGCGAGGCGGTGTGTGTCGTGTGCCTGATGATGTAATGGAAGACACTTTCAAGCGTTTTGAATGTCCTATTTATGCCGAGGGCTGGGACGAGATCGTTCCGTTTTGCTCCCGTGAGGAGTATAAATTTCCGTTTGAGATGACAAAAGGATTTTCACAAGACAATCCGCATCACACTCTTGACCTTTTCGGGCATATGGAGATGGCACGCGATTTTGCCGTTCAAAACGGGTATAGTGACAGGATTTGCCGTCTTGCGCTGTATCACGACATAGGCAAGCTATATTCAAAGACATTCTTTAATTACCGCGGTGAGCCGTGCGAGAATGCTCACTTTTACGATCACGAAAATTACAGCGCGTTTTTATATATTACCGAGATGTGTTGCGGTAAGACTTTGAGCAAAGAAGAATTTGATGAAATTCTTTATGATACTGCGCTAATCGGAGCGCACATGCGTCCCTTGAAGGCTTGGCGATGCAGTGAAAATGCACGGGCGCGTGACCTTGCGCTTTATGGAGAAAAATTCATTAACGATTTGGAATTATTAAATAAAGCAGACGCTTCTGCTCATTAAGGAACATATTTTCATATGAACAGATATTCAATTATATGCAATTTTATTGCGCAAAATCCCTCAAATTGGGAAGAAATTATGACAAATGACCTTTTCATAAAGGTTAAAAAGGAAGAAAACTTAGCTATTTTCAATTACGGCATCGGCTGTGACTTTTCAAATCCCGTCGTTCAAGAGGCGCGCGGTATAATAATTGACCTTGACACGCTTGAGGTTGCTTGTTGGCCGTTTCGCAAGTTTGGCAACCATACAGAGAGCTATGCCGACACGATTGATTGGTCAAGTGCGAGGGTGCTTGAAAAGATTGACGGCTCTATTATCAAGCTTTGGTTTGACAAAAGGGCAAGCAAATGGCAATTTTCCACTAACAGCACTATAAGAGCCGAGCAGGCTCCGCTTAGCGCGTTTAGCGGTATGTGCTTTTACGATGTTATCAGTCGCACTCAAAATTTTGGCAGTATTCCGTTTGACACGCTTGACAAGGACACGACATATATTTTTGAGCTTGTCAGTCCCGAGACCGAAATTGTTATCAAATATCCTATGCCGATGCTTTATCATATCGGTACAAGAAGCAACATCACAGGGGCAGAGTCCGAGGTTGATATCGGCATGCCGAAGCCGAGGTCCTTTGCGCTAAGCTCGCTCAATGACTGCATTAAGGCATCTATTGAGCTGAATCAGGGTGATGTCGTTGACAGTGAGGGGTTTGTCGTTGTTGACAAGGATTATCACAGGGTTAAGGTCAAGTCGCCCGAGTATTTTGCGCTACACAGGCTCAAGACTATGGATACGGTCAGCAAAAGAGATGCTATTGAAATGATTCTTGCGAAAAGCGATGATATTGACAAGATTTGCTCCGCTAATGAAGCGCTAATTCCTCTTTTTAAATTCTATGAATTTAAGCTTGCCGAGCTGAAGCTTCAGGCGGACAAGATCGGTGTGCTTGCACGCAGTCTTTTAAGGGAATATGACGGGGACAGGGGCGCGGTGGCTCGTGTGATTACGAAGCATCCGCTATCTACCTTTGGATTTTTGGCGCTTGATAAAAACGCCTCTGGCGGTGAGCTTTTACTCGCCTCAGATGTAAATAGAATTGCTCGCCTTATCCCCGACTATGTTGAGGACGATATTTATTCCATTTTTTTAGATAAGGATAAGAGGTAGATTATGTTTAAGGGGAAATATCTTTCTATTTTAGGTGACAGTGTTTCGACTTACAGGGGGATTTCAGACGCTCAGCTTACGAATTACACTATTCGCAAAAATAAATATCATTACGAAATGCCTTTTCTTTCGTGCAACACCTATTGGGGTATACTTCTAAGAGAGCTTGAAATGGAGCTATGCGTAAACAACTCGCACTCGGGGGGCTTGCTTTGTGGCAAGGACGACCCGACCTCGGGGCTTAACCGTGCGGGGGAGCTTTCAAATAATGCTGGCGTTGACCCCGATTATATTATTGTTTTCTTGGGCATTAACGACTACGGGTATTATATTGGTGTTGATGAGTTTTTTGCGGACTACGAAAAAACGCTTGCTATCATCAAGGAAAAGTATCCCCGTGCGAGGGTTTGCTGTGTTAATCTTCCAAGAAGGAGCATGCGCTCGCCTGACCCTGCGGTTGAATATAATAACGCTATTGCAAGGGCGGTTAAGGGAGCCGGCGAGGGCTACTTCGTTGCGGATTTTTACGGTAGTGAAATGAGTGGCGATAACTTTTTCGCTAATACTCACGATGACCTTCACCCGAATGAAAACGGCATGCGCCTTATCGCCGACTTTATAATCAAATCATTTAAGGAAAATGTAAAATAAAAAAATATCGCCCGAGGGCGATATTTTTTGTTAGTTAAAGGGGATAAACTGTCCGCTTGTTTTGTAGCCTGTGCCGTCTATAAGGTTATTCTTTATTTCGGTGGCAAGGGCGCGGATATCGTTTTCGTATTTCAGGACAAGCACCACATTTTCCGAGGTGGGGTCTTGCTTTAGCCTTATTGTCTCCATAAAGGAGCATGCGCTAATTAGCGTTTCCTTGATTTTATCGGGCTCGGCTGTGCCGTCGATGAACATTCTTATATATTTATCATTTATACATCTTGCAAGGTTATGGTTCTTTACCTCGTAGAGGGATTTCTTTATTATCGCATAGCGCATAAGTATTCCAAACGCCCTTATAAAGTCGCTTCTTTCTGATTATCAACGTTTTGTGTCGGTCGTCACTCTACCGCTGAGCGCTCGCTATAGCGAGCCTCAGTTGGTCAAGGCATAACAGTTAGTCTTGGTGACACACATTAAAGTCATATACGAAAGTGATAAAACAAAAAGCATCTCGATTGAGATGCTTTTGTTTTATGTGTTAGTTGCGTAAAAAGTCAATTTTTACCCCATTTTTAAGGGTTGCATTTACAAAAAGTCAAAATCTTACATATTTAAACTGACTTAACCTTCAAAACCATCATTAACCAAAGTAGAATTTGCAGCAATTTTTCCTGTTAAAATATCTTGATAAATCGACTTCATTTTAATAATGCGATCCTCGACATCTATTCCAAAATCGTTCTGAACAATTGGCAGTCTATAAATTTCCGCATTATTTGAAGTGAGGCGAACAACGAAAGCATCGTTCTCGCACTTAAGATATCTATCATCAAAAATGATTCTCTGACCACAGTGCTCGCGAGAAATGCGTTTATCATCGACTGCCTTGAGAAAGGGCTGATATGTATTTTCAGACCATTTCGTTTCGGTGAGCATTACAGCCATGTCATACGGCTTGTTTAGAAGATCTTCCCAAGTGTACTTTCCATAATAACCAGGGCGGAACAAGGAATATTTGATATAATAATACTTGATATCAAACACCGAGGCGGTTTCGCACGATGTAACGTAATCATTTGCAAGTGTGCTAAGATAAACATCGTTTATAGGACTGCTTGTATCAAGAACTTGGGCAAGAACATTCTTAGTAACATCAAATCCTTTGTTGGAACTCTTGTGAAATAAGGTTCTCCATGGCTTGGCATTAGTAGCTTTGCAACCAAGCTGATATCTCCACCCTTTTTCTTGCTGTGCATACATACCAAAGCTCATCATGGCGCAATCTATCAAGTCGCGCTTGCACTTGAACAGATCCGTAAAACGAGAAAAATATTCTGGATGCTCCAAACCGACAATTGCAATCTGTCCCTGAAGCAATTCGTGGTCTTCCAGTTCAAACAGCGCATCAGCATGCTGGGGGTTAGAAACCATCCAATCAATTTTTTCTGCTTCTTCTTGAAGTTGGAAGGCATTCAAAGACTTATCAATACTAAGATCGACAACACCGGTAAGTATCAAAATTTCAACTTGTTTAAGAATTGCCGGCATTCTATTACCACTGGTTCTGTATTCGCTATCACTTATCTCATCTTCGGAATTCAAAGTGAGGTTATTAACGATTCTCAATCGGCGTGCAAATTCAGCTTCTGTCACTGTGGATCTGTTCTGCAGATATGTGACAATTGCGAAGAGAAGAATGATTCTATTCAACGGGAAGCTTCTATTTCCGTTTCCAGATACATCAGAATAACTTTTCAGACAATTCTTAAATATGTCAAGGTCGTAGCGCTGTTCAATCCTAATCTTTCCTACTTCGTGACGGTAGGAGATGAAGCGCTTAATAAATTCTGACGGGGTTTCGCCTCCCAGATTGCACCAGCAGTCAAAGAAGCTCTCCAACTGTTCAATGTTTTTTACCACATTGGGTGCGGCTTTCGAAAAGTACTCTTTTTGCAAGTCAAATTCGTCTGCTTGCTTTCCTTGAGTGGTCCCACCACTCTGATAACAAATTATATCACAAACAAACCTGAAATATCTGAGAAACTCATCATCTATGACGTTATCCTCTCCACGATATTGCCAAAGCATATCTGTCCAAGTGATGTCTATCTTACGCATTATGCGTTTTGAAATGTTCTCATCAACCTCACGAAGACCGTGCTCAAGTTCCGCTTTGAAGTGTTCAAACTGGGTTAATGGCTTACCACGAGAGTTCATTTTGATATATAGCTCATCGGTAAGTCCCATATCTTTGATGGGGAGGAAGTAGAACGATATCGCACCCCCCTTTAATCTATCCCAAATGGTGTCCGTATCTTTGAACACTTCTGCAATTGCATCAAGCATAACGAGCATTGAACTGATCGTAGGATCCTTTTTCCATTCCAAGGGGAACCATGCTTGATCCTTGATTTCCTCAGAAAGCGTCATAGTAAAGGACGGCTCGTGATGTTCCACTAAATAGTCGCAGAAATCTCTCGCACTATATCGAGTCTCATAACTGAAATTATGCAAGAAGGCATACTCTTCTTTTGCAATTCCTTCTTTCTTAGCTGCATAATAGTGCAGAAGGAAGAGAGTGGTAAGACGTTGCTGACCATCAAGAGGAGTCATTACTCCGTCTTTGTCTATATCTCCATATACGAAATCAAGCGTGATATTGCTTTCTGTTATTGCTTTGTGCAAGGAATTAAGAAAGCGTTTGCGAACTCTCTGAATATCTGCATCAGTTCTTCCTTGTGCGTAGTCGCGCTGGATAATCGGAATAACAATCTTCCTAAGTCGAACATTTGCATCCTCGTCGATTGCAAAATCGGCGGTAAATATATCCATAAATGTGTGCAAAGCAGTATTCATTATTCAGCCTCCTTTTCAAGCAAAATCAAATTGCTTCCAAGATATTTTTCGAGAACTCTATTGATGTCATTAACATACGCCACTCTGTCAGCCTGTCCCCAAAAATGAAGCTGATTATCTGCAGAAGGAGTATAATACTTTAAGAATACCATTCTTGTGCAGAACGGAATATACTCACCCTCTTTGTCCATCCTAATGATTTCGTTTCTTTTAACGTCAAATGTAGAATTGTTGAGAGCTGCGTTGTTTCTTGTTCTGAGTAATGCTAAATTAGCAATGGAATGTAAGAACTCCATATTTCCTTCTGCAGACAACAAGGCAACAACTTCTTCCTGGATGTCTTCAAATTCTGTACGTTCAAGCTTTTCCTTAGCAATGGCATCCTTCATACGAGCTACTAAGTCTGCAGAATCAATTTGAAGCGACAGCACGGAAGGAATATGCAATTCCAACCACATTTTCCACTGTTCTTGTTTCTGCATACCTTGTGATTGCTGAGCATGGATATGCTCTAAGCTCCAAGCGCCGCCCTTAGTACTCTTGAATTGATCAAACGGGAATCTTTGAGACTGTCCTTCAATGATGCGAACGGTTTCTACGTTATACAGGAGCAAGAGTCTGCTAATACGTGCGTAGTCATACGCTTTGTTGTAATCCAGATCGGCATAATTTGAGTTCTTGAGCTTGATGGTTTCTGCAATAGCACCGTCAAGAAGTTTAGCAAAGTCTGTCTTTGTTTTTCCAACGGATGCAGAAAAGATTTTTTGCAACGTCCAATTCGCATCTTTAGATGCAATTAAATAGCCAATTTTGTGATAGAGATTATGATCCTCATACCAATCCTTCAATATGAGAAAAGTATGCTGAATCTTTTTCCAAATGGAATCCAAATCGCTTCTTAGAACGTCAAAATAAAAGAATGTGAAATACTTATCTTTGTTGTTCGAAGGCTTGTTGGCTATAAGATTCAATATCAGATCGATTCTAGTTTGGTAATCCTTATCGGACAAGAAGCCCCAAAAGCTGCTATTGTGCAGTTCTTTTTCAATGTTATCCCACTGAAGCGCGATTTCTTCCTGCTTTTCGCGAGTCATCGTTTTGGAATTATCGCGGCTTAAGAACATAGCTTTAACGAGCTCAGCACTTGTCAACGGGATTTTACCAATATTCAGACGAGTAAAGAGCCCAATAGCGTCCTCATCTTCTCCTACCTCATACCAGATGATCTTAACGTGCTTAACGAGGGAGCCATACACATCATCAGCAGCAACGACGTCATTGGGTTGTTTTCTAAACCACTCATCAATTGTTTGATATGCTTGCGCGATATAGAAGAAGTCAATGTTTTCGTCTGCCTGATCCGAATCGATATTCTGCAAAAACGTAGCAGAATTCAAACGAGTTTCATACGTAAGGCTATATTTCAAATCAATTCGAGGTTTGAATTCCTTCTTAATATACTGCAGCAAAATGAAGAGGGTTGTTAATCTCTGCTGTCCGTCAATCAATTCAAATCTGTTGTTATCTCTTTTAACCACAACAGGCTGTAGACAATAATTGTTGTTACCGTTTGAGTAAATATCATCTAAAAGGCGCGAAACTTCATCCTTACCCCAGCGGTATCCTCGTTGATACGAAGGGATGTAAAAGTCTCCTTGTATAGAACCAACAAGTTTTGTTTCCAGTTTTATTCCTACTGCAAAATTATTCATCCTCATTCATCTCCATAAAGTATATTTTTTAAATTATTATATCACAAAATCTATTGAATAGCAATCATATTTTTAGATTTACACACGTCTCTTTTTGTTCAAATCCCGTCCTGGGAGTGTAAAATTTTGGAGTTAACTAGGTTCAGTTATCAAAAAAGTCAATCGCTATTTTTTGAAATATAGACAACCTATTTTAGTTGATTTTCCTTTGATTTTTGTTTTATAAGGCTTTCTTGGCCCAAAATAAGCATAAAAACCCCTAAAAATGCAGAAAATTAGCACATTTATCGTTTAGACAAATGTGCTAATTTATGTGGCTCTCCGGACAGGGCTGGGTCTCGCCTGCGGGCTCGGTCCGTACGCGGATCTGACAGTTCCCCGAACTGTCATTCAACACCGCTACCGCTTCAAGCCCTGTGAAATGCTAAGAAAGAACAAACAAAAACCACCCGATTGGGTGGTTTTGTTTGTTGGCTCTCCGGACAGGGCTTGAACCTGTGACATCATGATTAACAGTCATGCGCTCTACCGACTGAGCTACCGAAGAATATTAAATTAAAATAAATGTTGTCGTTAGGATTTACTCTTAATGTCGGTCTCGCGC